>QHBJ01000011.1 GCA_003243975.1 Candidatus Meridianibacter frigidus | reverse complement strand
GCCCCCGGGCGGCCCGGTAGTGGTCCCTTTTGAAGCATTTGACAATCAAGACGGCGCCGGCAATTAAGGCGGGGCTGACGGATCGCATTTGACGCTTTACGACCTGGCGAACCTGCCGGACCTCATGCGAGGCGGCCTAGCGGCCTAAGGAGAACCTCGCGCTGTCATGAACCGCTTCCGGACTAGCAACTATATTGGCCTCGGCATTGCTATCGGCGCTGGCGCCGGGGCCGCTATGCACAATATCGCTATCGGCATAGCCATTGGGGTCGCCCTTGGCGCAGCCCTCGGCAGCGCGCTAAACCGGGGTCGGTGCTGACCTGGGCTGACCGGGGCTGAAAAGAGACCACTACCGGGCGGCTTCGCGTCAAAGACTAGCTTGTATCCATCTTGCATTAGAACGTTCCGCGTACGACTTTTTGCGTGTCGCGTGGCACTCTCACGTCCGGCCCAATGGTTCACTTGCAAACAGTCCGGCGGATTTGGTTGAAGATTTGCTTGAGGGCCACCGCAAGCGAGATCCGGCGACGTTTAAGGCGCCCGGAAAGTTCCAATCCGAGGATGCGGACGCCCTTCAATGTTGGGCCGGGTGGACCTAACGCGACAATCGCTTGACGACGAAGGCTCGGTATCCGGCAACGACAACGAGGCCCACGATCACGACCGTCAACGTTGTGCCGAGGGCAGTGGGCGACGGTGGGTTGCTGTACGCCGTCAAGCCGCTTTCCGCCGACGGATAGCCCGGCAATAGATACGGATATAGCGTCACCGCCGCTGAGGCTAGCATTCCGGCCAAGAACAGCGTCGATGCGTCGAAGAGGCGTCGTGGTGAGCCGGTGACGCGAAAGAAGAAGACGCCGATGAGGCCCGCGGTCGACGCGATCGGAGCGAGCGCGATCAATGGCATCGCGCGGAAACTCGGTAGCGGCGAGTGTACGCGGAAGGTCGCGAAGGTGAGCACGCTCGCGACCCCCAGAACGAGCGGCGACAGTACGCGCAGCGCTGCCAGCGAACGGTCGGCCGGCAGACCGTCGACGCGGGTCGCAACCCATGCGGCACCATGTTGCGAAAGCGCGAGCACCGCGAGAACACCAACGCTCAGGGCATACGGGTTCAGCAAAAAGCCGAAGGTGCCGGCGAAGTAGTGCGCAGCGTCGAGCGGGACGCCGCGCAGGACGTTCCCAAGAGCAATGCCGAGCAACAGGATCAGCAGCGCGCTCGCGGCCGCAAAGGTCACGTCGAAGAAGCCGCGCCACAGATCGCTTGGAAAGTGGCCGCGCAGTTCGAGCGCAATGCCACGGAACATGAGCAGCCAAAGCACGATCATGAACGGCAGGTAGAAGCCGCTGAAAGCCGACGCGTAGACTTGCGGAAAGAGCGCGAAGAGAGTACCGCCGGCCGCGATCAGCCACACTTCGTTGCCATTCCAGAACGGACCAATGCTCGCCGTCGTCGCGGCGCGTTCTGAGTCGTTGCGGGCAACGAAGAGATGGATTGCGCCCAGGCCCAGATCGTAGCCGTCCAAGAGCACATAGACGCTCAGCATAAGCGCGAGAAGGACGAAGGCGAGCGCGATCATCCCGGCGCCGCGCCCGTAACCGCACGAGCGTGGTGCGATTCGCCGTCCGGACCGGTGCTGATCTCGCGCAGTACGAGCAGCATGAAGAGGAGCCCGAGCAAGAAGTACATGCCGACGAAGCCGATGGTCGTGAAGATCGTTTCACCTGCCGCCACGGTCGGCGAGGGCGATTCGCTGGTTCGAAGCATGCCGTATACGATCCACGGCTGACGGCCGACTTCGGTCACGAGCCAACCCGCTTCGTTGGCGATGTAGGGAAACGGCATGGCCAGCATCAGGGGCCACAGCAACCAGCGACTCCGGTCCAGCCGTTTCATCAACAACAGCCACGTGCCGAGTGCACCCAACCCCAGAAAAATCGTCCCGAGGCCAACCATGATGTGATACGCGTAGTACGTCACCTCGACCGGCGGCCGCGCGTCGGCCGGATACTCCGCCAGCCCCTTGACGTTTGCGTGGACGTTGCCGTACGCGAGGAAACTCAACACGTCGGGAACGAAAACTGGGTCGATCAGCCTTTGGTTCTTCGCGTCCGGCATGCCAATGATAGCAAGCGGCGCGCCGCGCTCCGACTTAAACAGCCCTTCCATGGCGGCGAGCTTAGCAGGCTGGTAGCGCGTTACCTCAGCGCTATTGCGATCTCCAGTTGGAAAGACCGCAATCGCCGAAAACACGAAAGCGACCAGCACCCCGCTGCGCACGAATATTTCACCGTACGCTTCTTGGCGGCGTGCCAGGAGGTAATACGCGCCGACTCCGGCCACCAGGAAGCCGCCGGTAACCACGGCGCCCGTCATGACGTGCAGGTACTGCCACCACAAGAAGGGCGAAAACAATACCGCCGGTAGGCTTTCCAGCCGCACTCGTCCGTCGCTCCCGAGCGAGTAACCAACGGGATGTTGCATCCATGCATTCGCGGCCGTGATGAAGAAGCCGGAAACCCAAGCGCCGAGCCAGACGAGCACGGCTGAGAGCGCGTGCAAACGCCGTGAAACGGAGCCGCGCCCATACAGGAATATGCCCAAAAAGATCGACTCCAGGAAAAACGCGTAGATCCCTTCCATCGCCAGCGGTTGACCGACGATCGCACCGGTGCGCGCGGAAAAGGTCGCCCAATTGGTCCCGAATTGGAACTCCATGGGAATACCAGTAACGACGCCGACGACGAAATTGATCGCGAAAATCCTCGCCCAAAACTGAGCCGCGCGATCGTACCGGCGATCTCCGGTACGAGCCGCTTTGACCGTGTACCATGCGATGAACGGTGCCATTCCCATGGTTCCGATGGGGAACAGATAATGGAACATGATGGTGAAGGCGAACTGAAGGCGGTCCGCGGTCACCGCGCTGGCCACGATCGGGCTCCTCTCACGTCACAAACCATCGAATTAAAGCGTTTCGGCTTCCGCGCGACCTCGTCAAGCTGCAGGTTGAGCCAAAAGCCGGCGGACGTATTTCCGAAGTAGCGTGCGAGCCGCAGCGCGGTGTCCGTCGTGATTGCACGCTGTTGCTTAATGATAGCGAGGATGCGGTTTGGGGGCACATGCAACCGAGCGCGAGGCGAGTCGCCGAAAGCTCCAGAGGTTTCATGTAATCCTCTAAGAGTATCTCGCCTGGATGCACCGGAGCTAATTTTCTTGCCACGGGTTTCCTCATTGCGGATACGTTGATGTACGTGTGGTGGTGGTACACTAGCCACGACGGACTAGCTCAACCAAGAAGCGCGAAGGCACCTTCTAACAGGTGCCTTTTCGTTGCATTCCAGATCGAGGCCGAAGGGTCGCCCGATCGTCCTGCCGATCGCGCGCGCCGGCGTCGCTTGGCTTATCTGGCCCGACGCGATCCTCTTCGGTTGTGCGGCGCTCGTCTATGCTCTCGATCTCCTCGATGTCCTACACCGCGCTGCGGGACCCCGCACCGCGTCGCAAGCATTCTTGCTCGCCGCGATCGTGTGGTTGCTTTGCGGCTTGGGGCTGGGCGCGGGAACGCTGGTCGGCAATTCATGGCACGATACCGATGTCGCCTTTGCAGGATCATGCATCGCTTGGGCGATGCATCGGCGCGATTTTTTTTATTCCGTCGCGGACAAAGACATGCATCGTGCCGTCCTCGAACGCAACTAGCCTCACAAGCCATCCAGGCGTCGAAGTCGGCCAAGAAGGAAATGGAAGTACAACATTCCTCTCACGTCGCCCAACGAGCACAGTACCTCGTCAAGATTGGTTTTCGGATCGCCTGAAAGGATTTTGATGCTTTTGGCGGCGCCGGAATCACTCGGGGGAAAAACATCGAGACGCCCAAAGCCGCGCAACAAGATATTGGCGGCCGCCCAACGGCCGATGCCGCGGATCTTTTGCAGCTCGCGAAGGGCATCATCTGTAGATAACGATTCGATTATTGTAGAGGTAATCGAGCGTGAAGTAACGGCCGCCGCGACGTCTTTGAGATACGTCGCTTTTTGGCGGCTCAGGCCGACACCGTGCAGCTTCGAATCGCTGGCGCCAAGAATCTTCGCGGTCGCCGGAAATGGATGCAACCTCACGGCATCGTGTTCGATCGGATCGGAAAATCGTTCTACAAAACGGCGCATGATCGTGGATGCTGCGACAATGCTGAGCTGCTGGAACACAATGGCGTTGCACGATGCTTCCCACAAATCAGGATAGCGTGGAGGCTTTACCCCGCGGAGATCTCGTGCAAGCGTCGCCAGCCAGGGGGACATCGCCACGCGAGCGTTCCAGACGCGCAAATCCGCGCTGGTTCCAAGCATCCTCGCGACCGTTTCTAAGCGAGCCAGAGCATGTCGTCCCTTTATGTGCACTTCCAACAGATCGTTCTGCGTCTGGCGCACTTCGACGATGTTCACACCATCATCACTCGCGAAAGCCCGCAGATATTTTCCATCGGGCGTAACGACGTCAACGACGTTGGTGATCACCCGACGAAGAGCTTGGACGGTTAAATCCAGCCGATAGGGGGTTACGGGCCGGATCGTGGTGCGTAAACTCACGCGGTAGAAGCTTCCTCGGTGAACAAAACATCGTAGCGCAATTTACCATCGACCGTAATCCGGCTCCCAGCGGTTGACAGGTGCGGTCGGAGTTTTCCATCGTGCATCAGGTGCTGGACGTCGACACTATGCAACAAGACGGCTGCGTCGGAGATCAGGCGCCGGTGACAACGCCACCACACCGTTTCGGAGCACAGAATCGCCACGCGCTTCTCGGCCGCCTGTGCCAAGAGGCCATCGAGGGCGGAAGCAAAGTCGTCGGTTTCCATATAGTCGGCGTACGCGCGAAACGAGGGATGGCGGAGCGCGACGTTGTTGCTCGCGGGGTTCGCTTTGCGAAAGCCGCCAAGTCGAGGTTGCCAAGTGTAGGCGCTACCACTGAGCGTTGGAACCCAGACTTCCATTTGTTCCCGCCAGAACTGAGGGTGCCGGCGGCTTTTCGGCACTGTCCGGACGTCGACAATGAGCTCGATTCCGGCATTGCGGATCAAGGCAGCGAGCTCGACGACCGTCGCTGTCCCATGTCCCAACGTCAGAAGGTGGCTCATTTTTGTTCGGTTCGTGTCCTGCCGGCGGTATTACCGTCTCGCAAAGCCATCATGGCTGCGGTCCATCCAGACGCGCTTCAACGTGCGTGGTAGCGGGTAAAGCTCCAGCGCTACACGAAAGAGAGATCTACCCATGGATGCAATAACCTTATTAAAAGCGGACCATAAAAAAGTTGGAGAGCTTCTCGAAGACATCAAGGGTTTGAGCCAATCTGCACATGTCGAGCGCCGCAAACTTTTCGAGCAGATCGATCGCGACCTCACCGTGCATTCTAAGATCGAGGAAACCATCTTTTACCCCGCTCTGAAAAAGAAGGCGCAAATCGGTAACGACGACGATGCGAAACAGGAAGTGCTAGAAGCTTACGAAGAGCACTCCAACGTCAAGGGGATGCTCAAAAAGCTCGAACGCACAGAGGCGACTGACGAAACGTACAACGCGAAACTGCAAGTGCTGGGCGAGCTTGTGAAACACCACGTCCATGAAGAAGAGCACGAAATGTTCAGGGAAGCTCGTGACCTCATGAGTGAGACGGAACTTGACGCTCTCGGCGTGGAGTTGGCACGCGCGAAGGAAGAGTTGATGAGCGGCGGCCCAGCTTAGACACTAGGATGCGGCGTAGAACCGACCGAAGTTAAAATTTTGTGGAAACTGCACCAAAGTGGCCGACGTTCAATGCATCACTCAAAGTTCGCCGAGAGGTTGCCGAGGACACGATGGCTTTCGAGTTTGAGAAGCCGCTGGATTGGACGTTTACGGCGGGCCAATTCGTAGACATCACCCTCGCGAATCCATCCGAAACGGATAGCGAAGGTAACAAGCGGGGGTTTTCCGTCTCGAGCGCTCCGTACGAAGAAACCATTATGATCACCACGCGTATGCGGGATACCGCCTTTAAGCGCGTGCTTAAATCGATGCCCTTGGACACCGCAGTCAAAATCGAGGGCCCGTTCGGGGAATTGACACTGCATGACGACGCTTCTCGTCCCGCAGTATTACTAACCGGAGGCGTCGGCGTCACAACGTTTCGGAGCATCGTTTTCGAAGCCGCGCACTTGAAGCTTCCTCATCGAATCTTGCTGTTTTATTCCAACCGCCGACCGGAAGATGCGCCTTTCTTGGCCGAGCTACAAACATTGCAGAAAACAAACCCGAATTACACGCTTATCGCCACCATGACGGACATTGAAAACTCCACACAGCCTTGGTCAGGCGAAACTGGGATGATTAACGCCGAGATGTTGGCAAAGTATTCCGACGCCGCGAAAAACGCGATCTTCTACATTACCGGTCCACCGGCGATGGTGAAAGGATTGCAGGCCGTCCTCGCTGGAATTAGAGTGCAGGGAGACGACGTGCGCGTGGAAGAGTATACCGGTTATTAGTGGGTTTTCAGCAAAAAGACCGAGGTTTTTATTCAAGGGAGCGTCTGCGGGTCGCGAACAGGAAGAGAATTCTTCAGGGGTAGACTCACAAGATGAAACGACGATTCAAAGTTGGCGATCACGTGAGTTGGAACTCTGAAGCCGGTCGCGTCACCGGCAAGATTATCAAAGTCATCACGTCGGAGATCGAATTTAAAGGCTACACGAGACACGCAACCAAGGATGAACCGCAATACGAAATCAAGAGTGATAAGACTGATCATATTGCAATGCACAAGGGCTCAGCCTTAACGAAACTTGCGAATTGACTCAATTCTCGCGTTTACGTCTTACTGTTCACGGGGCGACGATCGAAGGCCACACAGCGGTTCACTAACTATTCTCAGCGGCAATCTTACCGGCTTTCCTTCGGGCATGCGCCGTTTCAACGAGCCGTGCGTTCAGGATCGATCTTACTATAGAAGGCGCGCGAGCGCTCAGCAAGCCGCTCGAAATTACGATAATACGAGAATCCCCAGATCTCCCGGTAGAGCGCTATCGTGGTGCCAAGGGCGCGCCATGCCGTTTCCGGGCCGCCTCGTAGCAATTCGATGAGCGGCGCTTCGTGAACAACGCCGTACTTCGCGAGAATGCCCACCTCTTCGTACCAGTCCGCCAGTTGGATTTCCGGATGGGCATCGCGGTCGATTGGATTTTCGCGCAGACCGTCTCGAAAAGCCGGGTCGGCCATCTTGATCGGCAACTCTTTCAACACGAAGGCGAACCATCGCTGAAAATCCGTACCGGTAGAATGAGCGGATACCGCCTGTAGCCCGGCGAGCTGATTGCTCCTGCTATTGGATCGAAACTGGCCCAATGCCACAACTGCGGAGATGACAAAGACAAAGAACGTACCAATCGACGCTACAGCCCAAATCAGATTAAGCATGATGGCTCATTATTCTGAAACGTCCACATCGATCCCCAGCATGTTGGCCGCGTGCCCGATTGTCATCAGAAGGTCCGCCACGTTCTAGAAGAGTTTCGAACATTCGCGTTGAGAGAACGATATGGACCTCCGGTGAGTCCCCAAGCTCGATCAAGTTGTATCACGGCTTGGCGGCAACAGCAGGTTAATGGTCTGATTCAGCTGGGATGGCGGCTCAAAAAGGCTTGAACGTGGTCCCAGCGGTCGGCAACTACACGAGCGGGGAACGACTGCAAACTGACGTCCGCTTGCGACGCTGGCGCATCATAGCGTTCCACTTCCACTACTTTACCCGCGCTTTCGAGATTGTTTCGGATCCGCTGAATGACGTCATCAGCATCAGCACGCGATGTCGCGAAAATAAGCAAGACCGGGCACTGAACGTCATGCGGATCAAACGGGGCGGCCGGCAGCCAATCGCCAGTCGGTCCCGTGTCCGCGTCCAAGTGTAGTATAATGGCAGCGGAAACGCCCGGGACGGTTGACGCAATCGCACCGCAGCGTGCGCCGAACGACCACAGCGCGATGTTTCCATGGCGCACGTCCGGTCGATCGTTAAGAAGCGTGATCGCCGCTGCGATTTTATGCCTCAGCTCCGCTCCATCAAACTCGTCCTCGAGCATTGGGAAAGCGAGCGCGATATGGCCCACACTTGAAAGCTGATCTGCGACCTGAGTTAACTGGGTTGCCGCTGAGGGCGGCGCACCAATAACTATAATCGCCTGATGCCTCCCAGCGCCAGATGGAACGGCCAGATGAACCCCGGTGCCTCCGAGATCGACTTCTTCAGACTTCATGCGAAAGTTATACCCATAGGCACGTTGCAAGCACGTACGCTTTCTTCCATTCTGGGACCGGCCCTGTTCGGTTTAGTTCGTCGCGGACCCTTCGCGGGTAACAGACACAGAAATAGACGACCTGCGTGCCGGAATGCAACCTGCCTGCTGAGAAGACATGAGTCGGCTTTGTAGCGCGAGAGAAGGGCGAGTGAACCACGCATGTTTGTTTTTGACGAAGCGCATCGAAAAGTTCACGTGCCGGAGGATCGCCGCCTGGTCGCCATTCTGCGGCGCCGATACATCATTTGGATCCTGATCTTCGTTGCGGTGCCAATCGCGTTAGCCTGGCTGCAAGTATTCTTGTTCGGAAGTCACTCCGCGCCGGTCGCCGGCATCACCGCGAGCGGTCCGAACGGTGTGGGGCGCGGCTTCCCAGTATGGATCCGCTGGACGCACTTTGCAAATCTGTTTTTCCTTTTTCTGATAATGCGCAGCGGCATATCGATTTTGATGGACCACCCCAGGCTCTATTGGAACAACAACTGCACGCCGGGGTCGGACTGGTTGCGTTTTACGCCCATCGACGTTCCGAAGGACCGCATGTGGACAGCAAAGGACGACGCGCGATACATCTCGCCGCTCATCGCGCTGCCCGGCTACCGGCATACTCCCGGTATGGGACGCTCTTGGCATTTCGTTACTGACTATGGATTTATTCTTGTCGGCATCATCTACGTCGCGATGCTCTTCGTCAGCGGACAATGGCCGCGCCTGGTTCCGACATCGTGGGCGATCATTCCGTACGCGTGGCAAACGTTTGTGCAATATGCCACCCTGCACTTTCCGACCGAGCCGAACGGCTTTTACGCGTACAACGCACTGCAGCAGCTCTCGTATTTCGGCGTCGTCTTTATCATGGCACCAGCCTCCGTCTTAACGGGAATCGCGATGTCGCCCGCAATCGATAACGCCTTTCCATGGTATCCGCGCATATTCGGCGGCCGGCAGGGCGCGCGTTCAATTCACTTTCTCCTGCTCTGCGGATATTTTGCCTTCACCATCGTGCACGTCAGCCTCGTGTTTTCTACCGGGGCGCTGCGCAATTTCAATCACATCGTCTTGGGAACCGATGACACGCGTTCGCTCGGCTTGATCCTCGGCTGCGCCGGTCTCGTTATCGTGTTCGTTTCTTGGATCATCGCCTACGTGGTGGCGTGGAAATACCCGCGCTTCATCCAGCGCTTGCACCGGCTCCTCATTTTTCCCCTCGAGCGTTGGATGCGTTCGTCTGCCCGCTTTGATCCGGCGGAACGCTACACGCGAGACGACGTGTCGCCATACTTTTGGGCGAACGGCAAGATGCCTGTTTCCGACGAATGGAAACGCCTCGTCGCGGACGATTTCCGCGCGTACCGCTTGCGAGTGAGCGGTTGCGTCGGAACCCCCATTGATTTAAGCCTCGCCGAGATTCGGTCGCTGGCACACGATCAGCACGTATCGTTGCATCACTGCATTCAAGGATGGAGCGGGATCGCGCAGTGGGGAGGCATTTCCATGCAGCGTCTCATCGCGCTCGTAAAGCCGTGGCCGAGCGCGCGGGTCGTCGAATTCATTTCATACGGTGAGGGAACGTTCGGCGGCGTGTATTATGATACGCAGCGGATCGAAGATGTCATGAAGCCCGAGTGCCTCCTCGCCTACGAGATGAACGACGCCGCGCTTCCACTCGCGCATGGCGCGCCGCTCCGCTTGCGTGTCGAAAATCAACTCGGCTTCAAAATGGTGAAATGGATTCGTGAGATTCGCTTTGTCGAATCGGAGAAACTCCTCGGTCAAGGACACGGCGGAGTGAACGAAGACCAAGAATACTTTGACCTCTTGCCGTATATCTAGTGGGCCCGACCAGCGGCTAAAGTGATGGGCAGATACGGGCTGCGCGGCGATGGTAACGACAGACTTGTTTCGCGTAGAACCGTGGAATGCGATTAGAAGTTGGTACCGTCCAATGCCGATGTTTTTCGCCGCGCGTTCACAAAATTTACATACACTAGGCGGCAAGATGACACAGATCGTGCGATCCGTGGAGGTCGATGCTCCGCACGAACATGTTCTCGACTCCGCTGCTTCATTTTTTCGTGAGCAGGCCTCCGACTTTAGAGTCCAGGCGATCCGTCCTACGTCGGCACAAGTTGAAGTGCGGTACAGCTTGCTTGACGATAGGACGCGCCTCGTGCGCCGCCATGCGGGACTTACATTTGCGTGGCGTCCACGCTGGCGGGCATTTCCACGTTTTGGCGCCACCTTAACGGTACGGCCGCGCGGCGCCAGCTCGACGCTGGTACTGGAAGGATCGTATAAACCGCCTGGGTGCTGGTTTGGCGAGCTCTTCGATCGTGTAATCGGCGAAAGGTTCGCGAACCGAACCATGAACGCGCTCTTACTTCAGATCAAGGGTTACATTGAACGCGAGAATCTTTGCGGCCGAAAATGAACAGGCCTCAGGTGATGCGCATATTCTGTGCGAACCGTGTTGCTCACGCACGACTTTCGTTCAAAGCAAATTGATTCAGGTCGACGCCTTCACCGGTTAGCATTTCCCGGTCGATCGCAACGCCAACGAGTTTCTTTGCGACGGCGGTCTCCGAAGGTCGATTCACGCTGCAGACCGCTTCGGGAGCCGCCGCCTTGTCGCGAATGCCCGACGAAGCGCTCGAACAGACTCGCGCGCGCGGCCGGCGGGACCCCGTAGCCGTTGTCCTCCACGGAAAGTGCAACGTTCTTTGAAGAGCGGTCGACGCGTAGCACAATTGTGCCGCCTGCCGGCGTCCATGCTACCGCATTTGCAACCAAGTTGGTTATTGCCCGTTTGATCTCGGTTTCATCGCCAGAAATATAGATTTGTTCAAGGTCCGATTCGAACGCAGCGCGGATTTCTTTGAACTCCCAGAGTGGGCGCAACTCTTCGATGACGCTACGTGCGACGCTATTCAGGTTGACCGTTTCGCGCCGCTCCGACTGGTCTCCGGATTCGTATCTGGCCACGAGCAGCAACGTTTCGGCCAGGCGGTTCAGCTCTTCGTTGGCGGCAATTTGTCGCCCCAAAATATCCCGATA
Organism: Candidatus Meridianibacter frigidus; assembly: GCA_003243975.1. Classification (GTDB taxonomy): domain Bacteria; phylum Vulcanimicrobiota; class Vulcanimicrobiia; order Vulcanimicrobiales; family Vulcanimicrobiaceae; genus Meridianibacter; species Meridianibacter frigidus. The sequence goes on along the minus strand of QHBJ01000011.1, from coordinate 47,845 downwards.
CTGCGGTGGCAAGCGCCCGTACGACCCGTTGAGCGCTTGTCGCATGGTCATGCCCGCCGCCGCCAGTGGCGTGCGCAGATCGTGCGAGAGCGCATAGATAAGATCGCGCATGACTTCGGAGCGAGCATGCCGCTCCGCCAACTCGCCGGAGCGTTGCGCGGCCTGCTGCGCCTTTATGGTAAGCGTACCAACGAGTAAAATCGATAGGCCCGCCAGCAGGCGATCTCCGACCGCAATGGGCTGCCAACGGAAATGTTCTTGGTAGGCATTGAACCAGCCCGCGCTGGCATTCGCAATCAGCGCCACAACGATCAATTGAAACGTAAAGCGCTGGTTGAGGGTCAAACTGCTCAGGGCGATCGGTACGCTCAGCAGAATGGCGACAACAAAGAGCTGAGGCGAAAACATATCCAGCGTCCACGCGGCGATTAACGTGAGGAAGCAAATTAGTTGCAGAGCGCGGCGGCGCAGCGCTGGGGCCACCACTATTCTCTTAGCTGCGGAGAAAAAAAGACCGCCTCGCGGCTGCGGGCGCGAATCACCAGGGCCGGCATTATCTCGGAATTTGTGGGGCCTACAGCGGATCGATGGATGTTTCGGGCGTCGCTCGAAGGCGTGCCCGGCATCGGAGCGGTAGAAAGAAGCGATGAAACGCCTATCCGTTTCCTTGCTCTTTCTTGCTGGATTTGCGGTTATTCCGGCGTGTGCGCTGGCGCAGGAAAATCTGCGGGTCGCGACGTTTGCTGGCTCCGGTGTTGCGGGATTCAAAGATGGGCCGTTGGCCAGCGCACAATTCTTGTTTCCAACCGCCTTAGCGCAGGATGAAAGCGGAAACATCTATGTAGCCGATACCGGGGCGCAGCGCATCCGCGTCATCTCCAAAGATGGCATTGTGCGAACGCTGGCCGGTTCGGGCGAGGTCGCTGGCTCGGGGCTCTGGGTGCCGGGTGGATACCGCGATGGACCAGCAGTTCAAGCCCAGTTCAACGCGCCGAGCGGTTTGGCGGTGACGAAGGGCGGAATATTTGTGGCCGACACCTACACGTCGGTCATTCGGCGCATCGGGTCAGATGGAATGGTTTCAACGTATGCCGGCACGCCGTTCAAAGCCGGCATGCAAGACGGGCTCCGCACTGCGGCGTTGTTCTCGCATCCAATAGGCATGGCCGCCGATCGAGAAGGCAACATCTTCATTGCGGACTTGGAGGGCGGGCTACGAGAAATCGATGCGGCGGGTACCGTCTCGACGGTGCCGCTTGCAACAGAACGCCCCCTCGCCGTCGCGGTTTATGAATCGAAACGCGGGAAAACCATCTTCGTGGCGGATGCGCGCGGCCTGCTCATCCATTTTCCGGATGGAAAATCGAAGCGAATCACGGCGCCGATCGTCGTTCAAACGGGATCGTCTCCGCTAACACAGGGATCTGACGAAGACGCCGTTCGAGGAACGCAGGGCGATATTCCCATTGGATATCCAATCTCGCTGGCTGCCATTAACGAACACGCTGTCGTGTATAGCGATTCGCGCACCCACACGGTGCGGCTCCTCGATGATGCCGCGCCCTATACGTACTCGCGGCTACTCGGTGGTCAGGCGACTGATGTTGCGCCCGAGTCCTCGGGCGGCTTTGCCGATGGCGGCGCTTCGCAATCGCTCTTCGATGCGCCGCTCGGCGTCCTCTACGACCATGGTGCGGTCGTCGTTGCGGACAGCGGCAACAAACGTATCCGCAAGATTAGCGGGTTGGACTTGCGGGGTGCGATTCTTGCGACTAGCCAGGATATGAACTGCAGCCCAAATTCGCGGAGCTTTCAAATCGCGTATGTGGGCAACTCGATCATCTGGTGGGACACCGACTGGGCCGGATCGATTCCCGGTCAACTTGAAGCTGCGATGAATGCCGGCGCCGGAAGCCGGCGATATGTCGTGACACCGGTCCAATTCTTTGCGGCGGAACTTGATGCCGTAACGTCATACTTGGAGCTACTCACAGAGATGCGCTGCTACCACGCGGTGGTGTTTTCGGTGAACTCTGGAACGTTTGGCTCGGCGTTGGGCAATACGCCGGGAGCGTTCGCGGCACCGGCTACGCGCCTGTTTTTGCACTTACGCGCAGCATTTGAGAAGGCGCGCATTCCGCTGCTCGTAGTTGACGTTCCCACTCACTTCGATCTTGGGCCTTCGGAAGCGACATGGATCAAAGTACCGCAGGCAGCGCTGACGCCGATTGATTGGGATCAATCTGTGCGTGCGATTCTTGGCGACTCCGGCATCGACTACATCAGTCTTTGGCCGTCTTTTACCACGGACATTCGGTCGCCGAGCCATAAGGCAATCTATGGCTCGGTGGATGCCCATCTTACCCAGCATGGCCGCGACCTCGTTGCGCACGAAGTCATACGAGGTCTAACAAAGTTGCTCGCTCAACATGGTACGCCGTGAGAAGCTTGCGGGTTCTTTGGCCGCTATTACTCATTCTCGTTTCGGCATGCGCTCGTCCGCCAAAGGGGGTCCAACCCTTGCCGCCGCTCATTCCTTTGCCGGCGTCTGTCACGTTCGAGCTGGGCTGCCGTTTTCCACTGCGCTCCGCGGCCTTGACGCTCCCACCCAGTGTTGATCCGGGCGGCCTTGACATCTTGGCAGACCGGTTGCGAACGTTCGGGCATCGGCCCCCCGTGACGGGCCGCAAGCCAATGGTTACCATTCGCCGAACGGGCGGCCGGACCGAGCATTACACGCTCAATGTGAAGCGAACCGGCGTTGCAATCGAAGCAAGCGACGGCGCGGGCGAGATGGACGCGCTGGCCACCTTGGCGCAATTGATAGGCCCCGCCGGTGCCATTCCGTGCGTACACATCGTTGACCATCCCGCGCTCGCTTTCCGATGGGTTTCGGACGACGTATCTCGCGGCACGCTACCCACCATGAAGTACTTCGCCGCGCGCATTCGCCGGCTCGCAAGTTACAAGTTAAACGGCTATTCGCCGTACCTGGAAAATGTCGTGATCCGCCCGGGACATGAAACCGAAACGAGGGCTGATGGAATCACGAAGGATGAACTGAAACAGCTTTCGACCCTGGCCGCACGCTATCACATGGCGTTTGTTCCGGAGCAAGAGACATTCTCACACATGGGCGCGGTTCTATCGTCGCCCGAGTATGCTGACGTACGCGAGAACCCCTATACGGAGCTTATCAGCCCTGCGTCCCCGCGGACGTACGACGTTCTTCGCGACCTCCTATCGAGCGAGTTCTCGGGCGTTCCAGGTATTCATTACATCCACATCGGCGGTGATGAAACATTCGAATTGGGCACGGGCCGAAGTCGGGCTCTTGTACGTAGTCGCGGCTACGCAGCGGTTTACGGCGGCCACATTAACCGTGTCGCGCGGATGGTGAAGAGCATGGGCGCTCGCCCGCTCATCTGGGGCGACGCCGTGCAGAAATACCCGAAAATCTTGCGATATATTCCGCGCACGACCATCGTTGTGCCTTTCGATTACGCCGTGGAACCGTCATACGATGGCTTCATTGCGCCGATCACACGAGCCGGGTTCGACCTGCTTGTCGCGCCCTCGGTTTCCAACTTCTCGCAGTTCTTTCCCGACATTCCGAAAGCGACGGGAAACATCGCAGCCTTCGTGCGTGATGCCAAACGGCAGAAGGCCTTGGGCATGTTCCTGACCGTTTGGATCGGCGAGCGCGACGAACTCTACGAGGCGACATGGTACCCGCTGGCTTTCGGAGCCGCGCATGCATGGGAGTCTGCCAATCAAAATCCTGACGAGTTTTGTGCGCGATTTGCCGCTGTAACTTTTGGGGCTGCCTCCTCATGCGCACCCTTTAAGGATCTCGCTGAGCTGGATGATACGTTCAGGCAATCTTTCCGATTCGATTCGCCCGAAACGCTGCTGCGCGCGGACTGGCGCGTGCCGTATCTGTCGGCTCGACTGCACCTCGCTCCTACCCGGTACGCGCAGGTCGCCTCCCTGGTGGTTGCACTGCGACATGACGTCGCCGCACTGGACGCACGGCGAGATGCGCATCAGGTAAACGCGATGAAGGTCGCCGCCAACCGCTACGCGATTCTCGTCAGGCTCATGGGGGGTGAGCACCCGAGTTCGGAGATCATCCGGAGCTCTGAGACTCTGCACTTAGCCGAGTGGCGCTACGAAAACCGGCCGCTGAGCGCGACCGACCAAATTGCTGAACGCTACCAGGCCTTATTGCCACACACCCCGCCCGCACGATCATCGTTCCCGCTTCCAACGATCGCTGACCCTGCCGTGAGCGGCGACCTGCAGGGCGCGGCCTCCTGGCTCGTTCAACATGACTCGCTTGCCGCAGCGCCGGATTTCCTATTCACCGATCGCGTTCCATATATCGCAAAGGCCAGGGGAATTGATCCTGCGCAGGTGACGCCGGAATTTGACCGCGTGAACAGCCACATGGCGCAGTCGTCGGATCCGGCCGTTCATGTCACGGTGCGTTACCTGTCGGCAAAACTTCGAGCAGCTGAGCTTCCGTTTGTCATCCAGCGGGATTATGAAATTCTACAGAAGACGCACGACCAGGTCACTGTTGGAATGCGCGTCGGACACATATTATCGGAGCTAGGAACACACGAAGCAGACATATCGGCCCTCGAGGACTCCTATCGCGAACTGCCAACGCACTCGTCGAGCGTGTTGGATGCGCTCGATTTGGAACGCGCACAAATACGGGCAATGGAAGGGTGCTTCCAGACATATGTCCACGAATGGATGACGTACGGTGGCGCACCGTCGGCTGCAGCCGATGACCGACGCGCCCACCTTCCTGCAAACGTCGCAGCCGTGTTCTGCAGGCCGTAGGCAACAGTTTGTGGTTTGCGATACCACCCAGTGGCGCCAGCTGCTAATGCCGCGTCCGGAGGCGCCATAACGGCGCCGCCAAGGTTGTTGGCAGAGGCGGGCTTTGTGAGAGTCAGTAAGACGTAGCTATCCATGAACTTCATGATTCGCGCAGTGGAGGTAGGAAGTCGAGTGGTTGATGGCATCGAGAAGGTTGGATGTCTAAACCGCGACATACCGCCGTATTCGCTCCGGAGGATGGTTGGCGCGCCGCCTCTGGACTTCACCGGAAGGATGTACCGCCTTCAAGGTCCTCGCTGGCTTGGACATCTGCGCACTATTGGGGAGTTAGACGCAGCTTCTTCGATTCTGGAAATTGGGTGTGGGTGCGGCCGCGTATCCGGCGAGATCCTGGCGCACAAGAAAATGGCGACGCGCTTTGTCGGCTTCGATGTCCGCGAGGACCTTATCGATTGGGCCAAAGAGCACTTGCAGCGAAAATTTGGAAATGCCGAATTCTTTCACGCAGCTATCCATAATGCGCGTTATAACGACGGCGGCACGATAGATGCGAGCGGCTATGCATTTCCGTTCGGGTCCGATGAGTTCGAGCTAATCTATGCAACGAGTGTTTTTACTCATCTGCTGGATGTTGCGGTAGCAAATTACTTTAAAGAAATTGCCCGCATACTGAAGCCGGACGGAAAATTCGTCGCGACGTTCTTTCTCGTCGATATCGACCATCCGCACCAAACGGGGGGAGCAAGGCGTGGGCCGGACGGCGCAAGGCCATGGCGCGGACCCGGCTTCTATAATAGGGTCGGAAGCGCATATTCACCGTATTCGGAGCTGCCCGAGCGGATGATTGGCTATCGCATAGCTGATATCGCAGAACTTGCCACCAAAGCGGGCTTAAAGATAGCTGGGGTGCATCCAGGCTTCTGGAAACACGGGGGCCCTTCAATAACCTGGCAGGACTTGCTCGTCTTCGAGCGGTTTTAGGTACTCCGAAGAGGCCACTTGAACTTACGATCGACTTTCATTAGGCCCGCGAGTACGCCGAGAATAACCAAAATCGATATGGCGCGACCGATATAAGCTAGAATGAGCGGCCGGTACGAGATGGTGAATGCGTCCGGTTTCTCCACGATCCAGCCGTTCGCGAAACCCGCAATGCGCAAGTGTTCGGAGGCCTCCGGCACGTTCCAACCGGGAGAGAAACGCGTGTTCAACTCGACGACTCGTGAAATTTGCATGTTTCTAGAGCGCGGAAACGATGCGGGCTCAATCCAAAACCCGCCAACGTTTCGATTCGCTGCCCGGAAGTAGAAGGTGTGTGAACCAGCGCGAAGGTTGATGTCCACACGTCCGCCGCGCTCCCTAACGCCGACCGCAATCGTTTGCCACCTTCCGTCGAGTAGTACGCGCTGCTTGAAGGCCGCCGCCGCTTCGCCTATGGATGCCAGGCGAATCACGTAGCGGCCCGGATGAAATATGGCGATGCTGATGGGGCGTCCGGGGGTGGTGATGAGGTTGCGAAGTCTCGCCGCCGAGAGCAGGCGTGCACCGCGCGCGCGCACGGATTGGTAAACTGCTTCGGGCAAGACGGCGATCTCGGCGACCACGTTCTCGCCGCGCACGTTTCGGAGCGACATTTCATCAAAGCGGGGCGTCATCCCCACGTCGAACCACAGCGCATCGTTACTTTGAACGTGCGAATATGTGTTCAGGGCAGTTTCAAACGTGCCGGCCCGAATCCAAATGGACCCGTTGTCCGGTCCCGAAAAGGCTTTGACCAGAATGTGCACGGCTGGTGAGTCCAACTGGGCGTAAGGAATCGTTAGCGTCGTTCGTGTTAACGGACCAACCAGGGCTACGTCCTCAAGCGATTGCGCGTAGCGATCCCGATACCACCACCACGACATCCAGCTGCCGTTAAAGCTGGCCCAATCCAGATTCGCGTTGACCTCGGAGGCATAAGCGCCGGGCTGCACGAGAAACTGCGGCTCGATGAGCGCCCGGAGCACGTCAAAGTAGTTGCCATCCACGACGGTGAGAGCGATTTCCGGATGATGCCTCACGATGCGCTCCAGCTGGGTGCGGTCGTCCATCTGGCCGACGTACGCTGGCAGAATCCCATCCGATTGGAGCAGCGCGGCATGTGCAAAGGAACCGGTCACAAGATTTAACCGCGCCGTCGGAAGCGTTTGATTTTGATCCTGGTGCGGAAGTGCCCAGATTTTTTCTTGCGGAGATGAGAGGACAGGTGTGCTCAGGAGTGGCCGCAGGTTGCGAAGCGCGTTCGCATCGGTGAATTTTCCATCGTCGAACCCGACGCCGTTTAAACCGGTCGCTTCTGCAAAACGTTCGTCGAGCCAGTAACGCCGGTCCACGTACTGAACGTTGGCCAGACTCAACATTGCGCGCAGATTCCCCGACTGGCCGTGATAGAGATCCGATGCCAGCGCCTTAAGAAACGGCCATAACAAGTAGTTCCCGAACGATGCGCGCGGCGGCCACGAGATCATGGGGTCGATCCCTAAAAAATTCCGATCTTTCGCGCCAACGGGAAGCAGCAGCGGTAGATACAGCATACGGCTCGAACCGGGAGCGCTTTTCAGCACGTTGTAGCTGCGCTCCGCGACCTCCGGCGGGTGCACGACCGGCAGTTGCGTCGCTAACCCATTTCCCCAAAACGGCAGCCCCTCGAGAAACAGAAGCAAGGCGACCGATCCATAGATCGCGTAGCGCATCCGGGAGGTCTGCGCAGCGGCAAATGTTGCGCAGAATGCTGCGATTCCGACCGCTTCCAAGAAAGCGCTCACACCCGTGAAGCGGTAGCTTTCGCGAAAGGCAGCGCCGGCCGGCGCGTGGCTGACAAGAAAGTAGTACGGGTAACCGAGCACCGAGGTGCCGGCAGCGATTATCCAGAGACCGGCAAGCGCGACGCCCGCGGTAACCCCGAAGCGCGTTCGTCCGCGGACGAGGCCCGTAATGGCGACGCCCGCCAAAACGTATCCCGCCAGGATCCACGGGACGGTCACTCCACGCTCGCGTAGGAGATTCTCGACGAAGTATCCCTTGAAGCCGGTCAAGCGTACCGTTTCCCACAACGATGGCGAGAGATCGTAGACGACGCGCGACGGAGCGGCTTGCAAGAATTCATGCGTCTGCGATACCGCACTCGGAATCAACGGCAAGATAATGTACGCATCGGTCAAGAACACGGCCGCAACGGCAATCCCCAATTGACGGTATGCCCGGTAAATAAACGCCAGCAGGCACAGAACGATGAGGTTCAGCGCGAGGTACACCGGATGGAATGACACGATCGCACACGCAGTGCCACTTGCCGCCGAAAATAAAATGAAGTTAGGACCCTCTCGAGGCACCGTCGCGGCGTATACGAAAAACGCCGCGACCCATGGAATCATTGCGTACGAAAGCGAATCCGCAAGAACCCCCGTACAGATTTGGTTGAAAAGAAACGGTGTAAGCATATAAAATGCTGCCCCGCAAACGCTCGGCCATTTGGAGCTACCGGCCAATCGCAGAAATGTCATCATTCCAAAGCCGCCGAGCATGAATGTGCCGAGCAGAATCATCCGCGCGATGACGCCGGCGCTCAAATGCACGGAAGCCAACAAGGAAATCATGGCAAGATAAGGCGCGAGGGTCGGGTAAAATGGCGGTGATCCCAGCTGTTCTCGGTTCCACACGGTAAATGCGTCGGTTTCATGCCACATCGAGATAAGGGCGTTATGAAAGAGTGGAATGTTCCAATCGTGGCGATATGCAAAGGGGGCGGCGCTGAAAAGCAAACTCCCCATTTCGACGAGTGCGATTGCGACGAGAAGCCCTGGAATCAGGAACCGTTTCATCGCGCCATTCGCCTCCAGGGCTGCCAGCAAACCAATGACCACACGATCAATGCGCCCCAAGCAAGTCCCTCGATTGCCAGGAGAACCGAGAAGAGCCGCTGCGGCTCATAGAACAGTTCGAACGCATGCGCGCCGTTGAGCGTGGGAAGGATCCAGCCGTTCGCAAAACCGTCAGCGCGAAAATGCAGTTCTGAATTCAGAGGTGTGCCGTCGACGCGCAGACTCCATCCGTCGTCGTATGCATCCGTAAAGACCAGCGCTCCTCCGTTGCGCGCGACAAGCGTGCCCGCAATGTCGGTGGCCGACCGGCGATTGAAGGAACGCACGGTTGAAAATCCCCGCGCCCTCCTTGGGCCGTGCAAAGTGCGGCAACGCGCTCTGCGCGGCGAAGCAAAGGCGGCTACCACCCGCGCCGATCCGATCGGCATGCTTAATCGACGGTGTGGCTGCCAGGTGAACGGGGCACGTCCACTGCCGGTTACGACCGCCGTGAGCAGCAAGTTGCCGGATGCCTCGCGCAGTGCGGCGCTTGATTGCGTAACGATGGCGGCGTCCAGCGGCTTGACGAGTTGTGGGTCGGCGTATCCGAAGCGGTAGGCGCTTACCCATGCGTTCGCTGGATTCGAATCGATGATTGAGGGCTGCGGCAAAGAGTAATCTCGGCAGTGTGATGCGATATCCGCGTCCACCGGATTCGGGCGGGATTCCAGCGCATACGCCACGCCGGTCTGAACGAATGCGGGCCTCTGCCGCAAAAACGCGAGCGTGCGCCCGCGGAACCTGCGGTCCAGTAGCCGGCCGTAGTCACCATCGACGAGCGTCGGTCCTGCACCGCCGTGCACGATGGCCGAGCTGTTCGGAATGAGCCGAACGTAGTTGCTTTTCGGTACGTACTGCGCGGCGTATTTCAATTGTAGCCGATCGCGCGGTAAGAGTATCGACGGCAGCGCAAAACGCAGGTTGCTTCGCAGAACCATCGCGGCAACCGACATACGCGCGTACAGCGCTTGGGCATCCGCGAGGCGGCCGCGGTAAAGCAAATCAGCCGCAAGCGCCGGGAACGCCCCCGCGTCGTAGGAGAAGAGCGACCAGCTCGATCCGATTGGATAGTAGGCCAGAGGATCCACGCCCGCTACATCGCGGGCCACCTCAACGGGTTGCTGTCCGGGCCACAGCACGATCCGACCCGCCGAGCGGCTCGTGATCTGCGCGGTGAGACTTGCTAATGCGCCCGCTGCCGGCGGGTACGTAGAGAAAAACTTCGCCGAATTGCCTAGGAGCGGCCCTGCCGTGAAGATTGCAGTGGCGCTGCCCACAAGAACCGCGCCGGCAAAGCGTAGCGGGCTGCGCCACAATGCGCCAATCCATGAAAGCGATCCCGCAATTCCGAGCGCAAATGGTAGTGCGATGAGCTGCGATGCGTGAAATGGCTCGCGAAAGAGCGATGCCGAGCGCACGTGCACGTACGTCCAAGCCAGTGCACCCCCAAACGGTCCACTGGAACCCGTGAGGATAACGATACCGAGAAAGTATAATATACCTTGGATCGCTACCGCAGGGTTTCGACGAAATAGGATGACGCTCGCAAAGGAGAGCAGCGCCAAGACCGTACCCGCTAGCTGACGGTACGCGCCCAGAAAGCCGCCAACCAAATCGCGGTCGTAACCCGAAGCATATCCGGAACCGGTGAGCGCTTCACGCCACGGAGATGATTGCGCGGAAACCCAGCTCAGGACCGCGCGCTCGCGCAAAAAAATCCCGTAGTCCGTGCCAAAATACAATGTCTGTACAATTGTCGCCGCGTTTGTGAGGACCAGGAACGCAAAGGTCCAAGCCACGCCCCTGGCCATTGCTCCGGTGCGCACTGTCGCTAAGAAAACGAGAAGCACCAGCGGAATCAGAACAAGAAACTGCACCTCGAGCGCGCAGGCCGCCGCAGCAGCACAACCGATCAGCAGCCACTTCGGATCGCGCGACCGAACCTGCGCGCAGAGTCCCACAATCAGCCACGGGAATGCGCCGTAGGCAACCAAATCGCCGAAGTGCCCGGCAACAAGTTGATCCGTGAAGCCGGGCGATGCGACGTATGCCAAGCCGGCTACGCTCGCGATGACTCGTGGGCATCCGAAAAGGGAACGGGCCGCATATGTCGCGCCAAAGGCGGCGCCGAGCGCGCATACGAGCAAGAAGCACTTCAAGGCCACCGTCACGCCCAGCAGTTTTCCAGCCAGCACGATATATAAGAAAAGCGGCGCCAAACTTGGATAACTATTCGGACTGCCCAGGTCCTGCGGAACCCACGCCGAGAGCGCGAAGGCGGCAACATCCTGCAACGACGCCGAGGTCACGGGCCAAATCCAATCGTGGCGAAAAGCGGGCGGCGCGGCAAGTTGCAGGAGCGGCCGCAGCACCAGGAGAGCAGAAGCAACGCAGATTGCTATCACACCCCCCCGCTCGAGGGCGTTAGATCTCAACGTGACGCTGCGGCGACCCCCGTATGGCGTCGCGTGTGGCCGTGAGCAAGAGCGGCAGTACGTTAATCCCACGATGACGGTATGCGAAGTATGCGTACCCGATGGCCACGATTAGCAGGCCAAAGCTGAGTGTAGGCCACTGGTACCAAGCCGCGGTCTTGATCGAGAAGCGCATCTGCCCGTAAAACATATGATAAATGTGCCGTCGTGAAAACTCGGAACCGACTTTCTTTCGGTGCAGCACGACGGCCGATTCGGCTATCTTCAGTAGATGCCCCGATTGCCGGGCTTGCCAGCATAGCAGCACGTCTTCCCAGTACAGGAAAAATTCGGGATCGAAGCCGCCCGATTCACGCCAAAATGAAGTCGAAACCATTAAAGCGCAACCCATGATCCACGAGAGGCGGCCAACTTCAAGCTTGGCCCCCGCGGGCGCATCTTTTCCAATGATGCGAGGTATGCCGATCCAGTTGCTGTATCGGTATCCGACGCACTGCACGGCGTGCGGCGGACTTGCATTCAACACCCGCGCCCCGCATAGAGCAATATTTGAGTTACTTCGCATCACGCCGACCATTTCGCGCACCATACTGGCATCGGGAATCGTGTCATTGTTCAAGAACAGAATGAAACGAGCCTCGGATGCGACGGCCACCGCGGCGCCCTGATTGCAGCCGGCGCCGAACCCGCTGTTCTCCATGTTTACAATCACGCGGGCGTCCGAGAGTTCAGTTGCCAGCATCTTACCTTCGGAATTCTTCGATGCATTATCGATAACGATGATGCTTAAGGCTTTATAGGTGCCGGAGCGCAGCGCCCGCACGCATCCCAGCGTGTCTTCCAGGCCGTTATAGTTGAGGATGACAACGGCAACGTGCGGTTCCGGCACGCTTTGCGGAACTATCGCCTCTCCGTGCCGCTCGGCACCTCGCCTCTTGCGTGCGAACCGTTCAAATGCCGATAGCTGAGCTTACCATAGACCCGTAGAGATTCGATAATTTCTCTTGAGCCCAATTTGGATCTTCCGGCGCTACGGTCGGTGAAGGCGATTGGCAACTCGATAATGCGGGCGTGGCGGCGCATCGACTCGCCGAGCAACTCGACCAACATCGAGAATCCGCGCGAACGATAGGCGCACGTGCTCAATTCGCGCATGAGTGGCGCGGAATATACGCGGTAGCCAGATGTGCAGTCCCGAATCGCGGTGCCGAGACTGAGGCGTGCGATGCGGTTGGCAACACTGCTCACGATCTTACGCGCTGGGGAGCAGTTGTTCTTCCCACCGGCGACGTAGCGAGAGCCGATGACCAAATCGGCATGATCGAGTTTGGATAAGAACTGCGAAATCAAGCGGGGGTCGTGCGAGTTATCGGAATCCATGGTGCAGACAGCCGGAAAGTTACGATCGCGTGCCCATTGAAAACCCGCTAAGTACGCCGTGCCCAAACCGAGTTTGGCCGCGCGAACGATCAGGTCAACGCGGTCATCAACCGCGGTTATCTCGCGCACCGTCTCCGCCGTGCCATCGGGCGACGAGTCATCAACCACGAGAACATGAACGCCAGGGTGCGCGCGGAGCACATCATGAATAAGCCCGCTGATGTTGCTGCGTTCATTATATGTAGGTAAGATTACAAGGCAGGTGTGGGCGGATGACATCGCTAGCGGTCCCGCGTTACGGGTAGGCAGACCGGTCTCCTTCGAGGGAGTCCGCTCCGCGCAAATACTGCGTTCCCTTTTTGCACAGCTCCCAGTTCCGTTGGGCGAGCACGAGATTTCCGCGTGCGGCGCTGCCCACCGTCCCCGACGCTGCTCTGAGAACGCACAAGAATTGCAGACGCTTAATGTCGCTCAGTGAAATAGCGCCTTCCATTTGCCTGCGCTCGCGCCCAAGCTCAATGGAAATCGCTAAGAGGTCGTCCGCGGCTTGGCACTGCTCCCATGCGTGAGTGCTCTGTGTACCGACGTGATGGCGGTACGCGCTAAGAACCATCGGGGAATAGAGCAGCGGGCCGCGGCGCAACAGTTGCAGCCAGCACTCGAAATCAAGCATCTGTTTGAAAGCAGGTCGAAAGTGTACCTCGCGCATCAGTGCCTTGCGGAAGAGAACGGATGAGGGTCCACCAATGACGTTTCGAAAGAGCCATGAGGAGCGGGCCACTTCCTTGAGCGAAACGGATCGGTAGGTTTCCCGGGTCGACGGAACAAGCCGTTTGGTTTCTAGCACCCTTGCCGATTCGTCGATAACATGCCACGCGCTGGTGGCGAAGGAAGCGCTGGGATTGGCCTCCAGTCCGTCGCGCAATGTCTTCAAGGCCCCTGGATAAAGAAGATCATCGTCACACAGAATTTTCAGGTATTCCCCATGGGCAGCGTCCAGGGCCCGGTTGAAGTTGGCTCCCAGCCCCAAACGGCTAGGGTTGATGCTTATCCGGAATCGTGGATCGTGGTACTGCCGTGCAACCTCCAAAGTCTCGTCCGTCGAACCGTCGTCGATGAGCAGCACCTCGATATCCGTTTCGGTTTGCGCCAATGCACTCTCGATCGAGCGCCCAACGAACCGTCCGTGGTTGAATGACGGAATGCAGACGCTGATGAGGGACATCGGCCTACGCGGTCCGCTTACGCCAAAAAACGCCGGTCCAATCAATTTGCTGCAGGGGTTCGGTGATGCCGCGCGCTGTGCGAAAATCTTCCGTTGCCGTCCGGCAGGCCGGAATCGCGCCGTAATCGTCGATGATGGCAAAGCCGCCCGGCGAAAGCTTGTCGTACAGTGCTACGAGCGCATCCATTGTTGACTCGTACATGTCGCCGTCCAATCGCATGACCGCCAGTTGTTTGATGGGAGCCGTTGGCAGCGTTTCGCTAAACCAGCCCGGCAAGAATACCACCTGATCGTCCAGCAGCCCGTACCGCTTGAAATTCCGTTTGACTTCTTCCAGCGGGATGGCAAGGTCCCCGAAAGTCCAATGAATGTCTCCCTTATCCGCGGGCGCCTTGGAGACGTCGGGCGGGGGTAAACCCCGAAAGGAGTCCGCAACAAAGACCTTACGGTCCGTTATTCCGTAGGCGGCAAGAACTCCGCGCATAAAGATCGTTGCTCCGCCACGCCACACGCCGGTTTCGACCAGATCTCCACTGATGCCATCGCGCAGTACCTGCCCAATGCAATACTGCAGGTTGTCGAGCCGCTTCATTCCAATCATGGTCTCCGCGGAGGCCGGCCAGTCACGCCCTTCGTACCGCGCGCCATAATCAACGGGCAAACGGCGTTCCACCGTCCGCCTGATGCGGTCGAGCGCCTTACCTAGCATCGCTTTGAATGGAGCCCGTCTTACGAGAGCGATATAAAGCGGACCCAGACGCTTGCGCACCGAGGCGGAGGAGAATCCAGTTGGAACCTTGTTGGTTTCCCCCGGCTCGCTGCGGTCAAAGAGCAGCCGCGTCAAACACTTTTTTAACAGGTCGAGGTAGAGCGCTTCGGGCCCGCTAACCTCCGGCTCGGAGCTAGTACTTGCAAGCATGTCGTTTCTTTCGATAGTGAAGAGCCTTCGTAACCGGCAAGACCTTCTTACCTACTTGACGCTATTCCCCGCTGTGCGCTACGTCGAGAAAATTCTGGCCCGATGCAGTTCGTTGGTCGATGCGGGCTGTGGCGAAGCGTCATGGCTGCGCTTCGTTAAATTCTCCGGCAACACCATGGGAATCGACGGGTGGGAGCCATCGATTTGGTTTTCGAGGCAGCGCGGAATCCACGCATCGTACGTTCTGGCAGACCTGCGTGAGTTCGATTTTTCGCGTATAGCCCCCGACGCGATCCTTTGCCTGGATGTCATCGAACACTTCGAGAAACCCGAAAGCGCAGCGCTGCTGGAACGCTTGGTGCGCGCTGCCCGCAAAGTGGTCGTCGTGGTCACACCCAATGGCTTCGTGGAACAAATTCCCGAAGATGGCAACGAGTTTCAGCGCCACTTTTGCGGATGGGCCGCCGAGGAGTTGCGCGCGCGGGGCTTCGCGGTCTTTGGCATTCTCGGCCTCAAAGGTTTGCGTGGACCGTTCGGGCGCATTGCGCGCAAGCCGGTTCCATTTTGGTGGCTCGTTTCAAAGCTGTCGGAGCCGTACGTTTGGCGACATCCCGAACGCGCATTCAGTCTTCTGGCGATTCGCCCAGCGTGTTGATGATCCGCAATGGGCAGGGCACGCACACGCCCTTCCGGTAGTTCCCGGCCGTGGACGCTGCTATGCACCGAATATCTTTGGGAGCATTTTCGATTGCTTTCGTTGCGGCGGCTTGCCTTAGCCCAACTTCTGTTCAGTCACAAAATGTCGAGTCCGGAGTTGTTGTAGGCACGCTTGCCGGCTCGGGTGCGGCGGGCTTTGCGGACGGTCCAGCGGCGCAGGCAAGCTTCTTGATGCCGACCGCATTGGCGTACGACGCAAGCGGCAACCTTTACGTGGCGGACACTGCAGCACAGCGAATCCGACGCGTTGCCCGAGTGACGGCGCGCGTCGTAACCGTCGCCGGATCAGGCGAAACGCGTGAGAGTGGGTTGTGGGTCGACGGCGGATACGCGGATGGTCCTGCATTGCGCGCGAAGTTCCACGCTCCGAGCGGTATCGTGATCGCGCACTCCGGTACGATCTACGTATCGGACACATACAATCATTGCATCCGAGCAATTTCCCACGGAATGGTTACGACCTATGCCGGCTCCCTTCGCGCTGGAAATGCCGACGGTCCGCGGCGGGCAGCCACATTTTCGCGTCCGCTCGGGCTGGCGGTCGATTCGCGAGACAATCTCTATGTAGCGGATGCGGACGTTGGGCTTCGTGAGATTGACGCGCGCACGGGCGCGGTCACGACTTTCAAGATGTTACTCTTTACGCCGTTCAACGTACTCATCGCGCGGCAACCGGACACGGATTCGGACGTAATGGTGATTGCAGACGTCTTGGGAATACATATCGCGAGCGGGACCAGCGTGGTAGATTTCAACGTTCTGGATCAGATCGCGAATTATAAGATATATCAGATCCCAGCGCGCCACAAAGTAACACAGGGGTTGCGCCCCTTGGGCAACCCCTACGGGCTCGCATTGGCGGGGGACGGTGCAATCGTCTATAGCGATCTGCGCTTCAACACCATTCGCGCGCTCGATTTTAAGTCAAACCGCTTGGCGATACTGGCCGGTCAGGCGACGGAAGAGGGGGCGAACAACGGCCTCACGCGCGATGGGTCGGGTGCGGCGGCCCGCTTCAACGGTCCAATGGGGATGGCGGCTGGGCCGAATGGTGTGCTAGCCGTTGCAGATGCGGGCAGCCGACAGATTCGCGTGCTTACTCGCAGGGCGTTTCGCAGTCCGTTCAGCCCTTCGCCCAAAGCTCTTTTTCCGCCGCCAGCGCCGCGCGGCGCGTACACGATTGCATACCTCGGTAATTCATTCGCGTGGTGGGACACCGATTGGGAAGATTCGATTCAAGGGCAGTTACAAGCGCGGCTGGAGGCCGATCGCTTCTTTCAGCGTGGGCGGCGCAAGGCGCAGGTCATTCCAATGTACTTCGTCGGGGCGAATATTCGTGCGTTACGTGAGTACTTGCGGTCATTGCTTTTGGTGCGCCCGATCGATGCTGTCGTGGTGCAACTCAACACCTTTGCCATTCCGCACCGGCGCGACGTGAATATCGGGCCGGCGTCTTCCATCGAGCTGGCCGCGGACGCGCAGCGATGGTTGCCGGCTCTGAAGGACACGCTGGCCGGGATACATCGCGACTGCCTGCAGGCCAGAATTGCATGTCTGGTGGTGAGCCACCCATTTGCTTGGGAGCTGGCAAGCAATGAAAATGTTATGTACGGGGTGCTCCAGGGCAATCTCGTGCCACAAGGCGCAATCGAGAAGCCGGTGCGTGAAGCTGTGCGCGCGTCGGGGTTGCGCTTCGTCGACATGTGGAGCATTTTTCGCACGGAGATGAACGTGCCGGGACATCAGCCGCTCTTTGGAACGTACGACCCGCATTTTTCAGTGCACGGCCGCGCAACCGTGGCCCAAGCGGTCGCACGCGAACTGTTGCGCTGGGCCCCATGGCTGCGTAATCCTTGAAGGGCGCGACACTTTTTATCGTTCTCTTCGGTGCGGCGTTCGGCTGGTCGCAGTCCGTCGCGGCGCAGGATATTGCCGACGGAGTAATCGTTTCGACGTTCAGCGGCTCTGGTGCACCCGGTTTTGCCGATGGCCCGGCGCTCTCCGCGAGTTATTTGATGCCCTCGGCTCTTGCGTACGACACGCATGGATATCTCTACGTGGTGGACTCAGCGGCGCAACGCGTTCGTCGCGTTGACCGCTTCGGCGCCGTCGTGACGATTGCGGGTTCGGGAGCGCGCAACGGGTTCGCGGTGGACGGCGGATACACAGACGGAGCCGGCGCTCAGGCAAAATTTTCAACCCCCAGCGGAATTGCCATCACACGTGACGGCACCCTCTACGTCGCCGACACCTATAATCATTGCATTCGCTCCATTTCTCCCATTGGCGTGGTCAGCACGTATGCCGGATCACCGTTCGCGCCCGGATACCGAGACGGCCCGCGCAAGCTAGCCCGGTTCTCACGACCCATTGGACTTGCCACCGACGCTGAAGATAATCTTTATGTTGCCGACGCCGATGTCGGGATCCGCGAGATCATATCCAAATCGGAAGTCGTGCGCACGTTGCAATTCCCTGTCTTCTCGGCTTTCAATCTCGTGGTGTTGCCCGGCCGGAACGCAAGGTCGTCGCTCATCGTCATCGCCGATGCGCATGGCATCAAGTACGTTGAAGGCGATCGGCATGGACAGTTTGATGTCATCGATCAATTCGCAGACTTCAAGATGTACGAGCTGCCACCGTATCACGAGCTTACGCAGGGAGCGCGGCCACTGGGCAACCCGTTCGGTATGACCGCCGTCGGAGACCACACGATCGCCTTTACCGACTTGCGCGGTGATTCCATACGGACCCTCGATCTCGACACGCGTGCGCTCTCTATCTTGGCCGGTCCGGCCACCGAGGATGCTGGACTCAGTGGCGGCGGCAATCGAGACGGCGCAGGAGCCGCCGCGCGCTTCGGCGCGCCAATGGGTATCGCGATGTCAAACTCAGGCGACTTGGCGGTAGCCGACGCGGGAACGCGGCGAATTCGAATGCTGCACGGCTTTGCACAACCAACCGCGCACACTATTCCGGAGGAACGCCTGACGCAGTCAGACAGCTCCAAATACCGGATCGGTTACATCGGAAACTCGTGGATTTGGTGGGACACCGATTCGACATCCTCCATCGCATCTGAACTGGAGGCGTCGCTTCCATCCGCCGCAGTCGGGCATTCAAAAGGAAGCCACCCTGAGGTTACGCCCCTTTATCTCCCAGAGTCCACGTTATCCGAATCGATGGAGAATCTGCTGGCGCTCGTGCGTGGCCGGAGGTTCGATGCTGTCGTGCTGCAAGTCAACAGCGCAAGCATTCTTGGGGACGTGCAACGTTTGGGACCGGCGAACTCGCGCCAGCTTTCTCTAGATCCGCAGGTTTGGGGCCCTGGATTCGGCCAGCGCTTGCGAACCCTAAGCGATGTCTGCCGAGGGAATGGCGCCACGCTGCTGGTGGTGCTGCAACCTCTGCCGTGGGAGCTTGCACCGAACGAATCGATTATGTATGGAATGCTGGGGGGAGCCATCATTCCCAATACGGCAATCGAGCAAGCATTCGCTACGGCGGCCGGCGCTTCAGGAGCGCGGGTTCTCGATCTGTGGCCCGTGCTGTTGGCCGCAGTCAAACAACCGCATCACCCCGCGCTGTTTGGAAGTTACGACTTCCATTTTACGGCATTTGGCCGTGCGGTGGTCGCGCGGGCGATTGCTGCCGAACTCGCGCGCTAAACCGTTCTTGAACAAAAAGGACGCGGATACTCTCCGCGTCCTTTTACATCAAGCCCTGATTAGGGACCTAGATCGAGCTAGTGCTTCGGAACGAAGTAAAGCGTCAACGTGTAGCTGCCATTTTGGGGGTGGTACACGGTGGTGCTGCCCGCGAAACAAACGCGATCGTTCGGATCGTCGATGGTGCCGGCGCCGACCAGGTTCGTCGTATTATACTGATTGTTCGAGTCGCTCTCGCTGATGTAGTACTTGCCATGGGCTTCCGTCTGCGTCTCGTTCAAGGGATAGCAGAACGCGGGAATGCCGTTGATGGTCTGGTACCGGTCCGGAGGATACTGGAACGTGGCTGTTGCGACGACGATGTTGCCACCGTTCACCGTCAGAGGTGCGGGAAGCGCGTTCGATTTAGTGATCGTCCAAACGGACGGACCCGACGGCGTGGTTGCAATCGACGACGGGGCCATGCTGTTTCCGCCGCATGCAGCCAGCGCAAACAGAGACGCTACGAGTAGTAAACGTTTCAAAATAAGGTTCCTTTTAAAGAAGCCACGATGGCAAGTGAAAGCCCGCCAAAGGCCAAAGCCTTCGACAGATTCCGGGAGAAGATAACAGGCGATAGGTCCCCTGTCAAGCTCCGTATAGGGAAGCGACGGTGGACTCGTTGCTCCGATTCGCGGCCGGATTCTCTCCCGGAGAGGGCCTGTATCGGATGGACTCACTCTATCAGCTCACTGCAGCCGTCGCAAGGACATTTGTGGCTTGCCTGCTTCTCTATCGATTCTGGCAGGTCCGAGCCGGCTGTTGCGTAACTCTGGCCTGCTCGCGGCCCGCTGGAGAACGCTGCGCGGGCCCGCCTGCACTTTTGAACGTCGTTACAACAAGAAAGCGTTGAATCCGCATTGTCTGCACAAGCTGTGGCCGAGAATGTTACCGCGCCGGTAAACGGCAAGGGCGCCGCTCCGGCTAACCTGAAGATCAGCGTTGTGATGCCGGCCTACAACGAGGCCGAACACATCGTTTCGAATCTGCTAGAAACCGTCGATACGCTCGTATCGGCCGAGTACGATTTCGAAGTCATCGTCGTCGATGACGGCAGCCACGATCACACGTACCTGGAGGCAGCAAAGCTGCTGGTTTCGCATCCTGCGCGCGTCCGCGTCCTGCGCTGCGATCAGAATCACGGCAAAGGCAATGCGCTGATTTGCGGCGCACAGGTTGCTACCGGGGACTACATTGCTTTCTTGGATTCGGACATGGACCTGCACCCGATACAGCTGCCGGTATTGCTTGAAACAATGACGCTCGCCAAGGCCGACGTGGTAATCGGCAGCAAATGGCATCCTCTCTCGCAGGTCAATTACCCCCGAGAGCGGCGCTTGTATAGCGCGGTGTACTATCTGATGATCCGGGCGCTCTTCGGTTTGCCCGTGCGGGATACGCAGACCGGCCTGAAGGTTTTTCGCGCGGAGGTACTGCGTCGCGTTCTGCCGCGCATTCTCGTCAAGCGCTTCGCCTTTGACATCGAACTGCTTGCGAACATTCACCGGCTCGGCTATAAGATCGTCGACGCGCCGGTGACTTTGGAATTTAGGCGCAAGTTCGGGCGCGTGCGCTGGGGAGACATTCGCAACATCGTGCTCGACACGCTGGCAATTTTCTATCGCATGCGAATTCTGCATCATTACGACCGTCTGCCGGAAGCGCCCGTCCCCCACGCCCAACCGGCTGAAATCGTGCGTGAACTTCGGCCTCATGAACTCGTCTAAACCGTCGCAGTGGACGCAGCGCGAGATCGTCCCCTTTGTCGATCTTAGAGCTCAGTACGCCGTTTTGCGCGAAGAGATCGCGCCGGCAGTTGAGGCGGTCTTCAAGCAGGCCGCCTTTATTCTAGGGCCCGACGTTGCGGCGTTTGAGAGCGAGTTCGCGGATTTTATCGGCGTTTCGCATGGCGTCGGGGTCGACTCCGGGACGGCCGCGCTGAAGGTTGCCCTTGAGGCCCTCGGGATTGGGGCTGGCGACGAAGTCATCATCCCAGCTAACACGTACATCGCGTGCGCCTTCGCCGTTTCGCAAGTTGGCGCGACGCCGGTGCTGGTGGACATGCGCGACGACTATCTCATAGACGCTGACCTCATCGAGGAAGCGATCACGCCGCGAACCAAGGCGCTGATGCCGGTGCATCTCTACGGCCAGGCGGTGGACATGCAAGTCATTCTGGAGATTGCGCGCCGGCGCCATCTCAAAGTGATCGAAGATGCGAGCCAAGCGCATGGAGCGCGCTACCGGGGCCGCCCATGTGGCAGCTACGGAGACGTTGGCTGCTTCAGTCTCTATCCGGGAAAGAATCTAGGGGCCTACGGCGACGCGGGCATCGTGGTGACCAACGATGCCGCCATCGCCGACCGATTGAAGCTGCTGCGCGATTTTGGTCAGCGCAAGAAATACGAGCACCTCATCATTGGAGACAACTGCCGTCTGGACACCGTTCAGGCCGCGATCCTGCGCGTAAAACTACGGCATTTGGGGCGCTGGAATTCGCAGCGCCTGAGCGCTGCGAAAATGTACGACGCGCGTCTGGAGGGCATAGGTCTGACGCCGCCGCCGCGCCGTAACGATGAGGGGCACGTCTACCATCTGTATGTCGTGCAGGTTCCCGAGCGCGATCGTGCGATCGAGCGCTTCGCAGCGGCCGGCGTTCAAACCGGCATTCATTACCCGATCCCAATTCACCGGCAGCCCGCATATTCGGGGTTGAATCTCCCGGCCGGCAGCTACCCGCGCACGGAACAAGCAGCCGAGAAGATTCTATCGCTGCCGATGTTCCCGGAGATCACCGAAGCGCAGATCGACCGCGTCGTGCATGCTCTGCAGGAACACCTTAGCGAAGCGCGCACCGGTTCGCCGCGTTAGCGCGGCATCAAGAGCTTGCGGGTGGTCTGCGACCGCCTTTTCAAAAACGCTTCGATGTGCGGCCGCGCCCCCTCCACTGTTTCCGGCAAACGCGAATCCTGGTAGGCCTGCACGATCTCCGCTACCGATTCCGCCGAGAACCCGTTGCGTTTCAGGCCAACCTCGTTGATACCCAGGAACCGTGGCGGGCTGCCCACGATCTTGACGAAGGGCGGAACGTCCTTGGTGATGAGGGTTGCCATGCCCACCATGACGTAGGCGCCGATGGTGCTGTATTGGTGAATCACGGTAGAGAGCCCGATCGTCGCGAACTCCTGGATCTCAGTGAATCCTCCGATCTGCGTGTTATTCGCCATCGCGACACCGCGTCGGATCACCGTATCGTGCGATATGTGGCAGTAGGCCATAAAGTAGCAATCGTCTTCGACGATGGTCTTGAACTTCGAGGGTTGATGAACCGTGCAGTACTCGCGAATGACGCAGCGACTACCGATCTCGATGCCCGTCGCCACTTGGCCGGTGAACTCGAACTTTGAGGTCGTGTACTGCGCGGGCGTGCCGATCGTGACGTTGGGACCAATCCAGTTCCCGTCGCCGATGCGCACGTCGCCTTCAATGCTTGTAAAAGGACCGACGGAGTTTCCTTCGCCGAGAATGACTCCCGGTGCGATATACGCGCTCGGATGGATGGAGTTGCGTGTCATCTCCTTTTGCCGCTTTCTGGAGGAGTGCCGTGCTACCGCCGTGGTAGTTGGAGCTGCGAATGTTTAAAGTAACGATGTTCGGCGTTGGATACGTCGGCCTGGTGACCGGTACATGCTTTGCCGAGCTGGGCAACCGCGTTCTCTGCTACGACACCGACCGCCAGAAGATCGGCATGCTGAACGCCGGCGAGGTTCCGTTTTTCGAACCGGGGCTGGCGGAGATGATTGCTCGGAACGCCAAAGCCGGCCGCCTGCGCTTCACCGACGATTCGCGCCGCGCTGTCGAGGAGTCGGACATCATTGTGATTGCGGTAGGCACTCCGATGGGGCACGACGGGCACGCCGATCTTCGCTACGTACGCGATGCAGCCATCACGATTGCCAAAGAGCTCAACGGCCCGAAACTGGTGGTAAATAAGTCCACCGTGCCGGTTGAGACCGGAGACTTGGTCGCCACGCTCATTAACGAGTATCGGGCCAAGGACTTTCCGGTGGAAGTTGTTTCGAATCCGGAGTTCGTGCGCGAGGGCTCCGCAATTGCCGATTTCATGAGCCCGGACCGGATCGTGCTCGGATGCTCGAGCGAAAAGGCCGCTGAAACGATGCGCCACCTCTACGCTCCGCTGGACGTGCCGGTCATCCTTACTGATGTTCGCACGGCCGAGATGATCAAGTACACCGCCAATGCTTTTCTGGCGACCAAAATTTCCTTCATTAACGAGATTGCAACGATCTGCGAGCGCGTCGGAGCCGACGTACGCGAGGTCGTGCGCGGAGCGGGCAGCGATCACCGCATCGGCACGGTCTTCTTTCAGCCGGGTTTGGGGTTCGGCGGATCGTGCTTTCCCAAGGACGTCACCGCTCTTCATCGCATCGCGCAATCGCGTGGCGTTACGCCCCGTCTACTGGCGGCCGTCCTGGAAGTGAACGATTTCCAACTGCATTACTCATTCGGGAAGATTGCCGACCACTTCTCCGGAGAGCTGGCGGGCCGGCGCATCGGCTTTCTTGGTCTTGCTTTCAAGCCAAACACCGACGATGTTCGCGAATCGCCCGCTCTCGCGCTGGCGGAACTTCTTAGTGCCGCGGGCGCAGTCGTGCAAGCGCACGATCCAATCGCACGCGAAAACGCAACGGCGAAAACCGGTGCGTCGCTACATTATGCAGCGGACCCGTATGAAGCCGCAACCGGAGCCGATGCCATCGTGGTGGCGACGGAGTGGAACGAATACAAACAGCTGGATCTTGCATTGCTTGCGGAGCGCATGCGCGGCAGCATCATCTTCGATTTTAGAAACATCTACGATCTGCGAGAAGCCGCCGATGCGGGGCTGACCGTCATCGGAGTCGGACGCGCGTCTGCCGTTCCGGGTCGCGCCGAGAACCGAACGGCGGGCGCTCCCGTGGAATCTGTATTGTGAATGTGCTCATTACCGGCGCTGCGGGATTTATCGCATCCCATCTGACAGACCGCTACTTAGCGCAAGGTGATCGCGTCGTTGGGATCGACAACTTCGTAACGGGAAGCCGCGATAATATTACGCAGGCCACTGCAAATTCCAGCTTTACTTTTCTGGAAGGCGACATCACCCGGCTGGATGTTGAACAGCTTCGTGGCTTGCCGGCGCCTGAACTCATTCTGCATTGCGCCTCGCCTGCAAGTCCGGTGGACTATGCGCAGTTGCCGCTTGAGACGCTTGCCGTCAACAGCATCGGAACGCGAGTTTGCCTGGAGGCGGCCGTGACGTTCGGAGCCCGGTTTTTATTCGCATCCACGTCCGAAACGTACGGCGACCCCCTCGAGCATCCGCAACGTGAATCGTACTGGGGCAACGTGAACCCGGTGGGCGTGCGCTCGTGCTACGATGAGGGAAAGCGGTTTGGCGAAGCCCTGGCCATGGCGTATCATCGGAAGAAGAACCTCGATGCGCGCATTATCCGCATCTTCAATACGTACGGGCCCCGCATGCGGCGCAGCGACGGACGCGTGGTTCCGAATTTTATCGCGCAAGCGCTGGCAGGGGAGCCGCTGACGCTCTACGGCGAAGGAGCGCAAACGCGTTCCTTTTGTTACGTGAGCGATTTGGTCGAGGGCATCATGGCGTGCGCGTCGTCGCCGCGGACCACCGGCGAGGTGGTAAACCTCGGCAATCCCGACGAGCGTTCGATCGCGGAGTTTGCGCGCGCCGTGAGCGCGGCGGCCGGCGTGCCGCTGAAGACCGTTCGCAAGCCCATGCCATCCGACGATCCAACGCGCCGCTGTCCCGACATTTCGAAGGCCCGCGCACTGTTGGGTTGGGAGCCCACGGTACCGCTTGAAGAAGGGTTGCGATTGACGGTCGAATCCTTCCGCCTCGCCGCATGAACGTTCGAGCGCGGAACGGCACCCTTGAGGGGAAAACCGCATTAATCACCGGCGCGTCGCGCGGCATCGGCGCCGCGATTGCGCGCGACTTGTCGGCGCACGGGGCGTACGTTGTGGTCAACTACCGCACCAGCCAAGCGCAAGCGCAGGACGTTGTGGACGAAGTACAAGCTGCCGGCGGGGGCGCGGAAGGCCGCCAGTGCGATGTTTCGAAGATGGCCAGCGCGCAAGACCTTTTTGCGCAGCTTTCGCAGAGCGGGCACGGTGTTGACATTCTGGTTAACAACGCGGGCATCGCGCGCGACCGGTCGTTTCGTAAGATGGCCGACGACCAGTGGAACGACGTGCTGCAGACAAACTTGAACGGCGCGATGTACTGCACGCGCTTTGCGGTCGAAAACATGGCCCCCCGCGGTTACGGCCGCGTGATCAACATCGCCTCGATCGTCGGACAAATTGGCGCGTTTGGACAAACCAACTACGCCGCCGCTAAAGGCGCACTCGTTTCGTTTACCAAGGCGCTTGCGCTCGAGGTCGCACGCTACGGCATCACCGTGAATGCCATTTGCCCCGGCTACATCGGAACGGGGATGTGGGACGCGATCCCGGCCGACGTGCGTGCAGAAATCGTCGAGAACATCCCGATGCGGCGCGTGGGCGAGCCGCAAGAAGTCGCGAGCTGCGTGCGGTACCTCGTCACGGAAGGCACGTACATCACCGGTCAGGCCATCAATGTCAACGGCGGCCTTTACCGCGGTGGATAAGGTGAAGCTTCCACGCCTGCTTCTTGGCGCCGCACTCGGTGTGGTGGCTGCTCTGTCCGCGGTCTCCGTCGCGGATGCGCAAGCCGTGACCGTGCGCACCATTGCGGGTTCGGGCCGCGCGGGCTTCGAAGACGGCCCCGCCCTTGCCGCCACCTTCATGCTGCCGATGGGAATGGCGTTCGACAGAGAGGGCAACTTGTACATCGCCGACGGTGCGGCGCAGCGCGTTCGCGTTATGGACAGAAACGGCAACGTGCACACGGTCGCGGGCGGCGGACCCGCGGTCGATAGCGGATTCTGGGTCCCTGGTGGTTATGCCGACGGCGCAGGCCCGCAAGCAAGATTTAACCGCCCGGCCGGCATCGCGTTCGGGCCGGATGGCGACCTCTATATTGCCGACAGTTTCAACCATTGCATACGCCGCATGACTCCAAGCGGTGATGTGACGACCTTTGCGGGCTCCCCCTCATCGGCCGGAATGGCCGACGGCCCGCGCCAGACGGCGACATTTCAACGTCCGATGGGGTTGGCATTCGACAAGATTGGAAACCTTTACGTTGCCGATCCCCTCACGCAGGTACGCAAAGTCGATCCGGCCGGTGTCGTCAGCTACATTCAAGTCGGGAATCAGCCGACGAACGTCGCGGTATTCGATGGCGCTGCGGGCCCGACGCTATTCGTTGCGGGATTCGAGGGGCTCATTCTGCGCACGCCCGATGCAAAGATCGAGCGGTTTTCACCATTCGAGACGCACCTGGATGGCGACCGTTTTCTGCAAGGTGGACGAGCCTTGGGGCACCCTTTCGGGGTCGCGGCCCTCGACGACCATACAGTCGTCTTCACGGATGCGCGCAGCAACACGGTGCGATACCTCGACACGCGGTATGGTCAGGAGCGCATTCTGGCCGGCGCCCCCAACGAAGACGCCTCCGCCGACACGGGCGGCTATGTGGATGGAACCGGGCCGCTAGCTCGATTAAGCGGACCGCTTGGAATTGCGATGCGAGCTGACGGCGCGCTGGTCGTAGCGGACGCCGGCAACCGGCGAATCAGAACGCTTACGCCGCCGGATCGCCGCGAAGCAATACCGTTATCGGTTGACTTGTTGGGGGTTGCTCGCGGATTCTCGCCGCAAGACTTTAAGATTGCATTGGCGGGCGATTCCTTCGTCTGGTACAACACCGACTGGGATACTTCCATCGAGGGGCGGCTCCAACACCTCATCGGTTCCAATGCGGAGTTCCCGAGTAGCACGAGTGTGCGCGTTATTCCGGTCTGGGGAATGGGCAGTTTGGACGCAACGGACCAATACTTGAAAATCGTCATGGACACGGGACTCTTTAATACTTTGCTCCTCAACATCAATGCGATCGACATTGCGGGATCGTTCGGCATCAAGCTCGCGGATGTTTCGAGCAATGCGGTAAAGTGGCAGGATCCATTGACGCAAGACTTGCGAATACTCAAGGGGCAAGCCGCCGCGGCCGGCGTGCCGCTCGCCATCGTAATCGAGCCGCTGCCGAATCAGCTCAGCTGGCAGGAGAGCGCGTGGTACGAATTAACTTCGAAACCCGCGCCGCTCGATCTCACGTTCAAAGGCCTTCTGCGCTCCGCGATTCGCAAGTCGGGTGTCCCTGTGATCGATTTATGGCCGGCGTTCCAAGCGGATCTCGCGTCGCCGTCGCATCGTGCGCTCTACGCAACCGAGGATCCACACTTCTCCGTGCATGGTCGTGAAGTTGCCGCGGCCGAGATTGCGAAAGCGTTGCTGAAGATGCGGCCGTGGAAATCAAGGTGATGAGGATGCCGGCAGCGGCAGCCGTTGCGTTCACGCTGCTCCTCTGGAACGGAATCAGTTCAGCAGCGCCCGCGCCGATACGCGTGGCGACGATCGCGGGCTCGGGGGCGACGGGGTTCGCCGACGGCCCGGCGCGACGGGCCACCTTCTTATTCCCGATGGGAATCGCGTACGACCGCAAAGGCAATCTGTTTATCGCCGACGCGGCTGCTCAGCGCATTCGCGTGCTGCGCGCAAATGGCCGCGTAACGACGTTGGCCGGCGGAGGAGCGCTGGATTCGCGCGGTTTTTGGGTCCCGGGTGGATACCGCGACGGGCCTGGGAGCGTTGCACGCTTCAATCGCCCGACCGGCGTTGCCGTGGATTCCAGCGGCATCGTATACGTAGCCGACGCGGACAACCACTGCATTCGCCGCATCGATCCAAGAGGAAGCGTTTCGACCTTTGCGGGCTCGCCGGACCATATCGGCCGAGCAGACGGTGCGCGCACGTCCGCGAGTTTTACCGAGCCTCTGGGGCTAACGTTGGATCGCGACGGGAATCTCTATGTCGCCGACCCCCAGAGCGGACTGCGAAGGATCGCGCGCGACGGCACGGTTTCGACGATCGCCATGGGGACTGCTCCCCTCGGCGTTGCGGTCGCGGCATCTGCCCAAGGACCGAAGATCTACGTCGCCAGCGCGACCGGCATGGTAATCAAGCAAAATTCCAACCAGTTTTCCATCTTTCCGTCCGCTGAGACGCGCCGTGTAGACGGTCAGCGGTTTCTGCAGGGTTACCGAACGATCGGTGACACATTTGGGGTCGCGGTGCTCGACGAGCAAACTGCCGTCTATACGGATCCCCGAACGAATACGGTCAGATTCCTTCACGCGGCGCTGACCGAGCCGCGCATTATCGGCGGCCGCACCTTGAACGATGCATCCGGCGACACCGGGGGATTTAAGGACGGCTCCAGCGCCGATTCTCTTTTTGACGCTCCGACCGGCATTGCCATCGACCCACAGGGTGCGGTCGTCGTGGCCGATAGCGGGAACCGGCGTATTCGCCGCATCGGGCCTATTGCACGCCGCACGATCGTCATTACCTCCCTTAGTTTGTTACCAACGTTCAATGCGAGCGCGCGTACTTATCAGATTGGATTTATGGGGAACTCCTTCATTTGGCAGAACGCCGAGTGGAATGATTCCATCGAAGCGATGATCGAGCAACAGCTATCGTCGAGTCGCGCACCGCGCTCGCTTGCGACGCTCCGGCTCAAGCCCAATGTTTCAGCGATTGCCGCAGGTTCAAAGGCTGACGCCGCGGAGCAGTACCTCCAAACGGTTACCGGTTTAGGACACCTGTACGACGCGATCGTCTTGGACGTTAACTCCGTTACCGTCGCCCAGAGCTTCGGCATTCCGGAAGAAGAACTGCCGGCTCGCACCGCGGAGTGGTCCGATAAACTCTCGATGCAGATCCAGCGCATCGATCAAATGCTTCGTCAGGCGCGCATTCCGCTTTTGATCGTCACCCATCCAATGCCGTACCAGCTATCTGCGGGTGAGGGTGCCTGGGCCGCGCTCGAACGCAACTCCATGGAGCCGGACGCGCGCGTGGGCGATGTGCTGAATACGGCGCTAAACAAATCAGGTGCCGAGATCCTGAATCTGTGGCCGGCATTCATGGATGCGGAAGCCGCGCCCAACCACCCACCGCTCTTCATGACCGAAGACCCGCATTTCACTGAATTTGGGCGGGCGATTGTGGCGAAGGGCATCGCCGACGCGCTTGAGCGCCGGCGCCCATGGCTTGCGCGCTAGCGGCTACTGGATTTCCGGCGGCAGCTTTCCGATCACGCGGAGTTGAACCGACGCGGGTGTTTTGCCCGCACGAAAGTCTCTGGCCGGATCGCCTGCCAAGCGCGTGCGCGTGGATGCCCTGAGCGTGAGCAGCTTTTCGACGCCTTCGAACGTAGCGACGTTATAGGTCGGGCTGATTGCGCCGGTCTTCGCATACAGAACCATGAGCGTCAGCGTGCGTGCGGTCTTTTTGTAGACCGGAAGCTTCTGCACCATGATGGTCGCGGCATCGGATTCAAGTTCGCGCATAATGTCGTCGTGGCCGGCTTTGCGACTCACCAGACCCGTGAGGACCGGTGTTGCGTCCCAGATCGCGAGCGCATCGCCGTGCGTCTTGGTAACAATAACGCTGCCCTCGGGCATGTCGGCAGCAAAAGCGCCGCCAACCGGCAGAAGCACGCAGCAGCAGATCATCAGTGTTTTGATAAAGCGAGGAAGAGACACAGCGAGACTCCTTCGATAAAGTGAGCGGCAGCAGCGCGCACGAACAGGTGCGCATGACCCTAGAGAGGCGCGACTTCGCCATAGCGGGGGCGATCGCTTTGGCCTTCGCGATTCCGCTAATAGCGCACCCCGGCTTGCCCGCCTATCGCCACGATTGGAGTTGGCCGCCGGATGCTCAGAGCATGCGGTTCTATGTGCAACGCGCCTGGACTTCGTGGAGTTCCGACGGGCTGGGAGGCCCGAACATCTTTCCGTCCGCGCTGCCGCATTTCGCGTTGCTGTGGTTGCTCGCTCCGCTTGTTCCTGCGAAGGGCCTTCTGATCGGGAGTTTGCTTGTTGCTTGGACGGTCGGCATTCTCTCGGTTGCGCATGCGCTGCGCACGTTTTTCGCAACCCCACGATGGATCGCACTGGCCATGGGAACGGTGTATATGGCCGCACCGCTCGTGCTGACGAAAATGGTCGCAGGCCACGTCGCCTACGTTGAGGCATACGCTGCGTTTGCCGCATTCGCGGCTTCGCTCTTTTCGATTCAAACTTTCGCACACCCGTGGAGGTGGGTGGCTCGCGCCGCGCTGGCGGGCGCGTTCACGCTGGTGCAACTGCAGTTCATCGGATTCGATGCACTCTTGCTGATTGCGCTTAGCGCTGCGGCCGTCGTGCCGGTACGCTATGCTGCGGCCGTTGCTGCCTCGATCGTCGTGGCTAGTCTTCCGGCGTTCGCCGGACCTTTATTCATCGCCGGCGCAGGCAGCGCGACGCTTGCCATGCAGCGCGCCGTACTCTCCTGGGAGCAAATTCAAAGTATCGGGCCGCTCGCCGCGCTCGAAGGGCGCGGCTACTTCACGTTCTACGCTGAGAACCTCATCCCGAGTCAGGCGTTATGGGCGCACGTTCTTCTCGTACTTCCGATCGCGGCGGTGGCGGGCGCCGTGATGCTGCGCCGCCGAAACGTCGCCGTTGCGCTCGTTTTGATTGGAGTGCTTTCATGGCTGGCGTGTACCGGTCTCAAAGGCCCGGCTGCGCCGCTGGTTCGCATGCTGTTCATGCGCTTTAGTGACATGTCGCTGTACCGCGAAGTGTATGACGCGCTCGCGCCCTACTGCCTTGCGGTCGTCCTGTTGGCGGGGGTCGCGTTCTCGCGGATGTGGCGTCCGGTTAGCATCGGAGCGATCGTCCTGTTACTCGCGACGCTTGCGGCGGGCTGGGCGGGCTTCCCTCGCTTGGTCAAAACGGCATCCACGCAATTCTTGACGCAGCTTGTAACGCCGGCAAGGGGTCCTGGCCGCGTCGTTTGGTGGCCGGCGGCACAGCCGATCGGCCCGCGTCACGACGAAGACACAAGTGGCGCCGATCCGCTTGCCTTTACGCCGCTTGGAACGCTGCAGCCGCTCTTCGAGTACGAACCGTACGGCCTCTTTGCTAGCGCGCTGTACCATCAAATGCAAGGAAACGCCGAGGCGGCGCAAGCGGAGCTCTGCAGCGTTGGGGTGCGGCAAATTGTCGATCGCGCAAATGTCATTTCCCACGTTTCCGGGCGTGCGATGCCGGCGCTTGCGCTGCGCAGTTCCGCCAGGTCGCACCTGATCTCGCAAGGCCCGGACTTCCGACAGTTCGCCATAGATGGTGACTGCGGGCTTTTCGGATTTCAACAAGGCGATGGCAACCTAGCATCGCTTGGAGTAGCGTTGCCGCGATCGCTCGTGCACGATGCGCCGGTTTCCGGAGACGTGGTAGCTGCGTTTCCCTATTACTGGCGGTACGCACCGATCGGCAGCTGCGGAGACGGCGCCGTGCTCGGAGATGCACGCTCGTTGCTGCGATTGCCGTATTCATGGCTCTTGGCGCAGCGCGCGAGCGCGAGCGGACCATGTTCTTGGATTCCGAAACAACAATTGCGGCGCGAACGCTCAGACGCACTGTTCGTCGCAAGCGCGGGAGCGGCGCGGGGGCCCGACATTGCATTGCACCGCGCCTCTGCGGTGCGCGGGCTGGTGAGCGTTGAAGAATGGGCACCCGATCATATCAGCGGGAAGTACGAAACTCCGACCGATTCGCGGTTACTCTTCCGCACGACATTCGACCCGCGCTGGAATCTTACGGTGGACGGACGCATATCCAGTTCCAGCATTGCGAACGACTTTAGCAACAGCTGGACCGTGCCACGCGGAAACCACCGGTTCGCGCTGGAGTTCACGCCTCGGCGGCCGTTGCAAGGGGTGCTCGCGTTGGCAGCGCTTGCATTGCTGGTATTGATTGTTGCATCGCTGCCCCGAGGAGGCGTGGCGGCCCAAAAACCCTAAAGCAAGATCGATGCGCCTTCTTGTTCTGACGCGTCAAATGTTGACGCAGGCCGTGCTTCCCGTCGATAAAGGCGGTGGAACCGACACGTTTGTTTCTGCATTCATGCGGTTGGCGAATCAGATGGAAAACCTACAGCTCGACATCGTCGCGCTGGAACCGCCCGATCGACCGTTCGCCGATACGTCGAATGTGCGCATGCACTACTACCGGGCGCGGCGGCTGCACGATCTCCTGTGGACCTTCCGCGAGGGCAAGAACCCGCTGGCGAACGCCGTTCTAACCGTTGGCATGGCATGCTTCATCGTGCGAACCGCACTGCGGCTCGCACGCTCGCATCGCTACGACGCGATCTACGTCATCGGCGGCCCGATCGCCGGTGTCTCCGGGATCGCTGTCAAATGGCTGACGCATCTGCCGCTGGTGATGCACTTCCAGTACACGTACCACTTTCGCAGCGCGCCTGCGCCGGTGCGAATGCTTGCCGCGGCATTCTACCGCCAAGCCGACGCGCTGATCGGCAACTGCAAGATGCTCGGAACGGATGCCACGGCCATTGGCATGCCGGCCTCCCGGTGCTTCGCTGTCACGAACTGGGTCGATCAAGCGTACTTTCGCCCGCTGCCCAACCGTGAGGAACTCCGCGCCAAGTGGAACATACCGGCTGGCGCAACGGCATTTTTATTTGGCGGCCGGTTGTGCCCGACCAAGCACGTCGACCGTATCGTCGACGCATTGCGGGATCTGGAGACGCCGGAGATGCTCTTTCTCTTTGCGGGGGAAGGCGTCGTGGAGCCGGACGTACGTTCGATCGCAGATAACAATCCTGCTATTCGTCTGCTCGGCACGCGCGGGCGCGATGACTTGGTCGAACTCCATAACGCCTGCGACGTGCAGTTCTGGGGCAGCGTGGACGTGGATTATCCCGGCTTGGTCGTTATGGAGGCGATGTCGTCCGGAATGCCGGTGGTAACCTCGGATGAAACCATGAACGCCCTCTACGCTGGTGAAAGAGTTGACGGCACGATGATCGGCGCACCACGTTTGGCGCGGCTGTATCCTCCGACGCGCCAAGGCATTCGCCGCGCCATCGCGGAGACCGTGCGGCGGCGCGCGGAACTGGCCGCCGTTCGGCCCGAAGTGCGCGCATTTGCGCTGCGCCACTTTGGTATCTCCAACGCGCTGAAGCTCGTTACGATCATCGCGCAGGCCGCCGGCTGCGAGCGGCCAGTGGCCGCCCCCAGTACGATGCTTTCGACATCGCAGTAGTAGGGCCACCATGAGGGTCGTTTGGCTTTGTCTGCAAGGATTGGGTGACACGCTCATGGCAACGCCGGCGATTCGCACCCTGCGACAAGCGCATCCCGATTGGCACCTTGCTGCGGTCGCAACGCAGCGCAACTCCTTTGAGCTACTGGAGGCTCTCCAGGAAATCGATCGCGCGCACTACGTTCCATATTGGGAAAGCGGTGCGTTTCATTCGATGCAGGCGCTGCAGTCTTTGCGGCGCGAGCGTTTTGATATCTCGTTTCTCCCATATCCGGCGGTGCGCCCCGAATATCACGTTTTTTCCGCCTTAGTGGGTGCGCGCAAGCGTATCGCGCACGCGTACCAGCCCCTGTACAAGACGCTCGGGTTCTTGGAAAACCGGCGTATCGCGGTTCGCACAGAGCATAACGTGCTGAACAACATTGCGCTGTTGAGCGAAATCGGCATCAAAACCGACGTCGTTCCGGCCTGCGCCGCTCCACTGGAGTGGTTTTCAAATGCGCGTGGAGGGCGCATCGGATTACACGTCGGTTCGATGATCTATAAAGGAAACGAACTCAAACGCTGGCCCGCTCAGCGCTACGTTGAGCTTGGCAATGCTTTGCGCGCGCAAGGCCACGAACTCGCATTCATCACCGGCCCGAACGAACGCGAGGAGACGGTCGCGGTGAGAGATGCAGTCGATCCGCAGGCGCCCTTGATTGAAGGTCGGTTGGCAAAGGTGGCCTCCGATATGTCTACGATGCGCGCCGTCGTCGCCGCCGACAATGGAATTGCGCACTTGGCGGCCGCGATGCGCGTTCCAGTGGCTGCACTTTTCGGCATCACGGATCCCAAGCTCTGCGCTCCCTGGGGCCAGAACGTTCGGGTCGTTCATCCATCGCTCTGTCCGCCGTGCTTTCGTTTTGGGGACAAGCGCTTTACCTGTAAACTCAATATCGGCGTGCGGTGCTTGCGCGAAGATTTGGGTGTGCACCACGTTCTGGATGCCCTGGACATGCTAGCGCCCGTCGCGGCGGGACGGTTTTGAGGATGGCGGCGCTGCCGGAGCGAGTCAGCGTCTTAATTCCAACCCGGAACAGTGCCGAGCACTTGGCCGCCTGTATCCAGAGTTTGCGAGAGCAAACGTATCCGGACGTTGAGATCTTCGTGATCGATAACGGATCTTCGGATGAAACGCTGGCGCTTGCTTCAAGACTGGCCGACGAAGTTTTCGAATGCGGCCCCGAGCGGTGCGCGCAGCTCAACGAGGGTGCGCGTCGCGCCGGCGGTTCGTATCTGTATCGCGTGGATGCGGACTTCATCGTGGAACCGGACGTGATCGCAACGGCGGTCGTTGCCTGCCAAAAGGGTGCCGACGCAGTCTCCGTGCACAATGAATCCTCGGGCGACGTGAGTTTTCTGGGCCGCGTGCGCCGGTTCGAGCGCTTGATGTACAAGCACGACCAACTGATCGTGGGGGCGCGCTTCTTTACGCGCACCGCCTTCGATGCCGTCGGTGGATTTGACGAAGAGCTCGTCGCGGGCGAAGATTACGACATCCATAACCGGCTGCTGGCGCGCGGATTCAAGATCGCGGTGATCGATCCGGTGGAAGTCCATTTGGGCGAGCCGACGTCCATCGGCGACTTCGTGAAGAAGTCTTACTACTACGGCACGACCTTCAGCCGCTTTTTGAGCAAGAACGGCCGCCGCGGATTCGCGCAGGTCAGCCCGGTGCGCGCGGCGTTCTTCAGAAACTGGCGGGAGTTCGTTCGCCATCCGTGGCTCGGATTGTCGTTTCTTTGGCTGCAGCTCCTGAAGTATAGCGCCGGCGCATGCGGGATGGTCGCCGCCCTATTGCGGCGGCAGCCCGGATAAACGCGCCAGCGGAAAGGGCCCCACCCGCGGCATCGTGCTGCGCGCCACCCTGGCCATTGCTCGCACGACATTGGCCCGTAGTCGCGAATGCGGTGGTCCGGGAGTTACGCGCCATCCGATCCACGTTCGGTTGAGCGTTTTCCAATCCACCGTAAGCCCAACTTTTTCGAAGAATCTTGCCAGCGTCGTCGGCGTGAAGTAGCAGATATGACCCTCCGGCATGATGTAGGGCGCGCCGGGCTGCCGGCTCACGAGTTCCCAACTACCGGTCCCGATGAACAGAACGCCGTTCGGCGCGAGCAGTTCGCGTAACCGGGCAAGAAAGCGCGTCGGGCTGATGACGTGTTCGATCACTTCGATTGCGGTGACGATCTCAAACCGCTCCCCATCCAAGCGCGCATCGAAGAGATCATACGGAAGGACCGGAACGTTGCGGGTGCGGCATATCGACAACGCCGAGGGCGAACTGTCTTGCCCCCATGCGTCGGCTTCATGCTTGCGCAGTTCGGAGACCAGGTATCCGTTGCCGCATCCAACGTCCAGACAGCGCTTTGCCCGCAGCGATCCCGCCGCTTCGCTCAGCATCGCAGCGATGTCGGCGCGTTTGGTTTCATCCTTGTCTTGGGTGTCGTACGCAACCGTGCGATCGAAGCCCCGGCCGGCGTAGTATTCGTCGTCGTAGAGCCGGGCGATCTCGGCATCCGACAGACGAGGATTGACAAAGATAAAGCCGCATTTGGCGCACCGCACGATAGTGAACTCGGAGGTGATGAGCGCACCGCGCTTGCGCGCGACAACGCGATGCTCGTTCGAACCGCAGAAGTCGCAACCAACCCGCACAAAGCCGTACTCGCGCATTTATGCCAGGGTAACGGTTGAACGCGTCGCCGCGGAATGCGAAAGAGCTTCCAGCACGGTTACGACATCCAAGCCATCGCGAAACGGTGTCAGCGGCGCCGCTCCATTCTCGATGCAATCCAGGAAGTGATCGAGCTGGCTGCCCAGCGGCTCGGCGGCCGGGATGGGCACCGTTTGCGCGGGCGCTCCGGCAGCGGTGCTTTCGTACAGAGAGAGTTTCTCTGCGGCCACGTCGTCGAAGATCAGCGACTGTTTTTCCCCTACCACGGTTAAACGCCGTTGCTTGAACGGTGTATCCCAACTGGCCTGCATATCCGCAATCTGCCCGCCGGGAAAGAGCATCGTGCTCAGCACCACGTCGGCACGGTCTTGCCGCAAATATGCGTGCGAGAAGGCCGACACGCTGGCCGGCATCTTCCCAAGCAGATGCAAAACCATCGAGATGTCGTGCGGAGAGAGATCCCACAGTGCATCGACGTCGTCGCGCTTGGGGCTGAAACCGATGCGAGATGCGCCGAGGTAACGCAGCGCGCCAAGCGTGCCCCTAGCTACCGCTTCTCGAATGTACCGAACCGCCGGGTTGTA
Organism: Candidatus Meridianibacter frigidus; assembly: GCA_003243975.1. Classification (GTDB taxonomy): domain Bacteria; phylum Vulcanimicrobiota; class Vulcanimicrobiia; order Vulcanimicrobiales; family Vulcanimicrobiaceae; genus Meridianibacter; species Meridianibacter frigidus. The sequence continues at coordinate 11,046 of QHBJ01000011.1, read as the reverse complement.
AAGGTAGACATGCCCCACCATTCGGATGGTTCCATCGTCGTGCGGCAAGGCTAACAGGTCTCGCGCCTCTTCGCTCGTCGCGGTAAGGGGCTTTTCGACCAGCACATGTTTGCCGGCTTCGATAATATGCTTGGTGACCGCATAATGATGCACGGTCGGCACGACAACGATGATGGCGTCGCAGTCGTTGGCCTCCAAGAGTTCATCCAGATTTGAAGTTGTTTTGACGGCCGGATCGTGCTGCTTGGCTGCAGCTCGGGCCGATTCCGACAGATCGCAACACCACGATAACGTCGCGCGGCCGCTCTCGCGCAGCAGGCGCGCATAATTCGGCCCCCAGTAGCCGTAACCGACCAACCCGACGCGCAGCACTACCGTGAGTTCAAATGATAAACGTCGGCATCGCCCGCAAACTGAGCCAATTTGTAGTTCGTGTTGCGAGCAAGCCGCGGGATTTCAAATGCTTTGGAATCGTAAATTTGTGGCTCAACCGTGCGCAGACGCGGGCTAGCGTAGAGGTCCTTGCGCACGACGGCGATGCCGACGCCGAGCTTTCGCATATTGTCGTCCGTAGCGCCGGTTCCAGCCAGGTCGCCCGCGGAGAGAGGGCTGCCGTCAACAAAAACGAGGGGCTGGACGATTCGCAAGCCCCGCGCCAGCAATTCATCCGCATAGCCGATTCCGATGGGAGATCCACCTTCGGCGATAGGGAACTCGGCCATCGTGGTATTCGGCGGTTCGATAGGAATGGTGATGGAAACGGCTTTCGGGTTTATCAGCCACGCTATCCACAACACTGCGAGCCACGGGGTGATCCGAAGCAATTCAGGTTTCCTGGAGGCGATGAAGTCGACAAGCGTTCGAAAACCGAACGCGATTGGAATTGTTGAGGCAAACAGCGCTAACTCGAGCATGCGTGCCGATGGCCATCCCAGCGGCAGCACCTGAAGTATTCTAGCCGGGGAGACGATCGGGACCCCACCCAAGTGGGTGGGAACAGCGAACAGAATTCCCAATCCGGCCAGGGCCCCTACCAAGGTCAACGGTCGCACCATGCGCTCCGCGATCATCTCCCTGACTCCTAAAGCGCCAAGAAGCGTGGCGAAAATGACCCAGCCGGGAGCGACGGCAACGTGTTCGGTCCAGAAGATGCGCGAGAGTTCGTCCGCAAACCACCAGCTTTGTGTAAGAGAAACGGCTGGCGCAATTCCCTGTATCGCTGCGCCGAAAATTATGCTTCCGAGCGCTCCCAAAGCCGCCAGCAGCCACGTAAATAAGCCAGGCCCGTATCCCGCAATGCGTAGTGCGAGCAGCATGATCGCAAGCTCGTAACCGGACGCTACATTCGTGAAACCCGCCAGCAACGCGACCGCTGCCGCGACTGCTCGTTGACGGGGTTGCCAGATAACGTACGCGCACAACGCGACGGGAACGATCAGGTCCAACGGGGCCGCAAAGCGCAGGTTGTACCCGAGCGGCAGCGTGGCAAAGAGCAGCAGCGATGCGGCAGATGCATAGCAATTATTGCAGAAATTGTCGACGAACCGCGTGCCCGCGACGAGCAACCCGAAGAGCCCGATGAGCGTGAGCAGGTTTACCACGAAGGGTCCGTTGAGTGCGCCCGGGTGAAGAAACTTTAGCGCATTCAAAACGGGCGACTCCGGAATCGATACTGGCGACGCATTTCCGGCAGACGAGACGATGAGCGGGTCGAGCAGGGCTCGTCCACTTACGCTCAGATTGGAAGCGATCACGTGCGCATTCCATACGGGGCTACCGGTGCTGACCCCCATGAGCGACCACGTTTGCGCAGCGCCGCGCGGAATGACAAAAAGTATACCGATCGTTAGGGCCGCGGCGACGGCGGCCCGCGGTAAGGACAGAGCGACTACGTGGGAAGGCCGCACCGGAATTAGCACGAGGCGTGGCCACCAACCACGCAACTTCTCAAGCCGGGCCGGCACGGTTAGAATTGGCGCTGCGCAAAGATATGCGGCTACGTATACGATCGCTAATGTGATGAGACCATCGGAAATTGCCGATGCCACATCAGAAGTGATGACACGCAACAGAACCGCAGCGCCGAAAATCGCCAAAGCGAACCACAATAACAGCTCTTGCAACATTGGCCACATCGCAACCGCAAGAGCACCGGCTGCGGCGAAGAAGAGACTCGATAACACCGCCGTCGGCTTTGGAGTGCCACCAATTTGAGGCACGAGCGAGGAGAGCACCCCGAGAAGTGAAAAAAACACAACCCAGAAGGATCGCTTCGGCCAGGGCCAACGCAGCGAAAAGCGCCTGCGCATGAACCCCGGCGCTGCTATCGGCGCCATAGAACCAGCGCCGTTCCCAGCGCAGCGAGTAGGGTCACCATGGCCACGGCCATCCCGGCGATGCCAAAGTCCTGCGGGGCAAAATCGATAACGAAATCGCGGGCGGTGGGATTGGCCACAAACCACGTGTTATTGTACGCATTGCCGGCTATGTGATTTCCCGCCTGTTTTCCAAGCCAGCGCAAGGAGAGAAGCCACGCGATGCGGTTGCGTGGCGCATCCGCTTGGATCAGGCGCCAGCCCTGGTGGTACGTTTCGGCGAACGCGAGCCACACCGGGCGCGCCGCGCCATCAACGTGCACCGCGAAGAGTTCATCGTCTACGTGACGGATGCTTACGGAGGGGTGCTCCGGAATGCTTCGCACCGCGGTGGGAACTAACGCGATGCTCCTCACGCTCCAGGGCTCGCCGAACGCACTTGTGACCTGGTGCGCACCGCGAGCGACCGTGACCGGCGCATAGTCCAAGGAGATCACGTCGGGTTCCCCGGCAACTTTGTGCTGGCTTACAGGCCGCAGCGGGCGTCCATCAAGTTTGAGCGTCTGGCCGGACGGCCGAAGCCGCGCAAGCGCGCCCGTCCCGAGAAAGGCGACATCGCCGAAGCCGAGCGAAAATGAGGTCGTCGTTTCATCTCCGGCGGGAGGCGTAATCAGAAAAGTGAGTCTGACGTATTTGGGAACGACCTGCAGCGCCCGCGCGCGGTATTGTGCAACTTCCCGCATATCAAAAACCGCTTCGCGCCACCCCAAGTCAGTGGCGGGCGTAAGCATGCGGCTATCGAGCGCCACGAACGTGTCCAGACCAACCGGACTGGCTTGGTGGACCGCTTCCGAGGGGATTCCAATGGGTTGGTCGCCCAGAGCGCCGACGCCCGGCTGGACTTCCATAAAACCAAATTTACTTTGCAATCCGACGCGCAGCTCTACTTGCTCGTTGGGGCTGCCCTGCAGATAGCGCACGTGCAATTCAGGAAACTTGTTGATGTCAAGACGCGGAAGCGGCATCATCATCGAGTAAAGTCCCGAACCGCCTGCGGCGATGGAGACGATCGAATCAACCAAATTCTTGAAGAGTTTGCGGCGCTGCAAGGCGTCCGCGACTATGTAGGCGTCGTCAGTTTCCCGCAAAACATTGACGACGGTGGTCGTCCCATCTCTGAGTTTGAATGTTACGACATGGTGCGCTAGTGTCTGATCCGTCGGCAAGCGACCATTCTTCACCGTGGCATTCGCAAGAAGCGCGCCGTTTTGCACCGTTGTGTAGACGCTTTCAAAGTTCGCTACTGTGCTTTTACTCTTTGCTCCCATAAAAGTGCTGTGAAAACCGCGGACGGGATATGTCGGTGGAGAAGACGTGCCCAGAGCCACGCGCAGAGAGCGTGCGGTAAAGCTGAAGTTTCTCGGCATCGCCGAGAGGTCGGATCCCGGATGCTTTCCGACGATCAAACGCATGCCGGTCAGACGGTAGTTGTCGGCTTGTTCGGGGTTGAAGAACTTTTGGGTGGCGATCCATTGGGGATCGGTCTGGTGCAGCGCAAGTAGTTCGTCGAAGCGGTGATCGAGGGCCGCCTGCAATCCGTCGCGCAAATCGTAGCCCGTTAGGCGTCCGCTGAAGTCAAGCTCCCTGTCGAGATACACGCGCCGCCCTGCGGGGCCGCGAAGGTCGAAGCGTAACCAAGCGGCGACCATAGTATTGTTGGGGAGCTCGTAATCGAAGCTGACCGTGGGATCGCCGAGCAGCGGAATCTCCGGGGTATCGCGATAGGCCACAATGTATTCGTCCGTGCGCGCGTCGTTCGACAAGCGAAACTGATATGCGATAGAAGTTGGACTGATGACTGTAGAAGATGGAACCTCTCGCGCGACAAAGGCGCCTGGTTGATGCGTCGGGCTCCCTTCGGAGAGATTGTCGTCGGGCGTTGGCTCATCGGTAAACGGGCGTAGGCGCCAGGCCGACATGCCGTCGGCTCCAAAGAAATCTGCCACGACCTCTTTGGGCACGCTGTCGGATTCAACGACCACGCGTGGCGTGGCGCGCTCGGCCGCACCCGCTATGAACGAGCCAACGATGTTCTCCTTACGTGCCACTGGCAAGGACAGCCAATCGCCATGCGGCTGCATAAAAAGGTAGTAGGTTGGCTTCGCGCTGCTGGAAAAATGCGCCGATGCGGATTCCACTTGGTGCACGGGCAACCGCATCTGCTCGCGATACAGTGCCGGCGTTTCGTCGATCAGTGGGGCGCGCACGACGTAAGCGGATCGCTGGAAAAGCGCGCTGTCATCGTACTCGTCTTGCATGCTAGCAACGGGCCGCTGGTTTCCGGTAAAAAGCAGTATCGGATGGCGTCCTGCTTCGGTGATTCCGGAATTAGCCGCGCCGAGCAGGTTGTTCTGGTAGCCGGTTTCGACCCCCGCTTCGTACGAGCCGTAGGCGTTGCCCAGGGTGGCTGCCGAGCGAACGCGATAGAGGACGAGATTGTCGCCTTCATAGACTTTCTGCAGACGCGCGTCTCGGTCAAGAAAGCGCGCCGAGGACTGTGCGAGCAGAGGTCCCAGCACCTTGTAGCGTTCGTAGTCCCATGCCATGCGGTAACTCGTCAGGTAGTCTTTGTGCAGGAGTACGTAGTCGATGCCATATAGGCCGAGCATCCCAATCAGCTCGGGAAGTTCGCGTGCCTGCTGAAGCTTGACGTCATCGTATAGCGTAGCGGCAGAAATGCTGCGTGCTTTGAAGATGGCACCGTTAATTATGCGTGCGCGAAAGAGAAAGTTCTCAAAATTGCCGCCCTTGAACCAGCTCGTCACATTGATCTCACCCGGCGCGCCCGGGAGCGAAAGCGCGCGCGTCTGAGGATCGCCGCCCATCATCTGGTCGACTTTGACATAGTCGGGGGGGACGGTCGTTAGGAAGTAGGGTTCTGCGATACGCCCCGCCAGAAAAGGCCACGCCGCGAAAACGACTGCTGCGAGCGCGCCTCCCGCAGCGATCCTGCCCCACGGTTGATGCCGGCCAAGCAACACAATTCCAATCGCGAACGCGGTGGGCAGAGCGATCAGCAGGCAAACGATGAACTTGTCGTACGCTTCACGGAAAGCCGCGAACAGCGGAACGTGGGTCATCAGCCAGTACATATTGAGCGAGAAGGGGGGATGCACGCCCTTCGCCAGCTCGAGTCCTACCAAGAGGAGAATCCATGCCACGCGCGCCAGCGCCCTTTTCGAAAGCAGTGCGCAGATGGCCGCCATCGGTGGCAAAAATGTTGCCACGATCATTGGAAAGGAAGCATACAGCTCTGCATTTCGCGTTCGCGGCCACCACAATAGACCATCGAAGCGCAGCAGAGCTGCTATGCTGGATCGCTGGGCAATCAGCTCCTGGGACCGGATGAGCGATAGCGGATCGGCGCCTTCGGGCACAACGATCCCGCCGTGATAGAGGAAGAGTGCCGCTAAGGCTGGCAGCCAAAAATAGCCGGTGCAGAAGAATGTTACGCCGGCCGTGACCATCATGATTTTGATCCGCCAGGCGCGCGTGACCGCGGCGTTTGCCACGTAAACCGCTACAACGAGCGCAAAGCCAAGAATGGTGTGCGCGGGGTTGCCGAAGCTAGCGGCTGCAAGAGCAAGTCCGAAGAGCAATGCCGTTGATAGTCGCGCACGGTGCCACAGAAAATAAAGCTCGAACGCGATGATGGCCGGCCAAAGGACGACCGCGCCCTGAAAATTGCTCGGGGGATAGAGCATGAGGACGGCGGTGAAGATGTTAAACGTGGCAAGAAATGCTGCACCGAACGCTCCGATAGCGCGCACAGTGCGAGACGCTTCCGGAAACGTCCGCTCCAGAACTAGCCACGCCAGCCAAAAGGAGCCGAACTCCAAAAACAATAGCTGCAGCTCGAAAAATGTGCGTCCCACCATCGAGCTGCTCAGATGGAGAGCATTGACGAATTTGACCGCTAGGGCATACGGCAGCGTGACCATGGACTGAAAGTTCGGAAAGCCGAAGTCGTGCTTGACTTCCCAGGTTCCCGCCGAAGTGCGCATAAGCTGCTGCGGGTAGAGCGTATAGAATCCACTATCGTGCCCGGCGAAAATCTTATTGGGCGGAAGGTTCGAAACGGTGACTTGCGTCGCGATCAGGGCGAGCAAGACCAGCGCCAGCGCCACCGCATAACGATCGAAAACGCGCACGCTTTCGCGCGCGCGCACCCGCGGAGCCGGAACCGCTACGTCGAAGGTCGAGTCAGCCATGCGCCTCCTGCGCTTCAGCATCTTCGCCGCGAGCCCTTTTGAACGGAAAGCAAATGCGAAGCGTACGTTGAACGACGCCGCGTGGCAGTACCAATACTCGGCGCACTAACCAACTTGGTGAAAAGAGTCGCACCGAACGTCTATATCTCCGGTCTTCTGGATTGCGATAAGGCAGGCGAGCAATTTCTGCGCGACGGGCCGTCGGCGGAAACGCTGGTGGATATCGGCTGCGGCGACGGCGAGAAAACAACGGTCTGGTGGGAGGGGTCGCGAGCCAAATCATGCATCGGCTTGGAGTTCGTCGAAAGCGAGATCGCTGCGGCGAAGAGCCGCGGCATCGATGCGCGCAAGACCGACCTTTCGGTGCGCTGGCCCGTGGCCGACGGCGAATGTGACGTGGTGATGTCAAGCCAAAACATCGAACACATGCACCGCACGATGTTTTACGCCCGCGAAATGTTCCGCATCTTGCGTCCCGGGGGCCGAGCTATCGTTCTAACAGAGAATCTTTCGGGGTGGGCAAATGTCGCCGCGTTGGCATTCGGGTGGCAGCCGTTTTCATCCACTCCGATCGACGGCGATATCATCGGCTGTCCGCTTGCGCACATGGCCGACGTCAAGCTCGATCGGTTCGAAATGTTAACCGAGGCATTCGAAGCCGGCATTACCGGCGCGGCCGCACACGTTTGCGTGCTCGCTTATCGCGCGCTGCGCGACGTCATGCAGAAGAGCGGTTTCGAAGTAGTGCGCTACGGCAGCACGGGATACGCCCCATTTTGGGGTGCGCCCTCACGCTTTTTGTGCCGCATCGATCCGCGCCACGGACACTTCCTGGCGATGGAAGCGCGCAAGCCGTTTTAAGGGCGCTGATATAACGCGAAGTAGTAGGTCACATTCGGTTGCACGACTACCGGATTGTGCGTACCCGCGAAGCATACGGTGCCGTTCTTGACGACGCCGATGCCCTCCGCATCTGGAGCCCACTTGCCGGCTGCCGGATCGTAAAAGCCCAGATAAAGCGGACCGCGTGTTGGATCGACGGCGGCAGGCAGCTTATAACAGAAGGGTGGGAATCCCGGCACGCTCGCGCTGACCACCGGTGTAAATTGTTTTGAGGCGATGGGAATGATGCCGCTGCCCAAGCCGTCGGGCACTGGAGCCCGGTCGGGCGAACTCTCCAAGCCAAACGGTGCGCCCGGTGCAGGTTGCTGCTGTGCAAAGGATGGGCTCACGATGGCTCCGGTAAGAAATGCCGTGAATGCCAACAGGCCGGGAATGGATCGTTTCATGGTGTCTTTCTCCTTAAAGTTACGGTTGCTGCTCGGATGGAAGTTCGCTTAGGAGCCGCACGCGGATGCCTTTGGGGAATTTGCCTCTACGCGCCGCTGGTCCCCAGCCCTTATCGAAACGCATGCCACGATGTAAAGCTCCCTCCACCGCTAGCAGATTCTCGACGCCCTCGAAGGTCTTGGTCTGATAACGCTTGCTGATTGCGCCGGTCTTGGCGAACGATACAACGACGCGAAGGTATCGCTCGTTGCGCGCCAAGCCGGGTGCCTGCCGAACGAAGAGGCGCACGGCTTCATACTTCAGCGCCGCGAGCGCCTCGGGCGCCGGAGTGCCCAGACTAACGAAGCGTTCAACGTAGGCGGTCGCGTCCCAATAGATTACGGGCCCGGCGCCGTCGCGGCTTTGAATCGTGCGCGGCGGCGGAAAAGACGACAAATCGGCCGCGTATGCGATGCCCGCGAACGCCGACGCGAAACAGAGTACGTACAGAAGTGCGCGCCCGCTCATAGAAAACTCCGGTAGACCATCATGGCATCGGCGGTGGAGGGAGCGGCGATCAGCGCGAGCCCAAACGCAAAGCTCACATACGTCAGCCCGATCGAGGCAAGGTCGAGTGCCAGCGATCCATTGCGCAGGAACGCGACCCGGACGACGACCATGTTGCGCCACAGATAGTAAGCGGCCAGCGAAACGCCGTTCCACAAGCCCCAGGCGGCAAAATGCCAGCCGGCTCCGTGCCACACTCCGATGATCAGCATTATGACGATAAACGAAACAACGGTAACGCTTCGTCCCCGCGTGCTCGAGGGCGGCGCTCCCTTGCGCCACGTTCTCGCGAGCGGAACGAAGACGTAGTCGCGAACCCACGAGCTTAGCGATATATGCCAGCGGTGCCAGAACTCTACGATGTTCGGGGCCCAGTACGGCCGTGCGAAATTCTCGGGGACGCGCACGCCGAAGAGCTGTGCGAAACCGATCGCGATGTCCGAGTAACCGGAAAGATCGTAGTAGATCTTGACCGTGGCGGCGACCATCGCGACGGCGTACACCGGTGCGGTCATTCCCAGCTGCGGGTGAAAGAGCGGATCGACGAAAATGGTCACGGGGTCGGCGATTGCGATTTTCTTGAATAAGCCGCACGCTATGCGGTAGAGCGCGGCTTGCAGGTCCGGCCCTTGCGCCATGCGCAGATCGCCCAGCTGAGCCGAAAAGAGCCGGTATCGCTTGATGGGGCCGGCGACCATCGTGGGGAAGAACCACGCGAACGTCAGGAACTCTTTCAGCGTAAACCTTTCGATCCGGCCCGAACGGACGTCGCTCAAAAAATGGATGAATTCAAAGGTGAAAAACGATATCGCAAGCGGGACGATGAGCGGCCCAAAGCCGCCGAGGTGCAGGTGCGGAAAGAGGGCGGCTAGCGATTTTGTAATCCAGCGCGCGTATTTGTAGTAGCAAAGCGTGCCGAGCAGCACCAGCAAACCGAGCGCGAAGGCGCCCGTGCGCATGCCGGCTTTTCCAGATTGGAGCATTCGCGCGCACGCGTAGGTGGCAAGTGTGACCGCGACGATGAGTAACAAGTACCCGACGCCGGCGCTGGCGTAAAAGATCAGCCCGGAAAGCAAGAGAACGTAAGCGCGCAAGCGCGGCGATGCCAGCCGGTAGATGACCACCACGAGCAGAGCAAACATCGCAAACTGCCAGGTATTAAAAAACATGGAGGGCCCGTACGATTGCGGGCGAGAGCGCCTTGGCCAACCGACGGTTGCCGGCGGTCGTGAGATGGGTGTTATCGATGAAGTTCTTCTGCGCCAGGAGGCGATCGAAGTTTAAGATGCGTACGCCGTAGCGGTGTCCCAACTGCTGCAAGCGCTGAAGGTTCTCGTCGTATGCCCGGACGTCGACGAATGTGTGCACCAGTGCGTGGTTGGTTGGCGTGAGAAAGCCGAGCATCGGGATGTGCTGCGCCCCCAGCATCGCAAAAGAGTGTTCGGTATACGCGTAAGCGACGTTTTGCCGTCCCAGTGGGGTCAAGTCGTACATCTGTGCGTAAGCCGGTGCGCCGCCCGAAGCGCGCGAAGTATTGATGCGGCCCCAAAGTGCGGTGGATGCGTCAACGTCGCCGAAGAGTGCCTGGTGCATGTCCACCCGGAGACCGTAGAGCAGCCAGTGTTGTTCGAGAAAGCGATCGGTGCGCTCCGAAACATCACGCGTGGCGGCCGAACTGCCCGCATTGAGCCTTTCCCGGTCGAAACTGCTTACGAGGTCCGGTACGCAGACTCGGGCGAGCGCGGCATTGAGCGTATCGTACGAGCTGGTTGTTTGATTGAAAGAGATCGGGTTTAAGTCGAAGAGCACGGCTCGCGGCCGCAAGCCGCGTGCCAACAAGTAACGCAGCAAGAAATCCACGTTGATGGGGCTGCCCGCTTCGTACGAGAGATTCAGAACGGCCAGGTTTGGGAACTCGCGCCGCAACACCGCGACCGTCGAGTCCTGGGGCGGAACACCGTAACCCCAAAGGACCGAGTCGCCGACAACGACCAGCAGATTGCCCTGGCCTTTGAACTGATCGACATATCGAGTGAGATAACTGCTTGAGAAATGCTCGGGAAGACGTTGCGGCTGCAGGTTCCAAGCATGCAAACCCAAGTCCGTCAGAACGAGGAGCATCACGGTTACAGCGAGCGTTACGGGAATGCCGGCCGAGTTTTTCCACGCAGACAACTTAAAAATTACCGTAGAAAAACCGGTATTGCGTGGCCGACCCAAGCAGCATCATTCCGACGATGAGCAGGTAGAAGATAACTCCCATCGCGATGGGGTTATGAACGGGCGCTCTGCAAGACCACGTCTTGCGCTCGGCAAGCTGCATAAGCAGCGCTCGCGCCTTGGCAGTCACAGATCGGTCGACCTCATTAGGTGGTAATAAAAAAGCAACCCGGCGGTAAGCATTATGTTGGCCCCACGCACTCGCGTATCCTTTTCTTCAGGAGATGCGCAGGCGGCGTCGAAGTGCGAAACCGTGAGTAATACACGGTGCGCGTTTTGCTATGCCCCTGACCGCTGAACGGCCGTCACCACCGGCAGCGCGCAGCGGGCGGCGCAAAGGCCCGGGCTCCGGTGCAACCGACCGCACGATCTCCGATCTGCCGCTCAAGCCACTGTATGGGCCG
>QHBJ01000012.1 GCA_003243975.1 Candidatus Meridianibacter frigidus | reverse complement strand
TGCCTTGACCCATTGAATCTGCCGCGGCTTTTTTTAGGATTTCGCGCTCTTCCTTAAGCGTGGCATTCTCGCGTTCGAGCTCACGGATTCGCCGCTGTTCTGCGTTCAAATTTCCTCCTTCTTGAACGCCTGGGGATGTGGGCGCCAGCGCCTTCTGCCAGTGGTAGAGCAAATCGGCACGGATGCCTAATTCCCGAGCGATCACCGAGCGACTCTTCTTGCCAGACAAGACGAGTTGGACGGCGTTGCGCTTGTACTCTGAGCTGTATTCACGTCGTTTGGACATGGTCTGTAGCTGTTCTCCTTATACGGCCCAAAGGGCCTAGAAAAACACTACAAAATGGGGGCCAGTCTAGCGTGACACAGTAGAAGCTGGGGGCTAACAATTACAACTTCAGGCCCACATATCGGTGTCAGTTCGGGCTTGTCGAGAACCAGGAAGAATCGTCGCATCGGGCATGATGATCAGCTGCCCCTCGACATGCTCGGGGTGACATGGTGGAAGTTCGGGATGGCAAATGAGAACTAGCCCACTAGGGCGCGGTTGCGGTGGGCGGCCGGAACGTTCGGGTAGGTGCCAGTCAGGCAGCCCAAACACATTTCCTTTTCATCGCGACCGGTGGCGCGGACCAAACCTTCTAAGCTCAAATAACCGAGCGTATCCGCGCCGATCTTCTTGCGGATTTCCTCCACCGAGTAGTTCGCGCCGATCAGTTCATCGTAGGTCGCCATATCCACGCCCAAGTAGCACGGATGCTTGATCGGCGGTGACGTCACCCGCACGTGCACTTCCTGGGCCCCTGCATCGCGCAAAAGCTGCACGATCCGCGGCGTCGTTGTACCGCGCACGATTGAATCGTCCACCACCACCACGCGTTGATCTTTCAAATTTTCCACCACTGGATTGAACTTGAGTTGCACGCCACGGTCGCGCATCGACTGGTCGGGGCTGATGAACGTCCGGCCGATGTAGCGGTTCTTAATCAAACCTTCGATGTACGGCAGACCGCTCTCGGCGGCGTAGCCAATCCCCCCCGGAATTGCCGAATCGGGCACCGCCATGACCACATCGGCCTCGACCGGATACTCTTTGGCCAGCTCGCGACCCATCGCGTAACGAGCCATGTAGATCGTCTTGCCGTTCAGCGTGGAATCTGGACGCGCAAAGTAAATGTACTCGAACATGCAGAGGGCTTTGCGCTCGGTCGTGGCCATCACAATCGATTCGACGCCGCCCTTATGAATGCGGACTACTTCGCCGGGCGCCAACTCGCGTTCGAACTTCGCGCCAACTGTTGCCAGCGCGCACGATTCGGATGCGGCCACGTAGCCGCCGTCGCCGTACGTCCCCAAGCAAAGTGGACGCACGCCCCACGGGTCGCGAAAGGCGTATAGCTCATCGCGCGTGCACAGAACGACGGAGTAAGCGCCCCTGGCGCGATGCATTACCGTAACGATGCGCTCCATCATCGAACCCTCGGCCTCGACGATAAGTTTGGCCAGCACTTCAGAATCCGAGCTCGCCTGCAAAATGGTCGTGGGAGCCAGCGTGTCGCGCAGCTCGTCGGTATTGGTGAGGTTGCCGTTGTGCGCAAAGGAGAAATCGCCGATCTCGGTGGTTTCCAAGAGCGGCTGCGCGTTGACCACGATGGACGATCCGCTCGTGGAGTAGCGCGTATGCCCGCATGCGATGTAACCCGTTAGATCCGACAGAATCTCTTCATCGAAGATGGCCGAGAGCAACCCCATCTCGCGGTGGGACTTGATGGTGCCGCCATCCGAGACCGCGATGCCGGCGGATTCCTGGCCACGGTGTTGCAGCGCATAAAGCGCGAAGAAGGCTAGCCGCGCCGCATCGTGACCCGGAGCGTAGATCCCGGTTATCCCGCACATGCTCGCTTCATTCTAGCACGCCGAAGGGCCGCGCGGTTATGACCTGTAGCTGCTCCGACCGCCCCGCCCCCCGAAGATCTGCAAGAGCGCCAGGAAAATATTCAGGGCATCCAGGTAGAGCTGCACCGCTAGTTGCACCGGTGTCCACCCGGGCTCGTTTGCCCGAATGCGCGCAAAATCGATCAGCGTCCAAATCGTAAAGATGACCAGCGAAATCCACGCGTACAGTGTGGGGTGCACGAAACGCGTGAAAATGGAGATGATTCCGAAAACGACCAACCCGAGGGTTGCAAGAAACATGATCCCGCTGAAGCGGCGCAAATCCAGTCCGGTAGCATACACAATGGTGCCGAGTATTGCCATGCCGAGGCCCGTCGTGAGCGCGGCCTGCGTCACCACGATCCCGCCATCGAGATGTATGTAAGCACCGATCAATGGCCCGATTGCCAAACCTTCAACGAAGGTGAACGCGTAGTAGAGCGCCAGCGCTAGCAACTCGTTCTCACGCACAAAATGAATGCCGATGAGTAACCCGAGCGCGATGAAGAACAGGAGCAAGATGCCAAGACTGTAGGGCCAGTCTTGCGAGAGATGCGCGCCGACCGCGGTGACCAGCATCCCGATTGCAGTAATCCCGAGCACGGCCCCCAGCAGGGCTTGGGTGGGAACCGATTGTGCGACTGCTGGGCCTCGATACGTTAGAGCCATTGCATCTCCTTATATCGCGGGAGAGGCCCTTTGGTTGCGCTCCTCGATGTCGGCAGCGATGTCGCTCCGGCAGCTTAGGTGCGCTTGCGCTTCAAAGCGAGCTGTAACCTCGCGCACGCCATCGTAAGCCAGCACTCGCGCTTCTTCGACGGACGCACCGGTTGCTGTAACGGTCATAACGCGTCCGCCCGCACTATCGACGCCGCTCCCCTTTCTGGTCGATGCACCCCAAAACACCTGTTGGCCGCCAGCCAGGGAAACGTCCACATTGAGGCCGCGCATCGGCGCACTGCTCTTCGGGTAATCGGGCGTCACGAGAACGACTCCGACGCAGGCCTCCTCTGAGAAACTTGCCGCCGTCGTATCGAGTGCGCCGTCCGCCGCCGATTTGAGTAATGCGGCGAAGTCTCCGCGAACGCGCGGCATCAACACTTGGGTCTCCGGATCACCAAACCGAGCGTTGAATTCGATGACCGACGGACCCGCTTCGGTCCACATCAAGCCGCAGTAGAGCACGCCGACGTACAGTAACCCTTCGGCGAGTAGCCCACGCAAAACCGGCGCGAGAATTCGTGCGCGCACTTGATCGAACATATCTTCGGAGAAGCCCGAAGGTGGCGAGTAAGCGCCCATACCGCCAGTATTCGGGCCAGTGTCACCGTCGCCGGCTCTCTTGTAGTCGCACGCCGCGGCAATCGGAAGCATCGCCCGACCGTCGCTGATTGCAAAAACGCTGACTTCGCGTCCGGTCAAGCGCTCCTCTAAGAGCAAATCGCTTCCACCGCCCGGCACGCGGTTGTGCTTGTACCAATCGGAGACCACGGCTCGCGCAGTTTGCACCTCGGAAGCAACAACCACGCCCTTGCCGGCCGCCAAGCCATCAGCTTTGAGCACACAGCCGGAATGTTTCCATTCATCGAGAGCTTTGAGCGCTCCGTCGAGGGAATGGACGACTACCGCTCGAGCAGTCGGTACCCCATGACGTTCCATGAAACGTTTCGAGAAAATCTTGCTGGATTCTAAACGCCCCGGCGCGCGGTCGGGCCCGAATGTTGCAATGCACGCCTCGCGCAGTTGATCGCCGACACCCGCTGCAATGGCGGTTTCCGGACCGAGCACGGCGAGATCGATCTTCTCTTCGCGCGCTCGCTTGGCGATTTTCTTACCGTCCGTTGCGGCTATATCCCAATTTGTGCCGCGCATCGCAGTGCCGGCGTTCCCGGGCGCGCAGAAGATCGCCTCGCACGACGGGGAGGCCGCTAAGCGCCAGCAAAGCGCATCCTCACGTGCCCCATTGCCGACTACGAGAATGCGCAAGGCACGTTTTTCGCTTCGGCAGGCTTATGCTTCGACAAGCTCAGCATGACAGTTAGCCAGTATGACACTGTAGGGTTATTCCCATTCGACGGTTGAGGGCGGCTTTGAGGTGACGTCGTACGCGACGCGATTTACGTTCGGCACCTCGTTGACGATGCGCGCGCTAATGCGTTCGAGCAATTCGTGCGGCAAACGTGCCCAGTCCGCGGTCATGCCGTCGGAACTGGTGATGGCCCGCACGGCAACCAAATTCGCATAAGTACGTCCATCGCCCATCACGCCCACGCTCAGGAGCGGTGTAAGAACGGCAAAATATTGCCAGGGTTTTGGGTCGAGATGCGCGTTTTCGATCTCTTGGCGGACGATGGCGTCAGCTTCTCGCAGCGTGGCGAGGCGATCTTCGGAAACCGCGCCGAGCACGCGCACCGCGAGTCCCGGACCCGGAAAGGGCTGTCGCTGCACGACGTGATCGGGCAAACCGAGCACGCGGCCGACTTCGCGCACTTCGTCTTTGAAAAGCGAGCGCAGCGGCTCGATTAACTGCAGATGCATGGTTTCCGGCAAGCCGCCCACGTTGTGATGCGATTTGATCTTGTGGCCAACTTTGGATTGCGGGGTCTTCGATTCGATAACGTCGGGATAGAGTGTGCCTTGCACCAAGAACTTTACGTCGGCAATCTTGGCCGCTTCTTCTTCGAAGATCGCGATGAATTCGTGACCGATGCAGATGCGTTTCTCTTCGGGGTCGATGACGCCGTCCAAGCGCTTCAAGAAACGTTCGCGGGCATCGACGGCCCGAACGTCCAGATGCAGCACGTCGCGGAATGCCTCGACAACCAACTCTGCCTCGCCCTTGCGAAGCAATCCGTTGTCCACGAATATGCACGTCAGTTGCTCGCCGACGGCGCGCGAAACCAGGGTCGCCGCCACCGCCGAGTCGACCCCGCCCGAAAGCGCGCAGATTACTTTCGCGCTGCCCACTTGCGAGCGAATCTCGCGAATGGAGCTGTCGACGAACGATTCCATCTTCCAGTCCGCGCCGATGCGGGCAATCCCGTGAAGGAAATTCCCGAGTATTGCAGCGCCACACTGCGTGTGCGCAACCTCCGGATGGAACTGCGTGCCGTAGATACGTTTCTCTCGGTTGCCCATGGCGGCTACGCCGCAGCGCTCGGTGGACGCCAGAAGTTCAAAACCCTGCGGAAGTTTCAGCACCGAATCGCCATGCGACATCCACACGCGGGGCCGGTTCTCTACACGTGCGAAGAGCGGGGCCGCGGCTTGCTCGATGGTCAGCAACGCCGGGCCGTATTCACGATGATCCAACTGGACGAGTTCAGCCCCCAG
This sequence comes from Candidatus Meridianibacter frigidus, assembly GCA_003243975.1. Classification (GTDB taxonomy): domain Bacteria; phylum Vulcanimicrobiota; class Vulcanimicrobiia; order Vulcanimicrobiales; family Vulcanimicrobiaceae; genus Meridianibacter; species Meridianibacter frigidus. The sequence continues at coordinate 30,310 of QHBJ01000012.1, read as the reverse complement.
ATCTCGCGCGATTAATTGCATGCCGTAGCAGATGCCCAAGATCGGAACGTCGCTGTCGTACATCGCCGTGTCTACCGCCGGGGCCTCGGCAACCAATACGCTCTCCGGGCCGCCCGTCAGGATGACGGCCGCCGGTTCGCGCGCGGCGAGCTCCGTCCACGGTGTGTCGTGGGGAACGATCTCGCAGTACACATTCGCTTCGCGGGTCCGGCGTGCGATTAGTTGGCTGTACTGCGCTCCAAAGTCGAGAATGAAAACCGTTGGCATACTCATGTCACGATTTCGGCCAGGCGACCCGCGTCGCGCGCCATGACCACTTCCATGGCGATGCGCTCGCCAACCGAAACGTCGCGCCCCCAACGATAGGCCGAGTACGGCGTGTACCGCGTTCCGGGTGATCCGGGAATGCGCAGCGATACATCGTAACAAACGAACTCTTTGGGCGGACCGGGCACGATGATGCATTGCAGGGCAAACGGTCCGATCACGCCGGGCGGGTTCATCTCGCGCGCCACCTTCACGAACCGCTCCCCCATCTCAAAAGCCTTTTCGAGCATCGATTCCGTGAGCGTGGTAGCGATGTGCCCCGCCTCTTCCATGCGCATGGGAACATTCGTGACATACTGCATGGCGGAGGGTGGCACATTACGCAAACCCTCGGCATTGGTTTGCCGGCGCGTGTCGGTACCGCAAAGCTCCAGTTCATTCAAAACCGGTGAATAGAAAAAATTTAAGTTGACCGAAGGGCCGAGCGCGTACTCCTCGATGACGGCGTCGCGCAATCCGTCGTCGTCGAGCATGCCATCCTTCTTGAGGCGGCCGGAAACGCTCGCATACTCTTTCGGTGACGAGCAGAGAAAGAAAGCGCGCTCGAATGACACCTTGGCATGCGGCGCCTTCACCATGACGAGCCGGTCGATTCGTTCCGGCGATTGGAATTGCAAGGGATGCCGGATGTTTGCGCGCTGCAGCAGGGCGTACTGGTTGTCGCTTTCATCGCGTTCTTCCGCGCGCAGCAACCCACGATTCCCGAAGATAGGTACGAGCATGCCGCGCTCGATCTCATCGTAGCTGTACTTTTGATGCAGGTACACCTCGAACGATCGATTGGCGACAAAGATGACGTTCTGTGCCAGCAACTTGCGCTGAATGCCGGCGCTGAGCAAATCCGGAAATGCCGAGAGTTCCAGCGTTTGGTCCACGCAACCACGTGGCGGATCGTCCGCACGCTTGAAGAAGCGCGTGTAGGTCTGTTCGCGGCCTCGAGCCGTTACGATCAGATTGCGCAGGCCGCACGCGCGAGCGCCGTACGCTACTTCGAGGGCCGAATGGCTCCCGATGGAGCAAAGCGTCAAGGCGCTGGTATCGTAGGCCGCAAGCGTTGCGGCAAGATCCGGCATCCGCCGGAGTTAAGACGAAAGTAGGCTTCGGGCCTGCTGCGAGTCTTGATATTCGATCGTTAGGATGCTGCGCAGGTGAAGGGCGGAGATGTGCGCCTCGCCGGTTTGGATTCGCTGCAACAAGTTGTATGTCTGCAACAGTAGGGCGGGCAGATCACGATCGCGCGGATAGACTTTGTGCATATCGTCGACCGACTGGGCCAACTGCACGGCCGCGCCGCTCTCGCGGTCGCCCCACCCGGAGTCCAAGTATTGCGTTATGCGATTGAACTCGTTCTTCATCCCCAATATGGACATGCCCATCGATCCGAAGTATTCGTCCGCGGGTGCTAGCGTCGTCATATATACGTCATGCGGAACCGAACGCACCGACGCGATCAAACGGAGCGGTTGGACCGCCTTCAGATGTGCAAGAAGCTGCTTGGCGTTGACCGCATCGCCCGCCGTATATCCCTGCACTTCAGCCGCGGCCGCCTGCGCGGCATTAATGAAGTCATTTCCCCACGTTGTGGGCAGCCGGCCAACGGGGAAGTTCGCCGGCGCGGCCCGCTGAAACGCGAGCGTTCGCCACGAAGCATCGCGCGTCAGCACGTAGGCCCGCCAATTGGCTTCCACCCGCATGATATATGCATCGGGATCGTGCCCGAAATCGTGGATGGCGGCCGCCGCATCTTCATCGGCCAGCTGTGCTTCAGTTACGGCGTCATCTTCCGCGTCAACCCGCTTGAGCAGTTCGGTAGCTTTGGCGACCTCGGCCGGATCGCCGTTCTTCTGCACTAAAAGGGAGGCCTCGCGCACGTACCACCCGGCCGCGTCGTGGTTGGTGAGCGGGTTCCAATGCGTACCACTCGCAATATCCACGGTGAACTGCGCGACCTCGGCATAATGCGGATCGTCCGGACGCTGAAGCGAGTACGCCCGGCCCGCATTGAAGATCGTGGAAAGATAAAACACGTGGTCCATAAAGGCCCAGCCGTGCGCCGCCGCTTTGTTGAAGGCGTCCTTCATCTGGCCGTAGAGCACTTGCGGATCGGCCTCGAGCGTGGCCGAAGCGCGCATGGGCAACGCCAGCGCGGCCAACAATGCCAGGGCGAGTGCCAGCTTAGAGAACGCCCGAATCATCTAAGACTAAACGCAGGGAGTTGGACAAAAGTGCGTTTTTCAACTCGCGGGCAATACGACGGCCCGTGGACATCGGCTCGTCATAGTTCAGGTACGAGTAGGGCGAGCCGTTGATGAAAAGATTGGTACCGGCCACGATTCGCGCTGAGATTTCCATTACGTAGAATTGCGTGTCCGGCGTGATGATCGTTTCGATGCAGAATGCTCCGAAGAGCCCCTTTGGACCGCAAATGTCTTTGCTGACGCGCACCACGTCCTCGCCCATGCGATACGCCTCGGCCAGCATGGACTCCCGCAACGACAGCGACTGGTTGCCTACCACCACGTAGGAGGGTTCCAAGTCCAGCCCCTCTTGGGCCGCCGCCGGAATGCGCCCGAGGGAGTCGACGTTGGTTTCGTAGCGCCGGTCCATGCTCATGATTTCCAAGCGGCCCGTTAGTGGTGAATAGAAGTAGTGAATGTAGAGCGGAACGCCGATGATGTATTCCTGAATGATGTAGTTGCGTCGCGCGAGCAACCCCGCGCGTTCTTCAAAATCATGCGCGTCCCGCACGAACATATAGCCCTTGCCGCCATTTGCGCCGTACAACTTCACGATAACCGGGCGGTCGATCTCCGCTCCGGTCTTGAACTGCCGCGGTAGATTGAGCCCCGCCGCCGAAAGCCACTGGCGCTGCAGCTCGCGACTGGCTTCCCAATCCAGCACTGCCTTATTCCCGAAGTAGGGAATGGTCATCTTTTTATGATCTTCGAGCGAGAGGTATGCGACGAACGAACCGTGAGGCACGATCACGGCCTTGCGGTGCTCGAGCGATTGCATGTGGCGCGGAAAATCTTCGTACCGTTCGATCGCGAGCACTTCATCGACGAAGCCGTACGACCGGTACAACCGCTCGGTTTGCCGGTTGGCCACCGCCAGCGTGCGAAAACCCTCGTCTTTGGCACCCTTGAGGATCTGCAACGCGGAATGCGAGCCGAGCGTAACGATCGTATAGTACTCCGCCTGCTCGCGGTTGCCAAAGAGTTGTTCGACCTTAGGTGCCAGCATCACAGGATTGCCTTTTCGATAGCGGGGTTGCAGAGTAATCCACGCGCAGCTAGGTCTACTTGGTCCCTCGGAAGAGCGGCGCCCTCCTCGCCGCTAAGCAGCCAAGCGGTATAGCGCCGCACGGCAGTAACGCCGGCGAGCGGTTTGCCGCCGAGCTTCGCGCGCGAGGCGGGATCCTCGCCCTGCTCCCCGATCCAGACTTCCCCATCGCGCGGCCGCTCGTCGCGCAAGACGCGCAGTTCGTGCTTGTTGGGGTTAAACAGCGTTTCGTTGGCGCGCACGCCCTCGACAAGGGCTTCATCCGAGAGCGACGATTCGAAAATCCAAACCTCGGCGCGTTCAACCGCAGCAACCGGTATGTGCAAGCGCTGCAGCGCGCGAAGCGCCGTAAACGCTTCGTTATCCGGAATTTTCAACGTGATGGCCAGCGCCCGCGAACTCATTGCTGCTTCAACCCTTTGGCGAAGCTATGGAAAAAAGTCATACCGCTGCGCCCATCGCGAGAGAATGGATGATTAAAGGTCCATGCATCGCGTTCGGGGTGCGGCATGATCGCCAGAACGTTCCCCTGTGAGTTCGTGAGCGCGGCTGCGCCGAGCGCGGACCCATTCGGCACGGCCGCATCATCCACGGATCCGTCGGCGTGCGCGTACACGAATGCCAAATGCCCCCCATGCGAGATCTCGTCCAAATGGTCGGCTGAGCCCGCGAGGCGACCCTCCCCATGCGCTGCCCATGCGGGGATCAGCGCTTCGCCCGGCAAGCCCGCCGTAATCGCACAGCGCTGTGGCGCAATATTTAGCTTGACGTACACGTGCTTGCAGACGAACTTTCCCGACGGGGCATTCTTGGTGAAGGCGGCGGTCGGACGCCGGACCGGGCCCGTCCCCGGCACCAAGCCGGCTTCCAACAACACCTGCGCGCCGTTACAGATTCCCAAAACCATTTTGCCTTTCTGCGCCCCTTCGATCACGGCGTCGGTCATGCGGTCGTGCGCGGCAATCGCGCCCGCGCGAATACGATCTTCGTACGCGAACCCGCCCGGCAAAACGTACGCGTCAAAGTTCGCAAGAGTGGCCGCATTGCTCCAGTGCACCAACTCCGCATCTACTTCGGCATCTAGCAGCGCACGCAGCGTTTCATTCTCGCTGTTGGTTCCGGGGTAGACCAGGACCGCAACCTTGGCGTTCATCCGAAGATTTTCGCCAGCGGAGCGCGCCACGCGGCAAGCAACTCCTCGATTGAAACACTGTCGAACGCGGCATCGGCACCAACGAATATGCCGCTTGGGTCGGTGCGAGCTTCCAACGTCGCGTCTTCGCCGAACAACTCGCGCCCCAAGTCTCTCTGCTGGACCTCGACTAACAATCCAGGACGATCGGCAAGTGCGCTGCGCTCCATTCGGATCCCGATGCGCTGCGAGCGGTCATCTTGCGCAAACGCCATACGCAGCGCGCTCAAAGAGACCGGCCCCGGTTCAACGTAGCCGCACGCGAGCACGGCGCCCTTCGCGCGGGCACGGGTAAGGGCGTCGAAAATATCGAGCTTACTGTCGCCCGGAAGAAGAAACAGAAACGACCGCGTGCTTTGCAAGGCTGGGTTTAGGACCTCGGAGAAATCCGCGAACGTCCCAATGCACGAGACGATCGCCGATGCGGGCACGGCCTTTCCGGAAGCCCCCTCATTGTAGAGACTGACGTTGCCGCTCACAAAAGCAAGATTCAGTTCTCGCGCTGCGCGAGCCAGACCATCGATCGCACTCACCAACTGCGCGTAGTGCGCGGGCTTCTTCGGATTGCCGAAGTTCAAACAATCCGTCAGCGCGACGGGGCGTGCGCCAACCGACATAACCTTTAGTACCGCTTCATGCACGGCCAATTCGGCCGCCGCTTCCGCCCCCAGCCAAGCGTGCCCGGGGTTGCCGCCGGTCGACAAGGCGAACGCCAGCCCGGTGTTCGGAATCATCATCACTCCCGCAGCCGCGTGGCCCCTCGCGATCACGGTTGCGCCACGCACAACCGCGTCGTACTGCTTGAAGAGCGGATCACGCGATGCGCGGTTTGGATGTGAGACCGCTTGCACCACCGGCTCGCGCCCGACGCTAGCTTGTGCTTCGTTTGCCAGCGGCAGTTCATCTTTGATGGCGCCCGTCAGGAAATCGATATCTACATCCATGACACGTTCCTTGCCGAAGCGCATGATGTACCGCTTGTTCGCTTGTACGGCGCCGATTACACGCGCGCAGGCACCTTTGGATACCTCGGGTAACGAGAACTCCCGATTGTAGACCTGCAAGACGTCGGCCGTTGCGTGCGGTGGCAGTATCCAGAGCAATCGCTCCTGAGTTTCGCCGATGGCGATCACCGCTGGGGGCAAACCCTCTTGCGATGTGACGACCTCGTCCAAGTCGATGATGGCGCCGTAACCGCCGGCCGCGCAGATCTCAGCCGTGCACCCCATGATTCCGCCGGCGCCGAGATCTTTGAAGCCCGCGAAGATTTCTCTCTCGCGCAGGTACTCGAACACGCGGTAGCTGGCGCGCATGATGACATTTTTTAGAAACGGATCCGGCACCTGCACCGCGCTCTTGTTCGCCTGGGCGTCCTTCGCATCGAGCGCTAGCGAGGAGAAAGCCGCCCCGCCGAAACCGCTCGCATCGGTGGCCTTGCCGACGAGCACGATGTCCCATCCCTCACTCCCGGGCGGCGCTTTGGATTCAATAATCTGATGCTCTTTGACGATGCCCAGCGCGATGACGTTCACCAAACAGTTGTCGCTAAAACCATCATCAAAGTAGGCGTCGCCTGCAATATTTGGAACGCCGATGGCATTCCCGTACGACGAAATGCCATCTACGACTCCGGTAGCCACATAGCGCTGGTGAGATTCTACATCGGTCACATTACCGAAACGTAGTGCGTCGGCAATGGCAACGACTTCGGCGCCCATGCAAAGGACGTCGCGCACGATGCCGCCCACTCCCGTCGCGGCTCCCTCGAACGGGACGACCTGCGAAGGGTGATTGTGCGATTCATGGGCGATGACGATGCAGTACCGCTCGCCGTTCCACTCCCCCAGCCGGACCACGCCGGCATCTTGTCCGGGGCCGATTACGACATCGGGACCCTGTGTTGGAAGCTTGCGTAGATGGTGCCGGCTGCTCTTGTAGCTGCAATGCTCGCTCCACTGCGCATCGAACGCGTACAGCTCGACGGTCGTAGGATCGCGGCCGAGTCCGTGCGCGATGCGCTGCAACTCATCCACCCGCAGCGCTACGCCAACGCCGGCCGCTGCGGCGCTTAACTCCGCCTCGCTTTTTCCTATGATACCGAAATTAGGCAAGCGTTGCGTTGGTGCCCGGCGCGGAGTTCACACTCGCATCCGCTTGCATGACTGCCGAGCGCCCGTTGGTCTGCACGAGCAGCGTGCGGCCAAAGAGAACGGTATCTTCTAAAGCCAATGCTTTTGCGCACCGCAAGGCCACGTCTTCCGGCCGGTCGTTTCCATCGATCACTGGATTGGTGCTTGCATGCTCGAGCAGACCGCGCAATACTCCATCGGCGCCGACAGCCACGAAGAGCAGGCGCGCAAACGTTGCGTCGAGCTGCTGCGCCAGTTGGAGGGCGAAGCCGGGCGTCCGCACCGCAGAAGCGACACGCCGGACCGTCGGAATTCCGAATGCTCCGAGCGCCGCGACAACGCGATCTTGCGCCTCGCGGTTCTCCGGCCCGTCGCTGAGCACCGCAACCATCCCGGGACGCATCTGAGGAAAATCCCCGACCCGGTCGGCGACTTTTTCGTAGGCTTCTTTGACGCGTTCGAGATCCTGCGGCGTCACCGATTCGAGGTTTCGATAGAGCTGTTTGTCGAGCATCAGGTCTTCGCGCCCCTGCGGCCAAATGCGCCAAGAGTCGTTATCAATGACGTCCGCGATCACCAAGCCGCCTTTGTTTTCGCCACTGGTGATTCGTCCAAACTCCACTTTAAGGTCCACTAGCAGGGTGTCGCGCTTGCGCCAGGCGTGCGCGAGGATTTCAAAGGTTAGGCGCGCGATCTCGCTCATGGCGCCGATCTCGGCTGGGTTGGCCATACCCTTCTTGACGATCGAATCCGGATCGATCAACGGATCGTGATTGGCATCGTCCTTGAGGAAGAACTCAACCATCCGCGGAATGAGCAGCGCGCCCCGCTGCAGCCCGGGATTGCGCTTTATCAGCGAACCGGCAGCCACGCCGCGCACCACGACTTCCAGTGCGATCATGTTGCACCGTCGCACCAACATCTCGTTGTCGTCGTCGTCCTCGCCACCGCTCAAGTAGTGGGTCGGCAGCCCGCAAAGGTTGAGCAAGCGGAAGACACGCGCGGTCGTCTGGGCGGCGAAGCGGCCCTTCCCGGGAATCTCGTCGCGCTTCGCGCCGTCGCCAGCGGAGATGCTGTCGCTCTGCTTAACGATGAGCACGTCGGGCTGGCCCGGTTGTTCGTAGAGCACTTTCGTCTTGCCGCGCGCGATTTCGTGACCCTTGTTCATGCGAGGACCTCCGGCTGCGTCGGAAATGCCGGCCTACCACCAATGCTTTCAGCGAAAGCGCGAGCGCGTTGCGAGGCCATGCCCGTATGAGCGGTCGGGTCGAGCAGGTGGCGGATCTCCGCGGGATCCAGAAATTCGGTCAGTGATTCTTGCCCACAGAGCAGTTGCGGAAGCGGATTATCTTCACCGCGAGCGAGCGCTTCCCACGATTTCATGGCCACCGAACGAATATCTTCATGGAGTTCTTGCCGGTTGCCCCCGGCGCGCGTGGCCTCCATCATCACCGCCTCGGTTCCGGCAAAGGGGCCGTACGTGCGCACGTTTTGCGCGATGCGCCGCGCTTCCACACGCATGCCGCGTACGACGCGCGTGGCTATCTGAATCAACTCGTCGGCACAGAGCAATGCCTCAGGCAGAATGGTGCGGCGGTTTGCGCTATCGTCGAGCGTCCGCTCGAGTAGATTAGTCGCCGCATTCTGCCAGGCGGTGTCGGCGAACCCGGGCAGAAGCCGAGCCAACGAGCAGATGCGCTCGCAGAGAATTGGATTGCGCTTGAATGGCATCGCCGAGCTTCCGACCTGCGACTTTCCAAACGGTTCGAACACCTCACCAAACTCCGGCGAGCTGAGCACGCGGATATCTGCAGCAAACTTTGAAAGCGATGCGCCTAAACCCGCCAGCGCACTGAGCAAGAGATAATCCAGCTTGCGCGGATAGGTCTGCGTGCTTATTTCGCGCGCTTTGAGACCCAAGGTCGCAAGCACGTGTTCTTCCTGTTCGACCGACGCGCCGGAGCGCTGCAGTAGCTGTTCGTACGAAGCGCCCGTCCCGACCGCTCCGCGCATGCCTTTCGCCGTCAGATTCTCGAAGACGAAGCGCAGATTGTCTTCGTCGATACGCAAGTCTTGCGCGTAGACCGCCATGCGGTAGCCCAGCGTGGTCGGCTCGGCCGGCTGCAGATGGGTGAACCCCATGCAGACCAGATCGGCATACTCGACGATGCGCGGCGCGAACACGCCGATCAAATCGTGTAAACCCGCCCCAACCATACCCAGGGCCCTGCGCAGCCGGTAAATCTCCACATTATCCTCGATGTCCATCGAGGTGGCACCCAGATGCAGTCTACCACCGCCCTTCTTTGCTTGCGATGCAAAAACGCGGATCTCGGCCATCAGATCGTGGTGAATCTCTCCTTCGATTTCGTGCGCGGCGTCGATGTCGATCTCGCCTTGATGTGCGCGCAAATCTTCAACTTCGTCCTCGCTGACCAAGCCGTGAGCCGATTGCGCTTGCGCAAGCGCAACCCATACCGCGCGCCACAGGCGCCGCTTTTCGCGTTCGGAGAAGAGCGCGCGAAGCTCTGCGCTTCCATATCTCCAGGAGAATGGAGAGGCGTACGTGTTGTGATGCATGGAGTCTTGCGCCCTTCGCGCCGGCATTTCGCGCCGCCTACCCGAGCGCAGAAAGCTCGGCCGCCAGCATTTCGACGACGAGCCGAGGTTCGTCAACCTTGCCGGTCACGATCGCTTCAAATGCTCGCAGCGCGCGCTCGAAAGCAGCGCGGGCGCGCCGTTCCCCAATTCGAGCCGCAAGGGGACGCAGCACGCGCTCGCGCCACTTCGCCCGCGACGGCAACGCACCACCCGGGCGCGCCGCTTCCCAAACGAAGCCCAGCTCGGTGGCCACGGCGCTCACGACGGGTACACCGGCGCTGCGTTGATCGTGCGCGAAGAGATCGGCCGCAATCTGCAACGCGGCGGCCGTACGGCCCTCGACCAAAGCCCCCGCGAACCGGTAGGCCTTGGGGTCTTCCATCGAGAGACTCTCGCGTGCAAGGTCTTTGTACGTAATCTTCTTCTTGCCCAACGCCAGCTTCTCGAGATCGTTGCGGATCGCGGCCAGATCGGCATTGCTGCGCGCGAGTTCATCGAGCACACGCGGCTCGGCAGCGGCGCGCAGCCGTTCGAGCAGCTCTTGAATGTAGCGCGTGCGCGCGGACTCGTTGGCCGTCGTGTCGATTCGCAGCGCATCGCGTCCCGCCATTGTGCCGAAGGGCTGGGGCTGCTTCGCGCGCGGTGAAAGCAAGTCGGCCAGCACTAACGTATTACCGTCCGGCACACTCTGCGCGACGACCCACAGATCGCGCCGGGGCTGCGCGCGAAGCAGTTGCGTGTCGGTAATAACCACCATGCGCGATTCAGCTAGGAAGGGCATGGCGGTCACGGCTTCTGCAATGCGCGTGAAGTCCTCGATCTCATTTGCCCGAAAGCGCTCGAGGTTCAGGTCCCGCATCTCAGGCGGCAATGCGCGCTCGACAATTAGCTCGAGGGCGCAATCCGCCAGCGTACGTTCTGTACCTTCGACAATGACAAGCTTCCCAAGCGCGGGCTGCTTGTCGACGAAATCGTAGTACCTCACGTACCTGCCGCGGCCATCAAGACGGTGATACTGGGGCAGGTTACAAGTTCCGGAAGCGATTCCGCATACGGTGGCCTCAGGACTCCGTACTCCGTGACAAATGCGGTGATCAGATGGCCGGGCGTGATGTCGAACGCCGGATTATAAACATTGGCACCCGAAGCAGTCACTTCTTCCGCGGATCGCTCTTCAATGGGAATTGCGCGACCGTCAGCAAGCGCGAGATCGAAACTCGACCGTGGAGCCGCGACATAGAACGGAATGCGATGATGTGCGGCAGCAATTGCCAGGCCGTATGTGCCGATCTTATTGGCCGTGTCGCCATTGCGAGCGATACGATCAGCGCCCACGATGATCAAGTCAATCTTCTTCTGCTGCATGACGGCCGCCGCGGCGCTGTCCACCACCAGGGTCGCTTCCACGCCCGCGCGACGTAGCTCGAACATTGTTAGGCGCGCGCCTTGCAAGAGCGGGCGCGTTTCACCCACGAAAACTCGCAGGCGCCTTCCAGCGGCCGCAGCGTGAATGATCGCTCCCAGCGCGGTACCCCCGCCCCCCGTGGCAATCGGTCCGGTGTTGCAGTGCGTAAACACGGCGGCATCTCGCGGAAAGAGTTCGAGAGCGGTGTGCGCAAGGCGCCGGTCAACCTCAATTTGCTCGTGGTGAATCGCGCGCGCCTCAGCCAGCTTGTCCGGCGCCGCCAACACGCGATCGACTGCCCAACCCAAGTTGACCGCAGTCGGCCGCGCCGCCCGAATTCGCGCAGCGTCCTGCCTTAAGCGCTCTTCGTTTGACGCCTGCTGCGCCAAGAGCGCCACGCCATATGCTCCGAAGATGCCTATCGCCGGGGCACCGCGCACCCCTAGCGATGCGATCGCTTCCACAAAATCGTCGACCGTGCGCGCATGCACGAGGTGTTCGTGTAAAGGCAGCCGGCGCTGATCCAGGTACACAACGGACTCGCCGTCAAAGCGAATGGTTGTAAGCGATTCTGCCGTCTTCACGCTGCTCCGGGGCCGACCGAAAGCAATGCGATCGCAGCCAGCGCCGCCGCGCGGCCTTTGTCACCCCGTTTAGGGTCGGCGCGTTCTTGGGCTTGCGCAAGCGTTTCGGTCGTTAGCACGCCGAAGCCGATCGGTACGCCGGATGCCAATTGGACGTCCATGATGCCGCGCGCGCATTGGCCGGCGACAAAATCAAAGTGCGGAGTTTGTCCGCGAATCACGGCGCCTAAGGCAACCAGCGCATCGAATGCTTTGGTCGCGATGAGCTGGCTCGCGGCCAGCGGCAATTCGAAACATCCGGGAACATAGCAAAGCTTGATATCGGCGTCGCCGATGCCGCATGACTGAAGAGCGCGCCGCGCGCCCTCCTCCAGCCAGTCAGCCAGTTCCGGATAGAACCGTGCGCTAACCAAGGCGAAGCGTTTCCCGGCGGCACGGCTCACGGCACGGCCGCTTCATCGAAGATGTGCCCCAGCTTTGCGCGCTTGGTGTTGATGTATTGCGCGTTGAAGGCCGTCGGCGCAGTTTGAATTGGGACGCGATCGATGATACGCAGCCCGTAGCCCTCCAGGCCGAAGATCTTCTTTGGATTGTTCGTGATGATACGCATCTCTTTGATGCCAAGGTCCACGAGAATCTGCGAACCGATCCCGTAGTCGCGCTTGTCGGCCGGGAGGCCGAGCGCGATATTGGCTTCGACCGTGTCGGCGCCGCGGTCTTGCAATTCGTAGGCGCGTAGCTTGTTTGCAAGCCCGATGCCGCGCCCTTCCTGATGAAGATAGAGCAGCACGCCGCGACCTTCGCGCGCGATCATCGCCAGCGCTCCGTCGCGCTGGGCCGCGCAGTCGCAGCGAATCGAATGCAACGCGTCACCGGTCAGGCATTCGGAGTGAACGCGTACCAGAATATCGCGGCCGTTACCGATGTCGCCCATGACCATGGCGACATGGGTCAAACCATCGATCGCGCTCTCGTACGCCACACCGCGAAAAGCTCCGAAGGTGGTAGGCAGATGAAAATCGGCGATCGGGTGCACGAGCTTCTCGGTGCGCATCCGATAGGCGATCAGGTCCTTGACCGTGATCAGTTTGAGTTGATGTTTGTCGGCAAAGGCGCGCAGCGCATCCAAGCGAGCCATCGTCCCGTCATCTGCCATAACCTCGCAGATCACGCCGGCCGGGTAGAGCCCCGCAAGGCGCGCAAGGTCGACGGCGGCTTCGGTTTGGCCGGCCCGTACCAATACGCCGCCGTCCCTGGCTCGCAGCGGAAACGTGTGTCCCGGACGCAGAAAGTCAGACGGCCGCGCGTGGGGGTCCAGCAGCATTTGAATGGTAGCCGCGCGGTCGTGCGCGGAGATTCCGGTGGTGGTTCGCCCGCGGGCTTCAACCGAAACGGTGAACGCCGTTTCGTGCACCGCGGTGTTCTCGGTCACCATCTGCGGAAGGCCTAGCTCGTCGAGCCGTTTACCCAGGATCGGAACGCAAATGAGTCCGCCGGCCTCCTTGCGCATGAAGTTGATCGCATCGGGAGTGGCCAACTGCGCAGCCATAACGACGTCACCCTCGTTCTCGCGGTCCTCGTCGTCGAGCACGACTACCATCTTGCCGCCCCGCACATCTTTGATTGCCGCCTCGATGGAATCGAACGGCGAGCGCTGGGCCGGAAGGGTAAGCTGGGGCAAAACCGCCGTCAGGCGTTGCAGGGAGCGAAAAGAGGGCTCCCGCTGCCCCGAGCGCAGATAAGAAATTGCCGATTCGGTGAGCCCCGAGCGGGTGGCCAGCTCCGCTGCGGTTAAGCCCTCCGCCTCCATAGCGGCACTAAGATCCCGAGCAAAAGCCGTCACTTTGTTAGCGTACGGGCCGGACTTAACAGTTGTCAAGAACCATTGTCAGTCTGAGCGGCTCTTTGCCCAGTTCGAGCCGCGCTTTGTTAGTTCGAGCTGTCGAGAACCCCCACGATCACCGGCCTCTCGACTGCACTTCGTTCCGCGCGAAGTGACACTACATCAGATGGCGGCTTATTCCGAGCTCGTCGGGGGGAGGCACGATTTCAGCGCGGAGCGGAGCTCGGGCGGCAGCGGGCGGCTCTTCATTTGATCGCGATCCACCGCGGCGACCACCAGCGTGGCTGCAGCATCCACCACCGCGGTGGCCGCATTCTGCATAATGACGCGAAACGTAATCGACGAGTTTCCCAATTTGACAACGTGCGTGCGGGCGACCAATTCGTCGTCCATAAGTGCCGGTGCGTAGAAATCGAAATCGAGATGCACGCGCGGCAACCAAATCTTCAGCCGTTCGAACATCTCCGCATACGGAAATCCGAGCTCACGAAATAATTCCGTCTCTGCCAATTCGATAAAGCGCACGTACGCGCCGAAATAGATGATGCCGGCGATATCGACGTCGCTCCAGCGCACGCGGTCGCGAGCCTCGAATACGCGAGCGCTGCTCGGGCGCTGTTCTTCAAATTTCATTTCAACGCTGCGTGCGCTGCGTAGCGCGCCAGCGGGTCCGCCTCCAAATTAACGAAGCTGCCGGGCGACCGTTCCCCAAGAGTTGTACTGGCGAGCGTTTCCGGGACGAGCACGATCGAAAAAGCGCCGTCCTCAACGCCTGCAACCGTCACGCTTACGCCGTCGACACTCACGAACGCTTTCTCGCAAATCAACCCGGAGAGCGGAGGCGGGCGTTCGATCGTCATGCGTTTTCCTTGACCTTCCTTAGCCACTTCGAGCACGCGCGCACGCGAATCTACATGCCCATACACGAAGTGGCCGCCCAAACGCTCGCCGAGGCGCAACGAGAGTTCGACGTTTACCCGCTCACCGGCCCGAAGCGCTGCTAAGGTCGAGCGCGCGCCCGTTTCGGGCACGACGTCAAACTGCATCGTCGCCCCCTGCACGGCGGCCACCGTCAGGCAGACGCCGTTAACGCACACGGAATCCCTTAACGCGATGCCCTGCGATTGCGCATCGGAAGATTGCACGCACAAGGTCAAGCCACCGCCCGGCAATTCCACCAATGAAACGATCTCGCCGCGACAGGCGATCAGGCCGCTAAACATTTACCACCCCTTGTAGCAACAGATCCGGCCCCAGCATTTCGGCGGCATCGAAGTCAATGCTTGGGAAGGAGAGTGGTTCGAAGAGCGAGATTCCCTGGCCGCTTGAGATCGGGGCAATCAGCCAGTAAAACCGGTCGACCAGTCCACATTTGAGTAAAGACCGTGCCAGCCCGGGGCCGCCCTCACACAGAATGCTTTGGATGCCGCGTGTCCGGAGCATATGCATGGCCTCCCGTAAATCGAGAGATGAATTGCCTTCGACAAAGATCACCTCCGCAACGTCCTGCAACGCCTCAAAAGAAGTACGCCGGGACGTGGGAGCCAGTACGATCGTGCGCTCGTACAGAAGGCCAGTTTGAAATACTGAGGCATCGCTGCTCAAGGGACCATTCCCACATACGATGATACGCCGATACGGCACATGCCGCGGATGCGGCGGCCGCACCGTCAGTTGCGCGTTGTCCACACGGATCGTACCCGCGCCGACCATTACCGCCTCGTATGCAATGCGAAGATCGCGCACGTACGCGCGCGCGGGCTCACCGGTCAGCCATTGTTGCGTTTGACGGTTGCGCGTCACGTAACCATCGAGCGTCGTCGCCATCTTAAGCACAAGATAGGGTCGAGACTCCTGGATAATGGCGCGCGAAAACGGCTCGGCTAGCGCACGTGCATGCGCGTCATCAGCAACGTGAACGATTACGCCGCCGGCTCGGAGTGAATCGATGCCCCCGCGCGCCGTTTGTGGATTCGGATCTTCGATCCCGGCGACCACCCGCGCAATGCCTGTCGCAAGAATTGCCGCCGTGCACGGGGGCGTCTTTCCCTGATGATTGCACGGTTCAAGCGAAACGTACAGCGTTGCGCCACGCGCGTCGCCGGCAGCACGCAATGCCACGGTTTCGGCGTGATCGGCGCCGGCGGCGTGGTGAAATCCCTCGCCGATAATTTTTCCGCCTTTCACGACGACGGCACCGACCGGTGGGTTCGGAGAGGTGTCGCCGAGGGCGCGCGCTGCTAGCGCGCAAGCGCGTTCGAGATAAGGCCGGTCAGCCGGAGTGATCAAATCCGGACGCATTTCCAAAGCGTGGCCTGTCAAGGGTTGACGGCGAGCACGACGGTTCTCTTCACCAAACCGCCGGCCGCAGCAATGGTTGCCGCGCAATCTGTTACGGTGACGCCCGTTGTAAGTACATCGTCCACGAGCACGACCGTGCGCCCGGCTAGCGCTTCCGCATCAACGCGAGTGGCGCGATTCGCGCTCGCGCACATGGCCAACACTTCCGCGCCGTCAAAGCCGCGCTGCAACCGGCGTACGAACGTCGTCGGCACCGGCACGAGTACGTCGCCATCTTCGACCAGCCGGCTAAAGCAACATGCGAGGGCCTCGGCAACATCCCGCCGCCCGTCCTTCATGTTAAGAATCGCGCGCCGCAGCGTTCCGGCGTACAGCCCAAGGCCCCTAACGGCAATCCCGCCGGCTGAAATCTGTTGCAGCTCGCATTGCGCGTAGCAAGAAGCGCAAAATCCATTCCCGAGCTGGTCGCATCTGCCACACTGTACTGGAAAGATAAAATCGAGCGCGCCCCGCATGCCTGTGGAACAATCACGGCATTAGCAATCGTGAGCAAGCACCTGGCCGGAGATTTCGTTGCCCGCTTCGACGCGATAATTCAGGCCCAGGATGGAGTCTTCAACCACCGCTCCGTCGCCAATCGTCACGCCTTCCCAAAGGATTGACGAAGAAAGGCGCACGTTGGCGCCGATGTGAACGCCGTCCGAGACCACACAAGATCCCGTGAGGAGCGAACCCGCACCGACGACCGCATTGCCAATAAAGGCGTTTCCCTCCACGCGAACCGTGGGATCGACCTTGGCACCGGGCTGCCGCATGGCACCTGAATGTCCCAGGCGCAACTTGCCTTCCAGCACCTCGCGCGTCGCACGGCGGTACTCCGAAATGGTTCCGATATCACACCAGAATGCTTCCGACGCTTCGAAGCCATAAAATGCCTCGCCGGCGGTCTGCAGCGCGGGAAAGACATTCTTCCCGAAGTCCACAAACGCGTCGGCCGCGATGTGCCTGAAGATCTCCGGCGTAAAGCCGTAGATGCCGGTGTTGACCAGGTTCGAACGCTCGGTACCCGGGGCCGGCTTCTCTTGAAAACCAACAATCTTACCGTTCGGGTCGAGCACGACGACGCCGTACTCTTGCACGTCATCCGTTCGCACCAAACCGATGGTCGCAACCGCGCTGCGCGCCGCGCCGAAAGCCATGAGTTCATCGAGCGGAAAATTGGTGAGATCGTCGCACCCCACGACGACGAACGGCTCGTCGAAAAAGGATTCCATCTGCTTTACGGCGCCCGCGCTGCCGAGCAACTCGGATTCGTGCAGATATGTCAGCCTTACGCCGAACTCCGATCCATCTCCCAATCGCTTCGCGATGGCGTCGGCCAAGTAGTGCACGTTGATCGCGATCTGGTCGTAACCGAAGCCCGCAAGATAGCGCATGACGTGGACGGCGTTCGGCTGGCCAACCACCGGAACCAGCGGCTTTGGGACTTGCTTGGTAAGCGGATACAGGCGCGTGCTCATGCCGCCCGCCAGAATCATTGCCTTCATTCCTTGGCGGCCGCGCGCTTCGCGGTTCTCAATGAATCCAGCAGTACAAGCCACACGAAGTAGGGGAGTGCCAGTTGCCGCCTCCAGCGGTGCGGCTCGCGCACCAAGCGGTACAGCCACTCCAGGCCGAATCGCCGCCATACCTGCGGTGCCCGAGCTACGTTGCCGCTGATGACATCGAACGATCCGCCGACGCCGATACCGGAGCCGCAGCCGGTACGCGCAAGGTGCGTTGCTAGCCAAAACTCCTGACGCGGGGAACCGAGGCCGACAAGTAGCAACTGCGCGCCCGTAGCGCGGATCGCGTCGGCGACCGCCGGAGATTCTTGGTCGGCAAAGAAACCGTCACGCACTCCACAGATATTCAACCCGGGATAACGCGCTCGCAGCTGCTGTGCGGCGCGTTCAGCGATTCCGGGCGCGCCTCCCACAAGGTAAATGCCGATTCCCGCGCACACGGCTGCCCCGCACAGATCCTCGATAAGTTCCACCCCGGTAACCCGGCGGTTGAGGTTCGCGCCGCGCAGACGCGCCACCGCGAACAACCCGATGGTGTCGCAGAGCGAAAGCGCACAGCTGTTAACGATCTCGCGGAACCCTGCATCCCGTTGCGCGTAAACAACCATCTCGGTACCCAACGTAACCACTTGCGCGCCCGCGCCCTCGCGTGCAAAGGCGGTAATCCGGCTGGCTGCGACTTCCGCGTCAATCGGGTCGAGGCGGCATCCGAGAATTTGCACTCCCTACGCGGCAGCCGTCTTCGTAAATGGTTCGAGCAACCGTTTCAAGCGATGCTGCAATTCCTTCGGCATGCCGCAGAGCGGCAACCGGGTTTCTCCGGTTTTGAAGCCGAGGTGATTCATTCCCCATTTCACCGGGATTGGGCTTGTGGTTGCAAATAGCGCATTGATGAGAGGCACCAAATCGTAGTGTATACCGCATGCTTCCGCCACACGGCCGCCGTGAATCGCTTCGGCCATTCTTTGATACTCGCGCGAGCAGAAATGCGAGGCGACACCGACGACGCCGTCACCGCCCAGCGCCAGCGACGGTAAGAAGAGATGGTCGTCACCGCAATAGAAGAGAAATCCTTCGGCACGATTGCGCAGAATTTCGGAGAATTGCGCCACGTCGCCGCTGGATTCTTTTACCCCCACGATGTTCTTATGCGAGCGCGCAAGCTCCAGCAGCGTCTCGGGAAGCATATTGACTCCGGTGCGTCCCGGAATATTGTAAATGATAATCGGCAAACTCGTGGCCTCAGCCAGTGCGCCGAAGTGCGCGATCATGCCCTCTTGCGTCGGCTTGTTGTAGTACGGCACGACGGCGAGAATGGCGTCTACGGCGGTGGCCTGCGCCTCTTTTGTAAGCGCCACCGAAGACCGCGTATCGTTGCCGCCGGTGTTGGCGATCACCGCGGCCGAATCGCCAACCGCTTCCTTGACCGAGGCGAACAGCTGCATGCGCTCGTCAACCGTGAGCGTAGGCCCTTCGCCGGTCGTACCGGCTATTACAAGTCCGTCGTTCCCGCGATCGACTAGCCAGCGGGCGATGCGCGCCGCTTCACCAGGATCGGCAGCACCCGCCTCATCGAACGGCGTTATCATCGCAGTAATGATGCGTCCAAGATTCATGCCGGCTCCCCCTCGTGCAAACGAAAGTGACGATGGATGGCTTCTTCGGCGCGCGCGGCACCGGCATCTGGAACGAGCACAGAAATCGTAATGTTGCTATCGGTGCAGTGAATGACCTCAATGTTCTCGGAGGACAGTGCCTCCACAATTTGATAGATGACGCCGGGCGTGCCGCGCATACCGGCCCCGACAATGGAGATCTTCGAGCACTCTTCGCGCATGCGCACGGCCATATTCAAATCAGCTAACATGGCGCGAATCCGCTCCCCGTGTTGGTGTTTCACCACAAAGAAGACGCCGGCCTGATTGATGTTGACCTGGTCCAATGAGATGCTTTCTTCGGCCATCCTCTTGAACATCTGCAGCTCGAGCTGCATGCGCGCCTGCGGGTCTGCGATGTCGCCACGAATGATGCGCACGAACGTCATGCCACTCGTTGACGTGACGCCTGTGACCGGCCGGAGATGGTCGACCTCCTCGCTAACCAACGTGCCTCGGTCCGTCTGCAAGCTCTTGATTGCATAAGGCGTGCGCGTGGCGCGAGCAAAATCGGCTGCCTTTTGATGCATGATCTTCGCGCCATGTTCGGCCAGTTCGCTCATCTCGAGCAACTGAGCGCGCTCGATGGTCCGCGCGCCGCCAACGCGTGCGGGTTCGGCCGACATCGCGCCACTAACGTCCGTGTAGATGTCGATGCGTTGCGCGTTAAGCGCATTTCCTAGCGCGATAGCGCTCAAATCGGACCCGCCGCGACCTAAGGTCGTAATCTCGCCGCGCGGGCTCATACCCTGGAATCCGGCAACGACTGGAATCACGCCGCGGTCCAGAAGGGTTCGCACCGCGCTCGGTTCGACGCGCACGATCTTGGCATCGCCGTAGGTGTTGTCGGTCAAAATGCCGGCTTGCGCGCCGGTAAGGGCGCGCGCCGGCAAATCTCGAGCGCAGAGTAATTCGGCGAACAGCGCCGCGCTGATAAGCTCACCGGAGGCAATCAGAAGATCGGTATTCGCGGAGCGACGATTGTCCTCGGCCAGCAGCGAAAGCAGCGAATCGGTTGCGTACGGCTCCGGTGAACGTCCCATAGCCGAGCAGACCACCACCGGCAAGAGCCCGCCAGCAGCTGCTTCCCGCACCCGTAATGCTGCCATCTCGCGCGACTGCGCGCTCGCCAGCGACGTGCCGCCAAATTTTAAGACTGCGACCGGCGCGCTGACCACCTTCACGCTCTTACCAGCCCGCGCGCCAGCAGCAACTCCAGGATCTGCACGCCATTTGTGGCGGCGCCCTTTCGCAGCTGATCTCCTGCGATCCACATCGCAAAGCGCTGGCCGCTTTCGTCTTCGGTCCGCAGGCGGGCGACGTGAATGTCGTCGTGGCCCTCAACGGCGCGCGGCGTCACAATGCCGTGCTCGTGAAACACGACTCCAGTTGCCGCGCGCAAGGCGGCCGCCAAACTTGCGCATGACGCAGCGCTCTCCGTTTCAAAGAAAACCGCTTCGCAGTGCGCGCGCCGCACGGGAACGCGCACACAGATCGCACTTATTGGAAGGTTAGGCAGCGCAAGAATCTTGCGAGTTTCCGCGCAGACCTTCGATTCTTCGCCGGAGTACCCGCTCGCGTCGATTTCACCGATCCGCGGAATTATGTTCCGCGCGATCGGCGCCGTGAACGTAACAGATGCCGGTTCGGCTTCATCGCGTGCCAGGGCCGACTCGGCGGCGGCAAGCTCCTCTAAGCCGGCACGTCCGGCTCCGCTGACCGCCTGGTACGTCGCCACGTGAACTCGGCTTAAACCGCACAGGTCCCGCACCGGCGCCAGCGCCATGCAGAGAATGATTGCCGTACAATTGGCAACCGGAAAGATGCGGTCGTCCGGGTGCAGCGTTTGCGCATTGATTTCGGGAACCAACAGTGGGACGCCGTCGGTGTTGCGGTACGTCGCGCTATTGTCGATTACGACAGTGCCGTCTCGCGCTAACGCCGGTGCAAAGGCGCTGCTCGCATCTTCGCCGCCGGCAAAAAAGACGGCGTCGTGACCTGATAACGTCTGCGCGTCGGTCGCCTGCACGTCGAGCGCAACGCCGCGAAACCGAACGGCGCCCTTACGGCCATGCGAAGCCAGGGCCGTCAAACGAGCAACCGGAACCGCGCGCTCTTCCAGCACGCTTAAAAGCGTTTCACCCACGATGCCGGTCGCGCCGACAACGGCGACTTTCATCGCAGCAAGCCATCGACGAGCGAATCTAGGCCGACGGTGAAATCCTTTTGCTTCCGGACATTACGAACGGCAAACAACAAACCGGCCGCAAAGGAATCGCGCGAGAGCGAGTTGTGCTGAATGCTTAAGCGCTCGCCGGGCCCTCCAAAAATAACTTCCTGATGCGCGAGGACGCCCTGCAAGCGAAGACTGTGGATGGCCACATCCTTGGCGACAAACGGTCGCAGGCGTTCCGCGGTTGCGCGCGCGGTCCCGCTGGGTTTGTCCTTCTTGCGTTCGTGATGCATCTCGATAATCTCGACACTTGAAAATATCTTGGCAGCTTGCTCGGCAAAACGCATCATGAGTACCGCGCCGAGTGCGAAGTTCGGCACGAGCATCGCGCCCACGCCGTGCTTTTCTGCGAGCGCCCGCAAATCTTTGGTTTCCGCGTTCGTCCAAGCGCTCGAGCCGATCACGGGAGAGACAGCGTGCTCCACGCACTCGCGCGCGAGCTCCACGGTCACCGGGTGCGTGGTGAAATCGACGACGACATCGGGCTCGGTCTGTTGAAGCATCTGCGCGAAATCGCTGAAAACCGCATTGCCCGCGTCGCGCTCGCGCGCAAAGCCACCCACCAATTCAAGGTCTTCGGCATCGCGAATCACTTGCGCGGCCATGGTTCCCATCTTCCCGTGAATCCCGGCGACGGCCACCCTAATCACAACTGCGGCCCCTCACACCATTCCATCCCGCTGCGTTGCGGCGGCGTTCGACGCTTTACTGCGCCCGGCGCAGTTGAAATGTCGGACGTCGTCGTTACGCTGTTCTTACAGCTTTTCGAGCGGCGCGTACTTCAACATCACCATCTTCTGCCCAACGTTGGGGAAGTTGATGGTCAAGAGGCCGTCGCCACCGGCACCGATCATCGAGCCGACGGTGCCCTCGCCCCACTTCGGGTGACGCACTTTGTCCCCCGGTTGCAGATCCATACCAACGCCCGCGCCCGCATTCTCGTGAATGCTGACTTCACGCCAACGACCGCCGGCCGGCCGGGCCAGCGCGACGCCGCCGAGCATCTCGACGGTGGGCATCTCTTCCAAGAACCGCGACTTCGGGTGCGCAAAAGTGTTTCCGAAGAGCGTGCGCCGTTCGGCATACGAAAGGAATAGCTTTTCCATCGCGCGCGTCAGCCCGACGTAAGCCAGACGGCGCTCCTCCTCGAGCTCGGACATGTCGACCAGCGCGCGGTTGTGCGGAAAGACCCCTTCTTCCAGGCCAGTTAAGAAGACCACCGGGAACTCTAATCCCTTGGCGCCGTGCATGGTCATCAGCGTGACGTACGATGAAGCCGGGTCCAGTGCGTCCAGGTCGCTGATGAGCGCGATGTTGCCCAAGAAATCGGCCAGCGTCCCGCTCGGATCGTTCGCCTCAAACTCGCGAGCGACGCCGACAAGCTCCTGCAGATTCTCCAAACGCGTGCGCGAATCGTTCGTGTCTTCGTTCTGCAATTCGCGCACGTAGCCGGACTCTTCCATCACCGCTACCAGCAGATCGGCGATGGTCATGGCCTCAAAGCGCTCGCGCCAATTGGACACCAGCTCGGCGAATTTTTCCAGCTCGCGCTGTTTCTTCGGTACGGCGCGTTTGAGCAGCTCTTTGTCGAACACCGCTTCACCCACCGAAACCTTCGCGGCGTTCGCCGCATCGATCAAGCTCGCGAGCGTCTGAGCCCCGATGCTGCGTCGTGGAACGTTGACGATGCGCTTGAATGCGAGCGCGTCCGAGGGATTCAGAATATAGCGCAGATAGGAAACGATATCTTTGATCTCTTGACGGGCGTAAAATCCGACACCACCGACCACCCTGTAGGGAATGCCCTCGGAGATCATCGCCTCTTCAAATACGCGCGACTGCGCATTGGTGCGATAGAGAACCAGGAAGTCGCGGTAGGCCGCCCCCTCACGCACGGCATCCTTGATCTTCTCTACGACGTAGCGCGCCTCGGCGCGCTCGGTATCCGCGCGAAAGGCAGTTACCGTTTCGCCCGCGGAGCGGCTCGTAAAGAGCTTTTTCGGATGCCGTGTTTTATTGTTCTCAACGAGCGCATTGGCGGCTTCCAAGATAGTCGGCGTGCTGCGGTAATTCTCTTCCATCTTAAAAATCTTCGCGCCCGGAAAGTCTTGCTCGAAATTGAGAATCATCTTGTAGTCGCTGCCGCGCCACGAATAGATGGACTGATCATCGTCGCCGACCACGGTGATGTTCTTATGCTCTCCCGAGAAGAGCCGCAGCAACCTGTATTGCGCATAATTGACGTCTTGATACTCGTCCACCAGCACGTAGCGAAACTTGTTCTGGTAGCGCGTACGGACGTCTTCATCTTCTTCGAGCAGGTTTATAGTCTTGACGATCAGATCGTCGAAATCCAAGCTGTTGGACTCGGCTAGGCGGCGCTCGTACTCCTTAAAAACATTCCCGTGCCGCTCGCCGATGAAGGACTTGTGCTTGGCCAAGTACTGTTTGGGAGTCTGGAGCACGTTCTTGGCTTTGCTGATCTCCGCAAGACATGCTCCGGGGGTGAGCTGCCGTTCGTCGTAATCGAGATCGGCCAGAATATCCCGCAATAGCGCGCGCTGATCCGCCTCGTCGATGATGCCGAAGTTCGGCGATACGCCGATCTTCTTTCCATCGCGGCGCAGTATGCGCACGCACATCGAATGAAAGGTGCCCACCCAAAGGTCGCGGGCGGCATCGCCGACCATGCGCTCCAAACGCGCTTTCATCTCGCCCGCCGCCTTGTTGGTAAAGGTTACGGCCAGGATGCGATCGGGGAAAACCTTCAACTGGTTTAGCAGATGCGCGATGCGATGCGTAAGCACGCGCGTCTTGCCGCTGCCGGCGCCGGCAAAAATTAAAACGGGGCCGTTTGTTTCCTGAACCGCCGCCGTTTGTATATCGTTTAAAAGTTCCGAATCCGCAATCATCACGCGTATCTATTCGCCGAATCGGTATTTTTGCCTCGATGGTCCCGTCGGGGGACCGCTAGCGCGCGACGCGCAACCGGTTTGCGGGCCGCTCGGCCAGCATGGCGGCGGACGAAAGATACGCCAAGGTGGACTCCGCGCCCATGTTCGCATTGGCACCCTGCGGATCGATTCCGTCGCGGCAGCCGCCCCGCTCGGCCATCTCTGCATCGGCGGTGTTCTTTCCGTGGAACCAATCGAAAGCCGCATGTGCCAATGCGACAAAAGCCGGTGCGGAGGTGCAGTCGTGGGCCGTTAGCGCGGCCTCGATCGAGGCAGCGGCCTCTAAGGGTTGTTGCCCGTAACGGGCTCGAATGCCGCCACGCGGGAACCACCCGTCGTTTCCGATCGGCACGAACATTCCGTTCTCAATGACGATCCGCTCGTAGAACGCAAGCGTCCGCAGCCCAATGGCGATCAGCTCGTCGTCGCGCAATGCAGTACCGGCGCGCAGCATGGCTTCGCATAGGCGCGCGTTGTCGTACGTCATGCCATCCTCGAACCATTGCCAGTCCGGCGCCTGGTGCGCGACGTAAGCGTCCCTGAGAGTTGCCGCCAGCGGGGCCAGCCACTCACGAATGAGCTTAGCTTCCGCGGGACGGGACTCGAGCGCATGTGAAAGTCCAATAGTCGCGTAGGCAGTCGAGCGGAGGTAGCGCAGATCCGGCAAACGCGCGGCCGCGCTTTGCAGCAGGCGTTCGCAAACCTTTCGCCACGATTCGCGCTTGGCGTAGCGCATGCCGAATCCGAGCGCCCAGACCGCACGCCCAAACGAATCCTGCGTTCCTCGCTCGTCGAGCCAGCTGCGGCCGTAGCTCATGAAGTTGTGGAACCAACCGTCAGCCAGTTGTGCATCCTGCAGAAATGCTAGGTAAGTGGAGGCTAGCCGGGCGGCTGCATCTTTGCGCGTTCCAATGTCGTGCAAGCTGACTGCGACCATGAATGCGCGCGCGACATCGTCGGTGCAGTAGCCGGTGGAACGGTTCGGCACATCGTAGACCGCGTGCTGGATGATGCCGGTGTCGTCGCTCAGCGCGAGGAGGTGATCCAAACTGGGAACCGCGATTTTTCGACCCCGCATTTAGGCTCTGCTGACCAATTGAAGTCCCGCGCGCACGGGCGGAACGAGCTCGTCGAAGAGGCGTCCGTAGGCGTCCGCCACGTGCGGCCAGGTCATCTGACGCCCGAATCGGTAGGCGCGCCGTTCGGTGCTGCGCCGCAACCCGGAATCATCGAGCAGCGCTCTCAGGTTCTGCGCGATCGATTCGGCATTGCGAAACTCGCACAAGAAGCCGCGGTTGCGCGCCAGCACCTCCTGCGCGTACAGGTACGACGTGGACACGATGGCCTTGCCGCAGCCAACCGCGTACGCCAGCGTTCCGCTAACGATTTGCGTGGGGTTGAGGTAGGGGGTGAGATAGATGTCGGTCGCTGCCAAGTAGCTGACGAGTTCATCGAAGTCCAAATACTTGTCGATCAGCTTCACGTTGTTTTGCAGGCCGTACTGCACGACCATGGCCTGGAGAGACTCCCGGTACGACTCACCCTCGCGCCGCCGGACGACCGGGTGTGTCTCACCTAAAATCAAATACAACGCTTCGGGATGATGCCGCACGACCTCGCGCATCGCGTCTATCGCAAATTCCAAACCCTTGCCCCGGCTAATGAGCCCGAATGTTGAAATCACCGAACGCTGCCCAATTCCAAATTCCGCTTTGGCCGAATCGGTCGAACGGAATGGCACATCCGGAACGCCGTGATGAATCACGCGCAGCAGGGCCGGATCGATGCCATACACGTTTTCAAGCAGCGATCTGCCCGTCTGCGAAAGCGCGACAAGGCAATTCACATTTTCTGCCAGCTCGCGAGTTACGCGAAGCATGGCTTCTGAGGGTTCGGGCAAGATCGTGTGCAGAGTTAAGGCAATCGGCTTCTGGACGAGTTTCAGGGTGTCGATCAGCCACCCGCCCAGTTCGCCACCAAAAAGCCCATACTCGTGCTGAATATTGAGCATTTCAGCAGGGTGAGCATTGACGATGTGGGCGATGTCGCCGTAGGAACCACGGTCATCTTCTTGTAGGCGGGCCACGATTTCGGGAGCGTAGGAGCGAACGTTGCCGCCCGGCTCGTCGATGGCGATGATCTCGCTTTTGGTTCCGAAGGCGCGGTCGAACGAATCCACGACGTCCTTGGTGAAGGTGGCAATGCCACACTCCCGCGGCGGAAACGAACCCATAAAGAGGGTGCGCGGAACAGCAGTCGCGGGATGCGCGTCTATCGACCCTGCTACCAAGAAAAACTCCCCACTACGCCGGCTTTGTGCCTAGCGGTCATCGGATTTTACCCGAAACCGTTCTCTTATGAACCTAAGGCGCTTGAGCCAGCGGAGCGACCGGCCCCACCCTCGACCCCGGAGCCAAGACGGCGTTAGCTTCTATAACCATATCATGGCCGACGACGGTTCCGCGACCTACGCGGGCGCCGTCGCCCACGCTGGAGCCGCTGGCGATGATTGCTCCCTCAATTTGCGCGCCTTTCCCGACGATAACGTGGTCCCAGAGCACGGAATCGCAGATTTTCGCCCCGCTTCCCACCCGGCAGCCCTCGCCTAGGACGACGTTCGGCCCGACCTCGGCTCCGGGCTCGATGAGCACGTCGCCGTCCATATGGACCGGCGCGATGATCATACCTTGCACGTTGCCCTGCCCGGTGAGCCCCGGCTCCAACTGAAGCGGCATCTCGCCGCTTAGGATGTGGCGATGGGCATCGAGATACTGTTGCGGACGGCCGACGTCGATCCAGTAATCGTCCGTGGTGTAGGCGTAGAGGGCATTGCCTTCGGCTAGGATTTTTGGAAACGTCTCGCGCTCGATCGACACGTTGCGGCCTGTGGGAATCATGTCGAGCACGGCGCGCTCCAACAGGTAGGTGCCCGCGTTGATTTCATCGGTCGGCGCTTCTTCTCGCTTCGGCTTCTCAACGAAGTTTGAAATTCGCCCGTTCTCGCCGTGCACGACGCACCCGAACGCCGAAGGATCTTCTACCTTAATAAGGTGCAGCGCGCCGAGGCCTTTCTTCTCTTCGTGGTACGCGATCATTTCTCGCAGGTTCAAGCTCGTGAGCACATCGCCGTTCAGCACGAAGAATGGGCCTCTGATGTACTCCTCAACATTCTTCACTGCGCCCGCAGTGCCCAGGGGCACGTCCTCGATGACGTAGGTGATCTTCATTCCAAGCTGGCTTCCGTCGCCGAAATATTCGGTGATTGCCTGCGGCATGTATCCGGCCGGCAGAATTACGTCGTCAATTCCAGCAGCGTGTAATCGCTCCAGCGTGCGGGCCAAAAAGGGCGCGTTCATGATGGGGACCATCGGCTTCGGCGTGCCGTAGGTTAATGGACGCAGCCGCGTTCCCTCGCCTCCGACTAAGACTATAGCTTGCACAACTATAACTTCGCATAGCGCTGCAAAAATTACTGCCTAACGTGCCATACTGTTGGCATATTGATCATCCATTATAAGGGCATGAAACGCTACGATTGGACTGAAGTTCAAACTTTTTACGACAACGGCACGCAATGCGCGATTGCATGCGACACTTCGGGTTTACCGTCACCGCCTGGTACAAAGCAAGAAGGCGCGGGGCTTTAAAGATTCGCCCGTTTGAAACGAGGCGCTACGATTGGTCCGCCGTGCAAACCTACTACGACGAGGGCACACATACCGCCAATGTCGAGGGCGATTCGGTTTTGTGCGGAGTCATGGTCGAAGGCAGTCCGTCGCGGAGTGCTAGCGGCCCGCGCACGCCTTTGGCCCCTTCATATCCTATTGAAACAGGGGAAATCGCGCCACAACGTCAAGGTGCGGCTTCTGCAGGCAGGGATACCTGCAGAACGTGTGCAGCGAATGCAGCATATCAGAATGGAGGGGCAAGCCGTTATCGATTCAAATCGACCACATCAACGGCATCGCGGCTGACTTTCGACTTGAGAATCTGAGAATGCTTTGCCCAACTTGTCATAGCCAAACGGAAACGTTCGGTGCTAAGAATACGCTAAGGAAGAAACGCGTCCCGGGTAGTGTAATTGGCAACACGCCTGACTCTGAATCAGGAGATTCGAGGTTCGAAGCCTTGCCCGGGAGCCATGGCCCTATCGTCTAGCTGGCCGAGGACGCCGCCCTCTCACGGCGGTAACACGGGTTCGAATCCCGTTGGGGCTAAATTAATTTTCCTTATGCAGTAAGGGTTTTCGCAACAACTTTGCCCTTGGAGGGCCGTTGTCACATTTTTATCACACGAAAACTGACGGAATTTCCGGCAGGTTCGTTCATTTCATTGCCGCCGGGCCTTGCGCACTACGCGATGACAAAACAGCCGGCCGTCGTTGAAATCACCGGCACGGAGCCGCTTAAAGACAACATGATAAAATAGGCACGAACGAGTAGGCGAGCGCGCCGCTAGTAACATCGATTCGAGCCGATGAGTAAGTCGCACGGTGATGCGTTACTGGCAGCGACTTGTCTCCCAGCCCGAGCGATCAGGTGTTGGGTAAAACGTGGCAACGATTGCTAAGATTATTATATCGCTGATTCTTACCTATTCCGCAACTACGGTTCGATGCGTCCGATCATCGTATAGAACTCCGTGAACCACAGATTGCCGTCAGGCCCAGTCGCGATCCGATATGGAAACGAGCCGGTGACCCCGCTAGAAAATTCCGTCACGATGCCTGCTGGCGTGATGCGGCCAATCCCGTTCCGAGCCGTTTCGGTGAACCATAGATTGCCGTCCGGCCCCGTCGTAATTCCTTGCGGGCCTGCGCCCGGCGTTATTCCTATTGAGAATTCCGTCACGGTTCCCGTCGGGGTGATTCGACCGATTCGATTACCGGTGTCCTCCGTGAACCAAAGATTCCCGTCGGGCCCCTTCGTGATGCCGGTTGGCGCCGATCCCGACGTGATACCTGTTGAGAATTCTTTGATGGCGCCCAGTGGCGTGATACGACCAATCCGATTACCATTCTTCTCCGTGAACCACACATTGCCGTCCGGACCACCGGTTATTCCAAAGGGTTCGGAAAAGGCGGAAATGCCTTTGGAGAACTCCGCTACGAGACCGCTCGGCGTAATGCGGCCGATCCGACCGACCGTCTCAGTGAACCATAGGTTGCCGTCCGGCCCGCTCGCTATGCCTTCCGGTTGCGATCCCCCGGTGATGCCGCTGGAGAATTCCGAAACGACGCCGGCTGGCGTGATGCGGCCGATACTTGCACCCTCGGTAAACCATACATTGCCATCAGGCCCCGTCGTGTCATCCCTACCGTGTCCGGACGGCGTAGCGAACTCCGTGACCACCCCTGTTGGAGTGATGCGCCCGATCGCGTTACCATAGCTCTCGGTGAACCACATGTTCCCGTCGGAACCCTTCGTGATTCCGTAAAGCCCGGAACTTGGTGTAATGCCGGCAGAGAATTCGGTTACGACACCATGCGTAGTTACGTTCCAATAACCATTCGGATTGATCATCGCGAACGTGTCCGTCGCCGGGCCGGAACTGTCCGCATTGAAACATGGGGTAGCTGAACTGGGATTGATCACCACCGACGTCGTGCCGCTCATGGTTGGCGTAACGGGCGTAAAATGGCCCGTTCCCGCACTGTAGAGCTGCAAGTAGTCCGCCGCGATCCTCCGCAAGCCGCTCGGACAAGGTCCCGGTAGAAACGCCGATTCGTACACACTATAGCCATAGCTCGTGCCGCTGGTGCCCGTCGCCTGAGACACCAAGTTATAAGTATTCGTCTTGAAATTGTAGAGCAGCATGTACCATGTTGAGCTTGCCGTCGGCACGGCATCGGTCGTGAAACTCAAAGTCGCATAGATCGGGAGACCGTGATTGTTGGTCACTAGATAGTTATTCTTAAAGAGGTGCGTGGGATCGTTGGGATCGTCAATCTGTGCGCCAGCTACGAGCTTCGGAGCTCCCGCCCCGCAGTAATCGAAGACCACGAAGAACGTGTAGTTATGACCGCCGCCTGAATTGAGCGCAACGGTTGCTGAGCTCAAGCATCCCCCATTGGGAGGCCGCGTCAAGGGTGCAAAAAGTTCTTGCGAGCCGCTGCCGCCGCTGGGATACGAGAGTGGAAAGGCGGTTGCCGAATAGGCGGTATGTTGCGCATAGATGCCGGTATAGGTGCCGCCGCCGTTGATAACGGTGCCGAGCACAGAGGTGGCGCCGGTTTTTTG
>QHBJ01000005.1 GCA_003243975.1 Candidatus Meridianibacter frigidus | reverse complement strand
AGGCCAGATGCATTAGTAACTTTGTATCACAAAGTAAGTCCCGCCGCAAGCCCGTGGGAACGCCAGGGACGCTTAGCCAACCTAGCGGCGCTATGAACCAGGGCTACTTTCGTTTTCCCACCGTCGCAGGCGGCCGGATCGTTTTCGTGTGCGAGGACGACCTCTGGAGTGTGCCAGCTACCGGCGGCATGGCCGCTCGCATCACGGTCAGCGCGGGCGATTACTCCAGGCCCCGTCTCTCGCCCGACGGCGATACCATCGCATTCATCGGCAGCGACGAGGGACACCCGGAGGTATACGTGGTTGCGGCTGCAGGCGGCCGCCCGCAGCGCTTGACCTATCTCGGAGGCACGGTAGCGAGTCTCAGCACCTGGAGCGCCGATGGCTCGACCATCTATTTTGCCAATAACCGCTCGTCCTGGTACGAAGGGGAAACCCGTGGGTTTACTATTGCAGCCAGCGGCGGCCATCCGATCGAGCTAGGGATCGGTCATCTCAAGACGATGTCGCTTGGCCCTGATGGCGGCTTGGTCGTTGGCCGAAACGCCGACGATGCCGCGCGCTGGAAGCGATACCGGGGCGGCACGGCTGGCGACTTATGGATCGATCGCGATGGGAGCGGGAACTTCGAGCGGCTCATCGTGTTGCCGGGCAATCCGACGTGGCCTATGTGGATCGGCGATCGCATCTATTTTCTAGCCGACCACGAGGGTATCAATAACCTCTACTCGTGCGACCTGTACGGAAATGACTTGCACGCGCACACGCACGAGGAAGAGTACTACGCGCGATTTCCATCGACTGACGGAACGCGCATCGTATACTCCGCCGGCGGCGAGATTAGGGTTTTCGACGTGGGCCGGGATACCGTGCAAACGCTGGAGGTCCAGGCCCCTTCGGCTGCGCCGCAAACCACGCGCCGCTTCATCGCCGCATCGGACGAATTCGAGCACTTTGCGCCGCAGCCCGATGGAACGGGGTTGGCGCTCATCAGCCGCGGCCAGCCCTTCACGCTTCCGCATTGGGAGGAAGCCGCCGTTCACCACGGTTCCGGCAGTGCCGCGCGCTTTCGCTTGAGCGAATGGATGCACGACGGCAAACGAATCGCCGTCGTCACCGATGCGAATGGCTTCGAGCAAATTGCCGTCGCGCACACCGATGGAAGCGCGCCGTTGCGGACAATCACGAAGAAGTCCATCGGCCGGGTTACCGATCTCGCCGCTTCTCCGACCTCGGAAATGCTTGCGGTCGCCAACCATGCCCACGAGTTGCTCTTCGTTGACGCCAAAGATGGCGAGGTGCGCGTTATCGATCGCAGCCCCGCCAACCGAATCACCGATCTTTCCTTTTCACCCGATGGACGCTACGTCGCATACTGCTGGTGGCCCACTATCGATACATCCATTATCCGGATTGCAAAAGTAAAATCCGGCAGAGTTCACGACGCAACCACGGCACTGCGCACGGATGCGTCCCCGTCCTGGGATCCCGACGGGAAATACCTCTACTTCTTGTCAACGCGCGATTTCAATCCGGTATATGACGCATTGCAATTCGACCTGAGTTTTCCGCAGGCGATGCGGCCCTTCGTCGTGACGCTGCGCGACGACGTGCCTTCGCCGTTCGTTCCCAAGCCACGCCCGATTCATCGCGACGACGATCACGATCGCGATGCCAAGAAGAAAGAGAAGCCGGCGGACATCGGGATCGACTTCGAAGGGATGCCCGGGAGGGTTCTGTCTTTTCCGCTGGACGAAGGTCAGTACGGCCAGCTGGTGGCCACGAGAAATCGAGTGCTCTTCGTGCGTTACGAGCTGCGCGGGCTCAAACCGGTGTCGCCCACGTGGGATGAAGAGATCGAAACCGGCTCGTTGATCGCGTACGATTTTGACGCCCAGCGGCAAGCCACGCTAGCCCAAGACGTCAGCGAGATGCGGCTGGCCGCCGACAATCGTACGCTATTGTACCGCACCGTCGACCGCTTGCGCGCGATCGACGCGCAGTGCGAGTTGCCCGAAGAAGGCGAAGAACAGAAGCCGCTAACGGAGCCGGGCCGCAAAAGCGGCTGGATTGACCTGGACCGCGTTAGCGTAGAGATCGACCCACAGACGGAGTGGGCGCAAATGTATCGGGAAGCATGGCGCTTGCAACGCGAACACTTTTGGGTTGAAGACATGTCCGACGTCAATTGGCAGCGAGTTTTCGACCGCTATGCGCGCCTGCTTCCGCGTATTCGTACACGCGCGGAACTTTCCGACATCATGTGGGAGATGCAAGGCGAACTCGGCACCTCGCACGCGTACGAATACGGCGGAGACCGCCGGCTCCCACCGGGCTATTCAATCGGCTTTCTGGGCGCGGATGTCTCATGGGACGAGCGCGAAGGCGGCTACCGAATCGAGCGCATCCTGCGTGGCGATTCTTGGAATCGGGAAATTGACTCGCCGCTGGCCGAACCCGGGCTGAACGTGCGCGAGGGCGACATCATCGTTGCTATTGGCGGCAAAACCTTGAGCGCTACCGTTTCGCCCGACCAGATGCTCGTAAACATGGCAGGACGCGAAGTTCCGCTCACGCTCGAAAATCAAAAAGGACAGCAGCGCCGCATCACGATCAAGACTCTGGAAGATGATCGCGGACTGCGGTATCGCGCTTGGGTGGAACGCAAGCGTGCGATGGTGCACGAGCGCACCCACGATGCCATCGGCTATCTGCACATTCCCGATATGGGGCCGTGGGGGTTCTCCGAGTTCCACCGCGGATTCTTGAGTGAATTCAACCGGCGCGGCCTCATTGTGGACGTGCGGTACAATCGCGGCGGCCACGTTTCGCCCCTCTTGCTCGAAAAGCTGGCGCGCAAGCGCGTCGGTTACGACATCTCGCGCTACGCACCGGCCCAGCCGTATCCGCCGGAGTCCGTAGCGGGCCCCCTGGTGGCCATCACCAACCAATTTGCGGGTTCGGACGGCGACATCTTCAGCCACTGTTTCAAATTGTACAAACTCGGTCCGCTGGTCGGCAAGCGTACGTGGGGCGGCGTAATCGGAATCAACCCCTATCATCGATTGGTAGACGGTACCATCACGACGCAACCGGAGTTTTCATTCTGGTTTACCGATGTGGGCTGGCGGGTTGAAAACTACGGGACCGATCCCGATTTCGACGTGGACATGGCCCCGCAGGATTATCGCAACGACGAAGACCCGCAGCTGGAGCGGGCGCTGCAACTTGTAACCGATATGGCTAAGGATTTCCGCGACCCGCGGCCCGACCTGGGCAGCAAACCGTCGTTGGCGCTACCTTAGACTATTTCGGCTTCGCCTCGGTAGTGGGAATGAAACCCAGCTGGATGAGCAGCCCCTTGTCCGCGGTTACAAATGCGATGAAATCGCCCACTGCCTTGGGCGGCTTGCCGGGTGTGACCATGTGTTCGTACGACCAAAACTTGTATCTGTTGGCGCGCACGTTCTGGCTGGAACCCGCCAAGCCGTCGATTGAAATGGGCACGACTCTCCCACTCTTCAGGTAGCCGGTAGCAACGTACGAGACTGCGCCAGGCGTTTGCGCGACCGTGGTGATGACGGTGCCCGAGGAGTCTTGCGCCAATCCCGTCGCGCTCGGCTGGGCGCCATCGAGGACTTTCGAAACAAATACCGCCCGCGTGCCCGAACTGCTGGGACGGTTGATGATCGTGACCTTCTGGTCTTTGCCGCCGGCCTGCTCCCAGTTACTGATCTTACCGCTAAAGATGTCCCGAATCAGCTGACCCGACAGATTGTTTACCCCGTTTGCAGGGTTTCCGATCACGGCGAACGTCACGATCGCGATTCGGTGATCGAGCAAACCGCTCTGACCGGATGCCGGCGGAATGTCGGAATCGCCGATGTCCACACCTTTCTGTTCTGCTTGTGTTAAACCAACCCGCGAGCCGCCGCCGGCCACACTGATCTTTATCTCGGGATGCGCGGCCTGATAATCTTGCGCCGCCTGTTTCACCAGCGGTAAGATCGCAGTCGAACCGGCAACGGTAATCTCCCCGGAGCGCGCCGCATCGCCGCCTCCACTACAGGCACACAGCGCCGCGGCGTAGAGCACGATTCCAAGATGTCCGACCGCACGCATCATCATCGGGCATCCTTGGTGTAAGCGTGACACTTCCCCTGGCCCGCATCGCGGAATGTTCCGCCGGATTCAGGAATGAAACGCCAGCGATACGTATTCGGCGAAAGCTCCAGCAGCAGCACACCAAACTCCGTGTTTTGCCGCGCGGCACTCTGAAGATGCGGTGGGAAGAAAAACTGCGAGTGGTTGCGTCCTCCGGTTCCGACGACGAACTCACGCAAGCCGCGCGCATCGGTTTCTTCTTGCGGATTCATCGGCACGAAGCGCTCGTAATCGTGATCGTGTCCGTTGAGCACGATATCGGCGCCCGCACGATAGAGCGCGCGCCAAAACCCTGCGTAGTCCGAATCGTTTCCGTGCGGTCCCGAAGAGAAGCGGGGCTGGTGCCAGTACGCCAGGGTACAGACGCCGCGGTGCGCCAGCAAATCCGCAGCCAGCCACTGGTATTGTGCCGAACGCTCACTGCAGCCACCACTCGGTTCGCAGTTGCCGTTGAGCGCAATAAAATGCCAACCGCCGCGGTCCCAACTGTACCAACCCTCTCCCCGCGGGCCGGCCCGCGCGCCCCAATAGTCGAAGTATCCGGCTGCGTCCGGAATTTCGTACTCGTGGTTCCCAACGGCCGGATAAGAAATGGCTTTGAACGAGCCCCATGTGCTGCCGTAGCCGGTTCGGAAGGCCTGCACGTCTTCCTCAAAATACTGCAAGTCGCCGAGCGGGAGCACCAGGTCGGGATGCAGCGCGGCGATGAGCCGCGCAGTCTGCGCGGAATGACAACGAGCCCGGCTATCATCCTTCCCGCCGAACGCATGGTGCGCGGGATCACAGGCGATGTCGCCCGCCGCGACTGCGCGCACCGGCCGAGCGGTGCTCGGCTGCACGGCAGAAAGCATCAACAGAATGAGAATCGCCGCCGCATAATGCTTCACGGGGTTGCTTCGATCAGTTCCAAAAGCTTTGGATAGACGATGTCCAGGCGCGGTTGCGAGTTTTCGGGATCGATGATGTCATGATTTACCGGCAGAGAACGAAACCTATACTCTTCGACGGCCTCCGGCTTGCGCTCGCGCCACGCCTGCGCTACCGCCTGTGCGAGCGTGTTGTTTACGGCTGGATCATGCAAGTTCGTCACCATGACCGCGGTGCGCGCCGCCATTTGTTTTCGACCGGCCGCGGCGCGGACATCATCGCCGATACGCATCGCCTGCGCCAATCCGCGCGTGGGGAACCGCGGATAGCCGGTGGTAGGCAGCTCGTGCGTCTTACGCCGAGGATCCCACCACATGAATCGATTGGGCAGCAGCAGCAAGGCGCCTTCGATTGTCCGGCTTACGAAGAGCGGAAGATGCAGCAGCCCAAAAACGGGATTGACAGGCACCGACCGTGCAACATCGCTGCGGTACTGCGCCAAGTACGCGCAGAGCAATCCGCTGGTGGAGATCCCACACACGGCAACTCGTTCGCCCAGGCCCTGGGCGATATCGATCGCCTCCCATGCCGTGGCAACGAGCTGCTCGGCGGTGATCGACTTCATACGCCTCGTCATGCGGTCGCGGTCGCCTTGCTCGGGAAGACGCGGTATAAAGACGTTTGCGCCTCGTTGGTGCAGCATCGGCGCAAATTGCCGGTATTGACCCGGATGGTTGGTAAAGCCGTGCAGGAGAACTACCGCGAGCGGCGCCTTCGCACCATGTTCCAGCAGCGTTGTATGCGCAAGCGGCAGAATCGAAGCATCATCCAGTCTCTGCATCGCCGCAGCGCGCACGCATGCTTCTTCATAACCGGCGCATGGAGAAGTTTGGGGGTGGTCGATCATCGCGCATGCCGAAAGCAGGAAGGGTCGTGGCCGTTCACCATGCCGACGGCCTGCATGAATGCGTAACAGATGGTCGGACCAACAAAGCGAAACCCGCGTTTTCGCAAGTCTTTGCTCAACTCGCTCGCGTCGGTAAATAGCTGCAGATAAGCGTCGAACGAATCGTGCGCTTCCTGCATTGCCAAGAACGCACGGGCGTTGCCGATGGCCGACTCGATTTTCAGGCGGTTCCGCACGATCCCGGAGTCATTCATGAGCCGCGTAATGTCGCGTTGCGTAAAACGTGCCACCCTCTGCGGCTCGAAGCTCGCAAAGGCCGCGCGGTAGGCGGCGCGTTTGCGCAGGATCGTGTCCCAGCTCAAGCCGGCTTGCGCTCCTTCCAAGATCAAGAACTCGAACAGTGTGCGGTCGTCGTGAACCGGGACGCCCCACTCACGGTCATGGTAAAGCGTGGCCAATTCGCCCTTGGCCCACGCGCAACGCTTGCGCTTCATTGTTCTAGAAGTTCGTGCAACTTCGGATAAACCACCGCCACGTGCCGTCCACCTGCGCGCAGCGGTTCGATAATG
Source organism: Candidatus Meridianibacter frigidus (assembly GCA_003243975.1). Taxonomy (GTDB): domain Bacteria; phylum Vulcanimicrobiota; class Vulcanimicrobiia; order Vulcanimicrobiales; family Vulcanimicrobiaceae; genus Meridianibacter; species Meridianibacter frigidus. Next base: position 189,980 of record QHBJ01000005.1, on the reverse strand, counting down.
TCGTGCGAGAATGGCAGATCCGTGAACTCATAGCGGCGAACCGGCGCGGCATGTTTCTGCCACCGCATCATCAGCAATCGCACGGAAGGGTTGCTGATGGTCGACTCGCGCGCGTTGGTGATCAGTAGAATCTGCTTGGCGCGCGGCGCATGAGCGATGGCGTCGTGCAGTAAGTCGTGTGCGATGGAGTAGGCCTGAGCCAGCGCATGGGTAGAGTAGCGCGGATACCCATGAGCCGGCATCTGGCGCTCGCGCTGAATCGGGTCCCACCACGGAAACCGGTTAGGCAACCGCAGGGCCAGGGGAGCCAGCACCGCGGCGAAGTGCCTGGGGACCCACGACACGCCCAGAAATGGCGCGATGCTCATAACGCAGTCGACCCGGTGATACTGTGCTGCCCAAGCGGCCAGCAAACCACCGAGGGAGAACCCGATCAGCGTGAGGCGCTCGCCTAATCCACGCCCGATTTCGATCGCCTGCAGGGTCGTATTCTTGAGAGCCGGCGCCTGCAGGCCGGCTAGGGCGGTCGTCATTCGGTCCGCATGGCCGTGGCGCGGCAGACGCGGAACGAACACGTTGTAGCCGCGCTCGTAGAGTTCTTGCGAAAACTGCCGGAACTGCGCTGGGCTGGCCGACATTCCGTGCAAGAGAATGGCCGCGCGCTCAGCGCGCGCGCCATGCGTGAGAAGAATGGAGCGCCCGAAATCGGCGATGGCGCCATGGTCCCGGGCATAAAACGCTTCGAGCGCCCGCTCCGCTTGTTCGTAGGTGGCCACGGGCCCGAATTCGCGTACGAAAGCTGCACTGCCTCGATGACCGGGTGCTCCTTGGGTAAGTAAGGAACACAAGCAATTCGAGGGGAGGAATCTAGATGTTCGATCTACGCAAGGGTGCCATTTCCGTCTTTGCGCTGGCGCTCGGCGCCGGTTTGCTGGCAACGACGACGGCAGTAGCACCCTCTTCGCACGGGATGGTGCTCGCCCAGGCGACCGAGCCGCCCACGCCAATGGCTTCGCCGAGTGAAGCGCCGCCGGCCACGGCATTGCCTGCTGCCACCGAAATGCCCGGCGGTACGCCCATGCCCGCGACCACCACGATGCCGGCCGCAACCGCCATGCCCGCGCCCAGCTCAATGCCGGGCGGCGAAAACGCGACCGATATGCTGCACAACAACCCCAACGGTCCCGGTTGGCTGGACAAGTTCAATCGTCGACCCGCCCCGGAGCACGGCACGGGAATGCCAATGAAGAAAAAGATGAAAGGCAAACCAAAAACCAAGCCGATGTAAGTACAAAGCCCGCGCGAGTCGCGGGCTTTCCTTATGGGAAAGGGTGCCGTGCGCGCCGTCCTTAAGGTCCGCAGGTAACCATGAAAGTAATCGAGCAGAGCGCGGACGCCCGGCGGATTGCCGCCGCACAGTCGTACATCGAAACGGAGCAGCGGTACGGCGCGCACAATTACGACCCCCTCGACATCGTCGTCGAACGTGCCCAGGGCGTTTGGCTCTACGATGTGGAGGGCCGCAAGTACCTTGACTGCATCAGCGCCTACTCCGCCGTAAACCAGGGACACCGCCATCCGCGTATTGAGTCCGCCCTAATAGCGCAAGCAAAGAGAGCGACGTTGGTTTCGCGCGCGATGCGCAACGACCGGATGCCCGCCTTCTTGCAGCGGCTTACGGAGGCGTGCGGATACGAAATGGCCCTTCCGACGAACACGGGGGTCGAAGCGGTAGAAACGGCGATCAAACTAGTGCGCCGCTGGGGATACGAAGTGAAGGGCATCCCCGAGAATGCGGCCGAGATCGTCGTCTTCAACGATAATTTTCATGGCCGCACGACTTCGGTAATTAGCGCGTCGTCAACCCCCGAATACAAACGGCACTTCGGACCTTTCATGCCGGGCTTCGTGCTAGCTACCTTCGGCGATCTGGATGCGCTGGCGCGCGCCCTGAACGACAATACGGCGGCCATCCTGATTGAGCCGATACAAGGCGAAGGCGGCGTGAACGTACCGCCCGACGGTTACCTCCATCGCGCATGGGAGTTGTGCAAGGAACGCCGGGTGCTCTTCATTGCGGATGAAATTCAAACCGGATTCGGACGCACCGGCGACCTTTTCGCGCAGGATCACGAGAACGTGAAGGCCGACGTTTTGCTCGTGGGCAAGGCCTTGGGAGGCGGCTATTACCCGGTATCTGCAGCGCTGGCGAGCGCGGAGTTGATGAATCTGTTTGCACCGGGAGACCACGGCAGCACATTCGGCGGGAACCCCCTCGCCTCGGCGGTAGCGCAAGCAGCGCTCGATGTTGTGCTCGAGGAAAATCTCGCGGAGAATGCACGCAAGATGGGGCACATTCTAATGGCCGGCTTGCGAGAAATCCGATCGCCGCTGATCAAAGAAGTGCGGGGCCGCGGGTTGCTCGTGGGCGTCGAGTTTCGCGACCGCGCGCGTCCGATAGCTGACGCGATGCTCAAACGTGGCATCGCGTGCAAAGATACGCAGGAGAATGTCTTGCGATTTGCGCCGCCGCTCGTCATTCAGCGGGCGGAAATTGAGTTGATTCTCGATACGTTCGGCGACGTAATAAGATCATTCTAATGGATGCCGCCGCGCAGTATGCCCTCGCCTACGCCCTAACAACGACTGCCGGTATCCGCGCAATCATGCCGCTGGCCGCTGTCGCGATCGCGGCGCATTTGGGAATCCTGCATCCACCGGCGGCCTTTGCTTGGCTTGGTCATGCGTCCGTGATGTGGGCTTTGTGCGCCATTGCCGGCGTCGAATTACTGGCCGACAAGGTTCCGCTCTTGGATCACGGGCTGCACTTCTTGCAGATCGCGCTGAAGCCGGCCGCCGCCGCGATCATTGTCGGCGGTGCCGTGCATCCGCAGAACCACGATACGCTCGTTCTTCTTATGGTGGCCGGTGCGTTGAATGCGCTTGGCGTGCATAGCGCGGTCGCGGCAACTCGCGCGGTTTCCACGGTAGGAACGGCGGGGATTGCAAACCCGGCCCTGTCGGCTGCCGAAGATGCCGGCTCGATTGTTACCCTGCTCGTGGGCTTCTTTGCGCCCTTCCTGGCTGCAGCGCTCGCCTTACTGTTGACCATTCTGCTGGTCGTTCTCGCGCGCCGCGTGTACGCGTCGCTGGCCGGCGCCCGGAGGCGCGCCCGCCGAAGCGTTTAGGGCGTTTGACGCTCGGAAGCCCCTCTGTTATACTCCTGGAGCCGAAGTAGGGCCCAGCCGGGTCCTCACCGGATGCCTTCGGGCGATCCGGTCTTCAACAAAGGGGCCGACGGTAGGTTCCGATGATGGGGTTGCTTCGGCGACCTATTTTTTTTCGACCGCTTCAAAGGAACTTCTGCCATAGCAAAACCACTGCGTGTAAACGACCAGATCCGCGTCCGCCAGATTCGCGTCATCGATGAGGAAGGCGCACAACTCGGCATCATGTTAACTGAAGATGCTCAGGCACGAGCCCGTTCCGAAGGGCTGGACCTTATTGAGGTTTCGCCCAATGCTCAGCCGCCGGTGTGCAAGATCGGCGATTACGGGCGGTTGAAATACGAGCAGTCGAAAAAAGACAAAGACGCGCGCAAGAAACAGAAGAATTGGGAGTTGAAGGAAGTCAAACTTCGCCCCAAGATCGAGACGCACGACTACGAAACCAAAGCTCGGATGGCCGAGCGGCTGCTGATGGACGGCGGCAAGGTGAAGGTCACGATCATGTTTCGAGGGCGCGAGATTACCTACACGGCCTTCGGGCGCAAGCTGCTCGATCGCATGGCGCAGGACATGACGCCGATCGCCACGATCGAACGCGAGCCGAAACTCGAAGGCAAGAATATGTTTATGATTTTGGCACCGCGACCGGTGCCGTCAGGCCCGCCGAAGTTCTCCTCGATGAAAGAACAGCGGGAAGAAACCGAGCCCGCAGCCGCTGCGGTGGCCGCAAAGTAGAAGGAGCCGACCAGTGCCGAAGATTCGTACCCATCGCGGTACCGCCAAACGCGTGAAAGTGAGTTCCACCGGGAAAGTGATGCATCGCCATCAGTTCAGCGGTTGCGGCCACATCATGAGCAAACGCACGCGCAAGCGCAAGCGCAACTTCCGCAAAGACCAGCCAGTTTTCAAAGGCGATCTTAAGCGCTTGGCGCCTACGATCCCATATTTGGTATAGGAGGGCTGCAGTAAATGGCTCGCATCAAACGCGGCGTGCACGGCATCAAACATCGCCGCAAAGTCATGAAGCTCACCAAGGGTTTTCGCGCCGCTCGCCGGCGCAACTACCGTGTCGCAAACGAAGCGCTCCTGCATTCGCTGGCGTACGCCTACCGCGATCGGCGAGTTCGCAAGCGCGACTTCCGCTCGCTCTGGATCAGCCGCATCAACGCCGCCGCGCGCAAAGAGGGCATGAGCTACAGCGTATTCATGAGCGGCCTGAAAAAGTCGGGCGTCACGCTGAACCGAAAGACGCTTGCGGAACTTGCAATCAGCGACGCGGCCGCATTCGGCTCGCTCCTGAAGATGGCGAAGGACGGCTCGGGCAAAGCCAAATCCGCCTAGCCAGGCAGCTCTCCGCGGGCAGAGCCGCATGAGTGCGCCGTCAGCAGCAGCAAGCCAAGGGCCGTTTTTGCATCGGTAATCTCGCCGCGGCGTAGCATAGCGAACGCCTCATCAATAGAGATACAGCGCGTTTGGATATCCTCGTCCTCATCGAACTGCGTGGCGCCCGCCTGCAAGTCATCCGCCACGAAGAAGCGCATGAACTCCGTGCAAAACCCCGGCGTTAGGTACCCCGCGTAGATCTGCTCGATGCGACCGGCGCTGTAACCGGTTTCCTCGCGCAGCTCGCGCAAGGCGCCCGTCTTCGGGTCTTCGTCCTCGTCCGCCGAGCCCGCGGGAAACTCCCATAAATCGGCGCTCGCCGCGTGACGGTACTGCTTGACGAGCAAGACTTCGCCCGGCGAGGGTCGGGCCATGACCGCATAAGACTGCGCGTGCTCGACGATATCCAGATCATACGTTTTTTCCCCTGTCCGCAACCGGTCGCGCCGCACGGTAAAGACCTTGCCCTTGAAGATCTCGGTGCTGGAAACAAGAGTAGGGTTTTCGCTCATGCCGCTTTCTTGCACGCCGCCAGGGAACGCCACTGCCGGAACGCAACCTCGCGCGCATGGACAACGACAAAACGTTGGCAGTTCAGTTGGTGGACCGCACGCTGACCGCTATCGGCGGATTCGATGAAAGCATAACCGACCCGGCGCGGGCAACGGAGCTAACTGTCGCGATGTATCTGCGGTTTCTGCGGGCAGTGCGCCAGGAATCGTAGTGCAGCAGCGCAGCAGCCCCAAATCCGAGCTGCTATACCTGCTGGCGTTCTTGGCATTGTTCACGGTCACGTTGAGCTCGCTCAACGCTTGGCTGCTGCCGCATGGCTACAACAGAATCGTGGTTGTGATCCTGGCCAGTATCATTGCCGGGATCGTGTACGTCTTTGGCCGTGCCGCAATCGCTCGGCGCGCATAGTTCGCAGCTCGCGCGCGTTCGCGAGCTCCTGACAAAGGAAGGACGCGGCGCTCAGCAGCGGTTTCTCGTTGAAGGACCGACCATGCTGTGCGAGGCCGCCGAAAGCGGCGCGCCACCGATCGAAATATACGCAACGTCCGAAGCCTACGCCGCGACCGGTGTCATCCGCGAGCTCGAGTCTCGTGGCATACCGGCCTTTTTGATCGGTCAGCCGACGATGAAGCGTCTCTCGGACGTTAAAACGCCTACCGGCGTGTTGGGCATTTGCGAGGCGCGCATTCACGTCCTGGAAGATTTCTTTCACCGCGACGGCTTGGTCTTGGTGCTTGCCGACATCAGCGATCCCGGAAATGCGGGAACGCTGCTGCGCTCGGCCGATGCGTTTGGTGTCGACCGAGTGCTTTTTGGCGCCGGGGGGGTCGAGCCGTTCAACCCCAAGGTCGTGCGAGCGTCCATGGGATCGCTCTTCCGCGTAGACATCGGCGTCGGAAAGGCGGACGATCTCTTTCAGCGGTTCGAGGGCTGGACTTTCATGGGACTGACGCCGGAGGGCCTCCCGCTTTCGCACGCGGCGGACAGCCCCCGCCGTGCCCTAGTCGTGGGGCAAGAGCGACGCGGGCTCGGCGCGTGGGAACGTCTGTGCGGCCAAAAAATTGCCATTCCGATGTCCGGGCAGGCCGAGTCACTCAACGCCGCGGTGGCCGGCTCGATCGCGCTCTACGAGCTCTCGGGCAGGGCTCGCCAGGGCGCCTAAGCCCCAATCTGTCAAGTCTTGTCAAGACAGTGGAAACGGAGCTGAAAGTCAAGACTACCCTGTGGAAAACTCGCGTGGTACAATCGGGCCATTCTTTAGGCAGAGTCCATGCCAGAGCGGGCATGTATGAGAAGGAGACAAGCGCAGATATGGCCACCTCCGACTTCTTTTGGAAGCTGTTCAAGACCACCGGGTCGATCAACGCTTACCTGATTTACCGCCAACTGCACCCGAGTCCGACTTCGTCCTAATCCATCGAGAAAGAGGTAGAATTTCGCAAGCGCCCGGAACGTATGAGTCCGGGCGCTTTTTGTTGCCCGCTTTTCACAAATGAGCCAGTTAGCACAGCAACTCGGAGAGATCAAAGGGCGCTTCGATGCGGCCCTCAGCCGCGCTGCCGATGATGCGGCGCTGGAAGCGCTGCGCGTGGCGTTCTTCGGCCGCATCGGTGAGATCACACTGTTGCGCCGAAGTATCGGAAAGTTGCCGCCCGCCGAGCGCCCGACCGCAGGCAAGATCATTAACGACACGGTTGCATCCATGGAAGAACAACTGTCCGCGGTCCAGGCCAAGCTGGAGTCCGCCCAGTTCGCAAGCGAGCTCGGCAAAGACATCGACGTTACGTTTCCATCAACCGAGCCGGCGATGGGCTCCATTCACCCGATACGCCGGCTCACTGAGATCATTAGCGGATATTTCGAGCGTCACGGGTTCGCGGTCGTGCTCGGGCCGGAAGTAGAACCGGACTACTACAATTTCGATGCGCTCAATATTCCAGCCGGACATCCCGCGCGCGAAGGTTTCGATTCATTCTGGCTGACCGACACGTTGCTGCTGCGCCCGCATACCTCGCCGATGCAGATTCGCACGATGCAGCAGCACCAGCCGCCGATCGCCGTTATCGTTCCGGGAAAGTGTTATCGCCGCGACGCAGTGGACGCGCGCCACTCCTACATGTTCCATCAAGTCGAAGGGTTGCTTGTGGCGCACGGCATCCATTTTGGGCACCTCAAGGCAATGCTGACGGGCATGTGCAGCGAGCTCTTCGGACCGGAATCGAGCATCCGCTTTCGTCCCTCCTACTTTCCATTCACCGAACCCAGCGCGGAGGTGGATGCGCGTTGTCCGCTATGCAAAGGGCGCGGCGGATCGTGCCGCATGTGCGGCGGCTCCGGCTGGATCGAACTCGGCGGCTCCGGCATGGTACATCCCAACGTTCTGCGCGAAATGAAATACGATCCGGAAGTTGTCTCCGGCTGGGCTTTTGGTTTCGGCATCGAGCGCATGGCACTGCGCCGGTACGACGTCGACGACATCCGCCGCTTCTTCGAAAACGATCCCGCTTTTTTGCGCCAGCTTCGCTGATGGAGAAACGGTGAAGGCGCCCGTCGGTTGGCTGCGCGACTACGTGGACTTGCCCGAGAGTTCGCACGAGATCGCCGAACTGCTAGCCAGCATCGGCTTTCCGGTGGATGCCATCGAGCCCCGCCCCGAGCTCTCCAACGTCGTGGTCGGCAGAATCGACACACTGCAGAAACATCCGAACGCCGATCGCTTGCAAGTTGCTAAGGTAGACATCGGGCTACGCCAACCGCTCAATATAGCCACCGCCGCCACGAACGTGGCAGTTGGACAGATGATTGCGGTTGCCATGATCGGCGCGCAGCTTCCGAACCTTAAGATCGAACGGCGCAAGATGCGCGGTTTCGAATCCGAGGGCATGATGATTTCGGCCGATGAGTTGGGCCTACCAGCCGACTGGTTCGAAGACGGAATCCTGCAAATGGATGCCGAGACCTTGCTCGGCGCGGATGTGATCTCGTACTTCCGGCTGCGTGACGATGTCCTCGACGTCGATATCACCACCAACCGCCCCGACGCGATGTCCATGACCGGTTTGGCCAGGGAGCTGGCCGCCGCGACCGGCAAGGAATTGCGCTTGCCGCCCGAGCTGCAACACGCAGAGGGGCGCATCGGTGCCCGAGACCGCGACGCCAAGAAAGACGCCGACGGACCTGCGGTTAGCATCCGGAGTGCGGACTGCACGCGGTTTGTGGCGCAGCGTTTCAGCAACATCACCGTGCGACAGTCGCCTTTGTGGATGCGCGTTCGTCTGGCGTTGGCGGGTCAGCGCCCAATTAACAACATCGTCGACGTTTCAAACTACGTGATGCTGGAGGTCGGCCAGCCACTCCACTTTTATGACGCCGCGCATCTCAGCGGAAATCATCTCATAGCGCGTGATGCCGCCCCGGGCGAAAAGTTGGTCACGCTGGACGATGTCGAACACGAACTTTTCCAAACCGACCTGGTAATTGCCGACGAGCAAGCCGTGCAAGGTCTCGCCGGCATCAAGGGCGGCAAGAATGCAGAAGTAACAGCCGGCACTCGCAAAATCATCTTGGAGGCCGCGAACTTTAACGGCGCGCGCATTCGCCGCATGAGCGCGGCCCACGGTTTTCGAACGGACGCGTCAACGCGGCATGAAAAAACGCTGGCACCCATCCTTACCGACCTGGGTGCGGCTCGGGCAGCGACGCTTCTGATAGCCGAAGGCGCTGCGGCGCACGCTCCACATGCGTTCGGTGACTCGCTCCAAAAACAAACACCGGTGCACTTGCCGCTTGGCGAACCCAAGCGACTTTTGGGATTTGACCTCAACGCGAAGGAGATAAGGGCTCTTCTCAGCCCCTTGGGCTTCAATTCGGAGCAAGACGGCGACCAAGCACTTCTGATCCAGCCGCCGGCGTGGCGCAACGACGTAACGATCTCGGCCGACGTGGTGGAAGAGATCGCGCGCATGGCCGGTTACGATCGCGTCCCAATGGTGATGCCGGCCATTGCGACGCACGACATCGCAAGCGCAGCGTACCACCTTGAAAACCGGATCGCGTACAGTTTGGAAGCCCTGGGGTACTACGAAATCGTTTCCTACTCGTTGCAAGGAGCGGGAGTGCGGCAGCGATTCTCCAACGCCGGTTTAAGTCTACGCGCCCGCGAAGTAGAAATAAGAAATCCATTGTCGGCAGAGCAGACCTTTCTACGGTCCGCTCTGGAGCCCGGCATTCTCGACCACTTCGCGCGGATGGACCAACCCATCAAAATCTTCGAGCTCGGCCACGTTTTTGAACAGGGCGATCGCATCGAAGAAATTCCGATGCTGGCCATGGGTTGGGCGGTGGAGAACGCTCGCGAACCCAATTGGCGCGACTCCGCGTTTCTGCAGTTCAAAGGAGACTGCGAGGAGCTCGTTCGGCGCTTGACCGGCCGTAAACCCGAAGCCAGCCGCGACACCTACCTCGGCATGCATCCGGGAAAATGCGCAACGCTGAGTTTAGACGGCGTCGAGATCATGCACCTTGGAGCGGCAGACCCGCGCCTGCTTCATGGCTACGAGATACGCCGTGCTGTCTATCTCGCTGTTATCCCGTTGACGCACATCCCCGAGCCAGCCATTCCACAATACCGTCCGGGGTCACGCTTTCCATCGACGACGCGCGATCTCGCGCTCGTGGTCGCGCTCGAAGTCAGCGCCAAAGCGATCGAGCAAACTATCGCGTCGACAATCGGCGATCTGGGCAAGTCGGTGCGTGTGTTCGATGAATACCGTGGCCCACAGGTCGGTGAGAACCAAAAGAGTCTTGCAGCGCGAATGGTATTGCAGCGCGACGACACCACCATTACTGATGAAGAAGCAGACGAAGCCGTAGCGCGCGCACTGTCCGCATTGAAGTCGGAGCTTGGCGCGGAGATTCGCAGCTGAATTTGCTGGCGTGGCCGGACCTCGTGATGGGCGCAATCATCCTGATTGCCGCCCTCAAAGGATACAAACGTGGATTCATCTCAGAACTCGCCGGCGCACTGGCTCTCTTCGCTTCGCTGCTGGTTCCGTTCTGGTATAACGGCTTCGCCGACTTCTGGATTCGGGCATACATGCATCTGGGGCCGGGATCGGCGCACGTTGTGGGCATGCTGTTCGTCGGCCTGGGGACCTACGCGGCCATTATGATCATTGCTTGGGCGCTGGGCCGCGTCGCAAAATTGCCCTTTCTTGGTTTGGGGAATGCGCTGGCGGGCGCTGCAGTGGGCGTGCTGAAATCCGCCGTTTTTCTCTGGTTCGTGCTCTTCATCGCGCTCTTCTTTCCGCTTTCGCCGGATCTGCGGGCGGATTTACATCACTCACGTTTGGTAGCGGTCTTCGTGCAGCCCGACCAGCGCATTGACGACGCGATCAGCGCGGCGTTGCCATGGTTTGCACGTCCGTTTGCTCGTCCGTTGCTGAACCGTCACCGAGTTTAGCAACATCGTCCTCCAAGAAAACCTGAAGCGCCGCTTGCACCCCCGCGCCGCTGCGTACCTGCAGCTTCTGTTGCCACAGCGCGATCTCGAGTGCCCCCAGCATCGCCATGACATCGGTCTGCGAGATGCTGCCCATGGTACCGATCCGGAAGATGGCACCTTTGAGTTCTTTCTGCCCGCCGGAGAGCACGATCCCGCGCTCTTCGCGCAAACCGCGCAACAGTTCCGCGACGTCAAGTCCCGCCGGCGCCTTAATTGCCACCACCGTGTTCGAATGCGCGCCGGGCTGCGAGAAGTTCTCTAAACCAAGCGCGGCGGCGGCGGCACGAATGGCGCTCGCATAGCTTGCAAGGCGATGCCAAACGATCTGCGCGCCTTGCGCATGATACGCTTCCAGCGCGGCGTCCAGGGCAAAACAAGTCGAGATCGGCGGCGTCCATGGGGTCTGTCCAAGCTCCGCAAACTGCTTTGCCTTGCCAAGGTTGAAGTAAAATATTGGAACCTGTTCCGCGACGGCCCGCTGTGCAGCTCGCGCGCTAAGGGCCACCATCGCGACTCCGGGCGGCGCGGCAAAAACTTTCTGAGAAGCCGTTATGACCGCATCGAGGCGCCACTCGTGCATGCGAAAATCGCTCGCGCCCATACCGCTGACCGAATCAACCACCGTGTACGCAGGGTGTTCGCCGATCGCCTCCGCAAGCAGCCGCATGTCGTTCGCGACCCCCGTCGAGGTTTCGTTATGCGTGAGCAAGATGCCCCGAATGCTGCGCGCTGTATCCCGTTTGAGGCGCTCGGCAAGCTGCTGCGCGTCCACTGCGAATCCGGGTTTCGTTTCCATGACGTCAACCCGGCAGCCATAGGTGCGCGCCATGTCGACAAGTCGCTGCCCGAACACGCCTACCGGGGCAGCCAAAACGCGGTCGCCGGGCGAGAACAAGCTGGCCACAGCCGATTCCAATCCCCCGGTGCCTGAGGAGCCCAAGATGAAGATGCTGCCCGCCGTTCCGAAAATTGGCTGTAGCTGCGCTTCGATCGATTGCAGCAAGCGCGAAAATTCGGGTCCGCGGTGGTCGATGAGCGGACGCGTCATCGCTTGCAGCACCGAGTCCGCCACGCAGACCGGACCGGGAAGAAACAGCAGAGGTCGGGGTGACACTACCGTGGATGTTAAAGTAAGCGGCATGCAGTCCCTCGATCCGATCCGGTTAACGGAGTTTTCGTCCTGCGCGGGTTGAGCGAGTAAACTCGGCTCCGCCGAGCTGGCGCAAGTCTTGCGTCACTTGCCAACGCTACAGAGCGACAACGTGCTGGTTGACTTCGGCACCAACGACGACGCCGGCATCTACAGGGTGAGCGACGATCTGGCCATCGTGCAGACCGTTGATTTTTTCACGCCCATTGTGGACGATCCGTACGATTTCGGACGCATCGCGGCAGCCAACAGTTTTTCAGATCTGTACGCGATGGGCGCAACGCCGATTTCGGCGCTGAACATCGTCGCATTTCCTAGCGACACGCTGCCCCTCGAGGTTCTTCAGCGCATTCTGCAAGGAGGCGCTGAAGTAGCAAAGCAAGCAGGGGCTTCTATTTTGGGCGGTCACTCAATCAAAGACCCCGAGCCGAAGTACGGGATGGCCGCCACGGGAACCGTGCACCCCGGTGCGTTCGTTACGAACGCGAATGCCCGCCCCGGGGACATCTTACTCCTTACGAAGCAACTCGGGACGGGCGTTCTCGCAACCGCACTCAAAGGTGGCATGATCGACGCAGCGGCCATGCAACCGGCAATCGATTCGATGATCACGCTCAATGCCGCGGCCTCAAAGGTCATGATGCACGTCGGCGTTCATGCATGCACCGACATCACGGGCTACGGGCTTCTCGGTCACGCGCACGAAACGGCGCGCGCTTCGAGCGTCCGTGTTATGATTGAATCTGCTGACATCCCTCTCTTCGAGGGCGTGCGCGAACTCATTGGAAAGGGCGCAATCGCCGGCGGCACGCAAGAGAACGTCGATCTGCACGCGGGCTTCACTGAATTTTCCCCCAGCGTACCGCCCGATTTGCGCGTAGCCCTCTCCGACGCGCAGACTTCCGGCGGCTTGTTAATCGCCGTCGCTCCCGAAAAAGCCGACGCACTTCAACGCGAGCTGTCCGCGTGCGGACCGGCTGCGCGCATCGGATCCATCACCGTCGGTACCGGCGTCGAAGTTGCGTAAAGAGGGAGGCGATTTAACGGCTTTTTTTTAGTTCAACGCGGTTCGTAACCTAGGTCTTGCTTCCATCGGGCCACAGAAAGCTGTACATATTGAGTTGAACCACGTGCGGCGTTATCAGCCACTTGGGCAATGATGAGCCTACATGGTAAATTGAAGTGAACGTGCTGTCCTTGTAAGCGCACTCATATGAGCGCCCATTGCGCAGGGGATAAGCGAGGAACAGCACCCCTCCGTATTCACCGCGCTTGACCGGCGAAAAACATGATGACGGCGAATGGTAACTCGGAAACGCGCTCATTTTCGATCGCGTAGCCCCCAATTTGTTCCGGTCAGGACAACCTCCGGTTCGCCGGGAAGCTTTTGCGGGTTGATATACTTTACTTTGGAGGGATTAATAACCGGCTAGCGCTCGCCACCAAATTGGTACTTTTCTCCGATGGTCGGCACGTGCGGCGTCGCGCAGGGCTTCGGGCTCGCGACATCCGGCAGCAACGAAAGTGAAACGAGCGCGGCAAACGCCGTCATCCTTAGCGACCTCTCGACATGCTCGAAGTGACACTATGGGGTTCGAAGGTGAGTAGAATTAGCGTTTGCGGCCCGTGGCGATGCTGTTGCGGCGCGCTTTGCGGTTTACGTTTACGCGCTTGACCGAACTGCGGCGCATCGGAACGACGTTGCTCGAACGCCGCGCTTGTTCGGGGCCTAAAAGGACCGGTGTTATCACGCGCTTGCCCAACGCCTCGTAGAAAACTTCCGATAGTTCCTCCACCGGCACGAACGCCATCGTATCGCGAACTTCTTTGGGAATGTCGTCCAAGTCCACTTCGTTGCGGCGCGGCATGATGATTTTCTTAATCCCTGCTCGCTTTGCGCCAAGCACTTTTTCTTTGAGGCCGCCGATCGGCAGCACTTGACCGGTCAGCGTGATCTCGCCTGTCATTGCCAAGTCTGAGTCAACCTTTAACCCGGTAAGCATCGAAGCGATGGCGCTAGCGATCGCCGTTCCGGCTGAGGGTCCGTCCTTGGGCTGTGCCCCCGCCGGCACGTGAATGTGCAAATCGTGCTTGGAAAAGAAATCATCGGCAACGCCGAGTTCGCCCGAACGCGAGCGCAAAAACGATACGGCAGCGGTGGCGCTTTCCTTCATCACATCGCCTAACTGCCCAGTGAGCGTTAGTTTTCCGGTACCCGGCATCGAAGTGGCCTCAATGAAGAGAATATCGCCGCCGACCGGCGTGTAGAACATTCCCGTAGCCACGCCAACGGAGGCCACGCGCTTCTTGGTTTCATTGTAGAATCGCGGCTTGGAGAGAAACTCCACGATATTGTCGGGCCGGATGCGCGCCTTGTAGCGTGGGCTCTCCGCGATCTTGCGCGCCACCTTGCGAAAAATCGTGCCGATCTCGCGTTCCAAATTGCGAACGCCGGCTTCGCGCGTGTAATCGCCGATAATCGCACGCACGGCTGTGTCGCTAATCTGTACCTGCGAATCTTTGAGCCCATTGGCCAGGCGCTGTTTCTTAACTAGGTAGCGTTTGGCAATCTGAAGCTTCTCCAGCTCGGTGTAACCGGAGAGCGTGATGATTTCCATGCGGTCGCGCAGCGGCGGGCTTATGGTGTCCAAGCTGTTGGCAGTGCAGATGAAGAGCACTTGCGAGAGATCGAAGGGCAGGTCGAGATAATGATCGCGGAACGAATTGTTCTGTTCGGGATCGAGCACTTCGAGCAGCGCGGATTGCGGATCGCCGCGATAGTCGCTCCCGACCTTGTCGATCTCGTCGATCATGACAACCGGATTGCGCGTTCCGGCATCGCGGATGGCGCGCACGATGGTACCCGGCATCGCGCCGATGTATGTACGGCGATGGCCGCGGATCTCCGACTCGTCGCGCACGCCGCCCACCGAGAGACGCACGAATTTGCGACCCATCGCTTTCGCAATCGATTGGCCCAGCGACGTTTTGCCTACGCCCGGCGGCCCCGCAAAGCACAAGATCGGCCCGGTTAAACGCTTCTTGAGTTTGCCGACCGCCAGATACTCGATAATGCGGTCTTTGACTTTTTCCAGGTCGTAGTGGTCTTGATCGAGCACTTGGCGCGCGTTGCGGATATCGATCTGATCGGTGGTTTCAATACCCCACGGCATCTGCACGAGCCAGTCCAGATAGGTGCGGATCACGCTGTATTCCGGCGAGGCTTGCGGAACTTTTGAAAGCCGGTCCAGTTCGCGGTCCGCGGCTTTCTTGGCGTCTTCGGGCATCTTGGCTTCGTCGATCTTGGTGCGCAGCTCGTTGGTCTCGGCCTGCTGTGGGTCGGTTTCACCCAACTCTTCCTGAATGGCGCGCAGTTGCTGGCGCAGGTAAAAGTCGCGCTGGTTCTTCTCCATCTCGCGCTGGATGTCGGATTGAATCTTATGCCCCAGCTCTACGACTTCCAGCTCTTTGGTAAGCAGCATGGTGAGTTTGCGCATGCGCTTGTCGGTGTTGCGCTCTTCCAAGATCGCTTGGCGATCGGCCGTGTCAAGCCGCATTGTCGACGCAACGAAGTACGTGAGAAGATTAGGATCCGTAATGTTCTGGACTTCCATCTCCATCTCGCGCGGCGCTTGCGGCAAATAGCCCAGAAGTTTTTGGAAGAGGCCGGCCAGATTGCGCTGCATGGCGTGCAGCTCTTCGGATTCTTGCGTAATGTCGGGCAATTCGGTGTAGGCGGCGACCAAATACGGCTCCGTCTGCACGAATTGCTCGATGTTGAAGACGCTTTGGCCAGCGACGATGCAGCGCAACGTGCCATCGGGCACTTTGAGCATTTTCTGAATGGTTCCGATGGTACCAATCCGGCGCACGTCGTCGGGGCCCGGATCCTCGGTGTCCTTGTCCTTGAGCACCGTGAGCCCGATCGGACGCCCTTCGCGCAGCGCCTCTTCAACCAACTGGATGCCCGGCTTCTTGACCACCGCCAGCGGAATGACGGTATTGGGAAACAGCACGGCCTCTTGCAGCGGCAGAATGCCGATCAAGTGGGTAGCGACGACTTCGTTTACACGTTTCTGTTTTGCTGCGGCCATGATCTTAGACGAGAGTCCTTTTTACAATCATTCGGATTTCGGTGCGCGTGGCGGGAATCGATTCGGCCCCCGCAACCGGTAGGGCGATCGTCAGGATGCCGGCGCCGTAAGTTGCGCTGACGGTTTCGATGGCAACCGTAACGGGGAGATGGATTTTCTTGACAAAGTCGCCGTACTCGATTTCTTTTTGCAGAAACGACCCGCGCGTAAAGCGCGTGCCGTCCACGCGGCGACCGATGATGAAGAGATGGCGTTCGTCGACGCCGACGCGCAGATTCTCGGCATCGGCGCCCGCTAATTCCACACGCACGACAACCCAATCGCGTTCTTCATCAAAGAAGACGTCCGTATTCGGCTCCCAGCGCGCGCCGCGCGGCCGCCGAGTGACCTCCGCGTAGAGCCGCTCGAACTCGTCTTCCAGATCCATTCCCTTGGCCATAACTCCCGCCCCTAGCAATCAGATGCGCAGTCTGCTAATTCCTCGCTGCGGGCTAGGGTGCCGGTTCGGGCAGGGGCCTTCCCAGCGGCCAAGCCACGCAGGGCTCCGTGCGAATCTGCAGCGCGGCGAGGGCTTGGGCCGGAAGCCGGACCTCGAAGAATGCGGCATAGCCCGTCTTGACGCCCAGCTTGGTCTGGGGCGGGAAGGCCGTTTCGGCCACGCTCGGCGCGTGCGTGGAGGCGAGCACGGCGTTCAGCGCAGCCGCACTTGCCGGCGAGGTGTACTGCGCGGCACGCATTCCCAAGAAAGTCTTGCCGTCTTGGCGCGTATACACGAATCCGATTACTTCGTTGGGCATGAAGGTCGCAGTCGAGACAACGCGATCGATCCTAAGGATCTCGCTGGAGCGGTCGGGTGGATCGCCGACAACGTTCGGCACTTGCTTGGCGGAGTCCAGACAGGGACCACGCGTATCGATAACCGAGCTCGTCGGGTTTGAGGCCGGCACTTGAGCGATTTGCAGGCTGGCGAGGAGTATCGCACTGACAATTATCATGGAGAGAGTTTTTTCGGCTTGCAGCCGGCAGACCATGCATCCGTGGGAAAGAAAAGATGGTGACGACGCAATCGCTGCTGCAGGATTCGATTTCCATCAGCGGCCCACCGAACGCTCCGCCGATCGTTTTCCTGCATGGGTTGCATTTGGGGCGCTACTCCTGGAAGGATCACATCGAGCTCCTTGTGCCCCGCTTCCGCTGCGTTACGCTAGACCTGCCGCGCCACGGCACGATGTCGGAAGTGCCGTTCGACGACGAACATATCATGCAGCAGCTCGACTATCTGTTTGCATCGGTGCTGCGGCGACCCGCGTTGCTCGTGGGCTATTCGCTCGGCGGTTTTATAGCGATTCTGTACGCGGCGCGCGCGCAAGAGCAAACGAGCGGGCTGATCCTGACGGGCGCCACGCTGGATCTAACCAAGTGGCGGCGTTTGGCATACCGCGTGCTCATTTCCGTCGGCGCGCGGATTCCGTCGCGCATTTTCGAGGCCTGCAGCCGCGCCTTTTTCTACGCAACGCTTCCGAAGGCACTCGCGCAGGCCGTCAGCAGCCATTCGTTCGATCAGCACGCCTTCAACGAAGCCGTTGCACTGCTGGAGGGCTGCGAATTTAGCCGCCTATTGGAGCGTTACCGCAAGCCGGTGCTCATCATCAACGGACAATACGATATTATCTTTCGTCCGCAAGCGCGGCATTTCGCACGCAAGGTCAATGCACACGTCGAAGTTGCGCCCGGAAGTGACCATGTTTTTCCGTTACGGCGCCCCGACATCTTCAGCGAACGCGTCGCATCGTTTTACGAGAATCTTAACGTAGGTACTTCGTAAACCAAGCCAACAAACGTGCGAAGGCGTCGGTCGCCGCGCTGGCCACATACGAAGGCCGGGTGTCATCCATGAACGCATGGCCCGCCTCGTCGTAGATCTTCAGGTCGTGGGGTACGGTTAACCGCGCGAACATTGCGCGTACGTCTTCCGGTTTGATCGAGGTGTCGCGCGCCCCAAAACTGCCCATCAACGGCGTCGTTATCTCGGAGGTGAAATCGAAGGTGGTCGCTGTGGTCGGATCGGTACTGGCGGTACCCGGCCGGACGCTGCCGTAAAACATGGCGGCAGCTTGATAATTGTTGTTGCCGATGATCTGCTTGAGCACGATGCCGGCACCCATGCAGAAACCGGTGATGCCGACCTTATTCTGTGCCGCCTGCGTGCGAATCCAATCGCGGCCGGCCGACAAGTCGGTGGAGACAAAACCTTGGGCCTGCATCTTCTCAGCAGTTGGACCGAAAGTGGTGTAATCGCTCGCGTCATCCCCGCTGGGCGCGCCCAGCCGATCGTATAGCAGCGGAGCAATGGCGATGTAGCCGTTCTTTGCCATGCGGCGCACGAAATCTCGAATGGTTGCATCTACGCCCCAGATATGTTGCGTCACGACCAGCCCCGGCGTATTGGGAGTGATGGCGTGCGGCTTCGCAGCGTACGCAGCGATCGGCGTGCCCGCATTGGGCTTCAACTCAGGCCGCATCACGCTGATGTCGGGATCGTCTTCGGGCACGATCGGGGAGTGTGGCTTCCCGTACTCCTGCGCGCGGGCGCAAGCCACATCGGACAGCGCGGCCGCGGCGGCGGCTCCTATGACAACGAAGCCGCGGCGTGAGAGTTCGGCCGCGGTCGCGTTCGATGGATTGACCAAGTCTTCGGCGGTAGATTTCATGATGGCACATCCCTGGGCGCGCGAGCGTGTGTGAACGGCGGCTCTTCGACAAACTCAGGCCGCACTCTGCGCACACGGCGATCGACCGCGGGATTCATCCCGAACCCCGTAGGCAGCGCGAGAACGAGCAGCGCCAGAACCATGACCGATGAGGCGGCGCCGGCATACCCGCCATAATTCAAGTACGCGCCGGAGGCGAAGAAGTATGCTCCCGCGGCCACCAATGCGCCGAATGCGGAGAGGCGAGTCAGGACCCCGAGGACCAGCGCCGTGCCGACCACGACCTCAAGCGTCGAAGCAATCGGGAGCCAAGTGGTCGTGTGCGCCACGATCGCTTGCGCCGAGAGCCCCGGAGGCGCGGAAAGATGGCCAAGCTGGCCGGCCACCGCAGATGGGTGCGGGAAAATGAGCTTCCGCAATCCGTGAATGAGCCAGTACGCGCCCAGGTAGAGGCGGGCGATGCTCAACCAGAACGCGGCGTGCGGCGGTAAGCGTGTCATAATCCCAGGTACCGGCCTGCGAGCAAAAAGTGTCGCGCCGGCAGCCGTCGTACATAGGAAGCCACCGTTCGCCGCTTCGGTAAGGAAAATTCGTGGAACGCATCAATCATCTCGCCGTCTGGGTGGCCGCCATCGTTTTCTTCGCCTTCGGCGCACTCTGGTACATAATGTTTTCCAAAGCCTGGACCGCCTACATCGCCCACCCCGTGCCAGGTCCGAACGCGGCCCTCTATATCGGCTCGTTCATCCTAGGACTGATTTTGGCATATGCCACCGCAATTGCCCTGACGCGGCGGCCCGAAGACCAGACATTGCAGCAAGGATCGGCTTTGCGGTGTTCATGGGCATCGCCATCTACGGAACGCAAACGCTGAGTCAAGCGCTCTATGAAGCGCGACCCATAGGTCTATGGCTGATCGACGCCGGCTATGTGCTCATCGGCTTTGCTATCATGGGCGCGATCATCGGCGCTTGGGAGAAGAGAGGGGCGGCTACGGAGTAGCCATCAGCTTCTTCCACTGCTCGCGGCTGATGCGTAGGTCTTCCTCGTTCAGCTGCGCGAGCGGAACCGCGGGAAGTTTCTCCCGCTCGCACAGATCGTGCGCCTGTGTGTTTACGTACAGCAGGCCGGTCACCAGCTCGCCGCGCTCACGGCTTTCCATGATCGTGCGTAGCGCCCCGATGCGGTCGGTCGGGTCGTAATCGAGCGAAAGTTTGCGCAGTAGGACGTGCGAGCCATCGTCGAACTCCACATCTTGCACGGTACCGGGCTCGTAATCGACCACGATGTCCCGTGCCGCCGGAATAAAATCGGGAGTGTGCAGGGCGATCTCATGCTCCTTGACCCACGAGTAGCTCTTGGTCGAGCCGACATGGTCGTTAAAGGTGACGCACGGGCTGATGATGTCCAGCACTGCGGTGCCACGATGTGAAAATGCTGCCTGCAGAATTGGAACCAGTTGCTTTCCATCGCCCGAAAACGAGCGCGCGACGAATGTGGCGCCGATGTCGATGGCCAGTGCGGAAACGTCGATCGTTTCATACTCGTTGACGGTGCCCCGCTTCTGGACCGAGCCGATGTCGGCGGTTGCCGAGAACTGGCCTTTCGTCAGCCCGTAACAACCGTTGTTTTCAATAATGTACGTCATGTCCAGATTGCGGCGGATCAGATGGCAGTATTGGCCCAGGCCAATGCTGGCCGTATCCCCGTCGCCGCTGATGCCCAGCATCATCAGCTCGCGATTGGCCAGTTTGGCGCCGGTTGCCGCCGAGGGCATGCGGCCATGCACGCCGTTAAAGCCATGCGCGCGTTCAACGAAGTATGCGGGCATCTTCGAAGAGCAGCCGATCCCGCTCATCTTTGCGAGCTTGTGCGGATTCACTCCGTACTCGTAGAGGGCTTTAATCAGATGATTGGTGATGGAATTGTGGCCACAGCCCGCACACAACGTCGTGGGCAGACCTTTATAAATCTCGCGCGTCAGGCCAATCGTATTCATCATTCCACCACCACAGCCGGCTCGCGCTCGGCCTCCAGCAACGGGTCGATAACGGCATGCGCGTCGATGGGGACGCCGTTGTAGTGCCGGATAGATTGCAAGCGGTCGATCAAATGGGTTGGCAATTCGGTACGCAAAATGCCGTAGAGCTGCCCGTCGCGATTCTGTTCGATCACGTACACGCGCCGGTGCCGCTGAATAAACGACGGCACCTCGGCCGAAAACGGCAACGCGCGCAGCCGCAGATAATCTAGATCGAGGCCCTCCTCGCGCAGGCGATCCCGTGCTTCTACCACGGCGTGATGCGTGGTCCCATACGCAATAATCCCCACCGGCTGTCCCGATTCTTCAATCTTCGGTTTCGGTACGAAATTGCGCGCGGTCGTGTGCTTGCGCACCAAGCGGTCCAAGTTGCGCTGCCATACGTCGGGCAGTTCCGAGTAACGCGCTTCCTCGTCGTGCCCGGTGCCGCGGGTGAAAAAACCCGCATTCGGATGCTCCGTACCAGGCAGGGTGCGGTAGGGAATGCCGTCTTTGTCCACGTCGCGGTAACGGCCCCACGATTTGAGCGCGGAGAGATCCTCGGCATTTAACACCTTCCCGCGGTCGAAACGCCCCTTCGGATATGCGAGCGGCTTGGTGATCCAGGAATTCATGCCCAAGTCCAAATCGCTGAGCACGAAGACCGGCGTTTGAAAGCGATCCGAGAGATCGAAGGCGTCCATCGTAAGTTGGTATGCCTCGGTAACCGTTGCCGGCACGATAACGATGTGTTTGGTATCCCCGTGCGAGAGTGTATACGCGAACGCCAAGTCGCCTTGCATCGTGCGCGTCGGAAGTCCGGTCGACGGGCCAGCGCGCTGCACATCGAAGATTACGCCCGGCAATTCGGCATAGTATCCCAGCCCCGCGTACTCGGCCATCAGCGAAATCCCCGGGCCGGATGTTGAGGTCATCGCGCGCGCCCCGGCCCACGTCGCGCCGAACACCATGCCGATGGCGGCCAGTTCATCCTCGGCTTGAATGATCGCCGCTTTGCGCTCGCCGGTTTTCTTGTCGGTGCGGTAGCGGTCGCAATAATTGATGAATGCCTCGCACAGGGATGACGAGGGCGTGATCGGATACCACGCAGCCACCGTGCAGCCCGCCATGACGCAGCCAAGCGCCGCGGCGCTGTTGCCGTCCATGAACATCAGTCCCTCGGTCTGTCCGGTCATGCGCTGCAAACTGTAGTCGTCGGTCTTCGTTAGGTTTTCTTTAGCGTAATCGAATCCCAGGCGCACGGCGTGCATGTTGGTTTCGACCGCGGCCGGCTTACTCTTGAACTGCGTTTCCACTGCGGCCTGCGCGGTCACCAAGTCTATTCCGAAGAGTTGCGCAATTACGCCGACGTAAATCATGTTGATCAAATACTTGCGCAGCGCGCCCTGTTCGATGTGTTTCTTTGCCAGTTCGGCAAACGGAACGGCGTAGTATGTCACGTCGTCCCGCTCGGTCAAGCCCGCGCGCGCAAACGTCGCTTCGTGCACGATGACGCCGCCGCGCTTGACCCCCGGGACGTCGGTGTGCCACGTGGTCGCATTTAGCGAAACCAGAACATCGACGTCGCGGGTGCGGCACTGATACCCCTTGCGGGATATACGAACGTCGAACCACGTTGGCAAACCCTCGATGTTGGAAGGAAACACGTTCTTGGGTGCAACCGGTATGCCGAGCCGGAAGATGGCATTGGTCAGGACCAGATTTGATGATTGGCTGCCGGAACCGTTGACCGTTGCGACGCGAATGGTGAAATCGTTGACTACGATATCCGAGGGCATCGGGTTCTCTTCTTCAGCCGCGCGATGGCGCCTTGACCAAGCGGTCGAATCGAGGCAATGCCGGAAAAACGAACGCCCACAGAACGATTACAAGCAGCGTTGCGATCCCACCCAAAACCACCGAACCCTCGGCGCCAATTAGCGCGGCCACCGCGCCCGATTCGAACGCGCCCAGTTCATTGGATGCACCGATAAAGACATTTTCGACAGCCGAAACGCGGCCACGCATCCCGTCAGGCGTACCGAGCTGAACCAGCGCGTTGCGGATGACTACGCTGACCATGTCGAATCCGCCGGTCAGCGCTAGCGCTGCAAACGAAAGCCAGAAGTTCCTAGACAGCCCGAAGACGATCGTAAAGACTCCAAAGCCGGCGACACATCCGAACAGCAGAGCTCCGGCTCTTGAGGTAATCGCGCGGCGCGCGATGTAGGCCGCGACCACCGCTGCGCCAACGGCCGGCGCTGCGCGCAAGATGCCGAACCCCGCTGCCCCCACGTGGAGGATCTGTGAAGCGTAAATCGGGAGAAGCGCCGTGGCACCTCCGAAGAGCACGGCGAAAAGATCCAGCGAGATCGCGCCCAGAATGATCTGGCGCTGCATAATGAAACGGATGCCTTCCACGGCCGCATTCCACAAAGGTAAGTTATCGGAAGTGGAAGCCCGCTCTCGCAAGAACAGAAAGCCGAAAGAAGCCACAGCGTAAAATATCGCGGCACTCGCGAATGCCCACGGCGCTGCGATTGCCAAAAGCAATCCCGCTAAGGCCGGCCCGCCGATCGTAATGAGCTGTCCAATGGTTGAGGAGAGCGCTGCGGCGCGTACGAAGTGGTGCGGGCGAACGATGTTGGCAAGCAGCGAGCGTTCGGCGGGCGTTCCGATTGCGTGCACGGTGCCAATGACCACAATAGCCGTGAAATACGACCACAGCGAGCGCGAGCCGCTCAATGCGAGCCAGACGAAGACGCAGAGCATCGCAAACTCCGTGGCGGCGACGCCCGCGCAGATCCGCCGACGGTCGTACCGGTCGGCCAGAACGCCCGCCGGAAGCGCCAAAGCCAACTGCGGTACGAAGAGAATGAGGCCGACCAATCCTAGGTCAAAGGCGTGGTGGCGAATCGAATAGATTTGCCAGAAGACGGCCGTGCTTTCCAGGCTGTAAGCCAGCCACGAACTCTGTCGAGCCACAACATAGGCCAGAAACTCGCGATCGCGCAGGACGTCACGCAAGAAATCTACCCTCAGCGTGCTCCGTCACCTTGATTTTTCCTTAGATAGCGTGCGCTATGCTACGGCATTATACCCAAGGATGAGCGAACGCGTTCAGGTTCCCTTTTCCGCTCCGGCGTAATGTATGAGCTTGATGAGGAATTGCGGCGAGGTGATGATCTGACCCGCCGCTCCGTAGATCACGTAGATCTCGTCGTGCGGCAGACGGCGATGGAACGCAAACGAGATGTTCGGGCAGAAACCGAGCGCGCCGGGGTCTCCAGCACGCGGAATCGTGCAGGTGCTGCCGCCGTTTGGAATCGGAGGTGGACCGAAAAAGCGCCGCACGCCGAAAGCCATTGAGGTGTCGGCATCGATCTGGTAGGTGAAGCTTGCCCGTTCCAGCCACTGCACGTAGGTTGAAAGGCCTGCAGTGTCCGGGGTATCCAGATACTGCCTAGTGTCGTCGGCCTCCAGGGAAAGCAGGCCCCTCGGTCCCACTCTCATCGTCGTCGAGCGAAACCAGCTGTCGAGGCGGCCGGGACCGAAGCGCCCGTGGGCATAGATAAGGGACGTCGGCGTCGAGGTACCCGAATGGTAGATAAGGCGTGTCGATTCTTGCGTCACCGGCACGAGCTGGCCACCCACCATAAAGTAGCTCGACCCGGTATTCTGCATGAACTCCCACAGGTTGCGCGTGATGAGGTCGAGTTGAATGTTGAGATCCATCATGGCGAGCGCACCGCCCGCAGCATGGTATGAGTCATTGAATGCGTTGAAATTGATTGATTTAAACTTGCCGCCGTTCGGTATCCAGATATGCTGCGCATAAATTCCGTAGCCATTCATGGCGGTCGTATTGCCGCCGGCGTCAAACGCGTGCGTGAAAAATCCATCGAACGGGTTGTACTGGCCGCCGATGCGGCGCAGGCCGCCTCCGACAAATGAGTTCGGGCCGTAGAAGGCCCCACCGATTTCGGCAAAATGCGCTTGCGCGGGGTCGGTAATCCAGTTGGTGGTTGCCGTTTCGGTGCCGTAGTTCGCGTAGATGAACTTGTGGTGGAGATCATCCAGTTTGGTCGCGAACTGCACGGTATTGTCGCGAAAGGCCGGCCCGGGAAGGAATGGGGACGTCCCGTTGACGCTCACGCGCTGCGCGGATACATAAAAATTTTGGGGCGTGTTGCGAAAGATAACGGATTGCGCAGCATCGCTTCGGTTGAAGCCAACCGCATCGAATCCCGCAAATGTAATCGGTCCCTGCTTTCCTTCGATTGCATAACCGTTACGTGGCGTCGGAATCGCCGGCGTGTAGAGCGACACCTCGGCATTGCACGCGTCGCACTCGTAATTGTTGTAATAGTTCGCGCCTTGGGTGAAAAATGGACGCGTTTCATTAAAGAAACGGCGGTACGCGGTGGGCGCAATGGTCTGCTGATCTTGCTCGACGTTCGAGAAGTCGGGGTGAAGGGCAGCAATGAAGGACGTGTTCGGCGTGAGCGGGATCGAGATGTCGGCACCCATGCGCGACGTACTTCCTCCGGCAACGGGCGATGCGACCGATGCTAGACCGTAAACGCCGATGCGGGGTTGCGGCCTGGTTGCGGCTGTTTTCGGCATGCCGAGAAGCGGACGAGCAAAGTTTTGATCGGTTGTGCCCTGGAAACTCTGGCCGCCGCTCCATGCATACAACGCACCGGTTGTGATCTCGAAGCGCGTAAGGTTTACGAGCCATGTGTTCGGGCTGCCGCCACGCATAATCGACAGTGAAATGCGCATGGTAATGACGTATCCGCCCGGCACGATGCGGCCGGCCGCATTCCAAGTTGGTTCGTACGAAAGGTTCTCGGTGGAGTACTGGTAGCGCGTCCCGATCGGCGTGGAGATGAAATTATAGCTTATGCCGTTTTTGCCGCTAGGCCAGAGCGCAATCTTCACCTCGTCATCCGTATCGACGCCCGTATTATTATTGCGCTGGTTTGCAACGACGGTCGTGCGCGTTTGTTTGGCGTCGAACGCAACGTAAAGGAATTTTCCGTCCGTCAACAGGTAGGCGGTAGTCGGTTCCGCACTGTCGCCATGCGTGAGGCGATCGTAGCCAAACTGGACTTGCGCAGCACTTTGCCATACCCGGTCCGTCAAGGTTCCGTCGATTACGGGCGCCGTAGCCACGGTGGGTACGGTGATCGAGAAGCAGAGGCAGATTGCTCGGCCCGCGCGGGCGCCGCGCTGCCTAGGATAACCAGCGCGGCCAGTGCGGCACCCAGCGTGAAGCGTTGTGGCACCATAGAGAAGACTATGCGCGCCTCCACGCTCCTGGTCAATCAAATATTCCTCAACTTCTCACACCGCTGGGGGTGCCTGCAACGGGCACCGTTTGGCGGCGGTCTTGACGTTCATGTTGGCCAGAATGCCGGCGCTCTTTGTCGGGCACGGAAATCCAATGAATGCGGTAACGGACACCGAGTATTCGCGAGCTTGGCGACGGCTGGGGAGCAGCTTACCGCGTGCGCGTGCGGTTCTGGTAATTTCAGCCCATTGGTACGTTCCGTTCTTGGGCGTCACCGCGATGGCTGCGCCGCGTACCATCCATGACTTTGGCGGCTTTCCGCGGGAGCTTCATGAATTTCAATACCCCGCGCCCGGCGATCCGGCCCTTGCCGCGGAGGTGAAAGAACTCTTGCGGTCCGCGGAAGTGCGCCTCGACGCAAGCTGGGGATTAGACCACGGAGCCTGGTCGGTTCTGACGCACCTGTTTCCGAATGCCGACGTCCCCGTCTTGCAGTTAAGTATCGATGAAAACGAGCCGCCCGACTATCACTACAAGGTGGGTCAGAAGCTTGGCTCGCTGCGCGATGGGGGCGTTTTGATCCTTGGAAGTGGAAACGTGGTGCACAATTTGCATACGTTTGCATGGGGCGCCCACACTGCGAAGCCTTTCGACTGGGCGCAACGCTTTGAGCAAGCCGTCCGCGAACACGCCGCCGGGGGAGATCATAGCGCTCTCATCAATTACGAGCCACTTGGCCCCGACGCACATCTTTCTGTACCCACTCCCGACCACTACCACCTTTGTTGTACGTGCTTGGCACGCAGCATCCGGACGACCGCGTGAGTTTTCCAGTTACCGGCATTGATGGCGGCTTGGTTTCCATGCTAAGCATTCGCCTAGGGTAAGGAATTGAGACCTGAGGAGAACATGATAAAAACGATCGCCTTTTCCGTGTATCCGGTTTCCGATCTCGAGAATGCCAAAGCATTCTATCGCGATGCCGTAGGCCTGGGCGAGGCAACGACCCTGCACGATCGATGGGCGGAGTTCGACGTGGGCGGCACGACCTTCGCGCTGGCTACGGGCGGCGAATCGCTTGGGATGCCGGCGGGGTCTGGACTCTCGGTCGCCTTTGAAACGAGCGACTTCGATTCGGCCGTCGAGAAGCTGCGCGCGAGCGGTGCAAAGGTAGACGATGCATTCGATGGGCCCACTTGCCGCGCGGTCTTTGCGCGCGACATCGACGGCAATCGCTTCGCCTTGCACGAACTCAAGAGCGAAAAGTAAAGTCGCCGCGGCGCGCGACGTCGCCCCTGCCACCTGACTTCTCGACTTCGCTGCGCTCGAAGCGACAAATTGTGTCACCCGGAGCTTGTCGAAGGGTTGTCGAAGGGTCGAATTGCAAATGAAAAAAGAGCCTCGCGAGTGCGAGGCTCTTTTCTTACTTTGTGATGACCATTGTGGCTAGGCCACAATTTTACATCATGTCGTAGCCGCCGCCCATGCCGCCCATTCCGCCGCCGGGCATGCCGCCGCCGTCTTTCTTGGGTTCCGGCTTGTCGGCGATCAGTGTTTCGGTCGTCAGGATCAGCGCGCCGATCGAGGCCGCGTTTTGCAGCGCCGAGCGCGTGACCTTGAGCGGCTCTACGATGCCGGCTTCGAACATGTCGACAATCTCGCCGGTCATGGCATCGAAGCCCTTGGGTGCGCTTTCGGCTCGCACGCGGTTGACTTCAACGCTTCCCTCGTAGCCCGCGTTGTCAGCGATCTGACGCAGCGGCTCTTCGAGCGCTTTGCGGATGATCAGGATGCCGATCTTTTCGTCAGCAACCGTTCCCGCGTGACCGTTGGTCGAAGGCGGTTTGTACGCGTCGATGGCCTTGATCGCGTGGACCAGCGAACTGCCGCCGCCCGGGATCATGCCTTCTTGCACCGCAGCGCGCGTGGCCGAGAGTGCGTCTTCGATGCGATGCTTCTTCTCTTTGAGCTCGGTTTCGGTTGCGGCGCCGACTTGAATGACGGCCACCCCACCGCTGAGCTTGGCCAGGCGCTCCTGCAGTTTCTCGCGATCGAAATCGCTGTCGGTCTCTTCAACCTGACGCTTGATCATCTCGATGCGGCCTTTGATTTGATCCGGCTTGCCCTTGCCGTCAACGATGGTGGTCTCTTCCTTGGTAACCTTGATCGACTTGGCTTGGCCAAGCAGGTCGGGCGTCACTTTGTCGAGCTTGAGCCCCAGCTCTTCGCTGACAACCGTCGCGCCGGTGAGCGCCGCGATATCCTTGAGCATCTCTTTGCGGCGGTCGCCGAATCCCGGCGCCTTGACGGCCACCGTCGTGAACGTTCCGCGCAGCTTATTGACAACCAATGTTGCCAGCGCCTCGCCTTCAACATCTTCGGCGATGATCAGCAGCGGCTTTTGCACCTGCACGATCTTCTCGAGCAGCGGCAGGATGTCGGCGATGGCCGAGATCTTGCGCTCAGTCACCAGAATGTACGGATCGGTGAGCACGGCTTCCATGCGCTCGGAGTCGGTCACCATGTACGGCGAGATGTAGCCCTTGTCGAACTGCATGCCATCTTTGGTTTCCACTTCGGTCTTCATGGATTTGGACTCTTCAACCGTGATGACGCCGTCTTTACCGACCTTCTCCATGGCTTCGGAGATCAAATCGCCGATCGACTGATCGTTGGCCGAGATGGACGCGACTTGCGCGATCTTCTCTTTGGTGTCAACGGTCTGTTTGAAGCTTTCCATCTGCTGAACGGCGATTTCCACCGCTTTTTCGATGCCGCGTTTGATGAGCAGCGGGTTGCTGCCGGCGGTCACGTTGCGCAGACCTTCCCGGATGATGGCTTGCGCGAGCACGGTAGCCGTGGTCGTGCCGTCCCCGGCGATGTCGTTGGTCTTGGAAGCGACTTCTTTGACCAGCTGCGCGCCCATATTTTCGAACGTATTGGGCAGCTCGATCTCTTTGGCAATGGTTACGCCGTCATTGGTAATGGTCGGTGAACCGAACTTCTTGTCGAGGACGACGTTGCGTCCTTTGGGGCCGAGGGTGACCTTCACCGCATCGGCAAGGATGTTTGCGCCACGCTCGAGTGAACGACGGGCGTTTTCGTCAAATACTAATTCTTTAGCAGCCATGTTTTCTTTCTAATCTCCTAAACGCCGGCCGGAACTTTGTCCACGATGGCGAGGACGTCTTTTTCAGATATGATGAGTAATTCTTTACCGTCAACTTTGACTTCAGATCCGGAGTATTTCGAATAGATGATGCGGTCGTCGACCTTAACATCCATCGGCAGCTTGGTGCCGCTCTCCAGGACGCGGCCGGTGCCCACCGCGCGGACGATGCCCTCTTGGGGCTTTTCTTTCGCCGTGTCAGGGAGAAAAACGCCACCGGCGCTCTTGTCGCTCTGCTCGACATGCTCGACGACCACTCGATCGCCCAAAGGCTTGAGATTCACGGAAACCCTCCAAACAACTAACGGAAATTGGCAGTCTCCTCGTGGGAGTGCCAGCCAGCAAATATTAGCAAACTCGGGCGGAGAGTGCAAGCACCCTAGTCACCGCACGAAACATGGGCGCACGCCCTGGCGTCCCGCATGACCTGGTTAAACCCGGAAACGGCCCAAAGCTCAAACTGCCCCGGGCGAGCCACATAGCCGAAGCGTCGGCCACGATAGTACCGGCTGGGCACGGGCTCCTGGAAAACCGGAATCGTGGCCGTGAGCCTGGCCTCCGCAAAGTCGCGCGCTACCGGGAGGTCGTAGAGCTTCATTAGGAGTCCAAACCCAGCAACATCAAGGCAAGCCGGGGACGTAGTCGAAACGGCGCGGCATGCTCGGCCGCATCGAGATTTCGCTTGACACGATCCGCACGAACGCCCGGCGTTTGCGCGATTTCGTAGCTCCCGCGCGCATCGGCTTTGCGGTGAAATCCAATGCATACGGACACGGCATCGGTCAGGTGGGACTTGCGGCAGAACCGATTGCTTCGTACTTGTGCGTCTACGGCGCGGATGAAGCCGTCGTCTTGCGCAATGAAGGCGTTACAAAGCCAATCCTTATTATGGGACCGGTCGAACCCTCGGCCCTCGATGCGGTCTTGAAAGCGAAAGCGGCGGTCGCACTTTGGAACACAGGTAGCTACGTCCATCGCGTTTCTTCGGTTGCTCGAGCGCATAACGCTGTGTTTCCGGTTCACGTAAAAGTGAACACTGGCTTAAACCGTCTTGGGCTAAGCCCTCACGATGCTGCCGATGCAATCGAAGACTTCTTGCGCATTCCAGGCATCCGCGTCGACGGTGTGTTCTCCCATCTGGCGGCGGCAGAGGAGCTGGACTCACCTTATACGCTCTCCCAGCTCGAGGTTTTTCAGTCCGCCCTGGCTCCCGTGCAGCCACAATTGAACGAGCGGTCGCCGCGCGCACTTCTTCACATCGCGGCTTCGGCCGCCGCGATGTTATGGCCGCAAACGCGCTTGGATATGGTGCGTGTGGGCATCGCGCTCTACGGGCTGTGGCCCTCCCTCGCGACCCGGCAGTCGATGAACGATAGCGGTCTGCACCTCGAACCCGCGTTACGCTATTCGGCCCCGCTGGTTGCGGTTCGCGACGTAGAAGAGGGCGCGGCAATCGGATACGGTACGACGTTCCACGCGCCGCAAGCCATGCGGATCGGCGTCGTTCCGGTCGGGTATGCCGAAGGCATTCCGCGCGCCCTTTCCAACACCGGCGCTTTCGCCGTTCACGGAGCGCGCTGCCCAATCGTCGGGCGCATCTGCATGAACATGTGCATGATCGATGTGACCAAGGTGCCACAGGCTCACGCGGGCGACACCGTCACATTGATCGGCAAAGACGGGGAAACCGAGATCTCGGCCGACGACTGGGCAAATTGGGCAAACACGATTAATTATGAAATCGTGACCCGCCTGCCGGAAACAGTTCCGCGCATGCTTCGACAAGCTCAGCATGACACACTGATTTAAGGCCGGCAATTGTGTGGTGTCGTTAGGCGACCGCTTTGATGGCCTCCGCCAAATCCAGCGAACCCTCATACAGTGCGCGTCCGACCACACAGGAATCCACGTTGCCGGGTACAGCGCCTTTGAGCTTCTTGAGGTCGTCGAGATTGTGA
This sequence comes from Candidatus Meridianibacter frigidus, assembly GCA_003243975.1. Taxonomy (GTDB): domain Bacteria; phylum Vulcanimicrobiota; class Vulcanimicrobiia; order Vulcanimicrobiales; family Vulcanimicrobiaceae; genus Meridianibacter; species Meridianibacter frigidus. The sequence continues at coordinate 158,956 of QHBJ01000005.1, read as the reverse complement.
GCACCGCCGCTGGCGGTTATCTTCATCTCCGTAAGCCCGGCTATCGTGCTTAGCGCAGCGATATCGAAGCCCTCGCCGGTGCCTTCGCGTCCGATCTCCGTGTGAATCATGCGGGTGACGCCCCATACGGCGACGCGCTTTATCAATGCGTCGCGATTGACGACGGTGGCGCTCTGCCAGCCACGCACCGCGACCGTTTCACCCCGCGCATCGATCCCTGCTACGACTCTTTCGCCCAGCTTTCCAATGATGTTTCGCGACACCCGTTCGTCCTCGACTAGCAGCGTGCCCAAAATAACGTACGAAGCGCCTGCATCGAGGCGCCGCTGCGCGCTTTCCAAATTGCGAATACCGCCGCCCGTTTCGACCGGTACGTCCACCGCTTTGCAAATTTGAGCGATGGCCGCTTCATTCTCACCATTCCCGAGCGCGCCGTCCAGATCAATCACGTGCAAGCGCTGGGCTCCCTGGCGCGCAAAGCTTTTGGCGCGCGAAACGGGATCGTCATCGTAGGACGTTTGCCGATCCGGGTCACCTTGGCGCATGCTTACGCACTTGCCGCCGCGCAGATCCATTGCGGGCACGACGATCATGGGTGCTTTCCGTTTCCGCGCGCTTCGATCGGCACAAATGTGTGCACCTCGGGGCCTGAGTACGTGGCCTGCGGCCGGATCAACCGGTTGTCTTTGAGCTGCTCCAAGATGTGCGCCGTCCAGCCCGCAATTCTGCCGCAGGCGAACACGCAGGTAAACTCATCGCTCGGAATACCCAAACTGTACAGCGTAGGCGCGGTATAAAACTCGACGTTGGCATAGATGGGCCTGCCGGGTTTCTCTTCATGCAACACTTTGCTTGCCGCGTCTTCCAGCGCTCGCGCGATCTGGTACCAGCGCCGGTCCTCCGCTCCGCCCAGCGCCTTCGCCATCTTCTCCAAGTGCTGCGCGCGCGGGTCGCGCACTTTGTACTCGCGGTGGCCCATGCCCATAACGCGTTCGCCGCGTGCCAGCAACTGGCGCACGTAGGTTTCGCTGCGCTTGGGTTTGCCGATCTCCAGCAGCATGGTCATGACCTTGCTGGGCGCGCCCCCATGCAAATCGCCCTCCAGCGTGGCGACCGCCGACGTAACCGCCGCATAGATATCGGCTCGCGTGGAGGCGGTCACGCGCGCCGAAAAAGTGGACGCGTTGAACGAATGGTCGGCCAGCAGCACCAGGTACGTATCCAACGCGGTTTGGTGAATCTCATCGGGCACTTTCCCGGTACGCATATAGAGAAAGTTGGCGGCCTGCGAGAGATCGTGGCGTGGCTCGATTGGTTCCAGCCCGCGCCGGATCCGATCCCACGCGGCCACGATGGTTGGAACCTGTGCAATCAGTTCGATCGCCGTGTTTTCATCGGATACGTGCTCGCCGTGGGGGTTTACCGGCGAGAAGAGCGCCAGTCCGGAAACGATGGTGCGCAGAACATCCATCGGCCACGCGGTCAGCGGCAGACGCAACATGCCGTTGAGTAAGGGCTCGGGAAGCATACGGCGCGTCGCCAAGCGGGTCTTGATCGAGCTTAGCTCCTTGGTCGTTGGCAATTGACCGAACAAGAGCAGGTGGCACACTTCCTCGAAGCACGCATTGGGAGCCAGCTCGTTGATGTCATAGCCGCGGTAGGTAAGGCGGCCGATCTGGCCTTCGACGTTGCTGAGGTTGGTATGATTGACGACCACGCCCTCCAGGCCGCGATCGACGATGGTTCCGGTTTGTGCCATGAAAAGAGCAAGTTTGCAACCTAGCGGCATTTTCCATGCATTCGCCATCGCTGCTATGCTCGTGGGGCCCGGGTGCGCGCACCGGTCGAGCGTACCAGTAAATATCGGCGTCGATTTGCCGCTTGCCGGCGCCGATGCCGAAGGCGGATTGGATGCGCTGCACGCGATAAACGCTGTCGTGGGGGATTACGCTCGCCGAGGCGGCCCGCCGGTTGAACTTTTGATCGAAGACACAGCAGCGGGCGGTTTTCAAAATCCGCATCAAGACGAAGGTACCGACGATTCCGGTAACGCCGGGCACGCCGCGATCACCGCGCGCCAACTTGCCGCCGACCCCAGCGTTCTGGCGGTAATCGGCGGGTTCACGACGCCAGTTGCCACCGCCGAAGTGCGCAGCGTTGACGGCAGAGCTGCGCTGCTGGTCGGCAATGCGGACGATGCGTTTCCGAACGCCCGTGCACGCGGCGTTTTTCTGTACTCGCCTGCAGGCGCGAGGACAGCCGCTCTCGCCAATCAGTTGAGGAGTTGCCGCGTGCGCGCATACGTGCTGACATTTGATCCGCGTAATCCGGCACGTCAGGTCGCCGACCATCTGCGGCGTGCGGGCGCGCAGATCGCGGGTGCGTACCAAATGCGCAGTCTAGCCGACGATGCCGCAGCGCTGAACGCGGTGCGGTCTGCGTCTCCCGACGTGGTCCTGACCTTCGGAACGCAGACACTCGCAACTTCCGGTGCGCAGTTGCGCAGGCCCGAAGCATTCGCTATCCTGCGGCAGCTTACACAGTCCGGATGGTGGCCGGGACCGGGCGACTCGCGGACGCTGAAATACGCGCGTCTTCGGCGCGCTCTTCCGCGCGAATGGAACGGCGATTCCGTCGGCGCGCAATACCGCACCGCGACGACCGATCTGCTTGAATGCTTACGCGTGACGAATCCACCGACGCGGGGCGGGGTCATTACCTGTTTGCGCAAGCACCGCTCTCACATTTCTGCCTCGTATGCCTTCCAGCCAGGCCTCAACTGCAAGAACCGCCGCCCTGGAAGCGAACGCGCCCACCATGCAAGCCTTAGATTTGACCAAACAACCACCGCGCAGTCCAAAGGAAGAACTCGACGGGCTGGTCATGCTGCCCCGTACCATCGACAAGCTGCGCGCCAGCTTGCCGGGCGGCAACATGGGCGCGTATCAAATCCCCGGCTTCAGTGAGTCGATGCTCGAGGCAATCGGAGTTTCCGAGGATGAGTTGCGTGACGCGGTCGAGCAGGCAAGCAGCGACGAGGACGTGGTTGTGTGGCTTCGCGGCCACGCCGATAAGTCAAAGTATCGGGAGTTCTCCGAGCGCATGCGCAACCGCACGCTGAACGACCTTGAGAATCCGGCCCGTTTCCGGGAACGGTATCCAATCGTCAATGAGCGCCCGGACCTGCACTACCTTATGGACGTTCTCGAAGCCGACGACCGCCAAATGTTCGCAAAATAGTTCTGCTAACCGGGTGTAGCGCCCGGTCAACTGGCGAGCGTACGTGCCTCGCTGCCTCCAAGTGCAAAGTGCAGCAGCCGGTCGATCAGCGCTTCATAAGAAATGCCAAGGGAAGCGCACGCATCGGGTACCAAGCTGGTGGGAGTCAATCCCGGCACCGCATTCACTTCCAAAATGTAGGGGCGGCCCTCTTTGCTCAGCATGAAGTCGGAGCGCGACCAATCGCGCAGCCCCAGCAAGCGATGTAGCGAAAGCGCCAGCATTTGGATGCGTGCACAAAGATCTTCGTCGATCGGCGCCGGAACCAAATGACGGCTGCCGCCCGGTTTGTACTTGGCATCAAAGGTATAGAAAGGGTCCTCGGTCGGCAGAATCTCGACCACGGGCAACGCTTGCTCACCGAGGATGCCGCACGCGAATTCGCGTCCCTCCACGAACTCTTCGGCCAGGATTTGCGAGTAGGTCTTGGCGGCATCGATCATTGCAGCGGTCCATTGCTCGTGGGTTTTCACGATGTTGACGCCGACACTGGATCCCTCGAAGCGCGGCTTAACCACCAGCGGGAGGTCCAGCGAACCCGGCAACAGCGGCAGCGTGCCTCCCGAGAGATCGAAGAGATCCCACGCAGGCGTCGGCAGCCCTTCGGCGGCCAGCAACTTTTTCGTCAAGTGCTTGTCCATTGAGAGTGCGGATGCTTCCAACGCGCTTCCGGTATATGGAAATCCCAGATAATCCAAAACGCCTTGAAGCTGCCCGTCTTCGCCACCCCGGCCATGTAGCGCGTTAAAAACGACGTCGGGTTCGATCCGCCGAAGCGCAGTGATGAAGTTCTCGTCGTAATCGAGGGAGCGTGCGTCATATCCCAGCTGCTGGAGCGCGCGCATCACGCACGAGCCCGACGAAATGGAGATTTCGCGCTCGGAACTTGGGCCTCCCATTACGACCGCAACCCGCGTGTTCGCATTACTCATCGACGAAGACACCCACCAAATGCACCTCGAGCTGCAAATCTACTCCAAACTGCTCGTGAACGGCGCGCCGCACACGCGCGAGCAGGGTGGCGACGTCCTTTGCGCGCGCACCGCCGACATTATTAATGAAGTTCGCGTGCAACGGCGAGACTTCCGCGCCCCCCGCACGCCATCCCTTAGCGCCCGCGGCTTCGATCAGCCGCGCCGCCTTGTCGCCCGGAGGATTGCGAAAGCACGAGCCGGCGTTTGGCAGAGCAATCGGTTGCGTTCTCTTGCGCCGCACCAATCGAGCTTGCATCTCTTGCCGTACCTTCTTTGGGTCCCCGCGTTCGAAACGCAGCTCCACACGCGAAACAATGGCTTCGCGCTCCAGCGTGGTGTGCCGGTAGAGATACTGGATGCTGACCGAATGCCCCTCAGGGGTGGAAGGGGACTGCACCCAAACGTCGCGCACGAAGTCCCCAATCTCGCGATCGGTTCCAGCATTCATGCGCAGCGAGCCGCCCACACTGCCTGGAATTCCGGCGAGCGATTCTATACCTTTGGCTCCTTGCGATGCCGCTTTCGTGGTCAGCAACGCCATCGATGCAGAGGCGCCTGCGCGCGCAACCACGATATCGCCTTCGCAAACGACGTCGATCGCCGTGAAGTCACCGGCCAGTCGCAAGACAATCCCCCGCATCCCGCCGTCGCCGATCAGAAGATTCGAGCCGCTCCCTAAGACGAACCACGGCATCTTGCGTCGCAGGCAAAAACGCATGATGCCCGCCAGTTGACCTTCGTCTCGCACAACGATGCACGCATCTGCCGGGCCGCCGATCTTCCACGAGGTGTACGCAGCCAGCCGTTCATCAAAACAAACGAGTTCTCCGCAGAGGTCACTGAGCTGGGCACGTTCCTCGTCACCTAGGAGACTGGGTGAGACAGTCGCCGCGTTCACGTTCGCAAGGCGGCCGGTTGAAGAGCACGCGCGAGATTCGCGGCGACCTCGGTAATATCTCCCGCGCCCAGCATGAGCACAAGACTCTTCGCGGGCACTTCTCGCAGCAGCACGTTGGTAAGGTCGTTAACGTTCTCGACGTACCGGACGCGCTTGCCGGTTTCGTGCAGCGGCTCGCCGATGCACCGCTCGCTGATGCCTTCCATGGGCCGCTCCGATGCGGCATAGATTGGTGCTAGATATACCGCATCCGCGGCGCAGAGCGATTGGGCGAACGCATCGGCCAAGTATGCCGTGCGCGAATAGCGGTGCGGCTGAAAGGCGGCGATGACCGGCCCCGAATGAAAACGCCGCGCCGCAGCTATGGTTGCCGTAATCGCCGTCGGATGGTGGGCATAGTCGTCAACCACGGTCATGCGTTCGCTTTGCGCCAGTATCTCGAAACGGCGGTGAACGCCCGCATAGTTTTCCAGCGCGTCCGCGATTATGTTGAATTGCAGACCCAAGGCGCGCCCGATGGTCGCGGCTCCCAGAGCATTCTGCACGTTGATCTCGCCGGGTACCCTCAGCATCACACTCCCGATTGATGTTTTCCGCTCGACGACGTCGAAAGTCGAACCCAGGCCGCGGGGGCGCAGCTTCTCGGGGTGGACGTCGGCGAGCCGACTCAAACCGAAACTGATTGTGCCGGAAGCACGCGGATGATCCAGAAGCACGGCGCTATTCGGATTATCGATGCCGATCGCGGCAAGTCCATTTGCCGGCAGACGCGCAAGAAACTCAGCGAAGGACTGTTGCAAGCGGGGCAGCTCGGCATCGGTGATGATGTGATCGTTTTCGATATTGGTCACGACCGCGATCTCGGGTTCCAGTTCCATAAACGAGCCGTCCGACTCGTCCGCCTCGGTCAGCAGCCACGGTGCGGTTCCGTTGTGCGCGTTTGTGCCGCTCCCCAGCGCTTGGCCGCCCATCAAAACCGTCGCATCGATTCCACCTGCCAACAGCACCGCGGCGGTCATGGCGGTGGTCGTTGTTTTCCCGTGCGTCCCTGCAATGGCAATCCCACGCCTCTCGCGCATGAGCTTGGCCAGCATCGCACCGCGCCGGATCACGGGCAGGCCCGCCGCCTTGGCGGCCCTTAACTCGGGGTTATCTTCGGCGACTGCCGTAGAAACCACCACTGCGCTGGCGCCAGTGATATTTTTGGCGGCGTGTCCGCACGCAATACGGGCGCCCGCCTGGCGCAATTGTGCGGTAATGGGCGATTCTTTCAGGTCGGAACCGCTTATCGCTTCGCCGCGCGCCAGCATTATCTGTGCTATTGCGCTCATGCCAATTCCGCCGATGCCGATGAAATGGATCACGCGGCCGTCTTTCGTTTCAGTAAAGATGCAGTCCGCTGCAAGATAGCCCCCGTGGCGTCCGCGCGAGCAAGCGAGCGCGCAGCCGACTGCATACGATCGTAGTTTTGCGGCTCCAGCGCCGAGCGCAACGTCCACCATAACGCATCACCATTCAAATTCTTATCTTCTAGAATCATCGCCGCGCCCGCATCCGCAAATACTTGGGCATTGACGCGTTGGTGATCTTGCGCCGCGTGCGGATAGGGAATCAGAATAGAAGGCAGTGCCAGCGTTGCAAGCTCGCCGAGCGTGGAAGCGCCCGAGCGGGCAACGATCAAATCGCTGGCCGCATACGCTTCGGAAAGATCGTCCAGATATGGCAGGAGCACAACTGTGTTGCCGGGATGCAATTGTGATTGCTCGGCTTTCATGTAGTCATAATCGCGGCGGCCGCTGATGTGCAGGACCTGCCAATTCGCGGGTAACGCGCGACGCGTCACCAGCGCGGCGACCGCCTCGTTGATCGAGCGCGCTCCTTGGCTGCCACCCATGAAGAGAATCGTCTTGCGGGCGGGGTCCAGCCCGAGCCAACGGGCGGCATCCGCTCGATCGGGTAGCGTGCGCAAACTCGGGCGAACGGGGATACCGGTTTGATGATACTTCCTTCCGAAGTATTGCCCGGCCGCCGGAAATGCGCCCCATACTTCATCTACCAGCGGCGCTAGCGTGCGATTTGTCAAACCTGGGCGCGCATTGATTTCCAGTAACACCAGCGGCGCGTCCAGAACGCGCACCGCCCGCAGGAAACGCGCCGCCAGCATCACCGGAAAGCACACGTAACCGCCGCTGGCGATGATGAGGTCGGGCCGGCGCGAAATAAGAAGCCGCGCAGCCATGAGCATGCCCGTAACGTTTACGCCCGCGGCGGCAATGCGACGGAGAGCGTTTCCGCCCGAAAACGGTTGCGCCGGCACGCACTGAAGGTCGTAACCGGCAGCCGGAATGATTTGCGCCTCCAGGCGGTCGGACGCACCGATGAACGTGACTCGCAGGCTTTCATTGCGCTCGTGCGCTTGCGCGACAAGCGCGTCGGCAATGGAGATGGCCGGATAGAGATGGCCGCCCGTTCCGCCACCGGTAAAGGTGACGTTCATCCCAAAGTGTCTGCGTTCAAACGCCGGTGACGGCCGATATTAATGATAAGCGCCACCGCGGTCAAGGACACCACGAGCGAACTGCCGCCGAACGAAACAAATGGCAGCGGTACGCCCGTCACCGGCCACGACGAAGTCACTACGCCGATATTAATAAAGGCCTGAATAACGATCAGCGCCGTGCAGCCCAAGGCCAAGAAGAAGCCGAACCGATCGGGGGCCGACAGGGCGATGCGCACGGCGCGGTATGCGAAGATGACGAAAAGAACGATTACGCCCAATGCGCCAATCAGTCCCAACTCTTCGCCCAGCACGGCAAAAATAAAATCGGTGTACTGCTCGGGCAAATAGAAGAACTTCGCACGCGACGCGCCTAGGCCGACGCCTAAAATCCCGCCGCTGCCCAAGGCCAAGAGCGACTGAACGATGTGAAAGCCGGCATTCTGCGGATCTTTCCACGGATTCAGAAAGGCCAGCACACGCGCGCGCCGGTACGGACTGGAAAGGACCGTAATTGCCACCGCCGGCACTGTTACCAAAAACAGCAGCACCAAATGTTCGATCCGCGCGCCGGCCGCGAAGAACATGGTAAATGCAACCATGGCCAGCAAGCTCGCGGTGCCCATATCCGGTTCCTTGAGCACCAGCATCACGACGATCCCCAGCGCTATGCATAATGGGAAAAGCCCGCGCACCAGTGAGGTGATGCGCTCACCCCGCGTGCTGAGCTTAGCCGCAAGATACAGCACCAGCGCGAGCTTCGCAAACTCCGATGGTTGCAAAGTCAACGGGCCGGCCCCCAACCAGCGGTGCGCGCCGTTCACGACCACACCGACGTGCGGAACAAGCACGAGCAACAAACTAACGATGCTCAACACGAGCGCGAGCGGGCCAAGTTTTCGCAAGGCGCGATAATCGACCTTATAGGCGAAGAACGCACAAACCAGCGCCACCGCCAACCAAATGAGCTGGCGCTTTAGGTAGTACGTGGAGTCGTGATGCGCGGTGAACGCCAGCGCGCTGGAAGCACTGAAAATCATCACCAAGCCGATGCCGACCAAGATCGCAACCACCGAAAAGAGCAGCGAGTCCGGCGGCATGCTGATATAGGCGCGCCGTACGCTGCCCGGCAGTTCGCGCTCGATGGCACGCGCGCTAGGCACGCGCCACCGCGCCTAGCGCCTGCACGCACGCCGCAAAGACGTCGCCGCGATGCTCGGCCGAATCGAACATGTCGAACGAGGCGCATCCGGGGGAAAGCAGTACGACGTCCCCGGCTTGCGCGGCGCGCGCTGCTCGCACGACGGCGTCGTCCATCGAGCTCGCGCGTTCAATCGGTGGTCCCGCGATGCTCGCAGCAATCTCGTCCGCGGCTTCGCCGAATAGGACCACGCTCTTCGCTCGTGCCGAAATGGCTTGGCCCATCTGGCGGAAATCGGTCCGCTTCGATTTTCCGCCCGCGATCAGTACCAGCCCACCGGCGAACGCGTGCAGCGCTGCGATGACGGCTGCGGGGTTCGTGGCTTTCGAATCGTCTACGTAACGGGTACCGCCGATCTCCGCGATGGTTTGCAACCGGTGCGGCATGCCTCGAAAGCGGGTGATCGCAGCCCCCAACCCCGCCGGATCGCACCCGGCGGCAAAAGCAATCGAAAGCGCCGCCAAAACATTCTCTACATTATGAGTACCGGGAAGGGGAATATCGGAGCAGCGCATGACCTGTGCCGCATCGCCGCCCGGTTCCCGCGCGCGCCAGATCGTGCCGTCGTACGCGAAGAGCGAAGCCAGTTCGCGGTGTGCCCCCCCGGCGGTAAACCACAACGTTTGGGCCCTTACGCGCCGGGTGCCACGCTCGGGATAGAGCGCAAGAATGCGTGGGTCTTCCAAGTTGCCGATGAAGATGTCGCTGCGGTCCTGGTTTTCAAAAATGCGGTACTTGGCGGCCGCGTACTCGTCCATCGAGTCGTAGCGGTCCAAATGGTCCGGCGCGATGTTGAGCAGTACGGAGATGCGCGGCCTGAAATCACGAATCGATTCGAGCTGAAACGAGGAGATTTCCGCAATCACCCAGTCATCTTTGCTTGCGCTCACGGCTTCCTTGATCAGCGCGTTGCCGATGTTGCCGCCGGCCAAGACGTTCTTGCCGGCCGCCGCAAAGAGGTGTGCAGCCAACGCCGTAACCGTGGATTTCCCCTTCGTTCCAGTAACCGCGATGATCGGCGCTTTGCAGAGTTGGTAGGCCACTTCAATTTCGCTAATGATGGGAATCCCTGCGGCCAAGATCGAGCGCACAAGGGCACCACTGCGGGGAACACCGGGCGACAAGACGGCGGTGTCGATATGCGGCAAGACCGTCATCAATGCAGCGGGATCGCAAAAGCGTGCCCCTGCAGCTTCAACGCGAGAGACTACGTCCCGCATCGTTGGTGGATCTTTTTCATCGGTGGCAACAACCTGCGCGCCTTGCGAACGCAGCACGTCCACAGTCGGAAGCCCCGTGCGTCCCAGCCCGATGACCAAGTAGCGGCCGCCAGCATGAAAACTCATCGCACGATTGCCAAGCCCAAAGCCGAGCAGATTGCCGAAGCCAGCCAAAACCGCGCCGTTACTTTCGTTTCGGGCCAGCCGCCCAGCTCGAAGTGATGATGCAGTGGACTCATGCGAAAGATCCGCTTACCGGTGCGCTTGAAATACGCGACTTGAATGATCACCGTCAGCGCTTCTGCTACAAAGACGCCGCCGATGAGAATGAGCAGCAGCATCTCGCCAGTCAAGATCGCTGCGCCTGAAAGGAGTGCGCCCAGCGCCAGCGACCCGGTATCGCCCATGAACATCTTGGCCGGATAATGGTTGAAAACCAGAAATCCCAAGCACGCGCCGAGCGTCGCCAAGAGCGCAAAGATGACCGTCGCATCGTAAAACTGAAAAGCGAGCAGCAAGAGTACGGTAAGGGGGAAGATCGATGTGCCGGTTGCAAGGCCGTCCAAACCATCAGTCAGATTTACGGCGTGAATGGTTCCCGTGATCGCAACGATTCCCAAGAGTAGCCACAACCAGTGTGGCGCAATCAACGCGTAGTTCCCGGCTCGAAAAAGCATGTCGCGCGCGAACGGCGCATCGCTTTGACTTAGCCAACGCAAGAATATGACCGCAACCAGCGCGGTCCCAAATAATTTCGTTCTCGCACGTATGCCGCGATTGCGACCGTGGGCAACGGAGACATAATCGTCTAGAAAGCCGATTGCCGCGCACGCGAGGACAAGAAAAAAGAACGCCGTGAACTCGATCCACTGCCTGCCCGAGTAGAGAACGAAAATTGCAAGTGGTACCAAGAAAAGAAGGCCGCCCATCGTAGGGGTACCGCTCTTGCGTTGATGACTTTGGGGCGCGTCCTCGTAGGCGTGCTGGCGAAGTTGGAGCCACTTCAAGGCGGGCAGCAAGCAGAGACCAAGGATCACAGTGACTGCGAAGCTTGCTATGACAACGGCAAGGCTTATTACCAAACCGGTCCAATTCTTTAGGACACTGGCAATCCCAGGGTCCACTGTCATTCACGATCACCAATGAGCAGCGGGTTCGCATCCGCGCTGCGCCATTTTAGAACCACCACGGGTGTCTGCTCGTCGGAGTTGCCGTGCGGATTTGAAAGCAGCGCTGTCGCGACGTTCCGGCGATCGATCTCTGCGCTCGCACCGAGGATCTTTGATTTCTCCAAGTCGTTCGCGTCCACGACCGCGCATGCGATCCCGGTACGCTCTTTGACGGATTCGGCGAAAGCATCGGGGTTTTGCGGCGCAAAAACGATGGCCCGTTCGAACGGGGGCAAAGTGCCGGTATAGCCGTCGATGGCCGTAATGGCCGATCCGAGAATCTCATAAAACATACCCTGGCGCCCGATCAGTCGGCCAAGCACGTGCATGACGGCCGCTAGGATCACTCGTGGCGCGCCGGCTTGGTCGATGACAATCTGCAACGATTCGGGTTGATTCACCGTGGCAAGCGCGCCGGCACGCGGAGAAAGAAAGTATGCGAGCTTCGATGGGCGCACGCGCTCCGCCGCCACGAACTGTTTCTGGGCAATCGCCACGGCCGTCTCTGAAACCGCGATCACATCGCCGGAGCGCGCGATTCCGCTTATTGCCTGCTCGATAATAGCGATCAGATCTTCGCCGGGGTGAATCAGCGGGGTGCGCACCGGAACCGCATGGATGCCGGCAGGCAGCTCAGGACGCATAACCGCAAGGGGGCGGCTCATGCGCGCAGACCGTCCAAGATCTGCTCCATGGCATACTTGCGCGATCCCTTGATTAGTACCGCATCACCCGGATGAAGATTGGTTTCTAGCCACTTGAGCGCTTCGGCGTTGGATGCGAAGGGGATGACCTCCGGAGGGGTAGCGCCCGCGGCGAGGGCGCCATGCGAAAGCGCTTGCGCGTACTCTCCGCCGGCGAGCACGATGTCGATGCGACGAGCCGCCGCGTGTGCGCCAACGCGCTCGTGCATGCTTTCCGCCTCATCGCCCAGTTCCGCCATGCTTCCAAGTACTGCAATGCGGCGCGACGCAGGCTCCTGCGCAAAGGCATCGAGCGTCGCCATCGTGCCGGTCAGCGACGCGTTGTATGCATCGTAAACGACGCATACCGACGACCTAACTTTAACGCGTTCGTATCTACCGGGCGGCAGCTCAAGCTGCGGTACGATCTGCGCCAGTGTGCTCGGTGCGCAACCCACGTCGAGTGCGGCCGCAAGCGCCGCCGCGAGGTTAAGCAGATTGTAGTCACCGGGTATTCGCGCGTGCGTCGGAAATCGTTCCGACTTTCCATCGCGCACGATACCGAGGGTTTGCCGGTCGATGAGAAAGGCGCCACCGTCCACCGGACTTCGACCTGAAGCAGCCGGGTCGCCCAAGCCAAACCAAATGGGGGGCTGCGTAAGCGACGGCGCGCGCGAAACCGAGGTCTCATCGTGAACGCTGAGAACCGCGCGCGCCCCGCCGCTAAAGAGTCCCCATTTCGTTTCGATCAATCGCTCGCGCGATCCGAATATCTCCAAGTGGGCTTCGCCGATATTGGTGAGCACGCCGACCTGCGGCCTTGCGGCATCTACTAACACTTCAACATCCCGATAGTGCCGTGCGCCCATCTCAACAACGAGCGCGCGCGTTTCCGGCCGAACCTCCAACAGCAAACGTCCGACGCCGACCTCGTTGTTCTCGTTCGCGGGCGCTGCGACCACGGCATCGCCGAACTTGCTTGAAAGCAACCGTGCCAGGAACGTTTTTGTGGTGGTCTTGCCAGTGCTGCCCGTAATCGCGATCACCTGGCCTCTAAACTTTGCGCGCGCCGCGCGCGCTAGGTCCAAATACGCGCGCAAGGTATCGCGCACGATCAGTGTACTGACTGCAACTGGTTGCGGAGGTTCTTCGTCGATTACCAAAGCGGCCGCGCCTTGGCGCAATGCCTCTCCCACATAACGGTGTCCGTTAAAGCGCTCGCCGCGCAGGGCCAGGTAGGTTTGGCCTGGTTGCAGAGTGCGCGTGTCGGTGGAAACAATCACCTCGGCCGGGGCACGTTCGGCATGCTCGACGTGCGCTTCGGTGGCTTTGCGCGCCTCCTCGAACGTGAGGATCATGCGCGCGAGCGCCGCGCGAGAGCAACTTGCGCGACCTTGCGGTCATCGAAATCGAGCTTCTTTTCGCCGATAATCTGATACGTTTCGTGGCCCTTACCGGCGATCAAGACAGTCTCGCCCGAGATTGCTTGCCCGATGGCCGCATGGATGGCACTGGCTCGGTCCGGCTCGGTAAGATGCGGAATGCCGCCGAGTCCCCCTTCGATCTCGGCGATGACAGCACGGGGATCTTCACTGCGCGGGTTGTCGGACGTGAGGATAACGCGGTCGGCAAGTTCGGCGGCAACGGCACCCATTTCCGGACGTTTGCCTCGGTCACGGTCCCCGCCGCAGCCGAAGACAACGGTGAGGCGTGCCGGACTGCTCTCCCGCAAAGCCGAGAGCGCGGCGCGCAGCGCGTTGGGCGTGTGCGCGTAGTCGACCACGACATCGATGCCGTAGCCTTGCACGTACTCCATTCGGCCGGCAACGGGGGCCAACGCCGCCAGTCCCGCTACGCACGCTTCAAGAGAAACTCCAATCTGCATTGCCACGCCGACCGCTGCCAGCGCATTGCTCACATTGAAGCGGCCCGGCAGTGGCACCATCATGCGAACCTCGCGAAGCGTGAAGTAGCTTGCGCGTGCGCCGGCTTCTACATCCCGGGCGCAAAGATCGGCGGCGGCCTGCAGTCCGTACGTCGTCACGGCATGCGCGCCGCGAAGCTCGTGCGCCCATGCGGCGCCGGTTTCGTCGTCGGAGTTCATCACGCAGGAATTTGCAGAGTCGAACAAGCGCCGCTTCGCGGCGCGGTAGCGCTGCTCGCTGCCGTGGAAATCCAAGTGGTCGCGCGTAACATTCGTCAGCGCAGCGCACGCGAACCGGACGCCCTCCACGCGGTGCAGTTCCAGCGCATGCGAACTTACCTCCATTGCGACTGCCTTTGCGCCAGCGTCCCGCAGCTCGGCGAGTAGCCGCTGCAGATCGTGCGCGAGCGGCGTCGTGTTCGATAAGTTCCACCGATCGCTTCCGAATTGCGCGCCCAGCGTTCCGACGGTTGCGCACGGCATACCGGCGGCGGCGCAGATGGAAGCGATCATGTGTACCACGGTGGTCTTGCCATTTGTTCCGGTTACGCCCAGCATCTGCATCGCATCGGCCGGCGCACCGTAAAAGGCAGTCGCAAGCTGCGAGAGCGTCGCGGCGCTATCCTTCACGACGTACGAGCGCACGTGCGCGGGAACTTCGCGCGGCTCTTCCATTACGACCGCGCGCGCGCCGCGCGCTATCGCCTCGCCGATGAACCGGTGGCCATCAACGTTCGTTCCACGCAATGCCACAAAGAGCGCGCCGGGTTGGACGGCGCGCGAATCGATTTCCAAAGACGAGATTCCGGCCAGCGCCTCGTTGGGGCGCAGCGCCGCAGGTGTAGGGTTCACAACGGTCACTTCGTCTTCGCATGCGGCCGCACCAACCTCGACGGCGAAAGATTTTCCGGCGGCGCAGGCGTGGGGCTCGGCGTCGGCGTTGTGGCCGGCAATGCGCCCGCATGCAGCATCGCGACCTGCGCGATGCGCGCAAAGGCGGGTGCAGCCACAACGCCGCCGTAGATGGCGGCCCGCGGTCTCGTTACCTTTACGAGAATCACATAGCGTGGATGCTCGGCCGGCACCATGCCGACGAACGAAGCAACGTACTCCCCGGACGCGTACACCCCGTTTTCCACTACTTGCGCCGTCCCGGTCTTTCCGGCGGTCGTGTAGCCGGGAACCTGCGCCGTGGGATTTCCCGTGCCGTGCAAGACGACCGAACGAAGGAAGCGCCGCAACGTAGCAGCTGTGCGGCGCGAGAAAATCCGGTGTTCTATTTGGCGCGGATAGCGGTAGACGATTCGGCCATCCGCATCGCAGATCGCTGAAATAATCTGGGGGCGCAGCAAGAGTCCGCCATTGGCGATGGCGGCATAGAAACGAACGAGCGAAAGCGGCGTCACGGAGATGCCCTGTCCGAAGGAGATGGTCGGAAGTGACGAGTCGCTCCAATCCGCGAGCGGCGGAACGATGCCCGGATTCTCACCGGGCAATCCTACGCGCGTCCGCTGGCCAAACTGAGCAGCCGCAATCATGTGGTAAAGACGTTTTTGACCGATGGCCATCCCGACTTCGGCCGCGCCCACGTTGTGCGAGAACTCGACGATCTGTTCCAGCGTTTCGCTGCCGCCCGTTCCCGGCATAAAGCCATCTTCAGCGTTATGAATGATGCGGCCGCCGACGCTCAAGCTGTCGCGTGCTGCAAAACGCGATTGCAAACTTACGCTCCCACTGTCCAAGGCCGCTGCCGCGGTAACCAGTTTAAAGGTAGAACCGGGCTCGTAGGCGTCCATCACCGCCCGGTTGCGGCGTGCGTCGGCTGAGTATTTCGCGAAATCGTTCGGCTCGTAGTCGGGCACGTTCGCCATCGCCAGAATCTCGCCGGTGTTCGGATCCATCACGATTGCGCTGCCGCTTTGGGCCGAAAAAGCCGTCACTTGCGCTTTGAGCGCGCGCTCGGTTTGATACTGCAGATATGAATCGATGGTCAGCTGCAGACTGGAGCCAGGCCGCGCAGGTTTCAGAACCGATTGCTCACCGAAGGGAATGGCGTGGTCCAAGCCGTCAGTCTCTAACAACGTGCGCCCCGAGGTGCCTTTGAGGAGGGAATCAAAGGAATATTCGACGCCATCCAGACCATTTTCGTCGATGCCGACGAAACCGAGCACGCTGGACGCCAGATGACCCACCATGTCGTATCGGCGTCCCGTCTCTTCTTCCTTAAAGTCGATGCCTTCTAGATTCTTGGCTCGCACTCCATCGGCAACTTCGGGGGGCACCTTGCGCGCAATCCAGACAAACTGCATGCTCCGCTGGGAGAGCGCGGCGCGCGCGCCCGGGTCCATCTTGCCCAAGACCGACGCCAGCGTAGAAGTCGTCTTAGTAGGGTCGCTTATCTGACTGGGATTGGCGTAGATGCTCTCGGAGGGCAGCGAACGCACCAGAAGGTTGCCGTCACGATCCATGATACTCCCGCGGCGGCCAAATATCTCGATGGTGTCGGAGCGTTGCGCAAGTGCTTCCTTGGCGAGGACGGGGCCCCGTAACACTTGCACGTCATACAACCTCCAAATGAGGAAGAGAGAGACGGCGGCAAGGAGATAGAAGAACGCGCGCGCACGCCGCGGTCCTAGGCGGCTAAAGGTTCGCTGATGCACTTATCGCGCGGAGCCCAACCAACCTCCGAGGGTCGAGAGGAGCGCTAAACGCGATTGTGAGATTCGCGGCGCATGCGGCAAAGCCACGATCGCGTACGTCTGCGCGTCGCGCATGCCCAGCTTCGCGGCAATTGCCGACAGGCGATCTTGTGAGGTAAGCGCTGCGATCTGCTCGTCGAGACGAGCAGTCTGATCCTGGAGAGCGGCGCGTTCGCGCTGCGTTCGCGCGACCGAATAGTTCAACCCGGTCAAATTTGCCATCAGCATTACATAGCTCATCAACAAAACCACGATCACGCAGAGGACCACCAAGAAGCGGCTCAGTTGAGTAACGCGTTTACGCGAATTAACTTTGCGGCGCGCGTCCGTTGCGGTGCGTGCTCGCCGCGCGTTTGAAACGCGCTGTGAAGATTGAACTTGGCGTTGCGCGATCATCTACGAAGCTTTCTTTTCAGCAGCCCGCAGCTTTGCGCTCCGCGAGCGGGGATTCCGTGCGATCTCGTCGCTCCCGGGGACGATGGGTTTACGCGTGAGAACCTCGAGCCGTCCGTCTTCACGAAACGTCGTCTTGACGACGCGGTCCTCGAGGGAATGAAAGCTGATGGCTACGACCCGACCCGCGCCGCGCAGGCGCGAAACGGCCGAGTGCAATCCGTCGCGAAGGGAATCGATTTCGTCATTCACCGCGATTCGCAACGCCTGAAAAACGCGAGTGGCCGGATGCAGCTTTTCGCGCTCTCCCCGCCGGTGCATGAGGCCGCTGACCAGTCCCGCGAACTCGGTGGTCGTTGTGGGCAGTTTGCCGGCGCTGCGCCGCGATACAATAACGCGCGCGATTTTACGAGCGGCCCGCTCCTGCCCGTAGTAGAAGAAGATGTCGGCCAGCTCGGTTTCGCTGGCGGTGGAAAGAATGTCGAACGCGCTGCGGCCCTGCTGCGAATTCATGCGCATGTCCAGCGGCGCGCTTTCCCGGAACGAAAAGCCTCGCTGCATCTGATCAAACTGCATGGACGACACCCCCAAATCGAAGAGCACCCCGTCGATCTGCGTAATCTCCAGCTCGTCGAGGATTGCGTTTAGGTTGCGGAAGTTTTCGTGAACCAGCGTGAGCAGCGGGTGCGTCAAGCCGCGCGCGTGTGCGGAAGGATCCGCATCGATGGCAATGAGGCGGCCCGTCTTCAGACGATCCAAGATTGCGCGGCTGTGCCCTCCCGCCCCGAAGGTGGCATCCACGTACGTACCATCGGGCCGGATCGCCAAATACTCCAACGCCGTGCCGGCCAAAACCGAAACGTGCATCTATGAAGGCGCTCCACTCGGGCACTTAATAGAGACCCAGCTCGGCCATGAAGTCGGCGACCTCGCCATCCGGCCCGGCGTGCTCCGCGAGTGTTTCTTTAGCCCACACCTCGACGCGCGTCAGCGAACCAATAGACACGATGTCACGCTCGATGCGGGCGTAATCCCGCAACGGCGTGGGAATCAAAAGCCGGCCTTGCGTATCACACGCAACCTCCTCCGTGTGGCCGAACAGATGGCGGACGAGACGCCGATAGCGCTCGTCTTTGCGAGGGGCGGCTTCGAGCCGGTTGCAAAACTCGCCCCAGGCGGCGGCCGGATAGAGGGCCAAGCACGGGTCGGGCTGCGCGATCGTTAGTACAAAGCCGGTTCCCAAGCGCTCGCGAAACCGCGCGGGTACGATGAGCCGGCCCTTGTCGTCAAGAGCGTGCTCGACCGAGCCCGTAAAGCGCGGAAGTTCCGCGTGCAATTAGCCCTCCCCAAAGCACCACTGTACACCACTTTGCACCACTATACGCTCCGCACACACGCGATGCAAGCATTGCGCGGCGGTGTTACGAACAATTTATGCGAACAAGTGTTCGATTTTAAATTAGCGCGACACTTGCGCTCGGCGCGGCGTTAGGTTAGGGTAGACGGGACCCCGCAGGCCTCGCGAGGGGTTTCCGAAGAAGCGCCCGCTCCAGGAAAGATGTTTTTTATCAAGTCTTTTCGGCCGCTCTTAGTAGCGGCATTTCTCACCTTCTTATACGGCTGCAGTGATGCAGGCTATTTGCCGTATGCGCCCCATGCACTCGCACCGGCCCAACTCCAATCGTTGGTGGCCGACGCATCGTCGCGCTATAACGTGCCGGTAGCACTAACCAATGCCGTCGTGATGGCGGAATCTGCGGGGAACCCGAGCGCGATCAGCTCAACGGGCGCACAAGGACTCATGCAGTTGATGCCGGGAACCGCGCAGGCCTACCATGTGGCCAATCCATTCGATCCCGTTGCCAACGTCGACGGTGGCACGCACTATCTGCATGATCTTCTGGTGCGGTACAACAACAATGTCGAGCTGGCCGTCGCCGCCTATAACGCCGGCCCCGGTGCGGTGGACTCCTATCACGGAATTCCGCCGTATGCCGAAACGCGCGCATACGTTTCGCGCGTCGTCTCGGCTTTTCGCAGCTACTAACTCCGGATCACTCTAGTGGCGTCGGTTGCCCGCGCCGTTCCGCTCGCGCGGCCTCCCGTCAAGCTTCCCATTCTCGATGTTTACCTGATCAGCGAATACGTCGGCCCATTCTTCTTTGCGTTCATTGCGTTCTTGCTCTTCTGGGGCTTGAATATTTTCTTTATTGCTGCCGACTTCATCATCAACGCGCACGCGCCGTTCTTCCTGGTTTTCCGCTTCGTGATATTCCGTATTCCGCAGTCCATCCCGATCGCGTTTCCGTTCGCAACGCTGTTCGCAACGTTGCTCGCGATGGGACGCTTGATGGGCGACCACGAAATAACCGCTCTACGGACCTCCGGGGTATCGCTCTGGCGCATCTGTTTAACGCCGGTGATCTTCGGCGCCGTCGCCTTCTTGGTTGCGTACGGAATGAACGAGTACATCGCGGCGCCTTCGGTCGACCTTTCAACGCGAACGTTCTACCAAATCATCTACCACACGGCGTCGCTGCCGGTCGAACCGCAAATATTTCGCAAGGACCCCGACACTAATAACGTGTTCTATGTCGCGCAGGTTTTGCCCGATGGCAAGACCATGCAAGGCGTTCAGCTTTTCAAACCCGGGCGCTCCGGCTATTGGAGTGAAGTCATCAGCGCGAAGACCGCGCGCGTCGAAGGCGCCACGATGATCCTGAACGATGTGGTCGACACGCGTTTCAACGCCGATGGAGGGGTCAGCTCGCAAGTCCAAGATAAGGCCGTGAGCGTCGGGCTGCCCCTGGCCGAGAGCGCGGCGCAGTTCATCAGCTCCACCAACTCCGACTCCTACACCATGAACACCAAGCAGCTCTCAGCTCAGGTGCACATGCTGCAATCGCAGGGCGTCGGCGGAACGGCCCTAGGGACCATGCAGATCAACCTGGCCAATAAGGTGGCGCTCCCATTCGCCTCCCTTGCGGCCGTGCTGATCGCGCTGCCTCTGGCAATCCGCTTTGGCAAACGCGGACGCATGTTGGGAATTGCGCTTTCGATTATTGCGTTCGTGGTATACATGATGTTTACGCTGGCCTTCGCGGCGCTGGGCCGTAACGGCGCGATAAACCCCTATGTGGCGGCATGGACGCCCAACGTCATCTTTGGCATGGCGGGGCTCGCATTGCTCTGGTGGGAGGAGCATTGAGCAAGCACTCGTCCCACCGCTTGCTCGGCGCGCTGCTTTGCTTGGGAACCATCCTCGCCAACGCTTTTCCAGGATCGCCGGTGAATGCCGAAGCAGCAAACGATGCCCGTGCCGTGGCATTGTTAAACACCAACTCCTGTTCTGCCACGCCGGTTCAGGTCGCGCAAGGATTGCCGACGCCCGAACCCGCGCCAACCGGGACGCCGAATGGAACCACCGCCACGCCGACGCCCAGCGCGCCGCCATTTTTGGACGTTCCCCCGGTAGGACCTCAACAAATCTACATCACACCCCGTCCGAGCGGCGTGCCTGAAACGCCCTTGCCGGTTCCGACGGCCTCGCCCAAAGGCGACGCTAACAGCGGCCCCGTTTTCTTGATTCGTTCGAGCGGCTCGCCCGGGCCCTTGACGCCCGCGGGCGGCTCCGCGTCGCCATCGCCCAGCGCGCAGCCCACCGCAGCCGGTCCGACGCCACTGCCTACGTTGCAACCGGGATACATCGCGGTGTTCGGCGATCAGATAATCGGCAACAGTAACGAAGGGCAGCCGCAAGATATTATCGGCCACGTTCAGATTCTGTATGCAGATGAAGTGGTAGCCGGTGAAAAGGCGCACTTTGACGGCGCGCGCACCATTGCGGTTACCGGAAATCCCTACGTAATCAACCACGCGAAGAATAGCATCTTACACGGCGACGTCATCTTGTTCGATACCATCGCTCATACCGCCGAAGTCAAGAACGCCCGTGGCGAGAGTACTGAAGACGTCGAACGGGGCGAGGTTTACTTTAATGCCAAGGATTTGGAGTCGGACTCCAACGGGGTCGCCCACGGGTCGAACGCGTCTGTGACCACCTGCAGCAATCCACGCGGCGGTTATCACCTCACGGGACGAACCATCGACGTCACACCCGGCGACAAAATAACAATCACGAAGGCCATCCTGTTTTTGGGCGCGGCCGCAATTTTCTATCTGCCCAAAGTTGTGATCCCGCTGCGTTCGGTCGATGAAGTACGGCAGCCCACGTTTTTCCCCGAGGTCGGGTACGATGCGTACCAAGGATACTACGTCAAGGCAAAGCTTGGCTTCGGCAAAGATCAGTACTACGAGGGCTACTATCGCGTCGAATACTTTACGAAGGTGGGGCTCGGTCTCGGATACGTCGCCTACTTCGCGCGGCGCAACAACAAGCGGCAGTCGCACATCGATTACTACGGCATCAAGAACCGGCAGACGCAGACGCAGCAGTACAACCTAGAAGTCGACGATAAGGAGAATTTTTCTCCCACCCTCGTCGGGAATGCCGCCTTCAGCTACAACGGCAACTACGGCCAGTATCTATTCTTGCCCCCTTCAACCTCGCTGACCGCACAGCTCGCCCATGCCACCGCCTCCGAACAACAAACCTACAGCTTTAACGGCTACGCAGTGGGATCGCAGTCCCGAATTCAGACGTACAATTTCGCCGACACGCGGCAGATCACCAAGAGCTTCTCCCAAACGACATCGCTCGGGTTCAACTCGAGCAGCACGAACTACGGCGGTACCTCAAGCTCCACCACGACCGACCATTTTAATACAGTTTCGCACTTGGTGACGCCGGGCTACGACTACCAGCTCACCGTCGATAAGAGTAACTCAACCTCATTTTCAGGCGTCAACAAAGAGCCCGAACTGCAGATTCGACCGTCGTCATTCTTTCCGCATTTTCTTTTTCCGATCACGGCGAATTTCGCGGTCGGCAGCTACAGCGAGCCGCAGAATGCGTTTTCAACTTCGCGGGCGGACCTGTCGTTCCAGTTGGGCCCTGCCCTCTATCACGTCTTCGGCAGCGACTTTAGCGCAAGCGGCACCCTCGAGCAGTTCGCTTACGGCACCGGCGACCTGAAGGCAACGATCTCTCAACATCTGAGCTTGCAAACCCCGATCGGAAAGCACTTTCTTAATTCTATCGACTACAACGAATCCAATAACAACGGTCCGGCTTCGGTGCCCTTCCAATTCCTGGACAACTTGATCGGAATCAACTCCAAGGCGGCCTACGAGACCCTGCGCATCTTCAACGGCGACGTGTACAATCTACTGCTCTCCACGTCGACATCGTTCAACGAACAAGCGCAGCCGGTAAGCTACCAGCTTACCTCGCGCCCGTCGCGCCGGTCGCTGCTGACTCTAGGCGGCTCGTTTGTGCCGGGTATCGGCCAGGGCTTCACTACCACGAACCTGCAACTGGCCTCCCCATTTGGCCGCGACGCAGACGTGCAGTTCCTAACCGATATCGATTGGAAGAATCACGGCCGCCTGACCAACAAGAACATTTACTATCATCGCATCATCGGCGACTGCTATGAAATCCGGGTGCAGTATAATGAAAATCTCAAACAGGTGAACATCACGCTCAACCTGCTGGCATTCCCTTCACGAGCGGCGAGCTTCGGGGTAAATAGGAACGGACCGATTCTACCCGGGGGCCTTAACTTCTAGTCTTTTATGGGGCCGTGTCGCACGGCGGATGGCCGCACGGGCAAACCTCTCCTTCGATACGCCGGTCCTCGGACAGTTCCCGGCACGCCTCTGCACAATACGCCTCCGTATCCATCTCAGCCGTAATAACGCAAGCGCAAAGTTCATTGGAGCACTCGATACTCTGTTGCACGTTACGGATTATTCACGATCTCGCCGCCTTGGAGTTGGGCGGCCGGAGTTGATGCCTGGGTCGCTCCGGTCGGCACCGTTAGCTGCGAAATAAAATCGAACACGTCGTTCACGGGGAGCTGCAAGCTGAAGGACGTGTCATTGACTCCGCCGATTCCAAGCGCGTCCAGCGGGTTGGAGTTTACGTCGGTGGTGAGGAAATTAACGTTCCAAATGCTCTGTGGCGAAGTCGTAGGTGAGGGCGTGTTTCCTGCGGGCGGCGGCGTGCCCGTCGGAATGCCGAACATGAGCGTACGGTCGAAGTTCAGGGTAAATTCCGTGTTCTGCCCATTGCTGTTGGGCTGCAGTTGGACTTGTTGCGGAGAGAAGGGTACGAGGCGCTGCGATGGCACCCCCTGCCCATTTGGCTGCGGGATCAACTGAAAGAGCTGCACTTGCGTAAACCCCGCCTGATTGCCGCCGACCGCAAAGATAAACGAGTAGTTGGCAAATCCGGTATTAAAGCCGTTCGCAAAGGGCGAGCCGCCGTTCCCGCTGGTGTTCAACACGATCAGGTAGCGAATGTGCGCGAAGTCCATGCCTGCTCCGGGTGCGATGCGGTACTTGATGAGCATGTGGCCCGGGAGCAATCCGCCGATGCCGCCGCCGGCACGATCCGGCGTGACTTGACGACCGCACGCCACGAGGATGAGCGTCGTTATCAAGAAAGAGAGAGCCAACTTGCGAACCATGTTTACCTCGTTGGGGCTGCGGGATTGGATCGTGGCCGCCGCTTCAGCCATAGCGCTCGCTCTAGCATTCCCAAAATTCGGAGTTCCATGGCTTGCACCGGTGGGAGTGGCCGGCCTGGTCTGGCTTTGGAGCGGGGCCTCCTGGAAACGCGCGTTCGCGCTGGGTTGGTTCGCCGGCACCATATTTTTCTGCATCAGTTTTTCGTGGTTCGGCTACACTGTGGGCAGCTTCGTGGGCGGCTTCGCTTGGGCGCTCGTGCTTGTGCCCGCTGCGGTGGAGGCCTTGGCCTTCGCGCTTACCGGCGCACTTTCGGCCCTCATATATGCTCGCGCGCACCCTTTTTTGGCCCCACTGGGGGCGGCCGCTGCCTTTGCCCTTCTCGAAGCGCTACGTTCTCTGGGAATCCTCGGGGTGCCGTTTGCGCAGATCGGCTACAGCCAAGCGGACACACCGCTGGCAGTCTTCGCCGCATATGTGGGCACCTTTGGAACCACCTTTGTAGTCTGCGCGATCGGTGCGTACTTCGCGCAGGCGGTGCGCTTGCGCAGCAACGGGGTGCTTGCGTATGCGGTCGGAGCATTCTTAGCCATCTGGGTGCTGTGCTGGGTGGGATGGCCGGCACGCCATGCCGCACCGCCGTCCTTTCGCGTAACCGCCGTTCAAGGCAACATCGCGCAGTCCATCAAATGGGACAAAGGGACGTTGGCCACTTCGGTCCAGCGTTATACGGCCCTAACGCAGCGCGCTGCTTCCTTCCACCCGCAACTCATCGTCTGGCCGGAAACGGTCATGACGACGAATCTCGCGTCGAACCGTCCGCTTTCCCAGAAACTGGGAGCGTTCGCACGCTCGCTCAACGTTACGCTGGTTACCGGCGCGACCGACAGTCACGACGGCGCGTTCTTCAACGCTTCATTCATCTATGATTCCAGCGGTGAGGTGACAGGCGTCTACGATAAGCGCCAACTGGTTCCGTTTGTCGAGGGCTTTCCCGCCAAGCAGTATCTTTCGTGGCTACCCTACTCCAATCTCATCACCGGCTTCGGATACGGGCACACGAACGGTGTGTACGACGCAGGTAGCTTGCGCTTCGCACCGCTCATCTGCTGGGAGTCGGCATTTGCCGACCTGGCGCACGCGCAGGTAGCAGCGGGAGCCCAGTTTTTCGTCGTTTCGACGGACGACGCATGGTTCGGACAAAGCGCCGGACCGTATCAGCACGCGCAGATCGCGCAGATGCGCGCCGTCGAGAACGGCATGTGGGTCGTGCGCGCGGCGTCAACCGGGATTTCTGGAATTATCGCCCCCGACGGGCGCTATGTAGAAAGTACCGGCCTCGACCGCGAAGCCGTCGTGAGCGGCTATGTCGGCTCGCCACCGGGATCTTTTTTTGCGCGCATCGGCCCCTCGCCCGTGATCTTGGTGCTCGCTTTGATCGTTGCGGGCTCGCTTTACAGGCGCAACGCACATGCGTAAGGATTGGCGCGTCGTCACTGCCGTATTGGCCTTCGCGGCGCTCGCGATCCTCGTCGAGGGCGTTGTGCTCTCCGGCCGCGACATGCCGCCCCCACCCGGCGCGCAACCCGTGTTGCTGGGTCTTGGAGCAGTCACCGCACATCATATGAAGACACGGTCGTGGGCTTTTGATTACGACCACGCGCAGACGTCACCCGATGGCTCGTTGGCGGAGATCGACGGCATCCATAACGGCGTGCTCTTTAAGAACGGCAAGCCGGCGTTGAAACTCTCCGCAAAACATATCACCGCCAATACGGTCAGCCAGGACTTCACCGCCACAGGGCGCGTGCACGTCGAACAGACCGGCGCATCAATGCCGCGCTCCTTCGATACCGACCTCATCGTTTGGAGCAACGCTACCAAGACGTTGACCCTCAGTCACCGCAGTCTGATAAGAACGGGAAGCGCCTCGCTCACCATCGCCAACGCGAGCATCAACGTTGAAACAGGCAAAATAAAAATCGGCTCGATCGCCGGCTCGGTTAATATATAGCGGAGTCGCGTTCGGTCACTTAACGCAGATTTAGCGGCCCCGCTTTTTCGTTTCGCCGGTTCCGGTCTTCTTCGCAGCGGCGATCAGCTTCTTCACTTTTTGACCGCCTTTGTGACCGATCTCTTCGTAGAAATTCGAGCCGTACTTTTCCTTGACGACCTGACCGCCCTTTTGACCGATACTTTCGAAGAACGACGCACCATGCCGCTCGCGCGTTACCTTGCCGCCCTTGCGCCCAATCTCTTTATAGAAAGCGGACCCATAGCGGTCACGAACAGCATTACCGCCCTTCTTGCCGGCCTCGCGAACCGACATCTGACCGGTGGGACGTATCTTCGGCTGTTTGGGCTTTGAAGTCACGTCGTGCACGGCCGCGCTCTACGACTTGCGTTTGAGCTTCTGACCGCCCTTTTGCCCGATCTCCTCGTAGAAGGCGGGCCCGTATTTTTCTTTGGTGGCCTGGCCGCCTTTGCGCCCGATCGCTTCGTAAAAACCGGCGCCGTACTTGGCTTTCACACGGTCTCCGCCACGCTTGCCCGCTTCGCGGACGGTCATTCCGCCACTGGTAACCTGCTCTTGCATTGCCATTGCGCTGCCCTATTCCCAACAAGATTTCGGAAGTCTGGAGGCCTAATTACCCATACGACCAGTTGTTAAACCGCAGCCGCCGCGACCTGGGCCACAACGCCGTGCACACGTCAGCGCTCCCAATGATATTGGTAATCCAGATCGTACGTGGCAACAACCGGAACACATCGAAATTCAGCCGGATGAAAGTGCTGTGCTCGCAACATCGTCTGCGCTTGCGCATCGACGGTCGGGGTCTCCACTCGATTCGACCAACTCCGTGCCGAGAACGCGCCCGTTTGCATCCAGGTAAGCGCGAACGCGGGCTTGCGTTTGCACCTTTGGCGAGTAGTATCCAAAGTTGTTACCGCGTTTCGCCCACGCATCGACCCTCGGAGCGCTCCATACCTTTCCGCATGGTGGCGGCGGCAAAAGATGCACGAATCACGGAAGAACCGCGAACGGCGGCGCCGCTGCGCAACGGGACGATGAACGTAGGACAGTCGTGACCACACGACCTTCCCGGGTGGCCGTATCCATCGAAGCATAGGATGCAGCCGTGCCGTTTGGAAAACCTACTGCGATGTCGGCTCCGGGCGCGAACCTTAGCTGATCGAACTTCGCCTCGTACACTTTGTTGTCGATTCCGAAGAATGTGATCTTTCCCGCGTAAGTGTCCGGCGTTTCGACATCGAGATGGAGATACGCCGTGCCGGGCATAGCGGGGTCGACGGAAAAACTTCGCAGAGCGACCGCGCAAAACCGAGCGGCGGGAACGTCGGCCGCCATGCTCCGTCCCGCGCAGATGCTCTCGAACATGAGGAAAGATACCAGGACAGCTACCACCCGCATCATTCTGTGGAGATCTCCTTTCGTTCGGTTAGCTGCTCGTATACTGCTTTGGTGCGCTCGCGCAGCAGATTCATGTCGCCGTTGTTTTCGATGACGTACCTGGCGCGCGCACGAGCCTCGTGCGGATCGATTTGCGCCGCCATACGCGATCGAATTTGCTCCTCGCTCCATAGGTTGCGTTTCTTGACACGCTCCATGCGCAGCGCATCGGGCGCTATCACGACAATCGTGGCATCGCACACGGCGGCGTAGCCGGTTTCGAAGAGTAACGGCACCATGTGCACGACAATTTGATCGCCGCGCGCGTGACTTTCACGTTCGGCGGCGAGTTGCCGGACGAAAGGGTGAACGATTGCGTTGAGCGCTTCGCGCGCGCTCGGATCGTTAAATACGATCTCGGCCAGCGCCGCGCGGTCGAGCGTCCCTCCCCGCACGACACCCGGCCAAGAGCGGGCAATGGCCCGCAAGCCGTCGCTGTTCGGAGCGACGGCTTCGCGCGCTAAGAGGTCCGAGTCAATCACGAATGCTCCAAGGGACTCCAGGACGCGAGCCGCCTCGCTTTTGCCGGAACCTAGACCTCCGGTTAAGCCAACCCGCATTGGCCGCGCGACCGCCTAGGTGCTATTCCGCCGCGTCTGCCGGAACTTCGGCTTGCACCCCGAGCGCATCGCCAATCGTGCCGATTGATCCGGTATCGTCCTCGATCGCGAGCTTCTCGATCTCTTCGGGCGGCACGTCAGCCACGTGCTGAATAGAGGCTGTGATGCGGCGGGTTGCCGCGTTGATCGTGAGCAGCGTTACGTCGACTTCCTGGCCGGGGCTGTACTGCGCGGTCGGATCGAACTCGCCTTTCGGTACCATCGCGAGCACGCCTGGAACGATCTCTACCAGGAGATAGTTCGGCGTTACCTTGACGACCTGGGCTACAAGCTTGTTGCCTTCGAAGAGTTTTTCGGCGTGCTCGTCCCACGGATCGGCCAACGTATGCTTGAGCGAGAGACTGACTTTGCGCGCTTCAGGATCAAACTTCATGATCTCGACTTGCACGGTGTCGCCGATCTTAACGACTTCGCTTGGATGCTTAATGCGCCCGTAGCTCAACTCGCTGTTATGAATGAGGCCGTCGATGCCGCCCAGGTCTACGAACGCGCCGAACTCAGCCAGCCGCACTACCACGCCCTCACGAATCTGTCCAACTTCGAGAGTTCCCAACAACTCTTGCTTCTTGGCATTGAGCTCTTCTTCGAGAACCTGGCGCTGCGACAGAACCACGCGGTGGCGCTTGTGATCCAAGTCGATCACCTTAAGCCGCAAACGCTTGCCGACGAGCTCTTCCAAATTGCCGACCGGCTGACGGCGGATCTGCGACGCCGGCACGAATCCACGCATCCCGAGATCGACCAGCACCCCACCCTTGACGACCTGCGTGACGGTGGCCTCGATGACTTCGTCGCTGTTGTGTGCGTCGATGACCTTTTCCCAGGTCTTCAGCGCGCGTGCGCGCCGTTCTGAAAGAAAGAGCGATCCATCTTGATCATCGATGCGATGGATCATCACTTCCAGCGTGTCGCCTACTTTGAGCAGCTTGGGCTCGATTGCGAGCGAGAGTTCGCGGAAGGGAAGAGTACCCTCCGATTTGCCGCCGATGTCGACGAGCAATTCATCTTGATACTTGGCGACGATCAGGCCGTTGAGGACTTGTCCTTCGTCGAGAACTTTGAGCGATTCTTCATACATGCGCTGCTCGAGTGCTAATTGATCCTCTTCCTCTGCGTCGTGCACTGGAGCGAAATTCGTTGTTGAGATTTTGTTTAGTCCGTCCTTAATTCTTAATTTTTAATTCGGTTGCAATTATTTTTGGCAGCCCCGGCACCACCAGGTTCCTCGCTGAGCAAGCACCGTGCGCACGACCTTTCGTCCGCAGCGTTTGCATGGTTTGCCGTTGCGTCCGTACACGGCGAGCTTGTTTTGAAAGCCGCCCCGCAGGCCTTCGGCGTCGACATAATCGTCGACCGTCGTTCCCCGCAAACGTATGGCGCGCTGCAACACGCCCACGATGGCGGGATGCAGACGGCGAATGGCCGGTTTGCCCAGTGACTTTGCAGGCCGGTCCGGACGGATCCGGGCCTCCCACAGGGCCTCGCAGGCATAGATGTTGCCAATACCCGCGATACGACGTTGATCAAGGAGAAAAACCTTGATCGGCGTCGGCCGCCCACAGAGCATACCGATAAAGGCCTCCGGTGTAAAGTCTAAAGAGAGGGGCTCGGTGCCAAGAGCGGCGTCCCACCGCTCGCCAGGACCGACGAGCCGCATGCGTCCGAACTGGCGGCTATCGGCGAAGCACAGGCGCGACCCATCGTTCAAATCGAGGGCGACGTGGGTGTACGGATGCGGCGCGAGGGCCCGGTCCCGCTGAACGATCAGGCGCCCCGTCATCCGCAGACTGGTGACCAAACCGCGCCCCGATTGCAATTCCATTACGACATACTTACCGCGCCGGCCGATGCGTTCGATCCGTTCCCCTACAAGGGCTTTGGCGAAAACCAAATCCTCCGGAGCAACGGCCATTTTCGGCAGGCCGATGCGCACTCGTTCGACCGTTCGCCCGATGATGCGCCTGGCCAAACCGCGCGCGATGGTCTCGACTTCAGGAAGCTCGGGCATCGTGCTTTAACGCCGGCGCAAGACGCAGCCATAGACGGTCAGCACGCCGGGATTTGGGCCGCCGATGATGGGGCGAAGACTTCCGCTTTTCTCGCGCAGCAGCAAGCCGGGAATTCGACGTTCACCGGGGCGCGGCCACGGGCTGTTGGCCGATGTCAGCATATCCAGGGGATGAATTACGCGATCGGGACGAACCCATTCAAACACTGTTTCGAGCCGGGCACGCAAGCCCTCATAATGCTCCATGGAAACACCGGAGCTCCCCTTGACGTCTAGATCCATCGTAAGTACGAAGGTGGCGCCCGGTTTTAGCACGCGTGCAATCTCTGATACAAGCGCGACCGGCTCATCCATGTGCTCTAAGACGCTGATGCTGTATCCAAAGTCCGCGCTGGCTGAATCCATCGGCAGCCGGGCGTCGTTTAGGCGCACTTCGAGACTTCCGCTCCCGGTTCCGAGAGTACGCGCGGCGGCGCGCAAATCACCGATCACAACCGGGTCATTGTCAAAGCAAATGATTCGGCCACCCTCGCGCGCGACGGCAATTGGGAAGAATGTGGAGCCGCTGCCAAAATCGATCGCGATGGTCGTCGGGACATCTTGAAGCGCCGCTTCCAAATGGTGCATGACGTACGCATACTCCCAGGCACGGCTCCAATTATGCAGACTATCGGTATCCCACGGATAGCGCGAATCGCGAAAAAGATTCGCTTGGCCAATGAATTCGCGCTGGACGGTTTCGAGCCGTTCAAAAAGCGGCGCATATCCGGGGGCCCTCAGATCGGAAAGTGCGGCGAGTCCGGAGCGCTCGAATAACGCGGCGCTCAGGGAACCTTCGCCTGCAGGGTACGGATCCCGACGATCGGCGCGCCCGGAACTAACCCGTCGCTCTGCGCCTCGCCGGCGGGAAGCTCCAAGACGAACTTTGCGCTGCCGGAACGCCGCGCGACACTGCTTTCGGCCATGCGCAGGGTGGAGCGCGGAACGTTGGCTTGCACCGATCGCACCCGCGCATCGGAGCCCACGAAGATCATATCCAGTCCGATCAGCGTGTTCTTCATCCAGAACGCCTGGAGCCCATCGAATGAAAAAACGAAAACCATGCCGTGATGCGACAGCAATGAGCTGCGGTACATCAGTCCATACTCGCGTTTAACTGAGGTATCGGCTACCTCCAGATGGAGCACGGCGTGTGGCGCGCGCGCGACCATTTGCGAAAAGCTGGGTGGCCGCCCGTCGAGCATGGCTATGCAGAGCACGACGGGCAAAATACTAAAGAGCATCATCATAGGCGGCCACCTCATACCAGTTGCTGCCGGTCTTGATCGTTACCGCAACGGGTACGCTCAGCTCCATCGCGCCTTCCATCGCGTGCTTGATGAGTTCCGCAACTGCCTTCAGGTCGCTGCTGCTGACTTCCAGAATCAACTCATCGTGGATCTGCAGAAGCATCTGCGCATCCAGCTTGGCTTCGGATAAGGCGGTGTCAACGCGCACCATGGCGAGCTTCATAAGGTCCGCCGCGCTGCCTTGCAGCGGAGCATTGGTCGCTTCGCGCTCGGCAGCCGAACGCAGCATGTAATTGGGCGAACGGAGCGCGGGCATGTAGCGTCGCCGGCCGAGAATAGTGGAAACGTAGCCGTCTTCACGTCCTCGCTGCAAGACCGAATCGATGTATGCACGCACACTGGGGAAGCGCGCAAAGTACGCGGTCGTCATCTCTTTGGCATCGGCTCGGCTTATCTCCAAACGCTGGGCCAGACCGAAATCGGACATGCCGTAGAGCAGGCCGAAATTGACGGACTTGGCGATGCGCCGCTGATTGGGATCGGCGTGGCGTTCGGAGGGAACGTTGAAGATCTGGCGAGCTGTGAAGTCGTGAATGTCTTCGCCGGCCGCAAACGCGTTCCGCATCGCATCGTCGCCGGAGAGATGTGCCATCAGGCGCAACTCGATCTGACTGTAGTCGGCTGCAAGCAGCACTCGATCATTATTCGGAGCGACAAAGGCGCGCCGGATCCGCCGTCCGAGTTCACCCCGCACGGGAATGTTTTGCAAGTTTGGATTGGTCGAGGAGAGCCGTCCGGTTGCCGTGGCGGTTTGATTAAACACCGTGCGTAAGCGCCCGTCAGAACCGGTGAGCTTCGGAATGACGTCGACGTACGTGTTCTTTAGTTTCGTTACCTCGCGGTACTCCAATACGCGCGCACAGATAGGATAATCGCGCGAGAGACCTTGGAGCACTTCAACACCGGTACCCCAGCCCGTTTTGTTTTTCTTGCCGGCTGGGATGCACAGCTTCTCGAAGAGTATGGTGCCAAGCTGCTGCGGCGAACCGATGTTGAACTCTTCACCCGCGTAATCGTGAATTTCTTTCTGCAACCGCACGATGGTTTCATCGATCTCGCGCCCCATGATCTCGAGCTCGCGAGGGTCAATGGCGATTCCAGCGCGTTCCATTTTCGCGAGAATGGCAGCCAGCGGCACCTCCACATCTTCGTATAGCCGCAGTTGCCGGCGCTCGCCCAAACGTTCGCGTAGCACGTTTACCAATTGCAGGGTTGCATCGGCGAAGGCCGCCGCGTCCTCGGGCACGTTCTTGGCCAAGAATTCCGCAGCCGCGTCGGCAATGTTGGCAAACGAACGCGTTGGATTCAGTAGGTGCGCGCCGATCATCGGGTCATCTTCGAACGTGCGGAAGCCGAAACCGCGCTTGTGCAGTTCGGCCAGGATGCCCTTGCTATCATATGCGGCTAGCTGCTGCGGCCCGTTCCATAGTTCCGCAAAGGCCGTACGCACGGGTTCGTGCTCGAGAGCCGAGATCAGAAATCCCAGTCCGGTGCCGGGTAACGCCGCGACACCAATCTCACCGCCGCCGCGCAAAGCCAAACCGATTTGCGCGTGGTTTTTGAGCGCGCGTAACTCCGTTGCCAATCGGGCGTAGTCCGGCGGATCGACGACGGCCACAAAACTGCGCCAATCCCCTTTGAGCGTTTCATCGTTTGCGAACAGCGGCACATCTACCCGCACGTCCAACTTTGCGAGCAACGTCTTAAACTCCAAATCGCGATAGAGCTTGTAGAGCTCGTCGTTGGGAGGCAACGTGTAGCGGCTTTGCTCCCAATCGATTGCAACATCCAAATCGTCGCGCACGACCGAAACGTCGCGGCACATGATGGCCTGCCGGCCATGCTCGGCAACAAGCTTCTGCAATTTCTCCGAACCCGCTACCGTCGGATTGGAAACCAGCCGATCGAGCGACCCCGCCGCTTTAATGAGCTTGATCGCGGTTTTTTCGCCTATCCCCGGAATGCCCGGCAGATTGTCGGAGGGGTCGCCTTTCAGACCCCGGTAGTCGGGTAATTGCGATGGCTCCAAGTCAAAACGCTCGCGCACGGCCGCCCGATCGTAGCGTCCCAATTCGGTAATGCCGCGCCGCGTTACCAGCACTGTTATGCGCTCGTCCACGATCTGCAACAGGTCCAGGTCACCGGTCACCACCAGCGTATTCTGCCCCGCGCTTTGCGCGTGACGCGCCAGCGTGGCGATCACATCGTCGGCCTCTTGGCCCGAAACTTCGACGGTGGGAATATTGAACGCATCGAGGACTTGGCGCACCAGTACGAATTGGCCGCGAAGATCATCGGGCATCTCGGTGCGGTTGGCTTTGTAGTCGGCATACATATCAACGCGCCCCTGAGGCAGCCCCTTGTCGAAAGCAGCAATAACGTGCGTCGGTTTCTCGTCATTAATGAGCTTGTTCAGCATCATCGTGAAACCGTAGGCCGCGTTGATCGGAACGCCTTTGGTGGTCGTCAGCGTTGGAAGCGCAAAGTAGGCGCGGTACACCAACCCGTAGGTGTCCAGCAGCATGAGGGTGGCCGAATCCGGCCTCGGATGCGCGCCGTTCAACGGACCGTTATCCACGAACGCTGCACGCCCACGCTGCCGTCAGGATCGAACTCGAGAACGGACATGAAATAGCGTCCGGCCGTCGCAGGGGCGGGAACCGAAAACCTACCGGAAACCGGATGCAAGACGTGCCACGTGACATACATTGATCGCGCATCGGCAATGGACAGGTCTTGCGGCTGCGGGGTTGCGCGCCGGCCGAATTCAAACGTGCCGGCGCGCGCGCCGCCCGCGCTTACCCATGCGTGCCAACGGCCGCTCTGCGCGGAAACCTGCGTGGCGGTGCCTCCTACGGTCAAGAGATCCGGTAAACTCTCGAAGCGCGCCGAACCCGTGTCTTCCACGGCACTCAGGCGGACGACAATGGTTCGGGCGGGCGACGGCGCCTCATCTATTTTAAGGCGAATGTCGCCGTTCGCAGGCACTATCTCGCTTACGGAATGAGGCGCCGCGGCACTTCGCCCGCGCCCCATCACGTGCAGGGGAACGGTTGTCCACTGCATTTCTCCATCGTAGACGAATAGCGCGCCGGCTTTTGTTTCTCCGCCTACATTGCGCGCGAGAAAGACGTTGCTAGCACCGCCCAAGTGCACCGGTGTCAACGCGGCTTGCGTGAAGAACGGCGTTTCGTACGTGAGCAAGCAGTCGCCGTGGCCACCACCGCTGCGTGCGGTCACGGAAACACGGTCGCCTGCGTCATAGCTCGCATGATCCGTCGCAAGCGCGACGTCGCTGCTTTGTCGCGTGACTCCCGCGAGCGTTTGCGGAATGACGATTGCCTCGGCCGCGTCCAACGCTCCGCTATATCGGCCATTCATTCGTGCCACGACCAAACTCGATCCAAGATTGGGGGAGCCAAACGAGCCCCGCGCTGCACCCTCGGTGTTCAAGTGAAGGATCTGTTCCTGCGCGTTTGCGCCGTGCTGCAGGCGTACGGTTACATCTTCACCGGCCAGCGGCTCGCCGCCTAAACCGGCGGCGCGAACCGCAAACCCAATTGGAGCGTCGGCTGAGAAAGTGCTGGAATCCAACTGCAACGAGACGACCCCGTTCGCCGCTGCAACGCTTAGGCGCGTTGCCGCTGTGGCTCCGCCTTGCGTTGCCGTCACTCCGTACGTCGACGACAATCCGTCGGTCGGGGCGGGAATGTGGAATACGGTACTTCCGTCCGGCCCCGTGGTTATGTCGTCATCCGCAATGACGGTGTTTCCCCACTCATCGCCGCGCAGATCGCGATCGGTACGGATGTGCGGCGAACGAACTACACGCAGATGCACGCGTTCGTGAGACGAAGGTTTTCCATCGCGTCGCGCGGTGAGCGTCACCGGTGGATCGACGGCGAGGTCGCAAACTCGCGCGCAGGGCGAGTCGAGCGCCAGGGCGAGATTCCCTGAATCGGCGGCCACATGAACGCTTGCGCCCGCGCTCGCCCCAGCGCCGGCGAGCAACACGGTATAGTCGCCGGTTGCACTCAGCGGCGGAATGCGCAGCCCCGTCGCAAAACTTCCCGCTTCGTCCAGAGGGACACTTGCGGTTGAAATGATTGCACCGCGATAGCGCAAACTCAGCGCTGCCACCCCGTGCGCTGCACGATAGTCCTGGTTCGAACGAACGCGCGCAAATCCGGTAACCTTCAGTTCGTCGCCCGCGCGCACTGTTGCAGACTCCAGTGCCATACCGGCCAACGCCGCAGGCATCGGCGGTTGCGGAAAGAGCGAGAGAAAGGCTCGGCTGGCTCCCCATTCTCCCAACGCAAACGCCGGCCGCGGGCGGTCATTTATACGCAAAATGCCATGCTCGTCGGTAAAGCGCGTGATAAACGAGCCCGAGCGCAGTAGGGACACGCGCATATGTGCGAGTGTCTTTCCGGTTCCGAGGTCGGCACCATAGAGCATGACTTCGCCGGGCGACTCTTTGCTGGCTATGCCGACTCGCGTACGATTTATCCATACCTGTTCGGCCACGTTGGCACGTCGCGCTTCGACGACGAAGAATCCCTCGCGGTTTCCCAGCGGCACCGGCACGAAACTCGAGCGAAATTGGTATCCCCCGCCGGGGAGAAATCGCCATTGCGCCACGCGGCGCGCGCGTCTGCCTTGAATGCTGCGTGCCGGCGCATTGCCGGCGACGATCACCTCGGTGGGTTCGACTTGAAAGGCTGCAAAGTCAACGGCCGCACCAGAGTAGGTATCGAGGCGCACGAGAGCGGGCTTCCATGGCACGTTTGAGTCGGGCGCAAACAGTGCAAAATAAGCGTCCCACTTATGCAAATCCAAGAGCGGGCGCGCGGCGCTGACCGGGCTCAGGTTCCCCAACAGAATCAGCGAAAGAATCGCGGCCGCCGGGCGTGCGCAGCGCGGCATTGCGGCTCGCCTTTCGGGCCCTCGTATAAAGGGCCTCCCCCGTGCCGCCAGAAGAGCGCGTACCGTGGATGAACAAGCTTCGCAAGGGAACTCCACCGCCACCCGCTGTCGTTACTGCGGCAGCAGCGAAGCGCGGCGAAAGCAGAGTTCTGCTCGCAAAAAGCCCGCCGTCTTCCAGATCGTCGTCGCGTGCGCGTCCTGCGGGTGCGCCTTCGCAGCAATCTCTAGAAACTAAGTAGGTTGATGAAAAACTTTTTTACGCGCGCCGCTGCGGTGTCCGCGCTCTCGCTCTTCGCGCTCGCTGCCCCATCCTTTGGGGCTCAAACGCAGGTGCGCCAGGTCAAACCCATGCCGATTCCCTCCCCGCACATGCCGCGCGAGCCGTTGCACACGGAGTTTACTGTGGAAGTCAACCATATGGGGCAAATCGTCAAAGTCAAGTCGGGAAAAGAATCGAAGAATCCGACCTTTAACGCGCAGACCTACGGCAACGTGTTGCAGATGTGGATCCGGCATCCCGACGGGTCCGCTCAGACCGGCATGTACCGCGTGATGTATGACTACAATCCCAGCAGCCACAAAGTGCACCGAGGCGTCGCCCTGTTGAGCATCGGAGGCGAGTGGGCCAACGACAAGAGCGCCGTGCAGGACATGCTGGAGGTTGATGCGCGCAACCGCGAGCGGCATCGCTCCATTCCGCTGCCCGATTTGAGCAAAATCATGAGGCCGACGCCAACCCCCAAACCCAAACACTAACCGGCGTGGATTGGTGGCTTCGCAATCGCAGCGATTTCGATGCTTCCATCGATCGCGACCTCGAGCGCAGCTGCGGCTCCAAAGACGCCTACCCGAGCGAAGAAGCGGCCCGCGCGGTGGCCGCCATGAACGGGATGGCCAGCAAACTCTTCACCTACCGCTGCCACTACTGCGAGTTTTGGCACCTCACGCGACAGAAAACGTAACGTGCGGCTTGTGAGATTTGCGGAGCGTGGCGGCGCGTGTCGCCCAGGTCTAATTGATGGGGACCGCGTTCGCGCGCTAAAGGGGCAGTCGCTGGTCGACTACATGGATGGCAACGCCGTCCAACCCGAGCATGCCGAAAGTTACTCGCTGCACGAAATCGATCTGTGCGCGCCGTTGCTCCCGCGCAAGAATATCTTCTGCGTCGGCCGCAATTATCTCGAACATGCGAAAGAGGGGGCGCGCGTTTCGGGCAAGGAGCTGAAACTGCCCGCCGTTCCGACGTTCTTTACCAAAGCGCCGACAGCCATTGCGGCTCCGGGCGCAAGGCTCCACTTCTCGGGGCAACTATCCAAAGAGTACGACTGGGAAGCCGAGCTGGCCGTCGTCATCGGAAGGCGCGGGCGCGACGTCGAGGAGGCCTCGGCGCTGCAATACGTTTTCGGCTACACATGTTTGAATGACATAACGGCTCGCGATCTCCAACGCGCTCACTTGCAATGGTTCAAGGGCAAGAGCTTAGATCAAAGCTGTCCGCTTGGACCTTCGATCGTTACGCCGGATGAGATTGGAGACCCGCAAACGCTGCCCATCGAGCTACGTCTCAACGGGGAGCGCAAACAGCATGCTAATACATCATCGATGATCTTCTCCGTAGCGCGCATCATTGCGGAACTCTCCAAAGGTTTGACCCTTGAACCCGGTGATATCATCGCGACCGGCACGCCGGAAGGCGTGGGCTTCGCACGTACTCCGCCGGAGTTTTTCAAAGACGGGGACGAAGTTGAAGTGGAAATCGAGGGCATCGGAACGCTCAGGAACACCATCCAAATCACGTAGCGTCGCCACGGGCCGCCATAACAAAACCGCCTACACCTTCGTTACTATGTTGCTAGAGGCACCGCAGCGACCCACGCCGTCCGCGGAACGTTCCCTGAGTGCAGGTGCCTTAACGGCAAGCGGACCGTCAGATGCGAACGTACGAGCATGACGGAAAACCAGCCGAAACGCTCGCGCTGAGCGCCGGTGCAGGATGCGTCCTCATCGGCGCCCGCGGCGTTGCCGTTGTAGGATAGCGATTCTCCTGCGCCAAACCCGGCGCGCATGATCGTAGCCGTGGCTCGTGAGGCCGCCGGTGAGAACCGCGTGGCACTCGTTCCCGAAACCGTGGCCCGGCTCATCAAGAGCGGCGTAATCGTTCGCGTCGAGCGCGATGCGGGTATCGGAGCGTCGTTTCCTGACCAGTTTTACGAAAGCGCCGGCGCGCAGATCGCGCCCACCAAAGCGGCGCTCTTAAAGGATGCCGATGCCCTGGTAAAATTGGGGCGACCGAGCGATGAAGAACTCGGCGCGCTCTCTAAAGGCGCCGCCGTGATCGGTTTCCTCTCTCCGCTTGGCGCGCCGCAGTACGTTGAACGGCTTTCAAAGCACGGCGTTACCGCGCTTTCAATGGATGCAATTCCGCGCATCACGCGCGCGCAGTCGATGGACGCACTCTCTTCGCAAAGCAATATCGCGGGTTACAAAGCGGTGCTGCTGGCAGCCAGCGCGCTTCCAAAGTTTTTCCCCATGCTCACCACCGCGGCCGGCACGATTCCACCGGCGAAGGTGTTGATTCTCGGAGCCGGAGTGGCGGGATTGCAAGCGATCGCTACCGCGCGGCGTTTAGGTGCGGTGGTTTCCGCATACGACACGCGCGCGGCGGTTAAAGAACAAGTGCAAAGTTTGGGCGCGACATTCTTGGAGATCGATCTCGGCGCCGATGCCGAAGGGGCCGGCGGTTATGCCAAAGAGCTGAGCGCCGAACAAATCGAAACGCAGCGCCGCTTTATGGTGGAGCACATCGGCGCATCCGACGTGGTCATTACGACCGCTCTTGTTCCCGGCCGCCCTGCGCCGCGCCTTATTACTGCCGAAGCGGTGCGTGCCATGCGCCCCGGCTCGGTCATCGTGGATTTGGCTGCAGAAGCCGGCGGCAATTGCGAACTCACGCAGCCCGCGCGCACGGCGGTTGTTGAGGATGTCACCATAATTGGGGTCACCAA
The DNA here is from genome assembly GCA_003243975.1 of Candidatus Meridianibacter frigidus. GTDB lineage: Bacteria > Vulcanimicrobiota > Vulcanimicrobiia > Vulcanimicrobiales > Vulcanimicrobiaceae > Meridianibacter > Meridianibacter frigidus. The sequence continues at coordinate 120,048 of QHBJ01000005.1, read as the reverse complement.
TTTGGCCGGCTCGATGCCCTACCACGCTAGCCAACTGTATAGCCGCAACGTCTTCACGCTCTTGCAACACCTAATAAAGGACGGCAAGTTGAACTTCGATTTCGCCGATGAGATTACCAAAGGCACGGCCATCACGCACGGCGGCGAGGTCACGCACGAGCCCACACTGGCCCAGCGCGCGGCGGCCGTCACCTAATGCCACACCTCGTCGCCGAACTCACGGTTTTCATTCTGGCAGTCTTCGTCGGATTCGAAGTAATCTCGAAAGTGCCGACGACGCTGCATACGCCGCTGATGTCGGCCACCAACGCCATTCACGGAATCGTCCTCGTTGGTGCGCTCTTGGTGGCAGGCGTTGCGTATCCGCCGCTCGGCGCGGTTTTTTCGTTGATCGCGGTTACGCTGGCGACGATTAATGTCGTCGGCGGTTTTGCGGTGACCGAACGCATGCTGCAAATGTTCAAAGCGCGCGCTCCGGCCAAGAAATGACTGAGGCCGTAAGCTCCTACTGGGTTGATTTAGCCTACTTGGTCACGGGCGTTCTTTTCATCTTGGGACTGCGCTATTTGAGTTCGCCGGCGACCGCGCGCCTCGGCAATCGCGTTGCGGCTGCCGGCATGCTCGTCGGTTTGCTTGCAACCCTCATCGGAACCGGCATCGTGTCGTGGTGGATTATCGTCGCCGGAATGGTGTTGGGAACGGCAATCGGGCTGTTCTCGGCGTTGCGCGTCAAGATGACCGCGATGCCGCAGATGGTGGCGCTCTTCAACGGCGCCGGCGGCGGGGCCGCAGCGCTCGTTTCAACGGCGGAGTTCCTGTCGCAATACCGCGCGGGCATCTCGTACGATCAGGGCATCGCCATAGCTCTCTCGGCTATCATCGGTTGTTTGAGTTTCAGCGGCAGCATTATCGCGTTCTTGAAGCTACAAGAGCTGATGACTGGACGGCCCATCACGTATCCCGGCCAACAGGTTGTCAACGCCTTCGTTCTCTTGGTGATTCTTGGCGCAGCGGTTGCGATTATCGCAAGGCAAGGCGTCCTACCGCCGATGGCCGGATATGCAGTTCAGAGCAGCGCCCTTGCCTTTGTCGGCATGCTGGCCTTCGCATTAATCCTCGGCGTGCTCTTCGTGTTGCCCATCGGCGGCGCGGATATGCCGGTGGTAATCTCGCTTCTGAATTCCTTCACCGGTCTAGCCGTTGCGCTTACGGGAATCGCATTAGGCAACAACGTGCTCATTATTAGCGGAGCGCTCGTCGGTGCATCAGGCACGTTGCTAACCATTCTGATGGGCAAAGCCATGAATCGCTCGCTCACCAACGTGCTCTTCGGCGCGTTCGGCGCAGTCAAGACATCAGCGGCGGCCGGCGCGGGCGGCCCACAGAATGTCCGCAGTGCAACCCTTGATGATGTGGCTACCATGCTCGCATACGCCGGCCAGGTTGTGGTCGTGCCGGGATACGGCATGGCGGTCGCGCAGGCGCAGCACAGCGTCAAGAAACTCGCAGACGAGCTGGAGAAGCGCGGCGTAGCCGTCAAGTATGCCATCCATCCGGTCGCGGGGCGCATGCCCGGCCACATGAACGTGCTGCTGGCCGAAGCAAACGTCCCTTATCCAGCCCTTTACGATATGGAAGACATCAACCCGGAGTTTCCGCAGACCGACGTCGCTCTGGTTATCGGAGCGAACGACGTCACGAATCCCGCAGCCCGCAACGTGGAGAGCTCGCCAATTTACGGCATGCCCATTCTGGATGTCGACAGGGCTAACAACGTCGTGGTTCTCAAGCGCAGCATGCGTTCCGGCTTCGCCGGCATCGATAATCCGCTCTACGAGCTACCGAACTGCGTCATGCTTTTCGGCGATGCAAAATCTTCGGTCGACGGGCTGGTCACCGCGGTCAAAGGCGCCTAAGCTTCCATGACGTGGCGGCGGACCGCCCAAGCCGCAGCGCTCGCGGCGCTGCTTGCGATCTTCCTCATTACGGCCCTGGGTTACGGTCGGCTTCCACAAACGGTTGCCACCCATTTTGATCTTGCCGGAAACCCGAACGCGTGGGGTTCCAAGGGCAGCGTACTGCTTCTTCCGATTGTCACGCTCGTTCTCTGGGGGCTGCTGGGGGCGGTCAGCAAATTGCCGGTGCGCTATTGGAATTTTCCGGTAAGAGTCATGGAGCGGAACCTCCCGCGTCAAATCGAGTTAACGCTTACGCTCATCTCTACGCTTAAACTCGAGATCATGCTAACGATGCTGTATTTGCAATGGGCGGTCATCGCTGGCGCGCGCGGGAACTTCACGCTCTCCCCCCTCTTCTTGCCGCTGGATTTGTTCGCAATATACGGCACCATCGGGATCTATTTCATTTACGCCCTAAGAGCGCGTTAGTTAGCGGAGGTGCCAACGCCAGGCATCCCACGTCGGCAAAAACGCATTGGGATAGAAGTCGCGGAGCTCTTTGCGATACGCATAGATATAGTGCGCTTCGAAAAGATAGATGATCGGCACGTCTCGCGCAACCGCGTGCCCGATCTTTGAATAGAGCACCCGTCGTTGCGACTGCGAGGCGGCTGCCTGCGCGGCTTGCTCCCAGCGCTCAACCTGTGGATCGCAATAGCGCATGTAGTTCGAGGCGCCCCCGCAGCTCAGCACTGCACTGTCATCGGGGTCGGCGCCCATCGGCCACGGAACGTAGGCAAGGTCGTACGCTCCGCCCGCGAGGGCTCCGGTGCGCGGCAAGAAGAGCTGCGCGCTGCTAATTTTCTTTATCTGAACGTCGATACCGCGGTCGCGCAAGTTTCTCTCGATCAGCTCCGCCGAATGCATTCCCGAAGCAGTCTCGGTGAATTGCACGTAGGTGAGCTGCAACGGTGTCCCATTCTTTTCGCGGATTCCGTCGGGGCCGCGTTTCCAGCCGGCGGAATCGAAGATTGCATCCGCAGCCGAAGGGCTGAATTGCGGTAAGCGGACCGTTGGATCGTAGGCAAACGAGAATGATGGCTGCGCCGAGTTCGCGACTGGGTACTTTCCCAGCGTTATTCTCTTGCTGATGCTCTGCCGGTCGATCGACATCGCGATCGCGCGGCGCAGGCGTGCATCATTTAACGGCGCATGTCGCAGGTTTATCGCGACGCCCGCTATGGTGGCGGTCGGCACCTCGCGATATGCGATGTCCGGGTTTGCTGCAAGCAATCTCTGCTGGAGGGGAGCGATAAGGTTCCAATCTACCTCGCCCGAGGCGAGCAACGTCAAGTTTATCGATGGGTCCGGAACGATGCGGATGTCCAAGCGTGCCATTCTCGCAGCGCCCCGCCAATACAGGGGATTGCGTTCGTACACGAGCTTTTCACCGCGCGACCACGAGACCAGCTTATATGGCCCGTCTCCCACCGGCGCCGCGTTGAATGCACCTTGGGCCAGCGGTCGCTGATTCTGGAGAACATGCTGCGGCAGAACGAACTGCGAGGTAGCACCGTAGGAGAAGAGTGTGCGCACGGCGGGCGCCCAGGGCTTGCGCAAGTGAAAGATCACCGTTCGCGGGTCTGGAGCGCGCGCTCTATCGATTAACTCGTATCCTTCGAGCGAGCGAACGGGATTGCGCTTGTCCATAATCGCGCGCAAGGTGAAGAGTACATCGGTTGAAGTTACGGGTACGCCGTCTTGCCACTTCACGTTTTGACGAAGGCGGTAGGTGATCGTGCGGCCATCCGCGGACAGGTCGCCGTTTTCTTGCGAAGGGATGCGCGACAGCAGAGCCGGCTGCGCGCGGCCTCGTTCGTCGATGTCGACGAATGGTTCAAACGCCAATCGCCCGACCTGCAGCTCTACCGACGAAGCGTCCTGGTGGGCGAAGAGCGGGTTGAGGGTAGCCGGGTCGGCAGCCAAATCGAAGCGCACGGACCCGGGCTCGCGGTGGTCCAGCGGTTGGCCCGCACGCGAACAGGCCGCAAGAATCGCCAAGATCAGGAGGATGACGACAGAACGCATCCCCGGGCGGTTTGGCGCCGAGAAAGCCTGGTCTTGCAACATCTAACTTGCGACGAATGAATAGAGCATGGTATCCTCTTACCCCCGAAAACTTCTCGGGTCACTTGGGCATTAGAGCGAATATGCTGATGGAATCTCCCGGCCTGGACGAGTTGGACCTCCGCTTGCTCGACGCGTTGCAGCGCAACGCGCGCTCGACGTTTGCGGAATTGGGGGCCGTCGTCGGCCTGAAGGCGCCTGCCGTTCACGACCGGGTCAAACGTCTCGAAGGGCGCGGCTTCGTTCGCGGATACGCTGCGCAATTGGACGGCCGCCTTCTTGGACTCGAACTGATCGCGTTGGTGAGCTGCTTCACGACGCCCGACTGCAACTACGATGAATTCACGCACACGTTGGCCGAACTGCCGGAAGTAAGCGAGGTGCACAGCGTTGCGGGCGAGGAGTCGTTTGTCCTTAAAGTGATGACGCGCTCGACCGCGCACCTTGACGAGTTGCTCTCGCGTTTGAAATCCGTCAAGGGCATGGCCCGCACCAAGACCACCATCGTTCTCTCCTCGCCGTTCGAGCGCGGAGGAATCTCCGTCCGATGAACGTGCTCTTCGCCCATAAGGTCGACCGTCTCGGGAGCCACCGCGTCATCGAACCCGCCGGCGCGCTGCCGCAGAATGCAATCAAGCTGGACAACACTCCGATCCCATTTGAGAATGAGATTCTCTGCGAAGTTGAGGCGCTCAATATCGACTCGGCCTCCTTCCGGCAAATCAGCGAATCAAACGACGGTGATGCCCGCCGAATTGGGGATCACATCATGCAGACCGTCAAAGAGCGCGGCAAACAACATAACCCGGTCACCGGCAGCGGCGGCATGTTCATCGGGGAAGTGCTGAGCATCGGGGCACAGCTAAGAGAACGCATCGATTTGCGTGCCGGCGATCGCATCGCCTCGCTCGTGTCGCTCACGCTAACGCCCTTGTGGATCGATGCGGTAAAGGATGTCGACACGGCCACCGGACGGGTATGGATTTGCGGCAAAGCCATTCTTTTCGAGAGCGGCATCTGGGCGAAATTACCGGGCGACATTCAAACCGAAGTTGTGCTGGCGACGCTCGACGTCGCCGGTGCTCCAGCCCAAGTGCGCCGCATGGCAAAGCCAGGCGACAGCGTCCTTGTGATCGGAGCCGACGGAAAATCCGGAATGCTCGCATGCGCGCAAGCCAAGATGGCAACCGGAGGGAGCGGCCGCGTGGTCGGCGTCGTGCCGGATGCCGGCACTGAATCGGCGCGTCTTCTGATCGAGGAGAACTTGGTGGATGCGCTGGTCGAAGCGGACGCCCGCGAAGTGCTCAACCTGGTCGATAAAGTGCACGCAGCCCTTCCCGATTTGGCACACTTGACGGTTAACTGTGTAAATTGTGCGGGTACCGAACTCAGCTCGATCATCTGCACGCGCGAGAACGGGACCGTGTATTTCTTCTCAATGGCAACGTCGTTTACCGCCGCCGCGCTCGGCGCCGAGGGCGTGGGCAAAGACGTCACAATGATCGTCGGAAACGGCTACGCGAAAGGCCACGCAGAGCTCGCGCTGCAGACCCTGCGCGACCATCCGGCCATTCACGCGTACTTTCGCAAGCGCTACGCTCCCGCGCAACACTTCGAACAAGGAAACTAATATGCCCATCATGCACAAAAAGCCGCCTGCCCCACCCGATGCGTTCGAGCACACTCGGCTCTTGCAAGGTGAATTCTGGCACAGGATCCCCGCTTACGCACAGGTCGACGAGGCGACGTTCCTCGACCATTTGTGGCAGCAGAAGCAATCGGTCAAGACGGCGGAAGAACTACTGAGCACGATCGGTTCGGTGGCTTCGCAGGAGTTTATCGAGGACGCCCGGCGCGGCTTTGAGCTAGCGCCGATGGCCGTGCGCGTCTCGCCATACGCCATTTCCTTGATCGACTGGAATGATCCGTACAACGATCCCATTCGCACGCAGTTCATTCCGGTGGCCAGCAAGCTTCTCTCCGATCATCCCCGGCTCACGCTGGATTCGTTGCACGAGCAAGACGACTCTCCCGTACCCGGATTGGTCCATCGCTACGTCGACAAGGCGCTCTTCCTGCCGCTGAATGTCTGCCCGGTCTACTGCCGGTTTTGCACGCGCAGCTACGCCATCGGTCCAGACACCGAAAACGTCGATAAGGTCTCGCTCGCTAAAACTCCCGCGCAGTGGCACGATGCCTTCAATTACATTGCCGAGCGACCGGAGCTCGAAGACATCGTCATCTCGGGCGGTGACGCCTATCAACTGCCGCCGAAGAACATCGAGCTGATCGGCAACGCGCTCTTGGACATCCCGCACGTGCGCCGCATGCGTTTTGCAACCAAAGGGCCGGCCATTATGCCGATGAAGATACTAACGCACCCGCAGTGGGTGGACGCCGTTACCAACATCGTCGACCGCGGGCGCAAGCTGGGTAAGGAAGTGGTTTTGCACACGCACTTCAATAGCCCGAACGAAATTACGTGGATCACTGAAAAAGCCATGCGCGTACTGTTCGAGCGCGGAATCTTTGTGCGCAATCAATCGGTGCTCATCCGCGGCGTAAACGACGACGCGCACGCCATGCAGCTGCTCGTCAAGCGCCTCGGCCACATCAACGTGCACGCGTACTATGTTTACATGCACGATTTGGTGAAGGGCGTAGAGGAGTTGCGCACGACGATTCAAGCCGCAGTCGACATTGAAAAGTTCGTGCGCGGCTCGACTGCCGGCTTCAACACCCCGACGTTCGTCTGCGATGCACCCGGCGGAGGCGGAAAGCGGGACGTACACAGTTACGATTTCTACGACCGTGAAAACGGCATTGCCGTCTATAGCGCCCCAAGCGTAAAGCCAGGAAAGGCATTCGTATATTTCGATCCCATCGACAAGCTTTCACCCGAGATCCAGGCGCGTTGGGTTATTCCGCAAATGCAAGAAGAGATGATTCGTAACGCTATCCGGAAAGCAGGGTTGCCTACCGACGAGCTCGTGCTGGCGTAGTTCGTGTTTCTTGGGGTAGCGCGCATCGTGCTGGCGCTCGTAACGGCGGCAGCGGTCGGCGTCCAGTTTGCGCACGGGCTACAATCGCCGACGTTTCGCCCCACGAACTTTTTCAGCTTCTTTACCATCCAAAGCAACGTGTTTTGCGCAATCATTCTCTTGATCGCCGGAAGCTATGCTTTGCGCAAGCGCCCGAGTGACGAACTCGCGCTCCTGCGTGGCGCTTCCACCCTGTACATGTTGATCACGGGGATCGTCTACGCCGCCTTACTGAGCGGGTCAGAAGCGGCGCTCCAAACGACAATTCCTTGGGTGAATCTCGTGGTTCACTACGTCATCCCGCTTTGGATGCTCTTCGATTGGCTCATCGACACGCCGGCGCTCTGGCTGAATTATTCGGCAATCCTTGCACGCTGGCTCGTCTATCCGCTTGGATACGTATTCTATTCACTTGCGCGCGGCGCCGTGGTCGGCTGGTATCCGTATCCCTTTTTGAATGCGCGCCTGCACGGATACCCATTCGTTTGCGCGATGATTGTCGCCATCGCAGTCTTCTCGCTGGCGCTCGGTAGCGCTCTGGTTTGGATCGCAGGGCGCCCGAGAATCCGCCGGGGGCATTCTTGAGCACGTTTACGATTGTCGTTGCTTACATGATCGCGCCGGGCAGCGAGGAAGCGGCACAGCAGCACTTCTCGGCATGCATGCGGGCAACTCGCGAAGAACCCGGCAACATTCGCTACGAAGTGTTTCGTTCGAACGATCAGCCCCGCAAATTTATTCTGTTCGAACAATACGAAGACGAAGCAACCTTCATGCGGCATCGCGAAACTCCGCATTTCGTCACACACATCAAGAACGGCATCTTGAAAATGATGGAAAGCCGCTTAGCCGACAAGTGTACGCCCCTCGGCTGACGTGAGGAATATCTGTGTTTTCTGCGGGTCAAACTCCGGCGAAGGGACCCTATTCGCGGAAGCAGCCGGGCAAACGGCAACGACCATTGTCAACCGCGGTTATGGACTCGTTTATGGTGGCGGGCGCGTTGGATTGATGGGCCTTCTTGCCGACGCAGCGCTGGCGGCAGGTGGGCGCGTAATCGGCGTAATCCCTCAGGCCCTGGCGGACCGTGAGGTCGCGCATCGGGGGCTTAGCGAACTGCACGTCGTCGCAACCATGCACGAACGCAAGGCGCTAATGGCGGAGTTGAGCGACGCATTCGTTGCGCTGCCGGGCGGCTACGGTACGCTCGACGAACTGTGTGAAGTGATCACCTGGACGCAGCTGGGCATCCACGACAAGCCGATCGGATTGCTGAACGTCGATGGATTCTTCGACCAGCTCCTTGGGCAGCTGGATACAGCCGTAACGCGCGGCTTCATCTCACCGGAAAATCGGCGACTGCTTTGCGCCCGCGAGGACCTGGACCAGTTGCTCGCGATGGTCTGCGGTGGTCTAACCGGCTAGCCGGCTGAACATTTCCTCGATTTCCTGATTCGATATGGCGAACGCAGCTTCAGCGACGTTCAGCTCGAACATATGCACGCTCGGCGTATCCGTCGCTCTTAGCGAATTGAACAACCGGATCTTGCGATCGCGGGCAAGCTCCACCATCGTGGCATCGAAGATTTTTGCGTCACCCCGCAGATAAACGTGCATCATATTCGTTGGGGGCGGGTCTGGGGTCACGGTGAGGCCCACATCCCTGATAATGCGTGCGATTTCTCGCGCCCGCCGCACATAATCCGGCATGCGCTTGAGATAGCGTTTCAATCCGTCCCGGGCTGAGATGACAAAAGGAAATAGTTGAACCATGCGGCCGCCATGCCGGTGCTGCCATAGGCGAGCGCGTTCCACGAAGGCTTTTTCGCCGGCCAGTGCGGCGCCAGCAATTGCATCCAACCCCTTATAGAAAGAAACGTAAACGGAATCGAAGAGTGCACTAATATCTGCGTGCGATCTGCCGTAGAAGGGCTGCGATTCCCAAAGGCGCGCGCCGTCCATGTGTAATCGCACGCAGTGGTCGCGCGCCCAGGCGCACAGTTGGTGCAACTCCTCCCACGAACGTAAAGCGCCCCCGATATTGCGCTCGGGCAACTCGATCAAAATCGAGCCGAACGGTTCGCGGGCTGCGCGCAGGTCGTCAAGTGCGAAAAGCCTATTGCGCTCACCCAGCTGGATACCGCGCAATCCCGATAACTGCTGGTAGGCGTCCTCCTCCGCCACGACAAGATGGCTTTGAGGATGAAGCGCTACGCGATCGTTCACCGAATCTTCGGCATGAATGCGCAGAGCGATCTGTTGCGCCATTGTGCCGCTCGGCATGAATACCGCGGCCTCTTTTCCAAGAAGGACCGCGATTTGTTCTTCGAACGCCTCGAGCATATCGCCGCCTCCGTAGCGATCCGGTCGCTCTTCGGCCGAAACCGTGGATGCAAGCGCTCGAAAACGCTGCTGCATCGTCTGCGGCGCGTGTCCGAAAAAACGGGTGCAGCCCGCTAAAATCTCAGCTCGCGGCGCGTTTGTCGATAACACGTTTTACGACCGCCATTGCGTTGGGGGTCTTGGGAAACCCAACGTATGGAATCAGGGTCATCACGCCTTCGATGACTTCCTCTTGCGACAATCCGACATTCAACGCGCCGTGCACGTGAGTTTCCAGCTGCGCGTCGCAACCACCCATGGTCGCGAGCGATGAAATTGCCACCAACTCGCGATGCTGCAAATCGCCCTTGCGCGCGTAAATCTCGCCAAAGGCAAACTCGATTAAGTAGCGCGTGAAATCCGGGGCAATCCGTTCGTAGGCCGCCAGTAGATTGTCGGCGACTCTGTCGCCGTCCACCTTGCGCAGCATGGCCATGCCGCGCTCGTACGCCGACACTACTCCGCTAAGGCCGCCGTCAAAATGCGCTCTTGCTCCACCGCGTGTGCGCCCGGGTAACCCTCGGAGGGCGAAGCGCGGTATCCGCGGCCGATGTATTCGATGTCCATTGCGTCCGTTTTACGCTCCAGCAGGCGGCGGCGTACGAAAGCTCGGGCGCCCATATTCTTGGGTTCTTCCTGAACCCAGATCAGTTTTTTAAGATTAGAATACGTCGCAATCAGTGCATTGAGTTCTCGATATGGAAGTGGTGAAAGCATCTCGACGCGGGCTATGGCAGTCTTCGTCGTGCCGGCATACGTGGCATGCCCGATGAGATCGTAATAAATCTTTCCACTGCACAGAATCAGGCGCTCGACGTCGCCTTTGCGTTCGGCGAACCTCGGATCGTCGACCACGGGGCGGAAGCCGCCGGTTGCCATTTCATCCAACGACCCATATGAAACCTCAGCACGCAGCAAGCTCTTGGGCGTCATGATGACCAGCGGCGCCGCCTGACGGTCGCGGGCCTGCAACCGTAAGAGATGGAAGTAGTTTGCTGCGTTCGAGCAATTGGCGACGCGCAGGTTTCCTTCGGCGGTAAGCTGCAGAAAGCGCTCCAACCGGGCGCTGGAGTGCTCGGGTCCGGCGCCTTCGTAGCCGTGCGGCAAGAGCAGGGTCAGGCGCGAATTCTGCGACCATTTCGCATGTCCGGAGGCAATGAATTGGTCCACGATGATCTGCGCGCCGTTATTGAAGTCTCCAAATTGCGCTTCCCATAGCACGAGCGCATTTGGGACGACGCCACTGTAGCCGTACTCGAAGCCCAAGCAAGCGTACTCGGAAAGCGGGCTGTTGTAGATTTCAAAGGACGCTCGGGCATCGTTTAGATGCTGCAGCGGTACATATTGCTTAACGCCGCGCCGGTCGTGTAGTACGGCATGGCGGTGGCTGAAGGTACCGCGCTCGGTATCTTGCCCGGTCAGACGCACCGGCGTCCCTTCGGCCAGCAGCGATGCGAACGCCAACGCTTCGGACATTCCCCAGTCCACGAGACCCTGGTCGTGAATGAGCGCTTTGCGGCGTTCGAATTGTCCGCTCAGCTTCTTGTTGAGTTGGTAATCGTCGGGTACAGTTACCAGTTCATCGCTCCAGGCGAGCAATCGCGCTCGATCGATTTTTGTATCAACCTGCGGAAGTTCACCGGTGTAACCGGACTGTTTGATTCCCAACGTACCGCCCGCAGGTGCGCCCTTGACCGCTTTGTGCGCCTCCTGCAGTCGTGCAGTGGCTTGCGCGACCATTTCGGAAACCTGTTCGCCGCTGAGCAACCCTTGGGCAACCAGCTTGTTTGCGAAAAGTTCGCGCGCAGTCGGGTGCGTTTTTATCCGTTCGTATGTCTCGGGCTGCGTGTAGGACGGCTCGTCTTGCTCGTTATGTCCGAAACGCCGGTAGCCGATGAGATCGATGATGATATCGCGCCCGAACTGGCGCCGAAATTCCATCGCCAAGTGCACCGCTCCGGTGCACGCGTCGACGTCGTCGGCATTGACGTGCACGATCGGCACGTCGAATCCCTTGGCTAAGTCACTGGAGTAGCGCGTGGAACGCGATTCCTTGGCATCGGTCGTGAAACCGATCTGATTGTTGGAAATGACGTGAAGCGTTCCGCCGGTGGCGTAGCCCGCGAGGGCCTGCAAATTGAAGACCTCGGCAACCACGCCTTGCGCGGTAAAGGCGGCGTCACCGTGAATGAGAATTGGCGCGGCCTTCTTGAAATCCAATGTCGCCATGGGCGTGGAGTGATCGGTCTGGAACGCGCGCGTGTATCCTTCGACCACCGGGTCAACGGCTTCCAAGTGACTCGGGTTGTTGGCGAGATGCACGGAAATCTTGGCGCCGGAAGGCGTTTCGTACTCACCGTCTGCACCGTGGTGATACTTCACGTCGCCCGTAACGTCGGCGTCGCCGGGGACCTCTCCCCGCAGATTGGCCGCTTCGAACTCGGACAGGATCTCTTCGTAGGGAACGTTTACGACGTGCGCGATCGTATTTAAGCGGCCGCGGTGCGCCATGCCGATGACCGCATGGTTAATGCCGTCCTGTCCCAGCATGACGAGCATCTCTTCAAGCATCGGGATCATGACGTCCAGGCCTTCGATCGAAAAGGTCTTCTGTCCTAAGAACATCTTGCGCATGTAACGCTCGAGGGTTTCAACGCGTGTTAGCCGTTGTAGCACCTCGATCTGGCGCGCGGGTGGAATCTTTACGCGATTCTTGCCGGATTCGATGCGATCGCGTAACCACTCGCGCTGCGCCGTATTGGATATATGCTCGACTTCGTAGGCGATGGTCGAACTGTACGTCTCGCGCAAACGCGGCAGCACGTCGGCCAAAGTGTCGCCCGGAACCTTGACGCGCAACACGGATGCGGGAATGGCCGCTTGCAACGCGGGCGTAAGCCCGTAATTGCGCGGATCCAATGCCGGGTCGCCCACCGGTTCGGCGCCTAACGGATCCAAGGTGGCGGCCAAGTGTCCATGCGTGCGGTACGATGAAACGATCGACATTCCCGAAGCTACTGCGCGCAGCATTTCGTCGGAGGCACTCGCAGCCAGCCCGCCTTTGGCGGCGCGCGCTTCGCCTTCAATTTGCGGTGTCGCCTTGGCTTGCAACCTGAGCGATGCAAAGACCATCTCGTAGAAGCCGTCCTTGCCGGCGAGCAATTCTTCAACGCGCCGCAAGTACTCGCCGGACTGCGCACCCTGAATGACGCGATGATCGTAGGTGCTCGTCATCGTCATGACTTTCTGCACGCCAAACGAGCGTAGCGTGGCGTCGTTTGCGCTCCCGAAGCCCGACGGAAATCCAATCGCGCCGGTGGCGATAATGGCGCCTTGTCCGGCCATCAACCGTGGAACCGAAGCGACGGTGCCTATGCCACCTGGATTCGTGAGGGTAAAGGATGCGCCGGATAGTTCGTCGGCTGAAAGCTTGTTGTCGCGTGTCTTGGAAACGAGCGTTTCGTACTCGCTGCGAAATTGCGCGAAATCCAGCGCATCTGCATTCTTGATCACCGGTACGAGAAGGAATCGTTGACCGTCTTTGCGCTGCGCATCGACGGCTAGCCCTAAATGAATGCCGGGCTCGACGCGCTGTGCCACATCACCGTCGCGGCGAAAATGCGCGGTGATACCGGGCTGCTCGTGCGCGGCACGCACCAGCGCAAACGCCACCAAGTGGGTGAACGAAACTTTCTCGGAGCGTCCGGCCGCTTTGATGGCCGCATTGAGTTCTTTCCGGCGCGCATCAAGAACGTCGACCGAGAGCGTACGGAAGCTCGTCGCCGTCGGAACGCTCAGCGATTGCTCCATGTACGTGGCGAGCATGCCGACCGGGCCTTTGAGCGGCGTCACTTTTGCCTCTTGCGACAGCGGCGGCAATTCGACGACGGTCGCGCCGTTACGCGGTCTCGCGCGATCCGCCTGTTGCTCCACATCCTCGTGCAGAATGAGGCCCTCCGGACCGCTGCCGCGTACGGCCGACAGATCCGCGCCCAGTTTGCGCGCCAACCGCTTCGCTCGGGGAGTGGCTACAATGTCGCCAGCGCGCGCTTTTGCAGGCGGCGGCGCTGCTTTGTCCACGGTCGTTCTTGCGGTTGGAGTTCTTGGAGCAGCGGCATGACCGTTGACTTGCGTGCTATCAAGCGGGGCCTGCGCATTTGTATCGAGTTCGACGAGCGGTGCACCCACGGCTACGGTCGCACCTTCGGCGGCCAGAATTCTTGTGACTACGCCTGCGCTTGTGGCCGGAACCTCAACATCAACTTTATCGGTGGTTATCTCGACCAGCGCATCGCCCATCGTGACGTGGTCGCCGACCTTGCGCTTCCATTCCACGATCGTACCTTGCGTGACGGACTCGCCCATCTCGGGCATGTCAACCGTCACAAGCTGCGGCGCGGCGGCCGCAACCGGCGCTTGGCCCGCTGCCGATTGGGGGGCTCCGTTCCTTGGCTTTGCACTAGTATCGATTTCGGCTAGCACGGAACCGACCGCGACCGTGCTCCCTTCGGCAGCAAGAATTTGCCTGATCACACCGGAGATTGTGGCAGGTACTTCAACATCAACCTTATCGGTGGTCACTTCTACCAGCGGGTCGCCCTCGGAGATATAGTCGCCGGCCTGCTTGCGCCATTGCACGATCGTGCCTTGCGAAACCGACTCCCCCATCTCGGGGAAAGTGACTTGGGAGATCGTTTCAGGCACCGGAGTCAACTCCGCCGGAGTTTGTCATCACGCTGGTTTGTTGCTTTTCAAGTTTCGCGAAAACCGCCTGCCTCACGATGCTCATCGTACGCCGTACTTGGGATCCCGCCTACGACCTCTATCCGGCCGCAATCGGCATTAGACGGTTGATTTCGACACGACGGCAGCAAACCACGCTCCACATCACGAAGTATCATTGCTCATGACGGCTCTTTCACCACTCTGGCTCGCGCTGGCATTTGCGCTGGGCGCGCTCGTTATGTGGCTGGCGGCGCGGGCTCAGGCAGCACGGTTGGGCGAGCGGGCAGCCGTCTCCGAACGCCTGCGCGCTCAACATGAAGAGCTGCAAAGCCGCTATTTGGAATCCGAACAGAAACGATCGGCCGCCGAAGCGCGCCTAAGCGAAAGCGGAGAAACACACCGCGAGCAGATCGCCGCCATCGCGCAACAATTGAAGAACGAGTTGCATGAAGGCAACGCGCGCATGACGCAGATGCAGAGCGACCGGTTCTTGGAGCTTGCAAACGCGCGGTTCTCCGCGGCGGAAGAACGCGCTAACGCAAAGCTCAGCGAACTAGTGACGCCGGTCGCGCAGAAGTTGACCGAGTTCGATACGCTCGTGCGTGAGATCGAGCGCCAGCGACACGGCGCCGACCAAACTCTCAAGGAACAAATCGCCGGCCTTTTGTCGCGTACCGACAAACTTGACGCGGCAGCCAATCAATTGACTTCGCAAACTTCGGTCTTGGTTGGAGCACTACGAAATCCAACAACGCGCGGAAAGTGGGGCGAAGTGCAACTGCGCCGAGTGGTTGAGCTGGCAGGCATGGAGGCCTACTGCGATTTCTCCGAGCAGCAAACGCTGATGGCGAGCGATCAAGCCGGCCGGCCGGACATGACCGTCACCCTTCCCGGAAACTCGATGATTTTCGTTGACGCCAAAGTGCCGTTGGCGGCCTACCTGGACGCTATTGAAGCCCCCGAAGAGCCGGCGAAAAAAGAGCGCTTACGTGCTCACGCTCAGGCCATGAAGAATCACGTCGACGCGTTGGCTAAGAAGAACTACCATCACGCCGATGGCTCGGCGGAGTTTGTAGTGATGTTCGTTCCAGGTGAGGCCTTTTTGAGCGCCGCGTGCACGGAGAACCCCGGCCTCATAGAACACGGCGCAAGCAGAGGCGTGTATATTGCCAGCCCTCTCACGCTAATGGCTTTGCTACGTTCGTACGCGCTCGGATGGCAGCAACGGCGACAGGAAGAGAATGCAAAGAAAATTGCCGAGATCGGGCGAGAACTTTACGATCGCGTGCGCATCTTTGCAGCGCACTTTACCGATGTCGGTAGCGCACTCGGGCGCGCGCTTAAAGCGTACAACAACGCGGCGGGTTCTTTCGAAACGCGGGTCCTGCCCCAAGGCCGCCGCTTGAAGGAAGTGGCCTCGCTGGCGGACGCCGAGATTCCGGAGACCCCAACAATCGAGATTGCGCCGCGCGAACTTACCGCGTTGGATGCCGCACCGAAATCGGAACGCGGACCGCGCCAAGGACGTATGCGGTTTCCCGCCGAGGGCGCTTAGCGGGCTACTTGTTGCCAGCTTTCAGTTGGGAAAGAGCGCGCAGCGTGTTCTCCACGTGTTTGTCCGGGTTGAGACTCTCGTAGGAGTACACGATCTTGCCATCTTGCGAGATCACATACGAAATCCGGTTCGCGTACTTCGGCATTTTCGCAAGAATGGCGTCGTATTGCTTGGCAACAACTAAGTCGGGATCGGCCGCTACCGGAAACTTGCTCCTGCATTCGCTGACCGAGAATTTGTTCAAGGTGTCGATGTTATCGTGCGAGACGCCGATCACTGTGGCGCCGAGTTTCTTGTACGAATCGATTGCCTCGGCAAAGTCGTGCGCTTCCATTGTGCAGCCGGGCGTAAATGCGGCAGGATAGAAATACAGCACAACCGGGCCATTCTTGAGTGCCGCGGCCAAATCGAAATCAAAAACTTTGCCTCCCAGCGACGCCTGGGTTTTGAATGTTGGAGCCGGGGTTCCGGCTTCCAACGCGGCAAACGCGGGTAATGTGGCGCAAAGCAGCGCGGCAACCAGGGCAAGCGCGAACCGTCTCATTATGAATCCTCCAGGAAGAGAACGCCATATTCTGGCCTCCGGCGGGAGCGCCTTTTATGAGTTTTCTCTGAAGCCTCTCAAACGGGCCGCAACGAGTCCACGCTCGCGCAAAAATCAATATTCGCCAACTCCGTTCTCGACTTTCCAGGGTTTCAAGGTTTCATTGTTGTCGAAACTCATTGTGAAGACTTACCTGCATTCGCGAGCGCAGCGCATGTTTGTGCTGAGCCCTATGCTTGGCAATACACCCAGGAGCGCCCGGGACTCCACCGGGCACCACGCCTGCAGAAAATATTGTACGCGGCTTAAGGTCGGACGGTGTTCGAGCGAACAATCGTAGTGTTTTCCCTAACTAAATCGCCGAATCGACGGTAAGCCCTAAGAAAATGCGATTACCATCAATATCGCTAAAGCGCTAATGCTGCCAATGATAAAACTTTTCAAACTCAGGCTTTAGGAAGCCCAAAATCTCATTCGCACAAGCGCGTTCTCGACAAGCTCGAACTGATAAGCTTCCCTAAACAAAGCTCGGGACGAACCTTCCACAAGCTCAGGCACCGATGTCACTTCGAGCGCCGCGAGGCGGAGTCGAAAAGCGGCGCTTATCGCTCGTTCTCGACAAGCTCGAACCGACACGATTGTCGGCAAGCTTTCCTCGGCTCAGCTCGGGACGACCCTTCGACGGGCTCAGGGTGACACGCGGTCACTTCGGGCGCCGCGTAGCGACGTCGAAAAGTCGAGGTGACATGGGCTTATAGGCCGAGCATTTTGGCGATGATCATGCGTTGCACTTCGTTGGTGCCTTCGCCGATTTCGTTGATCTTTTGATCCCGGTACATCCGCGAGACCGGGTATTCGTCCATAAAACCGTAGCCGCCGTGAATCTGAACGGCTTCGTTGACGACGCGGCGCGAAACTTCGGCCGAGTACAATTTCGCGAAACTTGCGGTCATCGCAAAGTCGCGACCTTGGTCTTTCTCCCACGCGGCCTTGAGCACCATATTCTTGGCATGCTCGATCTCGCTGAGCATGTCGACGAGCTTGAATTGGATCGCCTGAAACTTCGAAATGGACTTCCCAAAGGCCTGACGCTCTTTGGCATACTTGAGCGATTCATCGTACGCGCCCATCGAAAGGCCGACCGACAGCGCCGCCACCGAGATTCGGCCGCCATCCAGGACGGTTAAAAAGTTCTGGAGTCCCTTGCCGCGGGCTCCGAGCACATTCTCCTCGGGCACTTCGGCATCCACGAATGACAACTCACGGGTATCTGAGGCGCGCCAGCCCATCTTCTTATACTTGCGGCTGCGCGAGAAACCGTGGGTATCTTGCGGCACGATCAGATTGGTAATCTCAGGTTTGCCCTCCGGCCGAGCGCCCGTCACCGCGGTAATCGTGCTGCCACCGCTAATGTCCGTGCCGCTGTTCGTGATGAAAGCTTTGGTGCCGTTGATGATCCACTTGCCCTCGCGCAGCTGCGCTTTGGTTTGCACGTTCGCGGCGTCGCTCCCGGCGCCGGGTTCGGTTAGTCCGAAACCCCAAAGCATGCTGCCCTGCGCCAGCGGAATTAAGTATTTTTCCTTCTGCGCCTTCGTACCATAAAGGTAGAACGGCGTGGCGCCCAGCGAAACGTGAGCCGCCATCGTGATTCCCGTGGACGCGTCGGCACGGCCCAGCTCCATGACCGCGAGCGCGTAGCTTACGGTGTCCGCACCCGCGCCCCCGTACTCTTCCGGAAACGGCAAGCCCATCAGCCCGAGTTCGGCCATCTGCTTCACGAGATCGTACGGAAATGCTTCCTGCCGATCCATCTCTTCAGCGCGCGGAACGACCTCGGCTTGCGCGAACTCTCTGACAAGACTCTGGATTGCCTTCTGCTCGTCGGACAAATCGAAATTCATTGCCCGGAGGTATCCGCCCGCATGCTCGGAAAAACCCTCCTACACCGATGATCTCTCTTCGCCGCGTGTCACTCGTTTATCCAAACGGGGTGCGCGCTCTTGACAACGTGGACCTCGAGATCGAAAAAGGCGCCTTCGTCTTTTTAGTCGGCCACTCCGGAACCGGCAAGTCGAGCCTTCTTCGCGTGCTGTACCGCGAGATGCGGCCCACCGGTGGCGAGATAATGGTGGACGGAATTCGCGTCGACCGGTTACGGCGCAGCCGCGTTCCTGCGTTGCGCCGTCATCTGGGCGTGGTGTTCCAAGATTACAAACTACTTATCGACAAGACGGTTTGGGAAAACGTGGCCTTTGCGATGCAGGTTACCGGTGCCAGGACCCGAGACGTGCGGCGCCAAGTGCCGCGCGCGCTGGATCTGGTGGGGCTCTCGCATAAGAGCCGCATGTATCCGGGCGAGCTTTCCGGCGGCGAGCAGCAACGGACCGCAATCGCGCGCGCCTTGGTAAACAACCCGAAGATTCTTTTGTGCGACGAGCCGACCGGTAACCTGGATCCCTCCAACAGTACCGAGATCATGGAATTGCTTCTGCGGATCAACTTGAAAGGCACCACCGTCGTGGTGGCAACGCACAACCAAGCCGTGGTCGATCGCATGCGCAGGAGAGTCGTGCGGCTGGAAGATGGCCGCATCGTCACCGATGAGGAGCGAGGATACTATTTCCTTGGACTGGGGCAGAGTAAAGTTCTTTCTGGGTGAGGTTGCGCGCAACTTCACCCGCAATGCCGGGATGCAGGCCACTGCCATCGGCACGGTCACCGTTACCATCATCCTGCTGGGAGTCTTCCTTTTCGTGCGTGGCATGCTCATGCACGTCGGTGCTCAAGTTTTCGAACAGATCGAAATCTCCGCGTACTTCGTACCGAACGCGTCGCCCGCTCAGGAAGAAAGCGTGCGCACGGCGCTGGCTCAAGACCCGCGCGTACTCTCCGCAACCTTTATCTCAAAGAAAGAAGGGCTCAGGGAACTACGCGCGCGCGTGCGCGGGCAAATCGACACTACCATTCTCACGGAGAATCCGCTTCCCGACAAGATGCGGGTGCGCGTGCGCACGCCCGAAGAGGTTGCCGCGCTGGCCAAGCGGATGGAGCGAATGTCCGCCCTGGCCAACGTTCAATATGGCCAAGACGTGCTCACAAAGCTCTTACAGCTTAGTAATGTTCTGGGACGCATCGGAGTTGGCGTGATCGCGCTGTTCTTGCTGGTAGCGTCAATCATTATTTCGAATACAATCCGCCTGACCGTCTTTGCCCGACGCCGCGAAATTTCAATCATGCAGCTGGTCGGCGCAACCAACGCCTACATTCGGCTCCCATTCATTTGCGAAGGATTCCTGGATGGTTTGGCGGGCGCTTTGGTGGCTGTGCTACTGCTGGCGGTCGCGCAAGCCGAACTCTTTCCAAAGCTTGCCGCGGCACTGCCGTTCGTTCGCTTGAACGCCGGAGCCGTCGATCCACTGGTGCTGACGTGGGAGCTGTTATCCGTAGGCGCGGCGGTCGGGATTGTTGCCTCATGGCTTTCCGTCGGGCGCTACCTGCGCACCTAGTGAATAACATGCACACAGCAATGCTGCGCTTGACAGCCATGTTGCTGGCGGTGCTCGTGATGGCGCAGCCCGCGCTGTCGCGCTCGACCCTGCAAGAGCGTATCGAAGCCCAGCGCCAGAAGGCGTTGCACACGCAGGCTCGCCTGCACGAAAAGCGCGGCGAGTTACATGCCGCTCAAGTGCGGGTCGGGAACCTGCAAGGACAGCTGGCGCAAACCAGCGCGGCAATCTCCAGCGTCAATGTCCATATTGGTGAACTTGCCGCTCAGGAAGCGGTAACGCAGCGGCAGCTGGCTTGGAACACCGTGCAGCTTACGGCTGCGCAACAAACACTCAAGCGCCACAGCGATGCACTGAACCGTCGCCTGGTTGACATTTACGAGCACGGTGACTTGGGCTACCTCGAAGTGCTGCTGGCAGCAACCTCGTTCGCCGATTTCGTGGAACGCTGGGACGATCTGCGTTTGGTGATCGCGGCCAATCAGCGCGCCGTGCGCGAACGCAAAGCGGCCGAGAAGAGAGTCGCAGCAATTCAATCGCAGTTGCAAGCCGCGCAAGCCGCAGTGCAGGCATCCGAGCAAGCGCAGGAACGCGCGAAAAATCAACTCTCCATGCTGGCAAACGAGCGTGCGCAGTTGGTTACCATTGCCGACGAGCAGCGTCGACACGTCGCTAGCCAAGTCGCTGAAATGGAAGACCTTTCTTCCAATGAAGAAGCGCAACTCGAAGCACTCATCGTCGAGCGCGAACGCGAGTTGGCCGCCGAGCGCGCGGCGGCGGCCGCGCGGGCGCGTGCTCAGGGCGTTGCCGGCAACCCTCCACCTGAGGGCGCCCCTGGGGGGCTCAGCTGGCCCGTTTCGGGCACGATCACCTCTCCCTTCGGCTGGCGGCACAGTCCGTTCGGAAGCGGCCTCGAGTTTCACCAGGGCTTGGACATCGGCGCACCAATGGGCGCGACCATCACCGCCGCCGCCGGCGGCACCGTCATCAACGCCGGATGGTACGGCGGATACGGAAACTACATCCTGATCGACCACGGTGGCGGCATCTCGACGGGCTATGGCCACTGCTCGCAGATTTTCGTCGCCAATGGCCAGCAGGTTCAGAAAGGCCAGGCCATCGGTGCGGTGGGATCGACGGGAGCGTCGACCGGCCCCCATCTGCACTTCGAGGTGCGCATAAACGGTAAGCCCGTCGACCCCGCCCCAAGGCTCCGCTAAGGTTCGCGGGGTACCCTTAGGGCCGGCGGCAACTCATGCTGCCCGCACCGGTGTCTAGAGTCATACCGCATTCATAGGAAGGACCGAGCGCTCTTTTGTCTTCAAAATCTCGCGCCATCATGGCGGCACTGCTCGTCATCGGCGTCGCCCTCGCAGGCGCGCTCTATGTTGGTTACAAGCAGGGTATCCAGGCCGCTCAGACATCGTTGCTTTCGAATTCAACCGACATCGCGAGTGTGGATCTCGGTTCGATGCTCGGCGAGGGCGCGAGTCTCGACCAACAACTGCTCGGCCGAGCGTACCGCCGCGCTCAAGAAAGCTTCTACAAACCAGTGGATCCGCAGGCTCTTATCGCCGGCGAGCGTCAGGGACTGCTCGCGTACTTGCAGTACAAACACGTCAAGCACGCGACGCTGCCAACCTACCGCGCGTCGGGCGACCAAGTGCAGGACCGCCAGAAGATTTTCGACGAGTTGGCGTTTGCGCAGAAGCACTATGCCGGTAACTCGCCCGGTATCGAACTTACCGAAGCCGCGGTCAGCGGCATGCTCAACGCGCTGAAAGACCCCTACACCGTGTATCTTTCGCCAAAGGAAATTCAAGGGCTCAACGAGTCGCTCTCCGGCGGAAACTTTGGTGGCATCGGCGTGTACATCGAGCTGCAGAAAAACGGCTCGATCATCGTCGCGCCCATCGACGGACTGCCCGCAGCGCGCGCTGGGATCAAACCGGGCGACACAGTCGTCAGCGTGGACGGGCACAGCACGAAAGGTCAAAAGCTCGACGCGGTTGAGCACCTGATTCGCGGGCCAGCGGGAACGACGGTGTACATCGCCGTGCGACGGGAGAAGAATGTGGCACCGCGCCCATATCGCATTGTTCGCGAAACCATTCGCGTGCCCACCGTCAAAGCCAAGCTGGTCGATCGCGTCGAGTATATCCGGCTGGCCGATTTCGGCGAAACCTCAGCTGATGAAATAAAGAAAGCGCTGCTGGACGGAAAAGCGCATAACGCGCGGGGATACATCCTGGATCTGCGAGATAACGGCGGTGGCCTATTGGATGCGGCCGTGCAGATATCGAGCTACTTCATTCCAACTGGCACCATCGTCTCCACGGTAGATCGTCAGGGCGAGCGGGATACGCGCAGTGCACTGGGTGACGCGATCGGCGGGCTCTCGCCGCTCGTCGTGCTGGTCAATCAGTACACCGCCAGCGCTTCCGAGATCACCTCGGGGGCTATCCAGGACTATGGGATCGGCAAACTGGTCGGAACCAAAACGTTTGGAAAAGGCGTTGTCCAAAGTATCTATCCACTCCCCGACAACGGCGCCCTGAAGATCACCACCGCTCGCTACCTAACCCCGAAGGACCGCGACATTCAGCACAAGGGCATCCAGCCGGACATCCTGGTCACACAGAACCCCGATCTCTCGATTATCGATACACCCAAAGATAAACAGCTTGCCGCTGCCAAAGCGTATCTACGCCGGGCCGCAACTAGGTAGACATGAAACGAATTATTACGCTCCTCTTCCTCGGTATCTTCGCATTCAGCACTGCGCAGCTTCCGGCTGCTACGCCGGCCCATGGTTTCGGACTGCTCGACGCTGAAGAATTGCAATTCACCTATCAAAAACTGATCAGCGAGTTCTACAAGAAGGTGGACGCGCAGGCCGTGCTCGATGGGGCGCACGACAATCTCATAGCGTATTTGCAGCATGAAGGCGTGGCCGACCCCAAGGTGCCGTCGCTCCATGCCGTCGATGACTCATCCCAGAACGTGCGCGAGCTGGACCGCGAAGTCAGCAATGCGGTAACTGCCTATCACAGCGCGCGCTTTACGCCGCGTGATCTAACCTACGCGACCATTGCGGGAATGCTCGGCTCGGTCAAAGATCGTTACACGGTTTTTCTCACGCCGAAAGAGTTTGCGGCACTGAACGAAGGCCTGGACGGCACGACCTTTAGTGGTACCGGCATTGTCATCCAAAGCGACGAGACCACCAAGTTCATCACGGTGAGCAACGTCGTACCCGATGGTCCGGCGGATAAAGCGGGCATCCAGCAAGATGACGTGCTGTACACCGTTGACGGCAAGACCACGAAGGGATTGACCATCGATCAGGCGTCCTCGCTGTTGCGCGGAAAAC
The DNA here is from genome assembly GCA_003243975.1 of Candidatus Meridianibacter frigidus. Lineage (GTDB taxonomy): Bacteria > Vulcanimicrobiota > Vulcanimicrobiia > Vulcanimicrobiales > Vulcanimicrobiaceae > Meridianibacter > Meridianibacter frigidus. The sequence goes on along the minus strand of QHBJ01000005.1, from coordinate 96,897 downwards.
AAGGCACCACGGTGACGCTCCAGGTTCAGCGCGATGGCGCCTTGCTCGCCAACCCCATTTCGATTGTGCGCGCACCGATTCACCAACTCAGCGTGTACTCCAAGATGCTGCCCAACAAGATCGGATACGTCGCGCTCACAGTCTTCGGACGCGATACTGGTGCGGAACTGACGACGGCGCTGGATCGCTTGCAAACGCAGGGCGCACGCGCGTTCGTGCTCGATCTGCGCGAGAACGGCGGCGGCTATCTGCAAGCGGCCGTGCAGGTGAGTTCGAAGTTCATTCCCAGCGGCCCGATTGTTTCGGTAGAATCCCGCCAATCGCAGATCGATACCATCGAGGCCGATAACGATGCCATCCCGCCGGCGCCGCTCGTGGTGCTGGTGAACGGCCACACCGCCTCGGCATCCGAGATTACGTCCGGGGCAATTCAGGACAGCGGCGTCGGCACTATCATGGGAACTAAGACCTTCGGAAAGGGTGTCGTGCAAAACGTTTGGGCATTGCCGGATGGCTCGGCTGTGAAGATCACAACGGCCCGTTACCTGACGCCGCGCAATCGCGACATCAACACGGTCGGCATCCAACCCGACGTTGTCACACCGGAGAATCCAAAACCGCGCTACGGCACGTTAGGTCGCGACGACCAGTTGCAGAAAGCCGTGCAATTCTTGCAAAACAAGATCGCGCAGTTGAGTAGCCCGGCACCCGGCTCGCAGTAGCTACCGCCGCGACTAACTAGTGAGAAGAGGTCGCTCAGCAGCGGCCTCTTTTCGTTAGGTCTTCTTCTTGCGGGTTGTCTTTGTAGCGGTGGATTTCTTGCGAGTTGTACTCCCGCTCGCCTTGGTCGCGGGGCGCTTGGGCTTGCTGTCAGCCTCGGCGGACGACGCAACTTTGGTACGCGTGCGTTTTAGCTTCGCACCATCTTGCGGTGACGGCAATGCCGCGATTGTAGACGTTTGAAGCTCGCCGGTTGCAGCCGTTACGGTACGCCGGCGGCGTGCGGGTTTCGTAACCTTAGCGGGCTCCTCGGGGACCTTTATGGATGGTGGCGGCGCCTCAACCGCGGGCGGAGCCGGACGCCGATTCCACGGTGCAATTGAGCGCGACGGTTCGCGTGGCGCGGTCCGGCCAGTTGGTTCGGCCGCCCCTTGGGCATTCACGCGGAAAATGTGCCGGTCGGGGACGCTTGGCGTCTCGGAGGCGTGCACTGACGGCTCGCGTTCAACGCCTCCCCCGCCGCTGCGGCGGCGACGACGGCGACGGCGCCGGCCCTTCGAATCAAACTCGTCCGGCGGCGTTGCGGTGGCCCGTGGCTCCTCGATGGCAACAACCTCGAGCGGTGCGACCTCTACTTGAGCGCGAGCAGACTCCCGCGGGATACCGGCCTGCATCGGATCTACCGACCCACCCCGACCACCGCGGCGACGACGGCGACGACGGCGACGGTGCGCGCTTTCTTCGTCGCCGCTTCCCGCCTCGTGCACTTCAACGCCCTTCTCTTCGGCCGCCGCGAGCTTGCTTTCTTGCTCTCGCGCGGCTTCATCTTCGGCTTCGGCCTCGGTGGAGATGCCGATCGCCGCGGGACGCCCGGCCGCGCCCTTAGCCGCTTCTTCGGCCAGTTCGCGCAACTGGCGCGCTTGCTCGTGAGCCGTGAGCGGGACCTTACGGCCGCCGCGCCGGCGCTTCTTCTTACCGTCGAGCGGCACGGCCGCCACCATGCCCACCGGCTCGGCGAGCACGGTGTCTTCGTCCACATCCAAGATGCGAATACGAATGGTTTGTCCGGCATAGTTGGCGGCATTCTCTACTTCGATCAACTGATTTTCGATGACGGCCACCGCGGAGGTTTGATTCGGGAGCCGCGCGTTGAGCAGGTCCACCTCGTGCTCGTCGCCGACGCGCAAAGTCTTCTCGACAAGCTTGGCATCTTTGAGGGCATGCACTTTGGTGCGCTCGGGATGCAGAAGCGCGTCGACGCGTACTTTAATCGGTGTGTTGATCTCGTTCGCGAGCGTCTTGCAGTCGTCTTGATACCAATACTCCAGCTGCGCCGCCACCGTCGGGAAGGTGTCGACGACGATCGGGTGGGTGTGGCCGCCGTTCGTTCCCGCTTGCAACTTAATTTTGCGGAACGCTTCGATTGCAACGGATTGCGGTGAGAGGACGCTGCCCAAGCCACTGCACGTGGGACAGCTGTTGCGAAGTTGCGAGCCCAGGTCTTTCCCGACGCGTTTTCGTGTAAACTCTAAGAGCCCGAGATTCGAGAATGACTGGATGGTAGCACGGGTGCGATCCTTTCGCAGTCCACCCTCCAGCGTCGCGATGACCTTGCTGCGCGCACCCTCGGTGTTCATATCGATGAAATCGCAGACGATAATGCCGCCGATGTCGCGCAAGCGCACCTGGCGTGCAATTTCAGCCGCCGCTTCGATGTTGGTCTTGACAATCGTGTCTTCTAGATTCTTGCCGCCGGTAAACTTGCCGCTGTTGACGTCGATAACGGTCAGCGCTTCGGTGGTTTCGATAACAATTGAGCCGCCCGAGGGTAGATTGATCTTCGGCCGCATCAGCTTCTGCAGCTCTTCGTCCACCTTAAAATCCTTGAAGAGCGCCCTTCCGGAGTTGTAGTGTTCGACCCGGTCCAAATACTGCGGCCCAAGCAGCTGTAAGAATTCACGTACCTTGCGATACTCTTCGGGGTCGTCAATGAGGACTTTGTCCACGTCGGCGGTGATAAAGTCGCGCGCCGCCTTGAACACAAGATTCATATCTTTGTGCAGAAGCGACGGCGATGGAGCGCGTTTGTAGGTTTCCAGAATACCGTGCCACATGCGAATGAGCACGCCTAGATCGGCAATAAGTTCGGCTTCGCTAACGCCCGCCGCCGCCGTACGCACCACGGTGGCCATTCCCTCTGGCCGAATGCGCTTCATGACCGCTTTGAGGCGGTTGCGCTCGTCGGTGGAATCGATCTTTCGCGAAACACCGCTGTATTTGCCGGTCGGCATTAGGATGAGGTACCGGCCGGGAAGCGAGATATTTGTGCTGATACGCGCGCCCTTGAGTCCGCGCGGCTCCTTGACAATTTGCACCAGCACGTCATCGCCGCGGTTGACTTTCTCGCTGATGGTCCAGCCGGAGCGGCCAGACGTTATCTCGACGTCTCCAATATTGAGCGGCGTTCGATTAATGTCGTCGACGTAGAGAAAAGCATTTCGGCCGAGCCCGATATCGACGAAACTTGCGCCCATGCCGGGCAGAACGTTTTGAACTTTTCCCTTGTAGATCGAACCGATGACTTTCTCTTCGCGCTCGATGTAAATCTCACTCAGCATGCCATCCTCAAGGATGGCCACCCGGTTCTCCCACGGGTCGCTGGAGATCAGAATCTCCGTAGACAAAGATGTGCCCCTTTGCAGCCGAGCCGGCGCTCATTGCGTTCCTCTTGTAGAGGACGATGTTGCATCGTCCGGCGCTGCACTTGTTGCGCGCCCCAGGGGAGCCACATGAGCCAGCGGGCTCATTCCTAAATCGTAACCGGGCCGGACCATAACGAAGGGGTCCGCCTCGCGGTTTCTACCAGGTTCCCGCCGGCTGAACGCAGGACCTTCACGCATGCGAATCGTTGCAACCCTGCTGCTCTTTTGTCTGCCTCTGCGTGCCGCGGCCGCGAGCCCGCTCGACGCCCTCGAGCGTTTCGTCGGAGGCTGGTCCGGCTCCGGAACCGCGGTGAAAACGCCCTATAGCGAGGGGGGCTCGCTCCACGGCACAACGTATTGCCGTTGGTCGGGCGACCACTTTTTCGTCATCTGCGAACAGACCGGCTCGTATAATGCGATGACCGATCACGACGTCACGATTTTCACGTACGATCCCAAAAAGCGCCTCTACCACTTCTACAACGTTCGTCAGGCCGACGCAAATTCGACAAAGTTGGCTTTCTCCGGAAACACTTTTACGTTCAGCGATTCATTCGTTGACAAAGGGAAGACCATATATACGCGCACATTGAACACTTTTTTGGATGCGGGCCACTATCTATGGCGCACCGAGTTTAGCACGGACCAGAAGGTGTGGACGCTCATGAATTCCGGAACCGTCGCACGCACCCCATTATCACCGGACCAGTATACCGGCGGGCAGTAGACACTGAACGTCAGTGCGTCTCCCTGACGACGCTTGCTAAATTGATGCTTCTGTTTTAGGCGTTTCCCAAAACGGTGCGGTCTTTCTGCGCATAGATGTTCAGCAGAATTCCGATGGCGGCGTAGTTGGTCAACACCGATGAACCGCCGAACGAAACCAGCGGGAGCGGGATGCCGGTGATCGGCATGATGCCCACGGTCATGCCAACATTTACCATGATGTGGAAAACGAACATGGTTACCAGCCCGGCGGCCAGCAAGAATCCAAAGCGGTCGCGCGCAAAAAGCATGGCGCGTATTCCGCCGAGAAAAATGAGGGCGTATAGACCCAGCAAGAGCAACGCGCCGGCAAAACCAAGCTCTTCTCCCAATACCGTGAAAATGAAGTCCGTCGAGTGTTCGGGAACGAAATTGAGCTGCGTTTGCGTGCCCTGGTGCAGTCCGCGCCCGAACCATCCGCCGTTGCCAACCGCGATTTTGGCTTGATGAAGACTGTAGCCGGCGCCCTGCGGATCGAGCTTCGGATTGAGAAACACGAGCAACCGCGCCTTTTGGAATGGTTTGAGGATGAAGTTCGTGCCGACGGTAAACACCGCCGCCGCGATCACGCTTCCGAGGAAGAGCGCAAAATGGCGAACGTCGGGCAACCCGAAGAATAACTGCACGCTCAAGATCGCCAGGATCACCAACATTGTTCCCAAATCCGGCTGACGCAAAATCAAGAGCATGGGAATCCCGGCTGCAACCAGCGGTAGCCATAGATCGCGCAGCCGGCGGTATTGGCCCCGGCATAGAATGGCCGCGATGGAAATTGCCAAGAAGAGCTTGGCCGGTTCCGATGGCTGGAACGTTCCAAGGGGTCCCAAAGATATCCAGCGCTGCGCTCCCAGGGCGCGGTGCCCGGCCACCAAAATGACGAGCAGCAAGACCAAGTTCAGAGCGTAAATGCCCGGCGCCCATCGCTGCCAGATTCGGTAATCGAAATACGAAAATCCGAGCATCAGAGCGATGCCCAGCACCGTGTAGAGTTCTTGCCTTTTATATTCGAAGAGCGCCGCGGACGTATGCAGCCCGGCCGACTGAATGATGACGATACCCAAAAACGAGAGGAGTACGCTGCCCACGGCCAGCGGCCAATAAAAAGATGTGATCCAGCGGCGCATGCCGCCCTCTTCTACGTTGCCGGGGCCGGATTACTCGTTGGGGTGGTGCGCTTGCGACGTTTGCGCGGTTTGGGCGGCGTTTGGCCGTTTGAAGTTGTTGGCGGGGGAACCGGGGGCGGAGTCGGGCGGACGGAAAGAATTGGAATATTCGCCAGCATCGCAACCGCTTTGTCTTGCTGTTCGAAGTTTACTTCGATCTTGCTGCGGTCAACTTCGACGAAGCGTGAGATCACGTCTACCAGTTCGCGCTTGAGATCCTCGATCAGTTCGGGCGCCAGCGCTATATGATCCGAAAGCAGCACCAAACGCAGCCGCTCTTTGGCGGTCGAACTGGAGCTGTGCCGTCCGAAGATGCGGTTGAAGAATTCGATCATGAGCGGCGTCCTCCAAATATCGATCCCAGTTTTGCGATGAATCCTTTTTGCTCCAACTCGGCCGTCGGTGCGGGGACGTCCTCGCCGGCCATGCGCGCGGCAATGGCGCGGAAAGCGGCGCCGGTCTTTGAATCGGAACGCAGTGCAAGCGGTTCGCCCTTGTTCGAGGCGATGACGACATCGGGCTCGTCGGCGATGACGCCCAGCAGCGGTAGCCGCAAGATCGAGTTCACGTCATCCACCGAGAGCATCTTGCCCTTTTGCACGAGACGCGGCCGGACGCGGTTGATTATCAGTTGCGGCCGAAAGCGATTGCCGAGCAACCCCACCACACGGTCAACGTCGCGCACGGCCGAAACCTCTGGCGTGCAGATCACGATCGCCTGGTCCGCACCAACCACGGCGTTTCGGAAGCCCTTTTCGATGCCCGCAGGACAGTCGATGAGCACGTAGTCAAAACGCACGCACAACTGTTCGATCAGCTCGCGCATTTTCTCCGTATCAACTTCCTCTTTTTCGCGGGCTTGCGCGGCCGCCAACAAACTTAGGGTTGGAGAGTGTTTGTCTGGTACGAGCGCGTCCTCAATGCTGACTTTCTCTTCGAGCACGTCCAGGAGGTGATGGCGCACGCGGCTCTCCAAGCCCAGGACGATATCCAGATTGCGCAGGCCGACGTCGGCATCCACCAGCGCCACTCGCGCTCCCCGCTGCGCTAGGGCGGTTCCGAGATTCGCAGTGGCTGTTGTCTTGCCCACGCCGCCTTTGCCTGATGTTATGACGATCGCCGTCCCGCGTTTCGTCGAAATTGGAAGGGCAGCGGGTGTGTCTTGAATTTCCACGTCGTGCATCTTTACGTTAGCCCGCTTTCAAGCCGGCCAGCAGCCGGTCGAAGAATCCTCGCGATTCGAGGTTGCTAAAAGGGACGATCTCGCCTTCAAGCCGGCGAGCGATCTTGTCGTACATGACCGCCAGCCGATTGTTCTGATCCAGCACAATCGGTTCGCCACGATTTGTGGTGTCGATCACCTCTTCGTCGTCCGGAATAATGCCGAGCAGCTCCGCGGAGAGAATTTCGCAGACGTCATCTATGGAAAGCATATCGCCGCTGCGCACCATCTCCGGGCGAATGCGATTGATGATCAACCGCGTCGGAAGCTGTTTGGCGTTGAGCTTGCCGATCACGCGATCCGCGTCACGAATTGCGCTGACCTCGGGAGTCGTGACAATAATCGCTTCACCGGCTCCGGCTACGGCGTTGCGAAAACCGTGCTCGATGCCCGCAGGGCAATCGATCAGCACGTAATCTGCCAATTCGGCCAGCTGTTCCATGACGGCTGCCATCTGTTCTTCTGACACGGCTTCTTTGTCGCGCGTCTGGGCAGCCGGCAGCATGTGGAGCGATTCGAACCGTTTGTCCCTGATGAGCGCTTGGCGCAGCTGGCAGCGACCTTCCACCACCTCGACCAAATCGAAAACGATGCGCTTCTCCAAACCGAGGACCAGATCGAGATTGCGCAAACCGATGTCGGCATCGACCAGAATTACCCGTTGCCCGCGCCGTGCCAAGGCAGCACCGAGATTCACGGTCGTCGTCGTCTTACCGACGCCGCCCTTTCCAGAGGTCAAGACGATCTTGCGAGCGCTCAATGCGCATCCTCCCGTGGCAACTCAGCCGCGCGGTCGTGCGCGGCAATGGTGATTCGACCCTCCAGCACGCAGGCGACTTCCGGGCAGACCCCGATTCGTTTGTGCGTTTGCTCCTCGGCAGCAATAAAGGTTGCTATGCGCAGTTGCGTTGCTGCCAGTTCCAATGCGTACACGCGCGCCCCCGCGTCGCCTTGGGCGCCCGCATGCGCAACTCCGCGCAGCGAACCGAAAACCAAGATGTCGCCGCTAGCGACCAGCTCCGAGCCCGGGTTCACGTCGCCCACCACCACGATGTTGCCGACGTGGTGCAAAGATTGGCCGCCGCGCACCGTGCCGACATGGTACAGGGTGGCGCTTGCGCGTTCAAACGGCGCGATGGAAACGACCGTGGCTGCCGCGGGCATCGGCGCGATCTTGGGAGCGGGTGTAAACTGCGGCAGCGGGCGGTCGCGCCGCGCCGCCAAATCGGCGCGCGCGCCGGCAAAGTCGGCTACCAGCGACCGAGCGGCGTCCGAGAGCTGGATCTCGCGTTTGGGCCTGGCGGCACGCCGGCGAGCGAGTTCGCCGTCGCCCGGCACCCCGCTTCGCACGGTCTCCAGGCGAAGTCCCGCCGGCTCCAGCAGCTCGCGCAATCGCAAGAGGTCCTCCTCGGTGGGCTCTTCATCAAAGACCGCATCGACGACCGAACCGCGGTAGAAGCCGGCGCTTTCCTCCAATTGAAGGCGCAACTCGGAGAGGGCCTCTTCAAACGGCCGGTAAGCAAAGAACAATTCCAGGCCGCGGCCCTTACCGCGCAAGACGCTCATGAAATTGGGGCCGCTTCCTTCCTCTATAGGGCAATCCGGCAGCTCTTGGGAAAAGCAATTGTGGCGGGTTCGCAGGCGCGAGACGCCACCCTTTACCATCCACAACAGGTTCACAAGTTCGTGGAATTATCCACACCCAATTCACAAGGGATGCTGCGTAACGCCAAAGGCCTCCCGGACGTTGTCCGAATGTCTGAGACCTGCTCGCTGCTCCGGCCCTGCCCGGCAAGGACCCCGCAAATAAGATGATTCGCCGCCTTGTTCCCATCGCGCTGATTGTAGCGCTGTTCAGTGCCACCGTCCCGGCACCCGCGTATGCCCTTTCCACCAGTGGTGAAGTTCAGCTTGGAAAACAAGCCGACGACGACATCGTGCGGACCAGCGTGATCGACGGCGACCCGCTGCTAAACAAGTGGGTGAACACGGTTTCGGAAAAACTTTGGGCGCAGACCGCGCGCAAAGATGTGCCATACAACATCAAGATCATCAATGATTCCACGATCAACGCATTTTCGACGCTGGGCGGATACCTGTACCTCGAAGAGGGCCTGCTGGACTTCGTGCAGTCGGACGACGAGCTTGCGGGTGTGATCGGCCACGAAACGGGCCATATCGAGCGCCGCCACGCGGTGACCAGCAATACCAAGGCGCAGATTCTCAACCTGCTCTTCGGCATTGCCTCTTTATTCTCGCCCTTTATCTACCGCTTCGGCCAGATCGCGCAGGCGGGACTACTGGCTAAGATGGCGCGGGTAGACGAATTGCAAGCCGACCAGTATGGGCTGTTGCTCATGTCCCGCGCCGGCTACGATCCGCAAGCGATGGTCACGTTCATGCAGCACCTGGGCACGCTGGATAAAAACCGTCCGGACCTGCTGACCAAGTATTTGGAATCTCATCCCGAGCCGGATAAACGCATCGGCCATTTGCTCGGATACGAGCAACTGGATCCCACGAAGGTTACGCTGCAGCAGCAGCTCGTCGCCGCAGTGCACGACTATGAAACGGCGCGCTACAGCATAGCCGCGCTAAACTTCCAGAAGATTCTGGCCAAGGACCCGACGAATGCCCAAGCGCTCCTCGACTTGGGTCAATCGCAGCTGGCGCTCGGTCAGGTAAACAAAAGCGAACAGACGCTGGCCGCAGCCGCGCAAAACGGAAACGAGCAAACGCGGGGCGTTGCCGCCGCGGGAATTGCAGCGTTACGCGCCATCGAGCGCAAGCGCGTGAATCTCACGCAACCGAATCTCGCTCCGTTGCGCACGCAAATCGACGCCGCGCAGAGTACGCTAGCGCAAGCCGGCGCCGAGATCTCAAGCCGCCGCGACGAGGGTCGCGATCAAATAAAATCCATGCAGAACCGGCTGCAGAACATCTCCTATGAAATTCCGGATTTCAGCCACATTCAGATCCGTCCCGGCTCGCGCGTGGAAGCGGTCTACAAAGACCTGGAAGTCATGTCGCGCTCGGTGGACGCGGCGCTCGACCACACGCAGCTAGTCATCTCGAGCACCGGTTCGATTGACAAGAACAAAGAGGGCGGCGTTCTGAAGGACACGCAGGACATTCTGCATGAGCTGCGCGCGCCGCTGGAGCAAACGCCGATGACGGCCGACTCCATCGCGATACTACCCAACTATCCGCGCATGCTTTCCGATATCAATGCCAGCAACGCCGATCTCATACGCGCCAACGACGCCGCGCGCGCCTCGCTAGCCATGCTGGACGTCGCCCTGGGTGACCTGGACGAGTTTCTCAAACAACTGCAGCACTCGCAGCTGGATAATTTCGGCGATATTAACGCGAGCGATTACAATCTGCTGATTCCCCTGATGCGAAAGGCAAACGATTCGCTCGGCAAAGCCGCCATCGCATCTTCACAGGCGGTTCAACTCTACAACATGGCCCGTTCACGCCAGCTGGGCGCGCGCATCACTATGTTGGGAGTGGGCACCTCTGCGCAACGCTATGCGACGCTGCAAAGGGCTCTCCAGGTTCGCTTCGACAGTTCGGGCATCGATTACACTGCGATGCTGCACGACGGCATCGCTCCGGGCGACGTCGTGGCCGCTACCATCGTAGCTGCCGACACGAATTCCACGCCGGCCGAGATCGTCGCGGAAGCGGCTTCATCGCACCGCACCATTGCCGAAGTTGCCAATGTGCGCGGCATGTCGGAGCAGGCGCTGGAGATCTTCTTGGGGCTGGTCTATCTCGACTACGCGGACGACCCCCAAAAAGAACTGCACACCTAGCGGAAACATCCCGCTCCCTTTTGGGTACTACGGCAGGGTACGCCAAAAAGGAGTTGACATGGCCGCAAGTATAGGCGCCGCCGGCGATCTCTTTCGCCTCGTTCGCAAAGGCATCGACGTGCGCGCGGTTCAGGCGCACACGCGAAGACCCTTCCGGTTTCTTCTGTGCGGCGATCCGCTTCTGGTAACTGCAATGCGTACGCTCCTCTTGCGCGGGCATACCGACGGGGTCGTACCGCTAGAAGCCGCCTCCACGCTTGAAACGATCGATGCCGGGCGCACGCAGCTGCAAACCGGCGATGCGCGCTGCATTATCTTTCTGGGTTCGCGCGGCTCCGACGTTCACGAGGCGAACCTGGGTAGCTTGCGCTCCGCGCGCCTGCCTATTTTCGCGATCACCGTCGACCCGGAGGCGCAAGCGAGCGGGCCGCCTAGCGCGCCCGCGCCCGGAACCTGGGCCGAATACGTTGTGCCTGAGATCAGCCGCGATGCGCTTCGCGGACGATTCTTCCCACAGCTCATCGACGTTTGTAAGAGCGTTGAGATTGCGATTGGGCGCAATCTGCCGGCGCTTCGCGAAACCGTGGCCGCCAAGCTGACACGCGATGCGGCCAACAGCGCGCTCAAAGTTGCGCTCGCTAGCGCCTTGGTGGATCACGTGCCGGTGGTCGGTATTGTGTTGGGCGCCCTGGCATCGGCCGGCGACACCGTGGCGATCACCGGCATTCAGATGATGCTCTTGCTGCACATCGAGGCGGCTTACGGAAAAGACCCAGACCTTCAGCGGCTATGGCAGTTGCTACCGGTGGTCGGTGGCGGATTTGGATGGCGCATGCTCGCGCGCGAACTCTCCGGCTTCATACCGGTGGCCGGGATCGCGATCAAAGGTGCAATCGCCTACGCGGGTACGATCGTCGTCGGAGAGGGCGTTACGTTTTATCACGAACACGGCGCACACATGTCCAAGGGCGAGGCCTCGGCCATGTACGAGCGCACCAAGAGTGACGCGCTTGCGTTCGCGCGTGACCTGGCCTCGCGCTTTACGAAGTAATCTTGGTGCGCAGTTCTGCAGACCTAAAGCGACGCGTCGATGCGTTCGATCAGGGTTTCATTCGGAAGCGCCGCCAGGTCGCCGTGGACGCGGGGGCGCAGGAGTGCCGCGATCTGCGATGCTAGCGCGCTGCGCGATTCGGGAAGCAGCGAACTTCGGCGGTCGAGAAAACGCGTGATAAGCGCGCGTTCCTGCGAGGTTAGCGAAAGATGTAGGGCCGTTTGCAACACCTCGTTCAAACGAGCGGGTACCGCGGCGCGGCTATCGCGCACGACGATCGTACCGGCGGCATAATCACCCAGGCGTTTGTTCTCCGGAGAGAGCAGCGTGCAGATCGCGCTTACTGCGTAAAATGCGAGGCCCATCTCGACGATGCGCACGAAATTGCGGATCAGCGAACTCATGAAGTCGACAGGAAAGCCGCCGTCGCGCACTACGCGAACGCCGAGAAGACGCTTTCCGGGAGTTTGGCCGTTCCAAAACGCCTCAAAGATGATGAAGTAACCGAAAAATATCGTAAATAAGCCAAAAGCGATAAAGGCGATCGCGAGCGATTGCGCCAGCTTCTCTTCGCGCGGCGGCAGCGGCAAAGGGTGGGCATGCCCCGCGACGGCCACCAAGGCCCAAAACACCGCCATCGCAACGATAACCTGGATAAGCAAGTCCAATAGCACTGCCAAAAAGCGGCTGCCGAGGCCCGCCAGTTCGTACGAGAATGCAATGCTTTCGGGCGTACGTACCGACAGCGTCCGGTCCATGGCCCGGTTCTACGCCCCCGCGGGTGCGAATCCATTGGCTAAAGAAAAAGCTTTGGAAGTGAATACGGAACGGCCCGCCGCTCCTTGAACCAAACGCTTTTCATCGCGCGCCGAGGACCCGCGTGGGACCAACTGGAGTCGCTGCTGGCGAGTGCGGGCGTGCGAGGCGTGCGACGTTTGCAGCCGGACCAAGTCGAGCAATTAGGTCGCCTTTACCGTTGGGTCACCTCGGACTTTGCGTACGCGCAAGGGCACGCTTTCGATCCAAAATTGCAGGCCTATCTCAACCGGTTAGTTGCTCGCGCGCACGCCGCCGTCTACCGTGGAAGTGTGGAATCGGGGCGGGAGCGTCTAACCCATTTTTTCTCACGAACCTTTCCGCAAGAGTTTCGGCGGTCGTTTTGGTACGTCGCAACCTGCATCGCGCTCACCGTCTGCTCGGCCATGCTTGCCTATGCCATCGTCGCCGCGCACCCGGACAAGGCCTTTGCGCTGCTTCCTTCCGAAATGGTTCCAGCTCACATTCAAAAGAGTTTGCACGATTCGAACTTTGCGGTCAAACCCGAGGAATCGGCGGCAATGTCTGCGTTGATCATCACCAACAACATCAAGGTGTCGGTCGTAGCTTTTGGCGGCGGAATGACACTGGGGATTCTCACCGCCTATATCATCATCTTCAACGGCTTGATGCTGGGCGGCATGGGGGCACTCTTCGCACACGCTGGCTTTGGATTCGACTTCTGGGCCACGGTGGCGCCGCACGGGCTCATCGAGCTGACCGCCATTCAAATCTCGGGAGCGGCGGGACTGCTGCTGGCGGCGGCGGTCATCGCGCCGGGTCGCAGGCATCGGGGGGACGCCTTGCGCGAAAACGGCCGGCGGGCGGGAACGCTCATAGCCGGCGTGGCTGCAATGCTGTGCGTGGCCGGCACGATCGAGGGTTTCTTTTCGCCGTTACGGTTCGCACCCGAGATCCGCATCGCCGTCGGCGCGCTGACAGGGGTGGCGATGCTCGCCTACTTTTCTCTTGCGGGAACCGCTAAAGTAACGCGCGCTGCTTGATCTCTAGGTAAGCGTCGATCAAAGAAACGCTCAACCGGGGGGCCGGAACGTCCACCACGCGTACGCCGAGCTGACCCAGAATCGTGGCCGCCGTGCGGCGCTCTTCCGAGAGCGTGGCGGCGACGGCGGCGCTATACACATCGAGCGGGTGCGCAGGCGGCGCGGCTAGCACGCTTTCGACCGCCGCATCGTTCATAAAAACGCAGACGATCATGTGGCGCTTTGCAAGCGTGCCGATCTCTGCCAGGAGTGCCGCCGACGCCACCGGATCGAACATGTCCGTAAAGAAGACGATCAAACTGCGTTTGTGCAGACGGTTGCGTAAGTAACCGAAGGCGCGGCTATAATCCGATTCCTCAAAGCGAGACTGCAGCCCGTACAACTGCTCGGAGGCGAGCGCCAGTGCTATCCGGCTTGGCCGCGGCGCCGAAACGGTGATGATCCCGTTTGCAAAAGCTAAAAAACCGACTTTATCGCTCGCCAATCCGGCGATAGTCGCCACCGAGAGCGCTGCGGTTACGGCATAATCGAGTTTGCGCTGTCCCTCGATGCGCGGCGTCATAAGGCGTCCGCAATCCAATACCAGCATGATATTCTGGGAACGTTCGACCTCATATTGCGCGATCATAAGTTTTCCGCGCTTAGCGGTAGCCTTCCAATCGATAGCGCGAAATTGATCGCCGCTTGCGTACTCTCGCAAGCTCTCGAATTCCGTACCGGTGCCGCGCAGGCGCATCTTACGCAAGCCGGCCTCGATCAGCCGGTTGCGTACGTGCAGGCGTCCGTAACGTTGGACCGCCGAAAGGTCGGGATATATCCGCAGCTCCGCCGGCAGCGAGAAGCGAGTGCGTCTGCGCAAGAGGCCGATGGGATTTTCAAACCAGGCGTAAAGCTCCCCCAGGCGCACCTCGCCGCGGTCCAGCGGTGTGACGGCGCGCTCCAATTCACGATAGCTGCGAGCAGCCACTCCACCGCGCAGTTCGTCGATATCGTAGTGCAGCCGAAACGCCGGCGTTTCAATCAGGCCGAAATGGACCGCGCAATTGCCGGTGTTCGTCACGCGATAGCGCAAGCGAGCCGGAACGCGCAGCGCGAAGTGTTCGATTTGCAAGCGCTCGATGCGCAAGGCCCCGGCGGGGGGGCCGATTCCAATGTCCGCGATTATGAACGCCGCGAGCAACACGGCGCATGCGTGCGCGGGCAGAAGAAGCGCCGGGACCGCACCGGCAAGGACGTACAAGAATGCCAGCACGCAGATTGCTGCGATCAAGCGCGACCCCGCCCAAATCGAGAGCCGAAAGCGCTTCAAGAAACGGCGGCTGTGTCTTTAGGAACCGGCGTTGAAAGCAGAATGCTCTGCAGAATGTCGGAGCTCGTACGCCCCTCAACCTCCGCATGGGGATGCAGAATAAAACGGTGTGCCAGCACTAATTGCGAGACATCTTTGACGTCGTCCGGCGTCGCGTACTCGCGCCCGTCGATGGCGGCGGCGACTTGTGCCGCGACCACCAGGGTAATGGCTGCCCGTGGACTTGCACCCAGCGAGAGTTGTCCGCTATTACGCGTGGCAGCGATCAAATCGTAAATGTAGGTTTGCACCACGGCGGAGACATGGACGCGGCGCGCGGCGCGCTGCGCCTGCAAGATTTCAGCCGCCGTCGTCACCGGGACGATGCCGCCGCTCTCGAGCGCTTGCGCATCAAAGCCGTCCGCCACGCGCGCGATCAAATCCAGTTCCTGCTCGCGCGTTGGATATGCCGACTCCACCTTAACCATAAAGCGGTCGACTTGCGCCTCGGGGAGCGGATAGGTGCCTTCATACTCGATCGGATTTTGAGTCGCACAGATGAGAAACGGCTTCGGCAACTCGATGGGCGTTCCGTCGATGGTGACGCGCCCTTCTTCCATCGCTTCCAGGAGCGCAGACTGCGTCTTAGGAGGAGTGCGATTTATTTCATCAGCCAGCACGATATTTGCCACAAGGGGGCCGGGACGCAGGCTAAACTCTGCGGTCTTGGGGTTGAATACGGTGGTGCCGGTGACGTCGGCAGGCATCAGATCGGGCGTAAACTGAATGCGCCGAAAGTCCAAACCCAAGAGCAGCGCCATGGTGCGCACGAGCAGGGTTTTCCCGGTGCCGGGGACCCCTTCGATCAACACGTGACCCCGGCCGAAGAGCGCGAGCTCGAGGGCGAATGCGGACCGCTCCGCGCCCACCAACACCTTCGCCACGCCGGCATCGATCCGTTGCGCCAGAGATTGAACCGAATCGGTCATGTAAAGTCCTTTCGAAGTCGCGCGCAAAGCGCGCCGGCGCGCAGCAATTCTCTGTCGCTCGGATGGTCGAGTTGCGTCAAATGGTGCAATTCGCGCACCGAGCGCTGCAAAGCGCCGGATTTCAAACGTTCCACCACAACCTTCATCGGCGCATCGGCCGGCGCATTGACCGAACGGCGCACCGCACGCATCACCGGCTCCGCATCGTCCCGTACGGCTTTGCCCGCGGCTTTGGCGCGCGCCAGCAACCGCCCCATAGCGGAAATGTAGTCGCCGGACCCGCGTTCGTCTGCGGGCGCTAGTTCCACCGGTGGCGCAAAACGGACGGCGCTGCCAAGCGCCGCCAGCAGCGTTGCAACCAACAGCAGGTACGCGGCCGCGTGCGCGGGCGCGGGCAGTACGCTCCAAAAAGAATCGCCCCCAATATTTCCGTGAATGGCTTCATCAAAAGCGATCGCGCCGGGCGCTGCAGCAAACAGGTCGTACGCCAACCGCGCATTGTCGGCAAGCGCCAACCGCTGGTTTCCGAAGAGCGCTGCGTCCGTGAAGGCCACGACGAATCCCTTGCCCATGCGGTAACGCAGCGCGACGAGATTCTTGTGCGTCGCCAGCAGCGGAACCGCTTTGGGCGCCGCATCGTAGGCAAAACCGCCGGCAAAGATGCCACGCACGCTGCGCACTCCCGGCAAGAGCGCCGGAAAGACCGGGTGCGCAACGGTCATGAGTTGTTGCGACCGGCTGGCCGGCAACCCCAGCACGGCATCGCCAAGATCGTAACGCGAAGAAAGCACGATCAAATGGCCGCCCGCTGCCGTCCAACGCTTGATCGCGATGACATCGTTGCGGGTAAACGCTTGGGGATCGGGCGCGCCCTCCCCGGTTGCAAACACCAGCGTCGTAATGCTTGCGTTCAAAAGCTGATGATGGTCCTCAAACCGAGAGACCTGAAACCCTTGCTGCCCGAGCAAGTCGTAGAGCGCGCGATATCCCAAACGCCCGGTATCGTAGGAAGATGGAACCGAAGAGGGCGCAGCCCGTTCTTGCGCCTGACGAACGAAAGCGAGCGCAGCGAAAACTGCTAGCGCCAGCATGCCCAGGAAGATGTCGCGCCTATTGGCCGGCTGCAAGCTGACCGGCGCTGTGGCGCAGCCGCTCGAACGCGCGGCTACTGGTGGCAAAATCCGCCTCGCCCATGGGGCGCTCCGCATAGATCGCTGCGGTCAGCGCCTTTGCAATAACGTCGAACGAGATGCTGAGTTCCGCCGAGTTCGCGCGCACGCGCCGGCGCAGCGCGCCCACCGTTTCGGGTCGGAGGGCCCGTTCGTTATTCAATCCCAAAGCCGCAAGCGCGGCTTGGAAAAGCAGCGCGACGGCACGAACGTATTCCCCGCTCCGCGCTGCTCCTTGGGCCTGCACGTAGAGGTCGTCACTAGTGGGCGTCCTGCGCATGGGAATCGAGCCCGTTGCGGCTGCGCCCTGCGGTCGCACGTAAGCGTATGCAATGCGGGCAAGGAAGTATAGAAAGCCGAGCCCTGCGAGCAGTAAGATGAGATCGCCAAGGCCCGATGCGAGCGTACCGCCCTGGCCGCGGCTAAATAACAGGCGCAAAAGGCGGCTCCAGCGGTCGGTGAACCAATTCCATGCCCGCACCAGCCAGCTCTCAGGTTGCGAAGCCGAACCGGTAGTAAAGTGATAGAGGCGATGATTTGAGAGAATCGCAGCGGCGGTCGTTCGCGGATCGCTGTGGGGAGCGGGCACGACCGCAGCTATGCGCGCCGCTTGCAAAACTTGCTCGAAAGAGGCACGAATGGCCGCTCTCTTGTGGGCGTCCTTGGTGGCTGCTATCGAACGCAGGTTTGAGCTCGTCCATCGTTGCTGCGCGTTCTGCACACCGGCGGGCGCCGGAGCTTGCGCCGCGGCAATGACTAAGAGCGCGAAAATGACGCCCCGGTCGAAAATCACGCGGTCGCGGGCGGTCGTTGCGCGACTTGTCCGAGCAAAACGTGCAGATCCGCCCCTTCGCCGCGTACCCGAAGGTCGTAGTAGTACAGCACGATCACAATAACGGTAATAGCCAAATTTACGATCGCAAAAACGGAATTAAGAATGACCAGCGGTATCCCCGTGTGTAGCAGCGCGAGCAAACCAAACCCGGCAGCGCTGGTAACCGTGGATATCCCCATCGAGATAGCAAGGAGCACCAACCCAATAAGTACGCTGCGCCAAAAATACGCGCGCGTCCAGGTCCGCTTGAACGCAGTTGCGAAGGCCGCACCGGCGCCGAGCCCCTCGACGGTTGAAGCGGTCAGGCCAACTCCGAACGCGACCCACGCGGCGAGTCCGAGGACGGCTAGCGCAAGGTAGAACAAAACGATGGCGATGATAACCAGCGCGATTGCCGCCGTCGGTTTGGCAAAGAGCATGGCGGCGGACGCAGCCAGCGCCGTAACCAGCGCAAGTGCAATGAAGGCGGCGATCGTCGCGACCACCCATAGCAAGACATAAAGCATGACTCGTCCCCAACGCGGCAACGCATAGCGCAGTGCCTCCGCCGCATTTCCGGTCTGTCCCAGAAGCAGGTTGCTGGTGGCATGCGTTATCGCGGCGGTTACGATCGGCGACAGGGTGAGCGCCACGGCGAACTGCAGCAGAAATGAAATGCCGAACTTCGTGACCATGGACTGCGCCATCGTCTGGTTGATCGTGCGTACCTTTTCGATCGAACCACCCATGGCAGCACTCATCAGGTCGGCGTACATCTTGTAAAGGTCCAGCATCCCGAGTTGCGTCAAGGCGATGGGCACG
Source organism: Candidatus Meridianibacter frigidus (assembly GCA_003243975.1). Taxonomy (GTDB): domain Bacteria; phylum Vulcanimicrobiota; class Vulcanimicrobiia; order Vulcanimicrobiales; family Vulcanimicrobiaceae; genus Meridianibacter; species Meridianibacter frigidus. The sequence goes on along the minus strand of QHBJ01000005.1, from coordinate 78,551 downwards.
TACAGAACTCCCGCCAAAACGGCAAAGATCCAGAAGTTGCGCACCAAGAGCGTTACCGCACGGTCGAGCAACTCGCCGATGGAAAGCGGTCCAGACGGCATAAAAATGGCCGGAGTACTCGACATGGTGGCCAGCGCTTTCTTGAGGAGTTTGGCACGGTCCTGGGGTACTAATGCGCATGCAGCAACTGGGACGCATAGCGTCTATCTGGCGATATCCGGTAAAAAGTTTGGCGCCCGAAGCCCTGCCGGGTGTCTTCGTGGATTCGGGTGGAGTTCCAGGCGACCGCGCTCGCGCGCTGATAGTTCGCGCCGGGCATGCGCGCCTGGGAAAGACCTATCGCGGCAAGGAGAACAACCTGCTGCATCTGAGCGCATCGACGCAGCACGCCACCGAGCTGGCCAAGGAGCGCGGCGCGACCGTCACGCTCGAGCATGAAGAAGCGCATTACTTCGATGCTGCGCCAATTTCCATTCTGTTTGATACGTGGCTCGCGCAGGGCTCCGAGCTTGTCGGCTACCCGCTGGAACCGCTACGGTACCGCCCGAACTTTTTCGTGCACGCGCAGAATTCTTTTGACTTTGCGGAGAGAGAGTTGCTCGGATTCCACTTGAAAGTTGGCGATGCGGAGTTTCGCGTCAGCGACACGATCGATCGCTGCGTTACGATCACGTACGACGTAGCCACCGGTGAACCCGATCCGCGCATCTTGAGCGAACTCGCGCAGCGACGCGACAACGTGATGGGCGTTTACTGCGAGGTCTCGAGTCCGGGCTCTTGCTCTGTCGGCGACGCGATCGAGCGGCTTCAGTAAAGGCGCACGCCCACGCGCGCGTAAGCGACGCCGTCGAAAAGATCGCCCATCAACACGCCATCCCAAAAGTGTAACACCGGGCGTGCGGCCCCCCGCGGAAGGTCGAAATCCACGCGGACGTTTCTGCTGGCTCCGGGTGGGAGTTCGCACTCACCTTTGGATTGCGCTGCGTAGCGGTTGCCCGCGGCGTCGCTCACGAAGACGATGCTGTCGCTCCATTGGTACGGGACGCGCAACGCATGGTTGTCGATCCGCACCACCACGCTGTACCGATCGCCTTGAAAAGACGGGCTGCGCTTTGCTCGCACAACCGTAAATATGAAGTCGTCGTGCCGGATCGCAGTTCCGCGCGGCACGACCATCGGTGCGGCAGAGGCATGCGCATACGCGGCGATGCTTGTAAAAACAACCGCGAGGGCAGCGAGGCGGAAGACCACCTTAAACAGGTTTAGGAACGGCACCGGCGCGCGCTGCCGACCGCACATCCCGTACGACCGCTTCCAGGGCGTCAATGTAGTTCAAGAAGCGCTCGCGTCCGGCTGCCGTAATGCGAACGAGTGTTTGCGGGCGTCCGGCCCCGGTCTTGCGCTCCGCTGTGACGATGCCTACTTCGCCCAGCGCATGCAGGTGGCGGTTGAGATTTCCATCGGTGAGTTCGCAGCTTTCTTGCAACTGGCGAAACGAAAGGCCCCGGGGCGCCCCGACCAGCGCGCTGCAGATTGCCAAGCGTCCGCGCTCGTGGAAAACTCGCTGGATACTATCGAATGTGCTCACGAGGGAATCTCGTTTCGCTCGCGCACGACGAGAATACCAATTGCAATCTGCCCGGCGCCGAAGCCGGCGGCCATGGTCCATGGTTGCAACGCGATGGATGCAGAAACGAAAAGCAGCACAAAGCCCAGCGCCAGAAACGCGAAGCCGATGAGCAGAACGCCACGAGGAACCGTCAAGCGCGAAGCGATCAGCCCGATACCGTAGATGCCGTACCAAATGCCGGGCAAGAGCGCAATGCCTTCGAAACGGAGCATGGCCAGCGAGAGCGCCGCGCCGAAAAGCACGGCTGGCAAAATGGAGAATCCGACGGTGCGCGTTTGCCAACGGTCGCGTGCACTTGCATCGTTGACGAACCAATGTGCGATGGCGCCGTAATTTATGGCTAGCGAGAGCGCACAGCATACGAACCAGATCGCAAAGTACACCCGTCCATCGTGGACCGTGCGCGGCATGCCAATGAGAACCGCCTGCACGACGCCGGCAGCCAAGGCAAAAATTCCACTGATGATGGCGGCCAGTCCCGAGTATCCCTTGAATCGCTGCGCGGCGGCTAAGCGGTCGCGGACCTCCGCAATATCGCCGAGAGCGCGTTCCAATTCCGTCATTTCCGTCTACTTTGTATCACAAAGTAAATTGAGAACGCAAGCTTAAAGCGCGCGGCGGCCCTCGATGGCTTTGGCGAGAGTGACTTCGTCGGCGTAATCCAGATCGCCGCCGATCGGCAACCCGTACGCCAAGCGCGTAACGCTCACGCCCAGTGGCGTTATCAGACGCGAGAGGTAGAGTGCCGTGGCCTCCCCTTCCGCGTTGGGATTGGTTGCGAGAATAATCTCTTGCGGGCTCTCGCTGCCGACGCGTTCGATCAACTCCTTCACGCGCAACTGCGCGGGACCGATGCCGTCCATGGGCGAGATTAAGCCGCCGATTACATGGTAGCGTCCTTTGTATGCCGACGTACGCTCGAGTGCGAAGATGTCTTTGGCTTCAGCCACCACGCACAGCAGCGTTGCATCACGCCGTTGGTCGGTGCAAAATGGGCACGGGTCCTCTTCGGTGATTGAGAAACAGATCGAGCAGAGGCGAACGCGGTCTTTGACGGCGAGAATGGCCTCGGCCAACGCTTGGGCTTCATTGCGGGGACGGTTCAGGAGATAGAACACCAGCCGTGCCGCAGTTTTCGGGCCGACGGTCGGGAGCTTGCTAAACTCATTGATGAGGGCCACAACCGGCCCGGCGATCGAATTGGACAGGTTCCGCTACATTCCCGGAATCCGCAAGCCGCCCGTTACCGCGCTCATCCGCTTTTCGGATTCCGCTTGCGCTTTCTGCACCGCGTCGTTGACGGCGACGACGAGGAGATCTTCAAGCGTTTCAATGTCTTCCGTATCGACGGCTTCCTTGGCGAGCTTGACTGACTTGACCCGATGGTCAGCCGTCATTTCGATTTGCACCGCGCCGTTTGCGGCCACCCCGGTCACAACCGTATTGGCCAGTTCTTCTTGGGCCTTTGCCATCTGCGCCTGCATATTGCGCATCTGTTGCATCAGTTGAGCTTGATTCATGACTTATCGTATCCGCTCGCTGGCGTAATGCAACAAATCCGTCGGATCTTCATCCGGTTGCGCGGGTTCGACGGGCTCCCGACGAGCGGCGGCGCGCCCCTCGGCGCGCACGACAACGTGAATTTTCGTGCCCAAAACTTCGCCCAATGCGGCTTCGACTAAACCGGAATTATCCTTGAGGATCTCGGCTTCGACACTGTTGGGGAGTTTGATCTCCAACGTCGAGCCATCAAAAGAGTCCAGGACACCGCGCGCGAGTGCGCCCCGCAGCGATTGTTTTTCGCCCTCAATGCGTGTGCGCACGGTGCTCCAGCTGGCGCGAATCTTTTGCAGAGATAGTGGGCCGCTGACTTTTGGCGCCCGCTCGGGCGGCGTTACGGCGGCGGGTTGCGCTTTGGGGAGGGGCTCGGCCTTCGCCGGCTTGGAAGCCGTTGTCCCTTCCTCAAGCGCGCCGATGCGCGCGGCGAGCGCATCGAGCGTTGGATCTTCGGCAGCCAAAAGGTAGCGCAGCAACGCGCTCTCCAACTCCAAACGCGGATGCCCCGAGGTGCGCGCGGTGGCCAGTGCCTCGGTAAGCAGTCGCAGTGCGCGAATGGCCTGAGCCTGCGTCACGCGGGCTGCCCGCTGCGCGGTCGCTTGTTCGTCTTCCGGAGCTAAGTCGGAGGAAAGCAACGTAGCGTCAATGCGCCCGACCAAGAGATTGCGAAACTCTGCGATCAGGCCGCGCAGAAGCACGGCCATGTCCGTGCCGGCGTCACTGGCCTCGTCGATACATCGCAGCGTTCCCGCCGCATTTCCTTCGATGAGCAGGTCGATCAACGCTCGCGCGTAGTTGCGACCGGTGGTTCCAAATGCCGCATCGATGGTTTGTGACGAGATCTTTCCATCTGAAAATGCGGCCGCTTGCTCGAGCATGGTCAGTGCGTCGCGCAGCCCGCCGTCGGCCCGGTACGCAATCGCGGAGAGCGCGGGGTCTTCAATCTCTATCGATTCTCCGGCGGCGATCTCGCGCATCCGCTCGATCATGACCGGAATGGAGATACGGGCAAACGCGTAGCGCTGGCAGCGGGAAAGGATGGTAGGCGGCAGCTTCTCCGGCTCGGTCGTCGCCAGAATGAACACCGCGTGCGCGGGTGGCTCTTCGAGCGTTTTCAAGAACGCGTTGGCGCCCTCTTTGGTCAGCATGTGTGCTTCGTCCACGATATAGACTTTGTTGCGCATCGAACTGGGAGCAAATTTCACGGCTTCGCGCAGGGCGCGGATCTCATCGATTCCTCGGTTACTGGCCGCGTCGATTTCCAGAACGTCGAGCGCCGTACCGCCCAGGATGGCCTCACAGTTTTCGCACGTGTTATCGGGAGTGGACGTGGGACCCGTAACGCAGTTGATGCAGCGCGCCAGAATCTTGGCCGCCGATGTCTTACCGGAACCGCGCGGCCCGGAAAAGAGATAGGCGTGCGCCAACCGGCCGCTTTGCAGGGCACTGGTGAGGGTTTTTACGACGGCGTCCTGGCCCACCAAGTCCTTGAAACTCTTTGGGCGCCAAGTGCGGTATAGAGACACTGTCCGGGGAAATTGCGAGTAAGTTTTCGGACCCCTCTTGGGCGGCTTGGCGCGTTTGAAGGCCTCGGCCGCGTGGTACAATCCAAGAAACGGCCCGTTTCTTCGTATGAAGAAGCGCCGTTGCGACATCGTGCGCGCGTACGCGATTCTGCTATAGAAATCGGGGTAACCGTCTTTGGATTTCCGCGCTGCGCTCAGCGAAAAGTTCGGGTTCGAAACCTTCCAGCCGGGGCAGGAGGAAGTGGTCGCCCGCGTGATCGCCGGAGTGGACACGCTGGCGATTTTGGCGACGGGCGCGGGCAAGAGCTTAACCTATCAGCTGCCTGCCCTTCTGCTCGAAGGAACCACAGTGGTGGTGAGCCCGCTCATCGCGCTGATGAAAGATCAGCTGGACATGCTCACGGAGCGCGGAGTGACGGAGGTGGTCGCGCTGAACTCAACGCTGAGCGAGGAGCAGGAGCTGGCGTGCCTGGAGCGCGTGCGCACCGGTAAGATCAAAATCGTTTTCGTGACTCCGGAAAAACTCGAAGACGAAGCATTCCTGAAGCTCTTGGAAACCCTGCACATTCCGCTCTTCGTCGTCGACGAAGCGCACTGCATAAGCCATTGGGGACACGACTTTCGGCCCGCCTATCTAGCGCTGGGCCATGTTATCGAAAAGCTGGGGCGGCCCGCGGTGCTAGCGCTCACGGCCACCGCGACGCCGGCGGTGCGCGAAGACATCCTGCAACAGCTCGGCATCCCCAATACCAAGCCCATCGTCAAGGGGTTTGATCGCCCGAACTTGGTTTACGAAGTGCGGCGGGCCGAATCAGAGAACGACAAGTATAAGATACTACGCTCGCTCTTCGAAAACGACGACTTGGAAGGCACCGGTATCATCTATACGGCAACCATCAAGAACGCGCACGAAGTTCAGAAGTATCTACAAGACGCTTTGGATATCCCCGCCGCGGTTTATCATTCCAAACTGCAGAAGCAAGAGCGCGTCTCGGTGCACGAACTCTTCATGAACGAATCCATTCGGGCCGTGGTGGCCACCAACGCGTTCGGTTTGGGGATTGACAAATCAAATATACGGTTTGTCGTGCACTACGATCTGCCGGGTTCCGTCGAGGCTTACACGCAGGAGGCAGGCCGCGCGGGACGCGACGGCGATCCGTCCCGCTGCATCCTGATCTACCGCACCAGCGACACGCGGGTGCAAAACTACTTTCTCACCGGCAAATATCCAGACGTAGAAGAGGTGCAGAAAGTCTTCGGCACGCTGGAATATTTCGCCACGCAAACCGGCGGTGTGTCGCTCACCGATCTGCGCAAGATCTCACAGCTGCCGCTCACGAAACTAAAAGTCATCTTGGCACTTCTTAAAAAGTCGGGCTTCATCGAAACCAGTTCCCGTTCGAAGTACGTGCTCACCGATGCCGCCTTAAAAAACCGCGCACTAGTCCTCAACCTGGCCAATTATGAAACGAAAAAATCGTACGATCAGAGCAAGCTGGCCATGATGCTGCAGTATGCGGAAACATCGTCCTGCCGGCGCCGTTTCATTCTGAATTACTTCGGCGAAGACTACGATGCGCCCAACTGCGGGGCGTGCGACAATTGCGTGCGCGGGCGCAGTCGAGTCGGTGAGTCCGGCTTCCGCATGGGTGACGTCGTCCTCCATCCCAAGCTTGGACAGGGCACCGTGGAGCGAACCGAAAAAGACCTCGTTACCGTGCTCTTTCCGGCGGTCGGCTACAAGACGCTGCTGGCATCGGCCATCAGGCGGGAAGCAAAGATCGCTTAGTATCTCGCAAAGGGTTTGAAGCTGCACCTCATCCCTACCCTCCGGCGCGCCCCTAGCTCTGTGCTGGGAGTCTTCGCTCTGAGCGCCACGCTGCTGGCTTCGTCGCACGCGTCGCACGCGCAGAGTGCGCCCACGCCCTCACCCCTGGGGACCCCTTCGCCGACGGGAACACCGTCGCCGATTGAAACCCCGATGCCCGCTGCAACGGCTCCGCCTCAACCAAGCGCGGGCGCAACTCCGGTGCCGATGGCCGCGGATCCCGCCAGTGCGGGCGTCCCGGTCGGGGGCACGGCGACCGTGCACTTGAATGGGGTTTTCGGCGACGCGCACGCCACCGTCGCCGACCCGCACCTACTGGATGCCGTCGTCGACCAGGATACACGCAAGCTTACGCTTTCGGGAAAGGCGGCTGGGGTTACGGCGGTTAGGGTCCAAGACGGTCGCGGCGTCACGCTCGACATTCCCGTACGCGTGGCCTACAACGCCGGCACGGTCGGGCCCGGCATCGTGGTCCATATAACGGGCGACCCCGCATCGGCCGACTTCTTACGCGAAATTGCCTCGCAGGCGGCAATCCGAGTTGCGCAAGCTCGGCCCGGCGCGCAGATCATCGCTCCGTCCGACGGCATCGACGTCCGCTCGCCGCTACCGCAAGATAACGTGCTCAACCTCAACGTTCCCGTTCTCATTCAGGGGAACGGCATGTTCAGCGTGCAGAGAGACACGGTTGTTCGCATCGACAACGATGCAGCGCCGCGCATCTCACCCGATCTCTTGATGGTGAGCGATTTTCCCGAACGCTTGACCGCCGATGGCATCCTGTTCACGCGCGATTTGGACCGCGGACTGCCGACCCGGTTCCTGTATTTTCATTACAATCCGGGAGATCAGCCCGACCGGCGCATCGTCCTGCGCGCCGTCAACACCTCGTCCGCACCCGCCTTAGTGCAATTTATCAGCGGCAGCGGCGGCCCCGGCGCCAACGAGATGGAAGTCGGACATCTCTCCACCTCGCGCTTTCTCTTGCGCCTGGTGCAGAATCAAGGCACGCTGATGCAGATTCCCGGCAACAGTTCGCTCAATCTGGTAGAACAACCGATGCCGGCTAAGAGCGTGGTCAGCAACATTCTGCAATTGCGCGTCCTTTCGGGGCCCACCGTTCATCTCACGCTCTTTGCCCAAACTGCATCGCAGGATCCCGCCGCAGCGCTTTCGACCGATGGCTTGCTCAGCAGCACGGTACGGCACGCGCGCGGGGTCTACAGAATTCCCGAATTCAAGTATGACGTGAGCTGGAACACCACGAGCCCCTATCTAGATCTTCCCATCGGACAGATTCCATTACAGAACCAAATCCAAAGCGGCGAAGCGCTCTCCGGCGATTACGGGGTCAAACAAACGTTCAATATCAAGATCGTCAATCCGACCGCAGCGCCGCAGCCCATTGCGATCTACGAAAACCCCCGAGGCGGGCGAGCGACCGCCACGTTCTTGATTGACGGCGTTTTAGTGCAATCCCATGGCGTCCCCGCGTTTTCACGCTACAAAATTCGCCAGTACGTCGTGCCGGCGCGCGGCTTCATCAACATCCGAAACCTTGTCACCTTCCCGGAGCCCGGATCTAGCTACCCGTTGCGCTTGGAGATCGCTCCCGACGATGGAAGCGTGCCCCCCGGCGCGCCGGGATCACCCGTGTATTAGGAGCGCTTAGCAGCGGCGTAGATTTGCGCCATCTTTCCGGCGGCAACCGCCCAAGAGAAACGGGCGATGGCGCCCGCTCGCACCGCCTCCGCGTGTGCATCGGCATACTCCGGGTTGTCCAACAATTGCGCGAGCGCGCCGGCCCACCCGCTAACGTCGTCCGAGTCGACGCAGACACCGTCGCCGGCTACGAGCTCCTGCAATGAGCCCCCCGCGGAAACCACCACGGGGACCCCCGCGCACAATGCCTGGGCCGCCGCGTATCCGAAGCCTTCGTAGCGCGACGGAACCGCAATCACATGCGCGCCGGCAACCAAGTTAAGGAGCTCGGGGCGTAAAATGTATCCCATCCAATCGATGCGCGCATCCACCCCCAACGCCGATGCCAGCGCCCGGCATTCGTCTTCATAGGGGGTGCGCGGTCCCGCGACGACCAAGCGAACTTCTTGCGGGAGTTTTGCAAGCGCCGCGATGACGACCGCGAGGTTCTTCCGGCGCTCCACCGTCCCGATGACCACGACGTTTCGAATCGTCGCGCGCCGTCGTCGCAGCGTGCAATAATCTGCGGCGACGCCGGGATAGACGACATGCGTTCGCGCCGGGTCCAGTGGTAAGAAACGCATCAGTTCGCGCTGGGAAAACTCACTATCCAAAACCACGTGGCGAGCGCTCGTGTAGCGCTTCATCGAAAAGGCACCGAAGTAGTAACGAGCGTAGGCGCGCGCATGCCCCTGCGTGCGCATCCAGGCGACGTCGTGCACGGTTACGATGACGGGCTTCGTGCGCACGAGTGGCATCGTGCCAGAGGCACAGTGCAGCACGTCGATTGCGCGACGAGCCGCCTGCAGCGGCAAGAGCAACTGGTCCCACACCACCCGGCGATCGAAACGCCACGGATTATAGCCACGCGCACGAAACTCCACGATGTCCGCCCCACGCTCGCGCAAAGCCCGCATCAATCCGGTCACGTACTCGCCGATACCCGTCGGCGTGCCGACCGTCAGCTGCGCATCGATGCCAACTCTTAGCGCCACGTAGCGTAAAGGCGCGCGAGCATTCGCGAATGTGGATCGTAATGCGCGCTGATGTGCGCCAGCCGCACCGCGGCATTGCGATCCCCCGCACGATAGGCAACGAGCGCCAGGCCCGCGTATGCGTCTGCGCTTGCTGGATCGACCTCGGTGCCGCGCTCATAATACAGACGCGCTTCGGAAAAATCCCCCAGATCGAGAGCTTGCGTGCCGGCCGCCAGCAAATACTTCTCCGAAAATGGCGCGAGCGCGAGCGCCTGCTGATAATGCGTCAGCGCCGTGCGCTTCCAAGGCTGTTCTTGCGCGGAAGACTGACGCGCGGCGAGCACGCCCAAATGCCAGTACGTTTCCGCCAGCGCATCGAGATGGGTCCCGGCCTGGCTCAACCGCTCGCGCAGCGCGCTCTCTAGCGCATAGGCCCGCGCAATCTGCCCTGCATCTGCGAACCGGTCGATTTCGAATTGCACCGAATCGACATCTACCGCTGCCAGGTAGTGTCGCAACGCCGCCGGACGGTTGCCGCGCATATCCTCCAACTGTGCTCGAAGTTCGTTGCGCACCACGGTCGGCGGCATCCGTTCGATATGCGCCTGAGCCTCGGCGGGATCGTGACGATTCAACGCGGCGCGAGCGAGCATGTCCTCCACAAACGGAAAGGGGGCGACGCGCTCGATGGACCGATAGATACGCTCGCCCTGCGTGATGCCGTAGTGGGAAGGGAGCGCACCTCGGGCTGCAACGCGCGCAAAAATGGCGCTCGAAGCAAACTGCACGATGGAAAGGAGCACCGCCACCGCGCATGCGGCGGCCATCAGCAGCGCCGGCTGCAGCTTAGAATTTGATGGTGAAGTTGAGATCGGCCCGATTTTGTGTCAGGTTGTTACCGGCCGTCAAGCCGTCCCGGTAGCGGTATTGCCGAGCGCTCAGCGTGAGCGTTCCACCCATCCGCGGTACGGCATACGTAAGATTTCCGAGATACTGCTCCTTGCGCGCATCGATGCTGAGGTACGGGTCCAAGTACGTGCCCGCGTAGTACTCTCGATTGTACTTGAGATCCAGCAGAAGGCGGTTCCCGAGCGGAACCGCCGCGCCAGCGCCTACCGCGCGTAGACGGGCCGTGTTGGCATTCGGCGTCAAGTCTTGCGCGCTGAAACTCCCCGGAAGCTGGGGCAGCGCGGTGCCCGAGAGGGTTTGCGCCGCGGACGTTTGCGACGACGAACCACTGAACTTGAGCGCGACGGACCGGCCAAGCACCGGCAGGTTCACGGCGGTCGAGGCTTGGAGTGACGATCCGCTCGTTGCGGGAGCCGAAAAATCGGGCACCGTCACGAGTGGGTTGCCGGTTTCCAAGACTGGTTGCGGAGCACCGAGTGCCGCAAGTGCCGTTCCGCTCACAAAATGCTCGGGCAGAACCTCCGGTGCGCTGAAGCGTTGCAATTCGACCGGCGAGGGTGAGGCGACTTGCTCTACGGGCAGCGAATGCAGGCTCGGGCTCGTCAATGCAGCGCTCTGGTTTTCCACCCAAACCGGATCGTGCAAATACGCGGATGCGAACGAAGCGTTTAATTCCGGCGCAGCAGCCAGTACGACCCCGGCGTTTCGGGTCGGGTGCAGTACTGCGGGGCGCACCGAAAAGTTCAGCCCGGCCAGCGCGCTGTGGTCCAAACTGCGCGGTGAGAATGCTGCGGGCACGCTGAAGGGTAGGCCAAGGACGGCATTGACGATGAGATTCTGATGCGGAGGGGCCTCGAAGGAGGGCGGCGCGGCAATAGCCTGCGCGGGCGGCGCTGCGAAAAGCGCCACCGTCGCAAGCATCGCGGCCGCATACTTCATGCTATCTCATTTCGTACCCAGAACCGCTGCCCTTCTAGCGCTGCAAGGCCAGGAACCGCCGGGCGATGAGCACGGCAGCGTAATCGTCGACAGGGCGCGGCGGCAACTGCATGCCCAGGGGTATCAGGCGCCGCCACCCCCGCGGAGGATTGTCCGCGAAGTAGAGCGCGCGCGCACGCAGCGTGGTCTCCCGCTCGTCGATGAGATGGATCGGCGCGCCGACGTCCTCGAGCAGGGCTCGAACCGCGTCCGCGTGCGTTCCTCGGCCGAGTGCGACCGCACTGATCGAGTAGGTTTGCATCAAGCCGGCAATTGCGGCCGGCAGGTCTTCCAGGGCCGTTATGCCGACCGCAAGCGGGGCGGCCGCCCCCTCTTCAATCACCGCATATCCGGCTTTCTGGGTTCCCGGATCGATCCCGAGAATGGCCACGCCCTAAAACTTGGCGACCGAGATGGCCACCGGCACGCCCCCGGTATGCGGATAGACGTTGTCCACCGCAGACGCGGTAATGCGGTAGCGATAGCGGCCGCTTCCGTGCAGGGTAGTCTGCAGTTCGGCTGGCGTCGGCCCGCTGACGATTTGCACGTTCTGCGCAAAGTACGCCGGCATCGAATTGGAGATGGCGGCCGATGTTACGTTCTCTTCGAGCGTGCGAATAATGAAGCCGATGTTGAGTAGCGGACCGGCAGTGATGACGAGCGATGCAATCGGGCTCCCAGCTGCAAACGTCAGCCGGTCGGGTATGAAGTGCAGATTGAATTGCAGCGTGTCGTTGACGAACTGATTCTGATCGCTCTGCGCGATGACTAGGACCGGGTACTGCGCAAGTTCCGCCGTCAGGTCCACGGAGTTTGCAAGATCGCGCATTTTCTTGTCGGCGTCGGCAGGCGGAACTAGCCGGCGCAAACCGCGCTGCACGTATATCGCATTGGCGTCTGCCGAAACGCGGTTCGCGAAGTCTCGTAGCGTTCGGTAACGGTCTTCAGGCGATGCATTTTGGCGCAAGAGCGCGATCTCGGGCGTCACCAAGTCGCCAACTCCTAAGACCACTTGCTGATTTCGAACATGCTTCTGCATCTCGTTGGCCTGCGCTTCGAGCTGCAAGACCCGCGTGTTAAGGGCGTTGATATGAAAGAAGGCGTTCTTGACGCTGTTGCTGGCGATGATCGCCCCGCTGACGACCACAAGCGCAATCAGCATTCCCGTGCCCACCGCCACGATGGTAGACGTGTAACGCGGGCGGATCCCGAAGAGGGAGAGCCGCTTGCGGCCCACTTGGTGGCCGACACGGTCGCCGATATACGCGATGCCGCCGCACAGCAGAATGATGCCGATAATCCACAACATGCCGCGTAAGAAATCACCCACGACTAGACCGCTGCCTTAACCAGCCGGTGAAGGCCGATATAGGTGAAAAGCAGATTGGGCGCCCATGCCGCCAGCGAACTGAGCGCGAGCGACGCATCTCCGATATACGAAAAAATTGAGGAGACAACGTAGTAAACGAAGATGATCGCAACCGCCAAGCCAAAGCCGATTCCCATGCTCGATCCGCCGCGCGTCTGGCGAATGCCGAACGGAATGGCCAGCAGGGTAAAGACGAAGCAGGCGAACGGGCGCGCGAGTTTTTCGTGAAAAGCGGTGGTGTATTTTCGCTGCTCGCTTTCCGTCAGCTGACCGGAACCAATGATGTCCGCAATCTGCGCGCGCGGAATCTGCTCGGGATCATCGTGCGCGACCCGTTTGATCAGCTCTGTTGGCCGCTCGGCAATCGCGACCTCCGTCACCGGAACGCGCGGTTCCGAGAAGATCGAGCCGTCGGAATTGAAGCGATAGGTACTGGCATTCTGAAGCTGCCAACGGTCCGCCGTAAACTCCGCGCGGTCTGCGAAAACGATCTGCGTCGGTTCGTTTTGCCGGTTATACTGGATGAGCGTCACTTTTAAGAGCGCCAGCGAACGCTTCTCCATGGACGTGGCCACCATGACTTGGCGTCCGCCGCCGGGCAGCGGGGCCGTAACGGTAAGGTCGCGGTTAAACGGACTAGTGTGATTGATAACCTCGTTGACGAGGTAGGTCTGCTGATCTTGCGCGTACGGCACGACCTCTTCTTGCAGCAGCAGCGTCAGGAATGAAATCAGAAAGCCGGCCACCAGCAGGGGCGCAACGATTCGCACGACCGCAATCCCTCCGGCCTTCATCGCGGTTATCTCGCTTTCGCCCGACAGCCGCTGCATGGCCAGGAGCGTTCCCAGCAGCAGCGCCATCGGAATGACCAGTACGATCGTGGTGGGCAGCGACCAGACGAAGACTTCGATCGCCGCCCACAGAGGGGCCCGGTCGTTTGACACCAGCTTGCCGATATTCAAGATGTTGGCCGCCGCAATGATCATCGTGAAGGCCGAAAGGCCGAAGAAAAATGGCCCGCTCAGTTCCGTGAGCATGTAACGGTCGAGAATCTTCAACCGCCATGAGAGCGGCGGCACTACAGTCGAAAGCTCTCGCCCAGGTAAAATCGGCGCGCGACCGGGCTCTCTAGCACCTCCGCGGCTGTGCCCGAAACTTCAATGCGACCTTCGTTAAGAATGTAGGCACGGTCCACGATAGCCAGAGTTTCGCGCACTTGATGGTCGGTAATGAGAACGCCCAAACCGCGGTCGCGCAGCTGGCGGATCATCGTCTGGATATCGGCGACCGCAATGGGGTCGATGCCCGTAAACGGCTCGTCCAACAGCAGAAAGGCAGGCTCGGTGGCGATTGCCCGGGCGATCTCGACGCGCCGGCGCTCGCCGCCGGACAGACTGTCTCCGCGCGCGTTGATGAACCGCAGGAGGCCGAACTCATCGAGCAGCGCGGGCAAACGCTGCTCCTGCTCGGCCTTGGGCACCTTGTTCATCTCCCAAATGAGCCGAATGTTGTCACCGACGGATAACTTTCGGAAGATCGAGTTCTCCTGCGCCAGGTATCCGATACCGCGGCGCGCGCGCATGTACATAGGAGCGCGCGTTAGCGCATAGGTAACGTCGCCGTCGCGTAATTCCACCGTCCCGCTCTCGGCTTTGACCAACCCTACGACCATATAGAACGTCGTCGTCTTTCCGGCGCCGTTGGGACCCAGCAATCCGACGATCTCCCCGGTTCCCACGTCGGCATTGACGTGGTCGACGACCGTTCGTTCGCCGTAGCGCTTGCTTAGATCGCGCAGCACGATTCTGCGCCCATTTCCCCCGCTCATTGCACCTTAAGATGTGAGAGGTGCAGGTCGCTCTCGAAGCTTGCGCCGGTGAGCGTCAACGATCCGTCGGGCGCCGGCTTCACGATTTTCACATTGCCATTGCCGTTCAACAACCCGGTGCGCCGATCGTACTGCAACTGATCGCACGTGAGCAGCACGCCGTCCGAGGTACGGGCCGCAACGCCGCCCGACATGATTACCAGTTCGCTTGCGCGATCGATGGCGGTCGTGGGCGCCTTCCCATCAAGGCGGCCGCCGTCGGCCGCGTAAAATGTCACCTGTGTTTGGCGGAAGGTTCCGCGAAAGTTCGTTTGCGATTGCACGGTCGATTCGGTGGAACGCGCCACGAGCTCATAAAGTTTCCGATTGCCTTGTTGCTCGACGATGCGTACCGGTTGCGTGGAGCTCCCTTTGCTCGAAATGCGAAAAGGCGGCAGTCCCGATGGGCTGACGGAGGGCGCGGCCGAGGCGAGCTCTCGGGGATGTTGCGCGGGTTTCGGATTGCATGCGCACAGTAGCGCAAGCGCCACGCTGAAGAGAACGCGCCGCTTCACGCTTCGCCCCAACCATACTGCGCGCTCGAGAGAGCCACCGCCAGAAACGGCAGCCATAAACCGAAAATTACAACGCTCACGGTGTCGATCAGCCCTTGCACCCAGGTTCCGAGAAGTCCCGCCGCGACCGCGAGCGCCAGCGAACGCGCCGGCGTACCGGCCGCGAGCAAGCGCTGGTGCAAGAGAACGATAAAGCGCCACCAGGTATACAACACGGCTACGAGTCCAAGCAAGCCGGTTTCGGCAGCAACCGTTAGTAAGAAACTATGCGCGTGAAATGCACTTGCCTCCCCGCCCGGGAGTCGCACGAGTGCGTAGACGCGTGCAAAATCAAACGGCCCGACGCCGGTCAACGGAAAGCGCTCGATCATCTCCACCGCGGCTTGCCAAATAGAGATGCGCGTATAGTTCTCCGACGGATTATGGCGGGCGTTAAAGAACAATAAAACCGCCGCGCCCGCGACGATGAGAATGCTCGCCGCGGTCCGCAAGCGCGCCCGTTGCCGAATGACTACAGCCAAGAATGCGACGCCGACGGCCATGCCAATCCAGCCCGCACGCGATACCGTCATCAGAAAGGCGATAGAACCCAGAAGAAGCCCGGCGGAGGCGAGACCGCGGAGCAATTTCGTAGGCGCCGTGCGCAGCACGGCAAACGCGACCGGCAGGTAGATGATCAGGTAGCCGGCGAGTTCTCCCGGTAAAATGAACGTGCCAGTCGCACGGCCGTGCTGAAATGTGTACTGCGCGACCGGCCATTTCGCAAGCACCATGGCGATCGCTGCGCCGGCGGCCAGCGCGCCCGAAAGCAGAAAGCTTCCAAAGATGATCCGCGCGACTCCGGGTTCATTATAGAAACGCATGACGCCCGCGTGCCACACCACTCCGAACGCGAAGATGGCGATGAAGAGTGCTCCCGCTGCGGGATCAAATCCGAGGAGCGCGCTAACGATCGCCGCTCCGAGCCACCAGAGAAGGGGTCCGAAAAGTGGTCCGGGATGCCAGGCCTCACTACACAGCGTGGCGATGCCATAGACCACCGCCAAGAACACCACGCCCAGAAGAAGCAGGGTGACAGACTTCGGCAGCAGCGAGATGCCTGGAACGCTGGCCCCCGTCAACGTGATGAACGACGGAAAGAGCGGCAGCACAAAAAACGTGATGCCCAGCGCGGGCCCGATTTGCTTCTTTAGCACCCGATGAGCTCGGCGATTCCCTGCGCGACGCGCCGCGTGCCGCCCCGCGCGCCCATGCGCTCGCGCCCGGCATCGCCCATGCGTGCGCGCCGGTGCGGGTCGTCGAGCAGCTGCAGCAGAGCAGCTGCTGCCTCTTCCCTTTCGCCGCGCACCACCATCATCGCGTCTCCGAGCAATCCGCGCTGGCGCTTGCGGTACCAAGGATGAGCGCGGTTCCCAGAATGCTCGAATGCCAGAATCGGAATGCCCGCGGCGGCCGCCGCTTCGTTTGCCGTTCCGGCTTGGCCTAGGACGACCGCTGCGGAATGCAAGAGGGAGCCCGGCTCGCCCGTCCACGCGCGGAGGACTTCGACCTTGCCGCTATGCAACGCAAACGGCGATTGAGGGTCGTTCACCGGATGGACTTCCCATCCGTCAGCCGCAAAGACCTCTGCGAACCGTTCGGCTCGAAGTCCCGGAGCGATCGAGAGCCAAGCGCCAAAGCCCGGGCGTAGCGCCGCCACCGACCTGACCACCGCACAGAGAAACCGCGCTTGCCCGTACGCGTCCGCGCGGCTTCCGGGAAAGATCGCGACGGTCGTGGCAAAGGGCGTAGCGACGCGCGGCAGTTCTTCTAGCCCAAAGAGATCGGCGATGATGTTACCGGGAGCCCGCGCCGGTACGCGGTGTCCGCGCAAACGCGCGGCCGTCGGTTCATCGCGCACGAAAACGAGATCGGCGCCGGCGAGCACGCGCTCTTCGAACATCCCGTAGGGCGCGACGAAAACGCTTTTCGCCGTACCGACGAAAACCAATCGCCGGCTTCGCGTCATGCGCGCCAGCAGCAGCACGGTAACGTCTCCGACTGCGATGGCCGCATCGTATTGCCCGTGTACACGCCGCGCAAAGCGGAGTTGTTCCAAGAGGTGGCCGAGCAGGCCGCCACGCAGGTCGGCCCACCAGTTGCGAAGGTTGCCCATTGCAAGCAGTCCGCCGCTGGGCATGACCCGGCGCGGTCCGACATCGGACATTGCCGAGCCGTGCGCAAAGTCCCCGACGAGCGCCAGGTGGTCGCACTGGACGTCGCACGTTAACCCGAGCTGCGCCGCCAAGTGCGCGCCGATCGCGACCTCGCCGTGGCCGTTCGTAACGAAGAGCACTCGCTTGCTCACGTCGGCAACAGCGGAAGCAACGCAAACGCGTGCAAACGCGGGCGCTTTGCAGCCGAGTCACGACGGAGATCGCTGCGCGAAACGTAGCGCCCGTACGGTCCCGCATGAACGATCGGCACACCGTTGACGAACTGCGGCTCGTGCAGCGTGTCGTGGCTGTGGCCGCCCAGCAAGAGATCGATGCGCGGCACGTGCTCTGCCAGTTTTCGGTCGAGCGACAACCCTAAATGCGAGAGCACGACAAAGAGTTCGCCGTCGAGAACGCGCGCGGCGTGTTTCTCGATTACTCGATCCGGATCCAGGAACCGCCACCCGAAGAGACGTTCCCACGGGCTGCCCACTGGATACTGCATGATCAGCAGCCCCGTCAGGTACAACCGCACACCATCGTAATCCAATCGCAGATGATCGATGAAGGGTAAGGGCCGCGCTTTGATATCCACCACGTTCGTACAGATGAGCGGATGGTGCATCTGCCGCGCGCGGGCGGCCATCGCGCCGAAAAGGTAGTGAAATTCGCGGTTGCCGGCGGCTTGCGCATCGTATTTGGCCGCGTCCATTTCCGCGATGATCGGCTCCGAACGATGGTACACGGTTTGGCTGCCGCGCAAGGCATCCCCGCAGTCGAGGAGCAGGCCCGGGGCGGCTGCGCGCAATGCTTGCAACGGCTGTGCAATTCCGCGGTGGTCGTGCAAGTCGGACGTATGGTAAATCAGCACGACGTGCCCGCAAGACCGACGGCGAAACGCGCGCAGTGCGCGAGGGCATCAGGCGGTCCCAACCGCTCGCGCAGTTCGCAGAAAGCAACGTATTGCGAATGCGGATCTGCCAAGACGGAGTTCATGGCGGCCGCCAAGCGCTGCGGGGTCGCAGCCTCTTGCATGTACTCGGGAATGACCTCGGCATTCAAAATGATGTTAGGCAAAGTTATGTACGCGCCGCGATAGATGCGCCGAGCGATGCGCGCTTGCGGCGCGGACAAGATGTAAAGAGCAACTGTCGCAACGCCCATGAGCGCCGCCTCCAGCACCGCCGTGCCCGACGCAATCCAAGCGGCATCCGCGCCGAGCAACGCAGCATGTCCGCCGGCAACCACCTCCACATTGGCCACCTGTCGTGCATGGATTTCCCTCCTGATTGCGTTCGCGGCGGCGGAGTCGGCGGCGCCAAAGATGGCGCCCGCGTTGGGGCGCGATTGCAATAGGATTTCAAAGGCAGCGAGCAGCGCCGGTAGATGGTAGCGCAACTCGCCGGCGCGGCTGCCAGGCAAAACGGCGATTCGGCCAGCGCCTGCCGGAGGCGCGGCGCGCGCGGCGCGCATGCCGTATGCAGCCGTTAAGGGATGGCCGAACCAGTGCACGGGCAGCCCGAGGGAACGGTAAAAATCTCTTTGATGTTTGAACGGCGTGAGCGGTACGGTGCTGTTTGCGACAAGGCGCGCCTGTTTGGGATTATCCAGCCATGCACCGGGCGGAAAGAAGTACAGAATGGGTTCGCGATATCCGAACGCTCGCAGCGTGCGAGCCAGGCGTAGATTGAACGCTCCAAAATCCACTAATACGACCAAGTCGGGCGGCCGCTGCCGCAGACGGAGCGCGACCTGCAGCATTATTGCATACAGTCCCGGCACTTTGGCGAGCGCGCTTACGACGCCCATGCTTCCCCAGCCACGCGTGTCGCGCCAAACGTTGAATCCCGCCGATCGCATGCGCTCCGAGCCCAAGCCTTCGAAAACTGCACGCTCGTCCAGTTGACGAATGGCGCCGGACAACAGGACGGCGCTGGTTTCCCCGGAGAGCTCGCCGGTAGCGAAAAAATAGCGCACGCGCGCCGGCTACTTAAGAATTCCGCGGTCCGAGGGTGTCTGCAAGAACGCAATCAACTCACGCCCGGCATCCGTCGTTACCGTTTGTTCCATCTCCGCCAGCGCTTGTGAGAAACTCTGCTTCGATCCGTAGATGAGCCGGTAAAATCGCTTGAGCTCCGCAATGCCCTCCGGCAAGAAACCGGCGCGCTTTAGCCCGGCACTGTTAAGACCGTATGGCTTCGGCGGATTCCCATCGCACAGAAAGAAAGGGGGAAGATCGCGCGAGAGCTTCGTGTATCCCCCCACGAAACCATACTTGCCAACGCGCACGAATTGGTGCATGCCCACCATACCGCCAATGCCCGCATAGTCACCGATCTCCACATGGCCGGCAAGCTGTGCGAGGTTGCTCATGGTAACGCCTCTTCCGACGGTGCAATTGTGCGCGACGTGTACGTAGGCTAAGAGCAGGCAGTCATCGCCGATTGAGGTAACCGACTCTTCCCCGGTTCCGCGCTGCACGCTCACGTACTCGCGCAGCGTGGTGCGGCTTCCAATCCGGGCGTACGCGCGTTCCCCTCGGTACTTTCGGTCTTGCGACGCGCTACCGATGGTGGCAAAAGGAAAAATCTGACAATCCTCACCAATCTCGGTCCAACCGTTGACCACGACGTGTCCTTGCAGTACCGTTCCGCGGCCGATCTTCACGTGCTCGCCCACCAAACAAAATGGGCCGACCTCGACCCCGCGTTCAATCTGCGCATTCGGATGCACAATCGCACTCGGATGTATAATTAGTGCGCCCTCGGGGAACTCTTAGGCATGCAGGACGGCCGCGTCGTACCCGAAGAGACGCGGGTCGCTGGCGATGCTGAACATCAACTCTCCCGAACAGACCAGTTGGCCGTCCACTTTCGCAACCGCCGAGATCCAGCCGATGTTCTTGCGAACCTTGAGCACTTTGGTTTCCATCATCAGGCAGTCTCCGGGAATGACCGGACGGCGAAACTTTACCTTGTCGAGCGCCGCGAGGTACGGCGTCTTGCGCGAGATTTCTCCGGGTTCGAGCACCGTGGCACCGCCCAATTGTGCGAGTGCTTCGATCATATAAACGCCCGGAAAGAGTGGGTTGCCCGGAAAGTGCCCGTTAAAAACCGGCTCGTTGTTGGTGATGTTCTTGTAGCCGACTGCTCGCTTTCCCGGCTCGAGCTCAATGATGCGATCAATCAGCAGAATCGGATAACGGTGCGGTAAGATCTCCATGATCTGCCGTATGTCGAGTTGAGCCATGGGCCCGGCTACTATCTATCGCGCGTTCGCGGAGGGGAGCGAACCGGCAAAATCCTTGCGTAGCTCGACCGTCGCGAGGCAGTGTAAGCGGTGGCCGCTCTTGATGGCGATCACTTCGCATTGCGGGTAGGCGCCCAGGAGGGCAAAGTCACCAATCAAATCGAGCACTTTGTGACGCACCACCTCATCCGGCCAGCGTAGCGGCTGCAGCGGCCCATCGGGTGCAAAGACGATTGCGTTCTCCATCGTGCCGCCTTGCGCCAGCCCGCGCTTGAGCAAGGCCTCCACTTCGGCCAGGTAGCCGAAGGTGCGCGCGCCGGCGATCTCGCGAGCGAAGAACTCCGGCGTAACCTCAGCGTCCAAATACTGCGTTCCGATGGGCGGCGCGAACTCGGCCAAAAACTTGACGCGAAAACTGGACGCGGGCAGCACGATCACCGTGCGCCCCCCGTCGCGGAAGAACTTCGGGCTCACCGGCACGTAGCGCGCGCGGGCAGCGTGTTGCCGAACCGTGCCAATCTCAGCGAATGCGTTTGCAAAGGCTCGCGCGCTCCCGTCGACGACGGGCACCTCGGGGCCGCTGACGTGGATCGCGGCATTATCGATTCCCATTCCGAAAAGCGCAGCCAGCAAGTGCTCGACGGTAGAGACCGTCGAACCATCCTTCCCCAGCACCGTTGCGCGCGCGGTCTCTACGACGTATTCGGCGGTAGCGGGTACGACCGCGCCATCGGCCAACACGAATCGAATTCCGGAACCCGGATCGGCGGGGAGGACGTCGGCTCGGGATTGCAATCCCGTGTGAATTCCAAGGCCTTCAAAGCTTGCCGGGGCGGCCAGCGTGCTTTGATAGTTAGCGCTCATTCATCCGCGTCGGTGGAGCGTTTGCCTTCGAGGGCGTCCACACGGGCAAAGAGCTTTGGCAGCTTGCGACGCATGACCTGCCACCGCAACTCTTCCTTGTGAGCGCGAGCGGGACGCCCGCTGATAAACGCATTGTCCTCGACGTTTCCCCAAACGTGACTCGCTCCCGCGACGATGACGTGCGAACCGACAGTGATATGCCCTTTGAATGCGGCTTGACCCCCGACTTGCACATAATCGCCGATAATGGTCGTTCCAGCCATCCCTACTTGGGCGGCGAATGCGCAGTGCTTGCCGATGCGGCAGTTGTGCCCGATTTGCACCAAGTTGTCGATCTTGGTTCCATCACCCACCGTGGTGCTTCCGGTTTGCGCGCGGTCGATGCACGAATTAATGCCGACCTCGACGTCGTTGCCGAGCACGGCGTTGCCGACTTGCGGAATCTTCTGCAAGAGGCCCTCGGAGATCGCCCAGCCGAACCCTTCGCCCCCGACGGTCGCGCCGGGGTGCAACACCACGCGGTCACCGAGCACGCAGTCTTCGAGCACGCGCGCATGCTGATGCAAGACGCACTCCTCGCCGACGCGCGCGGCAGCGGCAACGAAAGCGCCGGTTTGCAGCGTCGTGCGCGCGCCGATCGTGGCCCGCTCGCCAACGTACACCAGCGGTCCGATAAAGACGTCTTCGCCAATCGCTGCGCTGGGTTCCACCACGGCGCTTGCGTGGCGGAACGGTCCGCGGGGAATCGCGCGCTCGAAGTTTTGCAGCACTCGCGCAAGGGCGACGCGCGCGTCCGGAACACACAATACCGGAATGGCGAACTCGCGCTCGCCGACAACGAGTTTTTCATCCGCCAGTACCCCCGACGCTCGGGATTTGAGCGCCGCCTGAAGATAGCGCTCGTCGGTCGCGAAGGTCAGCGATCCGGCGGCGGCATCCTCGGTCGCGCTGACGCGTTCGATGCGCGTGGCCGCATCACCGATAACGCGGCCGCCGGTCTGCTCGGCCAGGGCCTGAAGCGTCAGCGCCATTTAGGGGCTGGCGGAGGGCGACGCTGCGGTGATCTTGAGGTTCTTTTCAACCTCGGCGGTAATATCTGCGCCGCCGTACGGGACGAACTCGCGCGTTACCGCCATAGCGAAGTGGCCATCGCGCGCCGCTTGGGTGGTTGCGGTGCGTACCTCATTTACCAACTCGCTTTGGATGCCGACATACTTTTTTTGGAGGGCGCCACGCGCGCGCGCTTTCTGCGCATCGTCCATGCGCGCCGAGTTGATGGCGGTCATATCCACACTAAGCTGGTTGTTGTAGTTTTGAAACTTCGGCCAGTTGGCTTTGATTCGCTCGGTATCTACCACGGCGACGGGGCTCTGCGGCTTACCAGCGTTGCACCCCGCCAGGCCAAGAAATATAAGCGCGATCGAAATGGCGGTTGAGGTTTTCACTCGTGCAAACTCTCGATGTCTTTCTGGGCGTCCTCTGTCAGATCTACGCCGCCCGAAGGAGCCACGATATTGATGAACACGACCTTCAATCCCCGCTGATTGGCAAGATTTTGAACCTCATGCTGAACTTGAGCGACGATCTGATTGTAAAGTTTGTCGTGCTGATCGCGTAGGGCGCCAAGTTGTTTGCCCACGCTGCCGCGCGAAGCGGTATCGACGCCACGCAGCTCCGAAAAGCGCGCATCCAGGTCCGTGCGGGTTCGATTGAAGTCCGCAACGGTTTTGCTGACATCCGCTTTGAACCGCGTGCGGTACTCCCGGTCGATCTGCGCGATCTTAGCCTGGGTTGCCGCCGACATGTGCGCGGAGGCGGGGGCGGCAGGCGCGAGACCACCAATCTGCGCGCTGGCTTGCGAACTTACCGATGAGCGCCTCTGCGCGAGCTTGGCGGCCGTTTGTGCGTGAATCTTGCTGGTTTGCACGGCGATCTCCGCGCTGGTTTGTGCGCGCAGCTGTCGTTGATATGTCGCAAGTTCCGCCGCGTCAGCGGCGCGCATCGCGTTTACCGCGTCGGCCTCTTTCCTGTCGAGGGCGGCGAGTTGGGCTTTGGTTTGAGCACGCAATGCATCGTCGAGCGCAAGATTGTTGAGTTTGGTGCGTAGCGCCAACCGCTGGGCCGAGTCGCGGCTCACCATTTCGAGCGAGGCCTGCGATTCACGCGCGTTGAGGGCATCCAATCGCTGATGGTACTGGCGATCGGCGCGTTGTTCCAGTGCGCCGGCCACGTTCTGGGTGGCCGCTCGGTCCTGTAGCATCAAGGTTTCCTGATACGCCGCGAAGTCACGGTTGGCCGACGCAGAAATCTGCGCCACTTGGGCAGCGGCCGTATTCTGCATCTCTTGGCCCGGAGCTGCGCCCGGGTTCTCGCCGCTGGCGACGATGGCGGCACGCACCGCCGCCTGCTCTTTTTGCGCGTAGTCTACCTGTTTTTGCTGAAGGATATGATTTGCGCGGTCGCGAGCTGCGTCGAGTTCGCGGTTAAGCTGAATGGTTTCGCGCGAGATCTCGGCACCGGTCTTCGGTACCGCGGGGCCTAGCGACTGCAAACTGAGCGCGGCCATGTTCGATTCAATCTGGGAGAGCTCGCTGTAGAGCGGGTGCTTCTTCACGACGTCATCGAGGCGCACGTAACCGATTCCGCGCACGCTCGGGGCGTTTACATCCACGCGCTGCACGCACGCACCGAGCGCACAGCCCAGAACGGCAACCGCGAGAATGCGCGTCAGACGGGTGGGCCGG
The DNA here is from genome assembly GCA_003243975.1 of Candidatus Meridianibacter frigidus. Classification (GTDB taxonomy): domain Bacteria; phylum Vulcanimicrobiota; class Vulcanimicrobiia; order Vulcanimicrobiales; family Vulcanimicrobiaceae; genus Meridianibacter; species Meridianibacter frigidus. The sequence continues at coordinate 54,639 of QHBJ01000005.1, read as the reverse complement.
AGTATTTGCCTATTTGAACGCATTTTGGACATCCGGCGTGATGTCCGTGCCACCATAGATCAAGTGGCCTTTGTCGATGACCAGGACCAAATTCTTCTTTTTTCCGATGTCCGCGATGGCACTCTTGGTTTGATCGGCCAGCGGTTTAAGCTGCTGATCTTGCCGATCCGAAACCGTCTTCTGATAATCGCGCAGAACCTGTTGGCGCTCGGCATCCGTTTTGGCTTTACTCATCTTTTGCGCCGCGATGCGCTTCTGCTGCTCGTTGAAGCGCAGGAAGTCGTCGTTGGCCGTCTTGAGTTTAGGGATGGCGTCGATTTGGTCGTTGTCCACAAAACCGATCTCCGAGGGCGGCGGCGTGCTGACGGGCGCTGCGATCGGGCCGGGACTCTGCATTAGATCGATAACGGCCTTGGTTATATCCTGGCCTCCGAATATCACGATGCTTTTGTCCACAATGACCGAAAGATTCTTGCTCGAACTCACCGAGGCAATGGCGGTTTGCGCGCGCCCGAAGAGCGGGCCTAGGAGTGCACGCTGGCGATCCTGTAGGCGTCCGCGAAATTCGGTGATGATACGCTGCTGGTCCGCTTGCGAATGCGCGGCTTTCATGCGCGCGGTGAATTGCTTGTCCAAGCCGGTCTTGAAGGCAACGACCTGCCGGTTGGCTTCGACAAACCGCGGAAGGTTGCTGACCGCAGCTTGATCGAGCGTTCCGACGTCGCCCAGGTCGGAGGCCAACGCAAGCGGCATTGCGACCAGAACGCCGAGCGCGAAAAGCGCGGCAATGCTGGTGCGCACGTTAGAAACTCTGGCCGATGCCGAAACTGGTATGCGTGCCGGCACTGCCATGCGCGATGTCGATACGAATGGTGCGCAGATTCAGTGCCGGGAGATCGAACCGTATCCCTAAGCCGAAGTCGCCGCGGTACGAGAACTTTCCAGGGTAACCAACGATGCGGTTCGTGAAGGGGTCCAGCAGCGGCGTGGCCCCGCGGATGCGAAAGCCCAGTTCATCCACGAATGCGGCCAACTGCATCTTCTGATCGGCCAGAATCGGGCGCCGGTACTCTGCTTGGCCCAAAATAATGTCGGTTCCGTAGAAGACCTGGTTGTAGCCCCGCACGGTTTGGTCGGAGAACGTGAACAGCGAGTTCGGCGGAACTGCGCCGGTGGTCGTGCCGACTTGTCCGTGCAGTGCCAAAACTGCGGCCTTGCGCAGCGGTAAGAACTTCGCGAGGTCAATGGTCGATTTCGAGTAGGTAAAGTCCGAGCCAATCGGTTTGCCTGAGAGCTCGGTGCCAATCGAAAGATTGAGCCCATGATGCGGGTTGAAGACATCGTCGCGCGTATCGTATGCCACGCCGAATGTTGTCGCGTTCAGCTTGTACGGCAGGCCCGTATTGATGTTCGCGATGGAGGGCGCGTTGATACCGAAGCTGCCGTTGCCTGGCGTCCCGCCCAGAATGGGATTGGGAGTTGGACCCGTTAGCACGCTTGGCTGCCCGGATTGGAAGAAGTACGGGATCGGCACGGTGGTTTGCGTTGCCACACGCGAAACGCTCAGCCCGGCGCTAGCGCGTAAATAATCGGTAAGGCGGCGGCCAATTTGCATCGAGAGCCCGGCCGAACGCGCCGTACTGGTGGAAAGGGCTCCCGCGATCGGCGCTTGGGCCTGCGAGGGGAAGATCGTCACCGGAATAGGGGCGCTGGTTCCGGTCGGAGTCGGGCTAATCAGCCCGTTCGCGGAGGTCGCATAGATTGGGTAGTAATTGGTCTGCCCGTTCGCAAAGAGCGTCGCTCCGAAGCTGTATTTTTGCGACTGCTTCGTTTTTCCGACGTACGGCACCGTCACAGAAAGCGACGCCAAATAGTCTCGCGAGCCGCGCTGCAACTGAATCGAACCGCCGTTTCCCGTACCGTTGATGTTGGTATTCGAGAATGAAACCGTGCCGAAAAGGCCTTGCCCGGTAAGCCCGCCGGAGTACCCGGCGCCAACGCTGGCCGTGCCCGTGCGCTGCTCGGTAACATTCCAGTCTATGGTAACGATCGCGGGCTTCTTGGGATCCGGTCCCGGCTTGACCTGCGGGTCCACTTTCGAAAAGAAACCGGTGGAATTCAAACGCTCGTAGTCTCGGCGCAGCGCGCTGTTGGTGATGTACATGCCCGGCCGCAAGCGCAGCTCGCGCCGAATGACCTCATCCTTGGTGCGAGTGTTGCCGGTAATCTGGACCGCGCCTACCCGTGCCGCGGTGAGGTCGTAACGCACGTCCGCCGTGCCTGCCTTTAGATCGATACTGCTGGGATCAATGCCGCCCTCGAAGTCACCCAAGATCACGTCGTACTTGTCGTACAGTGCTTTGACGGCATCGACGTCCTTGGATTTCGCTTCGTCGGAGTACACGGTTCCCGGCTTGACGGCGAGCACCGGGAGAATCAGTGCCGGCGGCAGCAAGGGATCCCCGACGATGACCACGCGCCGAACCGTAAGCCCTTCCTGAATCTTCATTGTCAGTACGCCGCTGGACGGTTCGATGTTCAGGTCCGCGACATGCGTGGGGACTTGGCCGGCGTAGCCGATGCGTTCGTAGTACGAGTTAATCTTGAGCACGTCTTGATGGAACGTGTTGGTGTTGAGGACCTGCCCGACCGATGTGTCCATCAGCGCCGATAGCGTGTCGCTCGGAACGTGGGCGTTGCCGGTAAACACCACACGCGTGATGACCGGGTTCTCGATCACGCGATAGGTGATCGCAACACCGTCTGGGCGCTGGCGAATTAACGGCGGCACCTGATCGGCAAAGTATCCCAAAGCAAAAATATTCCGCAGATCTTCTTGGACAAGCTGTGGGTTGAAGGGATCGCCCGGACGCGACTTGACGACGGCCAAGATGCGATCGGCCGGTACGTGGACGTTCCCCGACACGTCCACGGAAACGATGCGCGGCGCGGTTCCCGCCGCCACCGAAACCATCGGTGCAAGCAATGCCAGGGTGGTAAGGATTGCAAGCGTGAGGCCTGCGCACCGGACAAGCGCACGCGGCGCACGCCAAAGGCTAGAGGTCATCGAAAATATTTCTTTCCCTAACGTCATGAAGATCGCCGACTACCGGTCAGCAGTTGTAACGCGCCGGGATTGCGCATTGTTTCTGTCCAGGCCGCAGGTTCTAGACCCCAGGTGGACACCCTGCCCGAGCCGCAGCTACCAGAAGAGGCGGCGGACGGTGGCGCTGAAGCCGGTCGTGCCGGTCAGCGGCTGCCCGACCGTCAGGCTCTGGTTCGTCGAAATGAGGGTGGACTGGTTGCCGAAAACCGACGCAGGCGTGTTCTGCTGGAAAAAGGTCAAGGTTGCGGCCGTGAACTCATTCGGCTGGAACTCAAGTCCATACGTCGAGCGGGACGGGTACCCGAAAGTGGTGGCGTAGAGCGCGTACAGCTTATCGCGTAGCGGCCGGCGAAAGCTCACGCCCACGGCGCCGGAGTAGTCCAGCGTCAGGTTAAAGTCGGAGAGGCCCAGGCCGCCGCCCAGAATATTTTCGATCGGTGCGAACAGACTGCGCGTGAACTGCGCGTTCAAAATGTTGAAGGCCTCTTGGCCCACGCTGAACGAGCCGTTCGAACGCCGCACGGCGCCGGGCGGTAACGGCTGGGCGGAAACGGCGGCTGGCGCGCCCCGCAACTGATCCGGCTGAACGGGATTGCCCTGTTCGTCGAAAGCAATGCCCGAGATGGCGCCCAGCGGGGTAAGCAGGCCGATGATTTGGTCGCGCGAGTAGCCGCCAGGGTTCGAATCGAAGGCCAAGTTTGGGTTGGAGGCAGGCCCGGTCAGCGTTATGGTCACGTCGGTGGCACCCGTTGGATTACGTGCTGGATCGGGGTCGGGATTCTGCACGTGAGCGGTTGCGACCGCGTACAAGTCGGGCACGACCCCGTTGGCCGGGTCGAAGGCGACCGAGCCCTTACGAATCTTGAACACGGTGCCGACGAACGTAAGCGTACCGCCCGATGAATTGAAGCGCCCGGCCAAGGTCGGATCCGCCAAAGTGCCCGCCAGCTTCACGTGACCCTGGCCACCGATATCCACTCCGAAGCCCAGCGCGTTCGCGCGTACGGCCACGTTCTTGGCCGCCGTTACCCCCAGATCGAACGCCAGATTAAATGGAAGACGCGAGGGGCCCGCACCGATTCCCGAGTCTCCGCCGCCGCCTTGCGGGACGAGCGCTGCAAACGGAATGACCGCGTTACTGATCGTGGCGTTTCCGGAGAGCAACCCCAGCCGGCGCGCATCCTTGCGCAAATGCAATGCCGAGTCCAGCGTGCCCGACCCGTACGCGGGGAAGTTCAACGAAGCGCCGCGCGTGGTCGCGTCGGCGGTGTAAGAAACTTCGTTGCCGTGCGCCCCTCGGCTGAATGCAACCTCGCCTTTCACATCGAGCGTTCCGCGGCCCAACAGTGCGTGCAGACTGCGAATGGTCGCCGAATTGCCGTTAAAAACCAACTGCGCGACGGTTTGCGAAATCGGTACCGTTTCCAGGGGCCCGACGTAGCTGCCACGCGCCAATGCGAGCGCACCGCGAATCTTCGGCGAGCGAACTGTGCCGTTGATGCCGACGTGACCATCGAGCAAGCCGCCGAGCTTGGTCCCCTTCGGCAGAAGTACGTCGAAATCGGACAGGTCGACGCCTTGCGAGAAGAAGTCGAACGAGAACGGCGCGCCCGGGGGGCCGATACCGGCCGGCGACAACTCTAAAGGCAACGCCCCCGCGACGGCGACGCGTCCTTTGGCTAGGGTCAGTTCCGCATTCTTCACCACGATGTCGGAGTGCGCGAAAGCCAGGGCCGCGATCAGCTGAGGTACTTGCAATCCATGCACTGATGCTTTGGTGAGGTCAATCGTTGCGCCGATTGTCGGAGCATGCCACGTTCCGCCGACTTTTAGGGAGGTTTCCAAAGAACCGTGCACGTCGAGCGGTGTTCGGGTAAAGTTCGACGCGAGCTGCGGAAGGTTATCGCTTTGCGCGTAGACATCGAGATCGATTGGATCATTCGGGCGCAGCCCGAAGGCACCGCTTCCAGAGGCGGCGAGCGCCGGAATCTGCACGGCCATTGAAGTCAGGCGCACGCGAGATCCGGAGGAGCTCGCGCTAACGCGCAAGCGGTCGACCGGAATGCGCCCCAAGGTTCCGCTGGCCATGGTTGCATTGCTGGAAATTGCCAGCGCGGGGTAGCGACCGTTCACCGATGCATCCGCGTTCACGCGCCCTGTCGCGGGAATCGTTTGAAAGCCAAAGGCGGGCAGCCAGGTTGAAAGATCCAGCTCTCGCAAATGCGCGCGCACGTGATAGCTGGAATTTGTAACGATGCGTGCGATGCTTACGGAGGGCGCCAGGCCGACGTTGCCGATGACTCCCAGCTCTCCGTGTGCGCCGCCGACTTGCATTCTTCCCTGAGCGACGCCGTTGCGACTGGACCAATGCGCATTGGTATTGCCGATCGGCAAGCGCCGGTAACGAAAATCCGCGACATTTACATCTCCGGCAGTGGCGATCCACGCCGGTGAGCGCGACACCGAGCCGGCGATGCTGCCGCGGCCGGCCAGCGTATCTCCTGTGTCGAAGTAATCGTTGAAGTCAGACAGGTCGGCTCGGGGCGCGCGTAGGGCGATGCTGCTGTTTGGTCCGTGCACGCTGGCGGAAAAAGCGGCCGCCGTGGTGCCGACCAACACGTGCCCGTTTTGCGCGGTAACTCCGCGGCTGTCGGCGGTAATGGACGCCCGCGCGTTTTCGAAATTCAACCCGTTGATCGCCCCGGCGGCGATCGTAAACGGTCCACTGACAAACGGTTTGGCACCCCGTCCGGCAATGGACAAGTCGGCCGAGAAGCTCCCCACGGTGCGGTACGTGGGAAGATGCAGCGTGTGCGCTGCAGTGCTTACGTCGGCCGCCGGGACGGAAGCCGTCAAGCGATACGCCGGGTTTCCGCTATGCAGCGCTGACACGGTGCCATCGACGGCGCCGAACGTGTTGCCGACGATTACAGTTGCGTTGCTTAGCGCGACCGAATCGCCATTCAAGTCAACATCGGAGTTTCCGGAGATTGGGAACCCGCTTGCCCGGCCGTCTGATATCGCCACGCCCCCGTGAAACGTCTGTTGGCTTTGCCGCATCCCGAAGGTGCCAACCATCGCGACTGCACCGGTTTGCAGCGGCAAACCAAAGGCCCGCGCGGCTTGCGGTCCCGCGTTGGAGGTAGCGACGGCGACTTCGGAACCAGCAGCCAAAGAGCCAGCGGCAACCGCATCCGCACCGGCAAGCGTCGCGTGCGCGGCATAGATACGAACGTTGCCGTTCGCAATTGCGAGCGTTCCCCCGGCGCTCTGAACCGGTATGCCGCGTACGCTTACACTGTTGAACTGGGCGCCTTCGGATTGCACGATCATCTGTCCGCCGCGCACCGCGAAGGCGACGGGTCCCTCGATCCGGCCGCTCATCGGGAGGTTGCCCGCCAATGCTGAGAGCGCGCCGAGCGAAGCATCCGCAACTCCCCGGGTTGCGAATCCACCTGAATCGTAAGCCGCGTTGCCGCTGTAACTGCCCCAGGGACCGCTCACACGTAACTCGGGCAGGGCGAGATCGGCGACCGGTCCTGCAAAGGACGCGCCAAGTGCATCGACGGGAACGCCATTGACATGCAAGCCGTGCGCTCGCGCGCGCCCGGCCAGAACCATTTGCGCTCCCGACCCGCCGCCTGCTGCATAGACCGAGTCGAGCGTTCCATCTATTGCCGGCAGCTGCGGCAGCGTGACTCCCGGTAACGAGAGACGGCGCGCGCGCGCAAGACCGATGTCATTCGCAGCAATCCAGAATGCGCTGGAGTTGCCTGGGCGGTCGAGCAGATAACTTCCGCTCATGCTTCCGGTCCGCGCGTGCATCGAAAACGGGCCGATCGTCCCGCTGCCCGACGAAGAAAAATTAAAGAGTCCCGCCAGAACCCTCAGGTCGCGCGCGTCGGCAATGTATCCGCTGGCCGCAAGCGCGGCATCGGTTCCGCCTAACGCCGCATCGCCGGTGAGGCCGCGTCCGGGGAGCAAGGATGCAAGCAATGGAAGGTTCTCGGAGTTCGCATCATAGTGGAGCGCCAACTCGGAATGCACGTGTTTGCCCAGCGTGAGCAAGCCGCGTAGCGAGAGCGCGACCCCGGCGTAGCGGGCGCGCAGTGGTACGATCAGCGCGTTGTTTCTGTAGAGCGCGATGACGCCGGTCGCATCAGTCAGCGGAAACGCAGCGTATTGCACGCGTGCGGAGGTGAAGCGTACCAAAACCGCCGGCGTGGCGATCGGCCCTTCGATGAGTGTCGCGGCGCTGAGAGCCCCCTTCAGCGGATAGCGCGATCCGAACGCCAGAATATGCTTGAGCGCCGGCAGGGGGCCCGTGCCGGTAACGCCCAGCTCGAACTGCGGATCTGAAAAGTTGTAGATCGCACCCGCCACTTTGAGCGGAACTCCGGCGATGGTTGCATCTAACGATTGCGCGGCCAGACCGCCGTCGAAAACCTGCAACGTACCGCGTACATTGTCCAGCGGGCGCGCGAGGCCATTGATAAAGAATTGCCCGTCGCCCAAATGCGCTCGTGCACTCACATGGTAGTTCACCGGCAACGCCGGGCTGATGCCGAGCGCATAGATGCGCGCGTCGAAGTCGCGTGCCGTGCCGGTTAGAATCCGCGCCGCGGGCGAGTTGATGACATAATTCCCGATGGCTTTGATCGGAATGGTCTTGGCACGCACGTGATGGATGGCATACCCGCGCAGATAATCGATCGTTCCCGTAGCGGAGAGCGGCTCCGGCCGCGTGTCGTCGATCAGTGCGCTCAGAGTATAGTGCGTGCGCGCATCGGATTTTACCGATAGGTCCGCATTGATCGCGCGAATGCCCAGCGTCCGCGCTTCCTTATAATACTGATTATCGTCGATCAGCGACGCCGATCCGTCGCGTATGCGCGCATAGAACGACAGTGGGGTCGGATTGGCTCCGCCGGCCCCCCCGGCGACGCCGCCGCGGCCTGGGGCAATATTGTAACTGCCATCCTTATGATGGATAATCGTGAGCACGGGGCGGTTAATGGTCATGCCCAGGAAGCCGAACCGGTGCGCGCTGGCGGGCAGCAGGTCGCGCAGATGATAGTAGATGTCGATCCGGTCGGCAGCCAGCAGCGGCTCGCCATGACGGCTGACCCGCGCGTTGATGAAGGCGCCGTGATCGATCTGCAGTCGCATTTCGCCAAACGAAACGTGATAGCCGGTGGCGAGGCTTAGCGATTGCGCGACAAGGGCGCGTCCGACCTGGTGCCGGAACGAAACGAGCAGCGCGAGCGCAACAACGCTTAGCCCAATGGCGGCCCAGAATCGACGTCTTGCTAGCAACGAACCCCCATGCGGCTGTTTACGCCCTTCTCTTACCCAGGCTTGCCCCGCTCACGCGGTCCTTTGGAAGAACGCGCCGCGGCGCGCAAGTGTCGCAGCGCAGGCCGTAGCGGAGTTAGAGGTCGAGGTTCTTGACGCTACGCGCAAAGTCGAAAATGTATTGCTTGCGCGGCTCGACCTTGTCGCCCATGAGGTCGGTGAAGATGCGTTCGGCTTCGACCCCGTCCTCGACGGTGATCTTTTTCAGCCGGCGATTTCCGACTTCCATGGTGGTTTCCGCCAGCTGCTGTGCATCCATTTCACCGAGACCTTTGTACTGCTGTACCTGGAACTCTTTGCCGTCATTCCCGACAATGGATTTCAGTTCGGCATCGCTGAAAGCATACCACTGTTTCTTGCCCTTGCGAATCCCGTACAGCGGCGGCTGCGCGATGTAAATGTAGCCCTCTTCCACCAGCTGCTTCATCTGCCGGTAAAAGAAGGTCAGCAAGAGCGTGCGGATGTGGGAGCCGTCGACGTCGGCGTCGGTCATGATGATGATCTTATGATAGCGCAGCTTATTGGCGTCGAACTCATCGCCGAATCCCGTTCCAAGCGCCGTGATCATGGTGCGAATCTCTTCGTTGGCCAGCACTTTGTCCAAGCGCGCCTTCTCTACGTTGATGATCTTGCCGCGCAGCGGCAGAATAGCTTGCGTGTTCGGATCGCGGCCGCCCTTGGCGGTGCCGCCCGCAGAATCGCCCTCCACCAGAAAGACTTCGCTTTGGGAGGGATCTTGATTCTTGCAATCCACCAACTTACCCGGCAGTCCGCTTCCGTCCAGTGCGTTCTTGCGCCGCGAAAGGTCGCGCGCTTTCTTGGCGGCTTCGCGCGCGCGAGAGGCCTGCATGCACTTGTCGACGATCGCGCGCGCATAGCGTGGATTCTCTTCGAAAAAGAAATCGAGCCGCTCGCCGAGCAGCCCGTAGGTGATACTGCGCACTTTCGCGTTGCCGAGTTTGGTTTTCGTTTGGCCCTCGAACTGCGGGTCCGGCAACTTCACCGAGATCACGGCGGTCAGCCCCTCCATGCAGTCGTCGGTTGAAAGATTACCTTCAGACTCTTTGAGCATGCCGCGCTTCTTGGCATACGAGTTCACCGCGTTGGTAACCGCCGTGCGGAATCCCGTGAGATGCATGCCACCTTCGATGGTGTTGATATTGTTGGCAAAGGAATAAAGCAACTCGGTGTACGTGTCGGTCCATTGCATGGCAACTTCGACGATGACCGCATCGCGCTCGTTGTTGGTTGAGATAATCGGGTGAATCGGGTCCTTCTTGTCGTTCAGCCACTCCACGAACGAAACGATGCCCCCTTCGTACTTGAAGGACCGTTCCTTGGGTTCCTCACCACGTTCGTCGCGCAACGTGACGGAGAGGCCGCGGTTGAGGAACGCCAGTTCTCGCAGGCGCTTTTGCAGGATATCCCAGTGGAAGTTCAGCGTCTCGAACATCTCGGTGTCGGGTTTGAAGTGCTGAACGGTGCCCGTGCTCTCGGTCTTGCCGAGTTTCTTTAGCTTCTGCGTCGTTAACCCGCGCACGAACCGCATTTCGTACTCGTTACCGTCGCGCCGCGAGCGGGTGACCATCCATTCCGACAGGGCGTTAACTACCGAGATTCCCACTCCGTGCAATCCGCCCGAGACCTTGTAACCGCCCTTGTTTCCGAACTTTCCGCCCGCGTGCAGGATGGTCATGACGACCTCGAGTGCCGGCATCTTCTCGCCCGCGTGAACGTCGACAGGAATCCCGCGGCCGTCGTCTTCGACGAGGCACGAATTGTCTTTTAGCAAGACGACGCGAACCTTCTTAGCATAACCGGCCAGTGCTTCATCCACAGCGTTGTCAACGGCTTCGTACACCAGCTGGTGCAAGCCGCGCTCGGCCGTGTTGCCGATGTACATGCCGGGCCTTTTGCGAACGGCTTCTAGGCCTTTGAGAACCTCGATCTGCTCGCCGGTATAGTTATTGGATGACACGGTTAAATGCTATTCGCCGTTACGTGCAGCAAGTCGTGCAATTCATCGCCGAGCAGATTCCGCACTACCACTGGTGAGATTTGCTCGGGATCAAGACCGCTTTTCAGCAGGACGTAGGAACTGGCAATCAGCCGCACGTGGCGCGTTGCCGCCTCGCGCCCGGACTTTTGAGCACGAGCCAAAGTTTGCCACCACGCGCGCAGTAGCCGCCGGCGAATCGCTTCGTATTCGCGGATCGATAGCTCTCCCGTCAAGGGCGCGATGCCGGCATATCCAAGCCACGGCGCCTCAAAGAGAAGTTGCGACACCATCCGTGCCTTCGCATCCGCTCGCTCGCACGCACAGGGCGCGCACAGCGCAGGGCCCTGACGCCCCAGCGGAAGCCCGCAACCTCTGCACTCCTTCCACGCCTCACCGCTCTTGGCTCGCCGCGATTCCGATACGTCGGCGCGAAAACGCGCAAGCGCTTCATCCACCGTAGCGGAGGGCTCCGCCACGAAAGTGCGGGATCTGGCCGGCACCGCCGCGCGCGTTTTTGCGCCGCTGGCGGTCGGGACGCGAACGCGGCCAACGCGAAAACGGATTCTTTCGATCGAGCTTGCCGGCACTTCGGCGGCGAGTGCGTTCAGAATGCGTTCGGCAAGAAAACTGAGCTGTTGGCTCCACGAACTCGAGCGCGTTACCACGAGCAACGTGGTCCCCGAAATTTCCACCGGTCGCGAATTCTGTGCAACGTCCTCGCCGACGATTCCCGGCCACGCGGCGCTGATGACGAGCAGTGGATCGGCCTTGGCCGCCGCGGGCTTCCAGCCGCGCACTACCTGCTTTAGGGGCGTGAGCACTATGCTACGCGCTTCAGCTGGGCTGCGCTGACCTCGTACAAAGCAGAGCTGCGCAGATCCGGCGGCATAACCGTTGTGGTGAGAAAAGCCTGCTCGTAGTGGCCGATTCCATTCATGAATGCGCGCGCGCGAGATGGATCCAGTTCGGAGAGCACATCGTCTAGCAGCAGCAGCGGTGCCTCAGCGGAGCGATCGTGCATGACGGTGTATTCGCCGGCTTTTACCGCAAGTACCGCCGTGCGCTGCTGGCCTTGCGACCCGAAGGCCGCTAGCGAGGCGCCCGCTAGCAACAGCATCACATCGTCACGGTGCGGCCCGACCAAACATGCCTTACGCGCGGATTCCGCCTCCGCGCGCTCCCGCAGCCGCGCCTCGAACGCAGCGGTAACGGCATCCTGCGTCGCTACTTCGAACGGCACGTTTGCGTCGTATTGGACTTGCAAAGCTCCGCCATCTGATATCCATTGGTCTTGCACTCGCCGCGCCTCCCGTCCGAGCGCCGAAACGAAGTGCGCCCGGGCGAGCATAATGGCGGCGCCCGTTTCGACAAGCGTCTGATTGTAGATGTTCACCAGGTCGGGATCGGGCGCGACCGCACCGCGCAAAAGCGCCGCTTTCTGCACGAGCACCTTTTGGTAGCGCGCAAGGTTACGGTAGTACAGCGGTTGGTCTTGCGAGAGCGCCATGTTGAGGAGGTGGCGCCGCAGCGACGGCGGCCCGGTGACCAGTTGCAGGTCGGCCGGCACAAACGTGACCACTTTGGCGGACCCTAAGAACTTCGCATACTTTACGGGCTCGCCGTTCAGCGTATAGATCTTGCGCGTTCCGCGCGGGGTGCTGCTAATCGTGCAACTCAGACGAATGGTGCCCGCTGCCCGCAGCGTGGCCTCGCCCGACGCGCTGGCGACGTCCAAGCCACTCTTTATAAGGTCGCTCTCGCGGTTGGTACGAAACGATTTTCCCGTCCCCAGCAGGCAAATGGCCTCGAGCAGGTTGCTCTTGCCTTGAGCGTTCTGTCCCACCAGTACGTTCAATCCCGCCTGCGGCCGGAAGTCCAGCACGGAATAGTTTCGCAGATTGGAGAGCGCTAGACTCGTGAGCTGGATGTTACTGGCGCAGAGGCATCAACACGTACATTTGATTGGCGCCTTCGGCGGGCTCCAGTGGTCGCATTACCGCTGGGGAAAGCGGCCCTAAAAACTCCATCAGCGTTTGAGCGCTGTCGATGTGGTTGAGGATCTCGACGAGATAGCGCGCGTTAAACGCAATGGTGAGATCTTCGCCTTGTTGTTCGACTTCCAACTCTTCGTAAGCGTTACCGGCAACGTCCGAGTTTGCCGTGACGATCATAGTTTGATTAGAAACTGCAAGCTTCACCATCGATGCGCGATCGCCCGCAACCAATTCGGCGCGCTTCAATGCGCTGATGAGCTGCGCCGTACTTACATTAACGTTGCGATCAAACTTGGGCGGAATTACTTGCCCGTAGTTGGGATACTGCCCATCGACCAGACGCACCACGATCGAGGTATCCTGCGCCGATATCGAGAGTTGATTACTCTGCGCGCCTAGGGCGCACACCTCGATGCGGTCCGCGCTCCCCAGGTTGCGAGCGGCTTCGGCCAGCGCTCGCGAGGGCACGATGTATTTTTCGGTACCTGAGATGCCTTGCTCTAAAGTTGTTTGCCACTTTGCCAGGCGGTATCCGTCGGTCGCCGCCATCGTTAGCGAATCGTTTTCCAACTCCAACAAGGTGCCCATGAGAACGGCGCCGCGCGCCTCTTCACCCGATGCGGCGAAGATCGAGGCATTCACCCCGTCGCGAAACCGCTTGGCCGAGATACTGAAACGCTGGCCTTTTTGCGCAGCCGGCAACGGCGGGTATTCGTCCGCGGGAAGCGCGTGAAAATCGTAGTTCGAGCGCTCGCACTTCACGCTGGCCCGCGTCGGCGTTCCGGTTAGCTCGAGCAGGCCCGGCGGCAAATTGGAGAGATAGCCGCTAAAGAGTTTAGCCGGCACCGTTACGCTGCCACTCTCGGCCACCTCGGCGGGAAAGGCGTGTTCGAGGGTCACCTCGAGATCCGTGGCGCGAACCGATATCTTCTCGCCGTCTGCGGTCAGCAAAACGTTCGAGAGTATCGGGACGGTAGTGTGCGCGTTTACCACCTTGCTGGCGGCCCCAACGGCGGCCCCGATATCCTTGGTATTACATGTGAATTTCATCGATACACCGGTCCGCCCCCTGGGCCGTCTCCTTATAGATAAATAAGATAGTAGTCGTAGTAGTAGGGCGGTGTATTCTGCGCACAAGCCCGGGATACTGCGTCAGATCAAGCATTTTTTGAAAGTATAAGCTGTGTGTGGACGACCGACCGCTATACACATTTGCACCGAACGAAGGCACACACACGTATTTCGCCTGTGTACACGCAAGCTGTGATGAAATTGGCGAAGATCGCGAATAGGGAAGGTTCACCTTGTGGGGAGCGCGTGGAGAACGCGGTGCATCTCGGGGACGAAGAGTTTAGTCGTTCTGGCAGAGGGCTATCAAAGAGCGCACTTTATTGCGGTACGCCTCGTCACGCTGCATTTGATCCTTTACTTTGTCGCGCGCGTACATGACGGTCGTATGGTCCTTCTTGCCAAACTCGCGGGCGATGTGCGGAAGGGAACACTGGGTAAGCTCGGTTGCGATATACATCGCAATCTGACGGGGCGCCGCTAAGCGCTGATCGCGCCGTTGATGGTCCATCTCCTTGACGGTCAAACCGTGCGCCTTAGACACCTTTTCTTTGATTAACGCGATGGTTACGCGGCGTAAAGGAGCTTGTGCCACCGCGTTTTTGAGTACTTCGGCGGCTAAATCTATGGTAATAGACGATTTAGTAAGGGAGGCAAAAGCCACTACGCGGATGAGAGCCCCCTCCAGTTCGCGGATATTCGACGGAATGATCTTGGCGATAAAAGACGTGACTTCGTCGGGCACTGGAATCTTTTCCGATTCCGCCTTCTTGCGGAGAATCGCTTCGCGCGTTTCGAGATCCGGCGGTTGTATGTCGGTGAGAAGTCCTTGTTCGAAACGCGAACGCAGGCGGTTTTCGAGCGTTTGGATTTCCTTCGGCGTGCGGTCGCTCGAGATCACGAGCTGGCGGCCGGATTCGTGCAGCGTATTAAAGGTGTGAAAGAACTCTTCTAACGTTTGCTCTTTGCCTTCCAAGAATTGGATATCGTCAATCAAGAGGAGGTCGACGTGGCGGTACTTGTTGCGAAACTCGAGCGTTTGGTTGTTCTTGATGGCGATAATAAATTCGTTGGTGAACTTTTCGCTGGAAACGTAGACGATGTTAGCGCCCGGGCTATCTTGCATGACTCGGTGCCCGATGGCATGCATCAAGTGCGTCTTGCCTAAGCCCACGCCGCCGTAGAGGAAAAGCGGGTTGTAGGCACGCGCCGGCTTATCAGCTACCGCCTGGGCGGCCGCATGCGCAAAGCGGTTGCTGTTCCCCACGACAAACTCTTCAAAAGTGTAGCGAGAATTGAGGTTTCCGGGGCGGAATTCGTCGCCTGCCCGTAAGGGCTGCTCGGGAGTGGGAGCCGCCGGTGCGAGATCGCTGCCACTCGCGGTTTCTGCGACTAGGAATTGCAACTGCAGCTCGGCCCCGAACAGTTCGCTTAGTACCTCGGCGATCTGATTTTTGAGACGATTTTCAACCCAGTCGCGCGCGAAATTGGATTGCACGGAGAGGGTCATCTCGGAACCGGAGAGACTCGCGAGGCGCATCGGCTTGATCCACATTTCAAAGATCGGTTTGGAAAACTTTTGCTCGAGGGCTCCTAGCGCCGAGCGCCAGAGTTCGCTGGAAATGTCGGAGTTGCCGATGACTAGCGCCATTCTCGATCGTACCGTCCTTCAGCAATTTCATCCGGCCCGTTTCATAGGACATATGTCGTGAATCGGACCTTCGTGCAGAGGCCGTCTGTTGGCCCTAACAAGTGTGTATCCTGCGCTGCGAGTGCAGTTTTTTATCCACTTATCCACAGGAAAATCTCCACGGTTTTCCGTTAAAAAAAGGCACCTTTCCACCGTGAAAATTCGCCCCTCGAGAAGCACGCAAAAGGTACTGTTCATGCGGTTTTCCGCCACGCGAGCGCGTGTCGCGTGGCTTTCTTCTCCACAACCTTGTCCACACGTGTGGAAAGCAGCGGGCAGGACCGCCCGCCAACGCGCAAAAGGAGTGGCCGATGCGTCTGCGCCCGGCATTGCTTGCAGCAATTCTTCTCTGTGTCGCGTGCGCGCGCACGCAGCCCAATGAAATGAGCGTTGCCGTCGGGCCGGGCGTCGCGGCCTCCGTGCCGGCGCCGGTTGCCTCGCCGGAGGCAACCCCCCAGATCGTACGCATCTGGCTCTCACAAGATAGCGTCACCCAAGGCGACTTTCTGCGCGGGCATGTGACTACCAGCACGAATGTAGCCAGTCTGGAGGTGCGGCTGGGCCCTCGAACGGCGAACATGCGCCGCACAACGTTCGGACAATTCGAAGGAAGTTATCGGATTCCGTGGGTTCCGGCTTTTTTGCACCGCTCGTACACGGTTCAGGTCATCGCACGCAACGCTGCGGGCGAGGCGACCGAAGTGCGCGTGCCGGTCACCTACCGCTAACGAGGAACGACGCGGTAGAGTAAAGGCGGAGCCACGATGTCTATAGGCACCTGCCGCGCTCCTGGAATCGGCTGCGGGCCCGTTTCATAGTAGATGACGTAAACGGGCCGTTGCTTGGCCCACCTTGCGAGGCGGCTCGCTACCAGCGGCGGTTCTGCCGATTCGATTACGCGTTCATCCAACCGCCGCTCGACATATGCGGCGTAGGCGAGTGGAGCCGCAAAAACCCAAGGCGCGCCTATGATGCCGTTAGGACGCGTTTCGCGAACGATGCGGTCGACGAATTGATCGGCAGAATGGTCGTTGCGTTGGGCAAAGATCTGACGATTTGCGTACACAGTGTCGCCGACGGCAGCCAGGAGCACGAGCGAAAGCATCCCGATGACGGCAGCGCTTCGGAAGCGGCGCGCTGCCAGAGATACGACCGCCTGCGCTCCCGCGCCGGCGAGCACCGCGATGCACCAGAACGCCGTCAAGAAATAACGGTCGTAGTCTATTTCGATGATGTAGCTGACCGCAAACGGAACTCCGCACAGGCAGATGAGCGAGAGCGCTAGCGCAGTGACGCGATCGTCAAACGCCAGCCACAGCCATCCAACGAGCGCTAAAACGAGAACCGGTATTCCGAACTCCAAGACCGCGTGCGCGCTAAAACTGCTTGCGAATGCCGGATAGGAGGATAGGTGCAGAATCGCCGTGAGGGCGTGCCCCTTGGTGGGAAACTGCGCGCCGGTAAGATGACGAAAAAAGTTGTACCAATTCACGGTGTGCCCGTAATCCCAGAACGGCTGTCCGGGCGGAAGGCCGATCGCCAGCGTCGGATCAAGTCGCTGCCGCGAAAGAATGAAACTGCGCAGAGGCATATACAGGTACAACAGCAACGGCGCAATCGCCGCAAGGATAGCAAGCAGTACGGTTTTCTTAGACCATGGCGCGCGCGCGTAGAACGCAAGCAATGCAATTCCGGGGAGCGCCCAGATGATGATCGGATGCGTCGCCGCTGCCAGTCCAACGAACGCGCCGCACGTATACAAGAATGCCGGTCGGCCCGTGGTGCGCGCACGAAGAGCGGCCCAGACGGCGACCGAGATAAAGAGAATTGCCAGCGCGTGGACCTCGGCGCGCGTTGCGCGAGTCCAAACGATGGGGCCGAACGCGAAGGTCCACGAAGCGAGGGCGGCCGGCACTGGATGAACCCCGGCATCTTCCATCGTGCGAAATGCAAACCACGTGGCCGCTGCGACCGCAATGGCGCTGAATAGCGATATGCGCCACGCAATCGGCCCGACGGCGTAGGCGTGAGAGAAGATGAAGCCGAGGATCACGAAAGCCGGAAAACCGGGCGGATGCGCCACGCCGAAAATGTAGGGCACGGTTTGCATTTCAGCCGTATCCCAGAATCCGACGCCGGGAGTCAAGCTGGCGGTATACACTCCAAGCGGAACGAGAAAGGCCGCGAGCGAGCACGCGGCGCGTACCTTTGAGTCCAAGGCAGGGTGGTAAGTTCTCGCGGTATCGCGGCCCTGCCGGCGGCCTTTGCGCTTGACGACGCTCCGAGCCGGTTTTATACTGAAGCGCTGTGTGCCGGCCTCTTGTGGCCGGCTCCTTATTTCACCGCTAGGAGAACTCATGAAGCGGACGTTTCAGCCGCACAATCGCCGGCGCAAGCGCGTTCACGGCTTTCTGGAGCGCATGTCGACCAAGAATGGCCGCCGCGTTCTTGCGGCGCGCCGCAAGAAAGGGCGCAAGCGCCTGACGGTCTGATGCGCCGGTACGTCAGTCTGCGGCGCCGCAACGAGTTTGCCCGTCTACGCCAGCGCGGTCGCCGCCAGGCATCCCCGAACTTGACCCTCTTTACGGCGCCGGCCGCCCCAGGCGACCAAGCCGCGGTGGTCGGCATCACCGTTGGTGGCTCGGTTGGCGCCGCGGTCGTGCGAAATCTGGTGCGCCGCCGCCTCGCCGGCATCCTCGACGAGCACTTCTCGGCTCGTCCGCAACGAATGCGCTTGCTGATTATCGCGCGCCCGCGCGCCGCGGGAACGCCATATGCGGAGTTGCGGGAAGAGCTCGTGAGGGCGCTGGGCTGATGCGGGCCGCGTTGTTGTTTGCTTTGAATGCCTACAAGATTCTGATCTCGCCGCTGCTGCCTCCGGCGTGCCGCTTCGAGCCAACTTGCTCGCAGTACGCGGGCCAGGCAATCGCGAAACACGGAGCTCTTCGCGGAGTACTGCTGGCAATGCGGCGGCTGGGCCGCTGCCATCCGTGGCATTCTGCCGGCTTCGACCCCGTTCCATGACCGGAACGCTGAAAGGTTTTTGGTGCACTTCGTACTGCTGACGAGCTGGCTGGACCCATTCGTCAATTTGACCACGCTCATCGTCAATGCGATCAACATTCCAATTCACAACTTGGGCTGGAGCTTGATCATCTTCGCATTGTTGGTGCGCGTAGCGTTTTGGCCGCTCAACACCGCCCAATTCAAAACGATGATCGGCATGCAGAAACTCGGCCCGAAGATCAAAGCGCTGCAAGCCAAATTCAAAGGCGAGCCGCAGCGCATGCAGCAGGAGCAGACCAAACTCTTTAAAGAGGCAGGCGTCAATCCATTGGCCGGCTGCCTGCCGATGGTCGTTCAGTTGCCGATCATCTTTAGCGTGTACTATGCGGTGAAAAACCACATCGAGCCGTATCAAAAAACTGCGTGGTTATGGATCGGATCGGGCGCCGCAGCGGCGCACCCGAAAATCCTGGGCACGAGCTTGGCGGCTTCCGATATGGTTTTGCTCGTGCTGTACATCATCACCATGTACCTGAGCATGCGGTACACGACCATGCCATCGACCGATCCGGCACAGGCGCAAACGCAGAAGATCATGCAGCTCTTCTCGCCGGCCATGCTAGCGTACTTTGGATTTCGCGCGCAGTGGCCAGCCGCGATGGTGCTCTACTGGATTAGTTTGAACGTATTTACGATGGCGCAGCAGTTATATCTCCTGCGGAAGTATCACCAACCGCTTTCTGCGCTGGACTCCGAACACGCGATCACCGAGAATGTGCCTGCCGTGCCAGAACCGGCCAAGTCGGCGTCCGTTACCAGCAACGGTTCTCGCAGCTCGCGGCGCCGCAAACGCCAGCGCCGCTAACAAAAAAAGGACGCAATGAACGAAGACTCCGAGTTCGAGCCCGAGGAACAGCCGCAAGAGATTCGTGACCGCACAATTCCAGGGCGTAATGCGCCCGAGGATGTCAGCCCCCGCGTGGCCGGTGCGCGTCCGCGCGGCCGACCGCGCCGCGAAGGCGGCGGATACGCCCGCCGTTCCGAACCGGTCGCCCCGCGCGAAAAGGTAGCCGAGCCCGAATCGGTCAAGCCGGCGCGGACGCTGCTTGAGGAAATCCTCGCGCGCATGGGGATGACGCACACTGACATCCGCTACATTCCTCGCAGTGAGGGAGAGTATTTTGAGATCAACGGACCCGACCTAGCGATGCTCATCGGACGCCACGGCAACACGCTGGAAGCTCTTAATTTGGTCTTCAACAACATCTTGAATGCCGGCGTCAAGACAAACCGGAAATACTTCACGATTGATGCCGAAGGGTACCGTGCCCGGCGCGCGGACCAACTCAAGAATCTGGCGCTGATGACGCTCGAACGCTGCATCCGCGAAAAGATTCCGCAGAAACTGGAGCCCATGCTACCCTCCGAACGCAAGATCGTGCACCTAGCGCTCGCCGAAAACCAATTAGTTCGCACCGAATCCGAAGGCGTCGAGCCCGAACGCCGCGTGGTTGTCTTTCCGAAGTAATTTGCCCGACACTATCGCGGCACCGGCGACGCCGCCGGGTCGGGGCGCCATCGCCATCGTGCGCGCGAGCGGCCCTCACGTCAGGAGTATCGCGCAACAGCTTTTCGTTTCAAAGCAACCACTGTCACCGCGCACGCTGGTGTACGGAACAGTCGTGGATGAAGCGGGTAATCCGATCGACCGCGCGATGGCCGTTCTTGCGCACGCGCCCCGCAGTTACACCGGTGAGGATACGCTCGAGTTTCACGTGCACGGCTCGCCGGTCATCGTGCGCGAAGTGCTACGTGCCATGCTGGCCAGCGGGGCGCGCTACGCGCGGCCCGGCGAATTTACGCGGCGCGCATTCCTGAACGGAAAACTCGACCTGCACGCTGCCTCCTCGGTAGCGGATGTTATCGATGCTGAACACCGCGGGGCGGCCCAAGCGGCTCTTGCCAATCTCGATGGCGCCTTGGCAACCGAAGTGCGGCGCCTGCGCGCCCAGCTCGGCGGCTTATTGGAAGAAATTGCCGCCTCGATCGATTACCCCGACGAGGTGCCGGATCCCAATCCGCTGCGCGTGCGCGCGACGCTTGAGGCAACCGCCGCAGCCCTCGAGCACCTACTGCGGGAAGCGGAGTTTGGCAAATTGGCGCGTGAAGGCGTCGACGTCGCTATCGTTGGGCCGCCGAACGCCGGGAAATCGTCGCTACTCAACGCGCTGCTAGGCGAAGAACGCGCCCTCGTGTCCGAAATTCCCGGTACCACGCGCGACACGATCGAAGAAGCCATCGCAATCGAGGGAGTTTTGGTGCGCCTTACCGACACCGCGGGTCTGCGAAGCGGCGACGATGCGGTGGAACGCGCGGGTATCAAGCGGGCGCAGCGTGCCATTACAACGGCCCGCTTGTTACTTGTCGTTATCGACGGCGCGCAGCCGCTTTCCAATGAAGCGCTTCGGGTGCTTGGCGATACGCGGGCGCGCGACCGCGTCGTTCTCTTCAACAAGTCGGATCTTGGCGACGAAGGGTTCAGGCATCGAGGTGAAGCCGAGCGCGATGCGATCTTCGGCAGCGTGCGCGATCGTGCGACCCTCCAACGATTGCGCGACGCGATCGCAGGCAGCGTGTGGCACGGGGAAACGCCCGATTTGCAGCGGCCACACTTGGTGTCGCTGCACGAAGTGAATGCGGTCGCGGGGACGCTGGAGTCGTTAACACATGCGCAGCGCACGCTCGATGCGAAGATGCCATTCGATCTGCTGGCACCCGATCTGCAAGAGGCCTACGGTGCGCTGGGCCAGCTCACGGGGGAGAGCGTCACCGAAGAACTGCTCACCGGAATCTTTTCGCGCTTCTGCGTGGGGAAATGATTCGAGATTCGTAAAGCGAGCTTGGGCGACGCGGAGTTCATCGTCAGCTTGTTTGCGCTCGACCATGCGCGACCGTTCGTGCGCATGCCGAAAGCCAAAAACATACGCAAGAATTCCCACGAGCATGAAGATTACATCGTCGTGGACGGCGTACAGCGCGTCGGCACTGTCGCGACTTTGAGCCAGCGCGCGGATTTCGGTACGAAGGGACGTTTCGCGACGGCTGCCGCTTGACGATGGAAGCTACAAAACTTGCGCGCCTACGGGGTTACTTGAAACCGACTCAGCTCTTCTTCTGATGCAAGGCAAAGCGATTGCCCTCGGGATCGGAAGCGAAACACGCCGAGCAACTCGGCCAGTTTTGGATTTCGGTGACATCTTGCGCACCGCCGTCAACCAGGCGCTGACGCATTGCTTCGATGTCGTCAACTTCAAGGCTCAAGCCGTTTGATTTGCCGGGAATGAAACCTAGCGCCTCGCCATTGCCGATTCCGAACGTCGTAGAACCTACCGTGAATTCCATCCAGTGGTCGCCAAAGCGTTCCGCGGGCGTCAATCCGAGCACGTCGCGGTAAAACATCTCCGCACGCGGCAAATCGCGCACGGAATAGGCAAGAAACGCAACATCTTTCACGGCAGCCATCGATTGCTTCTCCTTATCGGGGGGCGGTTACCAAAACGTTCCCTTTAATCGGAATTTTTATGTTGCGGGTTGCACGCACGCCCAGGTATTCAAAAATTCTCAAAGACGAACGGACGCTTGTTTCTGGCGACCTTGATCACGGCTTCAGAAGCGACCATTAGAGTCCAACGGCATGCCACAGCGCCTTCGTCGGCACGTCCTTTTCAAGGCGGCGTATCCGCCGAGGTGATCGAAAAACTGCGCAGAGATACAGTTCTTCGCACAACGCGAATGTGCAGACCACCGTGAGCGTTGAGAGCACCTCAAGGGTCATAACACCTTTTTGCACACGCTGCTACTGCCGCTCTCTGCTAAGATAAGTGCGATGGATTTGCGCGAGGACGCGGGCGTCATCGTCGTGGGGGGCGGCCACGCCGGGCTGGAGGCAGCCTTGGCTTCCGCGCGCTTGGGTGTGCCAACGATCCTGCTGACCGGCGACCCTTCGCGCATCTGCACGCTGCCGTGCAACCCCTCCATCGGAGGGAGCGCAAAGGGCCAGCTCGTGCGCGAAATTGACGCGCTGGGCGGGGAAATGGGCCGCCTGATCGACCGCAGTGAGCTGCACGTGCGAATTCTCAATGAATCCAAAGGGCCGGCGGTGCGAGCGCTACGGGCGCTAGCGGATAAACCCACTTATATGCGTTTGGCCCGTGTGGCGTTAGCCCAGCAGCCAAATCTGCAAATCGTGGTGGGGATGGTCGAAGGCCTCATCCTCGAGACTGGGGCCGCGCGAGGCGTGGTCTGTGCGGACGGCACACGGCATTTCGCACGCCGCATCGTCCTGGCGACTGGAACATTTCTAGGCGGCAAGACCTTCCGTGGCGACCTCGTTCAGGCGGAGGGGCGCTTCGGCGAAGCTCCCGCCGTCGGCTTGTCCGCGGCGCTGCAAGCCGCGGGCTTTCCCACGCGCCGCCTGAAAACCGGCACGCCGCCGCGCGTCGAGCGCACGACAATAGACCCGGAAAGGATGCAAATCCAACCGCCGAGCAGGGTGCCGCTGCCGTTCTCGTACCGCAGCACGCCGCGCTTCGCCGGGCCGCAACTTCCGTGCTACATCACGTTGACGAACGAGCGAACGCACGCGCTGGTGCGCGAGAACCTGCATCTCTCCCCGCTCTACGGCCTAGATCTTATCAAGGGAATTGGCCCGCGCTACTGCCCCTCAATCGAAGACAAGGTCGTTAAGTTTGCGCATAATCCAAGCCATCAAGTCTTTATCGAGCCCGAGGGCTGGAACGAGGCGACGCTCTACGTCGGCGGATTCTCGACCTCGCTACCGGCGGAGGTGCAACTTGAGATGCTGCGCACGCTGCCGGGCCTGGAGAGCTGCGAGATGGTGCGCCCTGGGTATGCCGTTGAATATGACATGGTGCCGCCGACGGAATTGGGGGACACACTGGAAACGCAACGGGTCGCGGGCCTCTACCACTGTGGCCAGCTCAATGGAACCTCGGGCTACGAGGAGGCGGCGGCTCAGGGCCTCATAGCCGGTATGAACGCGGCCCGCGCCGCCCTTGGAAAAGAACCGGTGCGCCTAGCCCGCGGTGATGCCTACATTGGCGTCATGATTGACGATTTGGTTACGAAAGGCGTCGACGAACCGTACCGCATGTTGACCTCGCGCGCCGAGCACCGCATACTGCTGCGTCACGACAATGCGGACGCACGCCTCACGCCGATCGGGCGCGAGGCGGGCTTGGTGACCTATGAGGATTTCGAAACATTCCGGGAGCGCCAGCAGGCGCTCGCGCAGGCCGGCCAGCGAGCCCATTCCCAGCGCTGGGGAGAGAGCGGAGCGTCCGTAACCGAGGCCCTGCGCCGCCCGGGCGTTGAGTTCTCAGACGTGGCTGCCGCTTTCGACCCCCCAGTTGCCGCCGACGTTGGCGAGCGTCTCGCGATCGAGATCAAAGTGGAGGGATATGTGCACCGGCAGCAGATCGCTGTCGAGAGAGCCGCTCGCAGCGAAGGAACCGTCATTCCAAACGACCTCGCCTACGGGTTCATGCGAGCGCTCTCGACTGAAGGCCGCGAAAAGCTCAACTCCCAACGCCCGCGCACGCTGGGAGCCGCAGCCCGAATTCCGGGCGTCACTCCGGCCGACGTCGCGATCCTCTCGCTCTACGTGAGCCGCAGCCCGGTCGCTGCGGCCGGATGAAGCTCGCCGCCGAAGATCGCGAGCGCCTCGAGCTCTACGCGGTGCGGCTTCTAGAAGCCAGCCAGCGGATCAATCTTACCGGCGCCAAAGGCCCTGAAGCCGTCTGGTCCCACATCGAGGACTCGTTGCAGCTTCTGCCGTTCGTCGAATCGCCATTGGTGGATGTGGGCTCGGGAGGCGGATTTCCAGCCATTCCGCTCGCCATCGCGGCCGGGCTCGAGGTAACGCTGATTGAGGCGACTTCCAAGAAGGCCAAGTTTCTACAGGCCATTGTCCGCGAGCTTGATATTACGGGATCCGTGGTCGCCGACCGCGCCGAGGCGGCCGCGCACGATCCAGCGCTGCGGGGTCACTTCGCGGCTGCCACGGGGCGGGCGGTTGGAGCGGCACCGGTAGTAGCGGAACTGACGGTCCCGTTCCTGCGGACCGGCGGGCTGGCCATTCTCCAGCGGGGGCAGCTCGTGGCCGGCGAGCGCGAGGCAGTGGAGGCGGCCGCCCTGATGCTGGGAGCCGCCGTCGAGGAAAAGATGGCTCCCTCCGGCAGCCGCCTGCTACTTCTCAGGAAAATCGGGAAAACGCCCCAACGCTTTCCGCGCCGAACCGGCATACCGAGCAAGCGGCCCCTCGGGGCAAGGTTTCACGGGGAACATAACGGTGAAACAGCAAATAAAGGTTCTCGATGATCGGGCCGGTGTCGGAGTTCGAGAAGGGGGTCTTACTGGGATTGCTCGTGGGCGAAGCGCACTTTGGCGGCGACGCTCGGCAGCCGCAGATTACCCTGCGCATGCACGTTCGGCATGAACCGCTGCTGCGCTGGCTGCACGCGCTGATCATCGGATCGCGTTTGTACGGCCCCTACCATCACGCGCAGCGCCACTACTATCAATTAATGGTACGCAATCCCGCGTTGCGCAATATGCTCGTGCCGCTCTTGGATTCTTTAGAATGGCGCAGCATTGATCCGCATACCTACGAACGCTACGCGCAAATGAAGCTGCGATACGGGCTGCTTCTCGCATGAGCAAGTCCGCAGTTGAGGTGCACGAAATCGACACGGCGCTTGTCAATGCGTTGCCGCCCGATTCGCTCTTTGCGGTCGGGGGGCGGGTGCGCGATCAGGTGCGCGGAGAAATCGAAAACTTCACGCCCGCCCAAAAAGATTTGGATTACGTCGTCTGCGGCGTGCACGAAGAAGATTTGCGCAAATGCTTGCAAAAACTGGGCCCTGTTAATTTTGTCGGCGCCTCCTTTTCGATCTTCAAGGTCACGATCGCCGAACATACGGTTGACGTCGCGCTTCCGCGACGCGAACGGTCCACCGGCATTGGCCACCGCGATTTTGAAGTCGTAAGCGGGCCGGAAATTCCCTTGAGTGACGACCTTGCGCGGCGCGATTTTCGGATGAACATGATGGCGCGTAGTTTGCCGGGCGACGAGTTAGTCGATCCGTACGGCGGTCGAGACGACCTTGCTGCGCATCGCATCGATATCTTGAGCGCGCACGCTTTCGAAGAAGATCCGCTGCGAATGTTGCGCGCCGCGCAGTTCGCGGCTCGGTTCGAGTACGACGTTTCGCCGAATCTGCGCGCTGCCATGGAGGCGTCGGCGCCGATGGTGACCAGCGTCTCTGGCGAACGCGTCGCCGAAGAACTGGCGAAGCTCTGCCGGGATGCGGCGAGACCGTCGAATGGCCTTGAGCTATTGCGCGAAACCGGCGTCTTGCGCGAGATCTGGCCCGAACTCTTGGAGGGCGTGGGCGTGGAGCAGAACGAGTGGCACGCCTACGATGTCTACCGCCACACGCTGGCGACGGTGGACGCAACGCCGCCGGGTGACCTCGTGTTGCGTTTAGCCGCGCTCTTTCATGACGTGGGAAAGCCGCGCACCAAAGAGGGCCCGCATTTCTATCGCCACGAGCACGTGGGTCACGACCTGGTGCGCGAGATGCTGGGGCGCGTCCGCTTCTCCAACGGCATTATCGACCGCGTCGCGCATTTGGTATGCCAGCACATGTACTCGGCCGATCCCTATTTGAGCGATGCCGGCATCCGGCGCTTCATTCGCCGCATCGGGCCGGCCAATTTGGAGCATCAATTTGCGTTGCGCGCCGCCGATGCAGCCGGAAGCGGCTTGCCGAAGCGTGAGGACGGAAACGCACAATTTGAGAGGCGTGTCTGGGCTGAGGTGCAGCGCAAACCCGCCTTCAGCGTGCGCGATTTGGCCGTCGACGGCACCGCGGTGATGGAAGCGCTGAAAGCACGCGGCGCGGCGGACGCTCACTACCGTGGCGACCGGCGTGTCGGCGATGCGCTAGAGTGGCTCTTCGAGCAGGTTACCGAAGCGCCCGAGCGTAACGAGCGCACGTCGCTGCTCGCACTGCTGAACGATTATCTCGACGCTGCCGAAAAAGCGCGCGCATAACGATGTACGTGCATCGCTCGGAGAATCCACGCTTGTCGCGCATTATCGCCCTAGTCAACCAAAAAGGCGGCGTCGGCAAGAGCACGACGACGGTAAATCTCGCGGCCGCGCTGGCGGTGTTGGGTAAAGCAGTGCTGGTGGTTGATCTGGACCCTCAGGGCAATACCACGACCGGCCTGGGTGTCGACAAGCGCGAGCTCAAGCGAGACGTGTACGATCTGCTTCTGCACCACTCCGCGATCGACGACGTGGTTCGTACGACCGAGATTCCGGGCCTCGCGCTGATTCCCGCGACGATCAATTTGGCGGGCGCGGAGATCGAATTGGTCTCGGCGCTGTCGCGAGAGAACCGTTTGAAGACGGTGCTTTCGTCGGTTTCTGCGCAGTACGACTTCACCTTGATCGATTGCCCGCCGTCGCTCGGGCTGCTGACCATTAACGCGCTGACGGCCGCCCATGAAATCATCATTCCGGTGCAGGCGGAGTACTACGCGCTCGAAGGTCTCTCGCAGCTGACCACCGTGGTACGCCGCATCAAGGAGGCGCTTAACCCGCCGCTTGAAATTACGGGCGTGCTCGTCACGATGTTCGACGGGCGCACGAAGCTGGCGATGGAAGTGCTCGAAGAACTTCACGCATATTTTCCGCGACAAATGTTCAAGACACAGATTCCACGCAACATCCGTCTCTCGGAGGCGCCTTCTTACGGAAAGCCGGTCATCTTGTTTGACGTGAAAAGCCGCGGCTCACAGGCCTATCTTGCGTTGGCAAAGGAACTGCTGGCGCCGACGGAAGTCGTTGCATGAAGGACGCACGATGAGCGCGCACAAGCGCGGACTGGGCCGTGGGCTCGCGGCTCTCTTGGGTGAGCCCAAAGCGGCGAGCGACCAGCTACAGCAGATTCCGGTCGATAAGATTCGCCCCAATCCATTTCAGCCGCGCAAGAAATTCGACGAAGAAACCATGCGAGAGCTGCGCACGTCGATTGCGGAGTACGGTATTCTGGTGCCGCTGATCGTACGCGAAAAGGGGGATGGATTCGAGTTAATTGCGGGCGAGCGCCGGTGGCGCGCGGCGGCGGCCCTGCAGAAACCGTCCGTACCCGCCATCATCCGCGCTTCCGACGATCGCGACACGCTGGAGGTAGCAATCATCGAGAACCTTCAACGCGAGAACTTAGGCGCGCTCGAGGAAGCCGCAGGCTTTGCCTATTTGATGCAAGAGTACGCATTCACGCAAGAACAGGTCGCGGAACGTTTGGGGAAAAGCCGGCCCGCAATTACAAACACCCTGCGACTGCTCTCGCTCTCCGATCCAATAAAGGCAATGCTGGCGGACGGGCGCCTCTCGGCGGGTCACGGGCGTGCGCTGCTGGCGGCTCCCGAATCGGAGCGGTTCACCCTGGCCCAGCGCGCCGTGGCCGAAGGTCTCTCCGTGCGCGCGCTCGAGCGTATAGCCGGCGCGGCTGCGACGCCCGAACGTTTCGGCCCGGTTGCCGAAAAGCCGCTCTCGGCCGACGAACAAGAGTTTGAGTCGAAGCTGCGCTTTCGGCTCGGCACGCACGTCGCGCTACGTCGCGCCGGAAAGGGCGGCCGGATCGAAATTCGCTTCGGCGGCGACGATGAGCTCATGCGCTTGGCCGACCTGCTCTTGGGTGAAGGCGGCGCGCGTTAACCACCGCCTGAGCGGCGTTTATGCAATCGTCAATGAAGAAGGACCCGATCCGGTGCGCTTGGCGCAGGCCATCGTTGACGGGCGCGTGTGTATCCTTCAGTATCGTGCCAAGAAAGGGATCGTTCTCGAGCATGCCCGCGCGCTGCGCGAGATCACTGCCCAACGCGGTGGAATTTTCATCGTCAACGACGACTGGCACGCCGCCCTCGAGTTAGATGCCGACGGCGCGCACCTCGGACCTGGTGATGCGCAGCCCTCGGAGCTACCGATGGTTCGAGCCCGAATGCGCGGCAAGATTCTCGGCCTCTCATGCGGCACGCTTGAAGAAGCACGGCGCGCCCAGCTCGTTGGAGCGGACTATATCGGCGTCGGCAGCGTCTTCGCAACCGGCAGCAAGCTCGACGCCGGCGATGCGATCGGCTTGGCCACTTTATCAGAGATCGTGCGCGCCGTGAAACTTCCGGTGTGCGCGATCGGTGGACTCGACGAAACCAATATCGCGGATGTCCGCGCTACGGGTGCAGCGATGGCCGCCATGATCTCGGCCTTTGCGCGCGCAAAGGATCCCGCACAGATGGCTGCGCAGTTGGTCGCGCGTTGGCGGCTCTCGCCGAGCGCTTAGCGGTCGTCGTCGAAGTGCAGGGGCAGCTGCGGAAGTGCACGGTCGGCGGGGCCTGAGATCACTTGCGCACCGGAGGTTACGTCGAAAAGCGACTGATGACAGGGACACATCAGCTGATGCTCGGCGGCCCGGTACAACGCAACGGGACATCCCGCATGGGTGCAGACTTTCGAGAAACCGGCGTATCCTTCTGGTGCCCATTCGGATTTGCCGGGAGCCAGCATCTGAGTGCCCGGCGGCAATCGCACCAGCACGATCTGTGACGCCGCATCGCCCACGCTCCCATCGGGAAATGCGGTGATAATCGAGTCGACGTTCAAATCGCCGCGTTTAATTGGGCGGCCATCCTCGCGCACAACGCGCAAACCCCGGCGCCACTTGGTCTTGAAGAGGGTATCGCCTGGCGCCGGTCCGAGCGATCGGATTGGAAACAGCGCAGCAATGCCCAGTAGGCCGATCGCACTCGCAAGAAGCCGCACGAGCAGCGGCCGCCCGAGCACCGGCAGTTCTAAATGCCGGCCTTGCGCGAAACTCTTGCGCTGCTCAACCCTT
This sequence comes from Candidatus Meridianibacter frigidus, assembly GCA_003243975.1. GTDB lineage: Bacteria > Vulcanimicrobiota > Vulcanimicrobiia > Vulcanimicrobiales > Vulcanimicrobiaceae > Meridianibacter > Meridianibacter frigidus. The sequence goes on along the minus strand of QHBJ01000005.1, from coordinate 25,436 downwards.
TCTTCGGGCGCCAGCAGCGCTAGGCCCCAAATACCGAAAGCGGCGCACAGCCCGGCTGCGGCGAGAAACACGCCAAAGCCCTGCGCGCCGATCGGCGCACGCACTGCATACGCAACCGCGAAGACGATGCCGCCGAGAATCGCGACGAACAAAGATGCTATAACCGCGGGCTCGCCTTTCATCGTAGAAAGTAGATCGTTCCCCAAATGCCGAGCCACACGATAAAAACAAAGTGCCAGTAGTACATGATCGCTTCCGCTCCGGCACGATGGTCCGCCGTCAGCGCGGCGGTGCGTAACCCAAAGAAGAGTGCCAAAAGAAGCACGATGCCGGCGATAACGTGCAGCAGATGGAATCCCGTCATGGCAAAAAAGAGCGAACCGTACGCGTGGCTGGCGATGGTAAAACCGTCGCTCTGCCAACCACTCACCGCGATCACGACGAAGGCGACGGCCGCGAGAATCCCCGAGAAGAGCCAGGCGTACGCGCGCGACGGGGCTGCGCGGGCCAGGGCTCGCGTCATGCCGATCATTGTGAAACTTGAAATGCCCAGCATCAACGTCCCAAATGCTGATTGAAGTGTATCGAGATGAAGGCCCGGCGGCGGCCATAGTGTCGAGCCGCTGCGCAGATCGAAGTACGCGGCGAAGAGCCCGGCAAAAAACATCAGCTCGGAAGCCAGAAAAAGTGCTACCCCAAACACGAGCGGGTGCGCGCGAACGGCCAATGGACGCGCATTGCTTCCTACCCAGTCCGCGGGGAAGGAATCGCATTCGCGCTTCTACGAAGAGGGCGCGGATGGGGATGGAGCTCCCCGAGAACCGCCGCGTGCCGGCTGATGGCTCCTGTCAACGCGCAGATTGACGGGAGTTTCTCTTTTGTTGCATCTTGACTCGGCGAACATGTGGCTCATCGCAGGCGTATGGATGTTTTTGGCCGCTCTGAGCGCGATTGCCGCGATTCGTATCAAAATGCCCGCCGCCTTGGTGGAGATTATCGCCGGAATCCTTGCCGGCAACCTCATCGCGCTTCGCACCAACGCGTGGATCGATTTCGTCGCCGGATTCGGGAGCATTCTCTTGACGTTCTTGGCGGGCGCCGAGATCGACCCGGCTGTTTTGCGTCGCCAGATTATACCTTCTACCGTGCTGGGCGGTGCGTCATTCGCAGCCCCATTTCTGGCTGCAATGGCCTACGCGCACTTCGTCGCGCATTGGTCACCGGATGCCGCAAAGATCGCCGGCATAGCCATGTCGACAACCTCGGTGGCCGTTGTCTATGCGGTCATGATCGAGTCCGGACTCGCTGCCGAAGAGTTCGGTCAGCTCATTCTTGCAGCATGCTTCTTTACCGACGTAGGGACCGTCGTCGCGCTGGGGCTGCTGTTTGCAAACTACAATGCTTGGCTCGTCTTGCTTTGCGTGGCAATCCTTTGCGCGATGCTAATCGTGCCCAAGGTCCTGCCGCCGATCATCGAGCGTACGCGGCGTTACGTGAGCGAACCGGGCCTGCGCATCCTATTCGCGGTGATCTTCGTGCTCGCCGCACTTGCCGCTTCGGCGCGCAGCGAAGGCGTTCTGCCGGCTTACTTCATGGGCTTGGCCTGCGCGGGCATGTTGTTGACGTACCCAGACATCAAGCGCCGGCTGCAGTCTTTGACCATGGCGTTGCTTGCGCCGTTCTATTTCTTGAAGGCCGGCACGTACGTTTCACTGGCCGCGGCCGCGAACGGTGCGGGCTTAATTGCTGCACTCTTCTTCGTGAAGATGATAGCAAAAATGTTCGGAGTCTTTCCGCTCGCACGCTTCGCTTTCAAATATTCGCCTGCAAACAGCAACTATCTGACCCTCATGATGGCGACCGGGCTGACGTTCGGAACGATTTCGAGTCTGTACGGGTTGACGCACCACTATATTACGCGGGCCCAATACACGGCGCTGGTGACCGTGGTCATTCTCACCGCCATTGTGCCCACGTGGGTTGCGCAGACGCTTTTCAAGCCCGGCGAGGAGCCCGAAGAGATGGAATTGGAAGTGCCTTAAACGTCGGTGCAGCGCGCGCCGGGTAGAAGATTCTTGCGGTGGGAATAGGAGCGATATGCTCTTGCCCGAGGTCGCAACATCGCAGGGTCAAACGCTGGGTGACTGGCAGATTTTTGTTCTTGTTGCTCTCGGTATTGCCGCCATCGTCTATGTCTTGGTGGCGCGGCTCCATTTCGCTGACGACGCCGATGCTTTTCGTGATCGGCTTCATGCTCAACTTCCTGATCGGCGGTATCACCGGGGTCATGGTGGCTTCCCCGCCGATCGACTTTCACGCCGAGGACAGTTACTTCTTGGTAAGCCACTTTCACTACACGCTGGCGGGCGGAAGTCTCTTTGCGGTCTTTGCCGCGCTCTTCTTCTGGTTTCCGAAGATCTTCGGGATCAAATTGGGTGAGCGCTCGGGCAAGTGGTCGTTCGCCCTGCTCTTCAGCGGGTTCAATGCGACCTTCTTTCCGATGTATATCATGGGGCTGGAAGGGATGCCGCGCCGTGTGTTCACCTACGCAAACACCGGCGATTTGGCGGTGCTAAATTTGATTGCCAGCATTGGGGCCGCAATCATGGCAGTCGGTGTGATTGTCTTCATCGGAAACGTCATTGGAAGTGCCGTCGCACACGAGCCGGTGAGCGACAATCCCTGGGACGCATATACCTTGGAATGGGCCACCAGCAGCCCGCCGCCCGAATTCAACTTTACGTCGCTGCCGCCGATTCGATCGGAGCGCCCGGTTTTCGATTTGCATCATCCGGAGATGGCGATTGCCGCGGTCAAATGAAGACGGGAGTGCGCGTTTTTCTCAATTCGGCCATCTTCGGCGTCGCCATCGCGCTTGTGTATTGGTTTTGCAGCCGGGATCCGGGTGGTACCATCCTGCTGGCTTTCATGGGCGCCGCAATGTGTTTTGCAGCCGGGTTCGTCTTCTTTGCCGAACGGAACGCGCGCCTAAGCGGCGATCAAAAGAAGCCGGATGCACGCTCCGTCCGCGACGACCTTGAGTGTTTACGACCGATACGATTTGGCCGCTGGCCGCCGCCTTGGGCGTCTTCGTCTTTCTGATCGGGGTCCTTTGGTCGCCGTTGGTGGCAGCCGTCGGCTTGGTGGGATTGCTGCTCGTGCTCTGGCGCTTAGGCGCTGAGAGCAATCGCACGGCCAAGCGATGAGCAGAGCCTTTGTCGTCTCAATTGGAACGTCGCATCCGTGGAATATTGCTGGCGTCGGACTGGACGCGCGCGTCGCTTGCGAATACGGCGTGCGCAACCTTACCGTCCTTACGGGCACAACGGCTCAAGATGCAGCCGGCCTTCATTTAAAGCATACGGTGCCGGTTAGAATGGTACGCGCGCAGCTTGAGGCGCTTCCGCGCGACGACATTGGTGCGTTGCGCATCGGCGCACTCTTCGATGAAGAGAATGTGCGCGAGGTGGCACGCTACGTCGAGCAAAGCGGGGTTGCGGTTGTCGATCCGGTGTTCTCTGCGACCCTAGGTGGTAGTTTTTCGAACGACCGTACCGTTTTGGCTTTTCGTGAAAACCTGTTGCAGTCGCGCGTCGTGCTCACACCCAATGCCAAAGAAGCCGCGCGGTTGACGATGGCCGAGGTCCAAACCGAAGAGCAAATGATCGCCGCGGCCGAGCAGTTGCGATCGATGGGGCCCCGGGCCGTGCTCCTAAAAGGGGCCGATCTGCAAATGCGCGAGGTTGTAGATGTGCTCGTTGTGGAGCAAGGAGTAAAAATCTACCGTCAGGAGCGCCTGCCGGGCAGCATGCGCGGCGCTGGCTGCACTCTTGCGATGGCGCTGGCGTGCGAGCTCGCAGCAGGCCGTGACGTTGTCGCGGCCGTTGAAGCTGCGCGCGCATACGTGCGGCGCAAAATCGAAGCCCGCATTATGCTCGGTTCGCTACAGGTCGCGTTCTAGGCGGAGCGCATCTTCTGAAAGCACTCCCGGCAGTAGACCGGTTTGTCGTTGCGCGGCAAGAACGGCACCTCGGTCTGCTTGTTGCATTGCGCACAGGTTACGGGATGCATCTCGCGCGCTTGCGTTGCGTTTGGAGAACGCCGTGCGCCGCGGCAGTCCTTGCAGCGGCTAGGTTTGTTGGCGTAGCCGCGGGCAGCAAAGAACTCTTGCTCGCCCGCCGTAAAGGTAAATTCGTTGCCACACTGCGTGCAGGTCAGCGTTTCGTCTGTGTACAATGCGATTTCTCCTCACCGAATGCTTCCGTTATATAGGATGGAGCGCATGCCACATCCTCGATGCCCCTCGGGTTCGTGAACCCCACGCACACGCGCCCGCGCGTTATGTCGGGCATGCGCTCTACGGGGCGCCTTCACATCGGACATCTTATCGGGGTCCTAAACCAGTGGGCGCAGTACTGCGAGACGGCCGACGCCTTTTTCGAAATCGCGGATCTGCACGCGTACACGACAGGCTTTATGGAACCGCAATCGATCCGCGAGGCGCGCAACGAGCTCGTATTGGATTGGCTCGCAGCAGGCGTCGATCCCCAGCGCTCCACAATCTACCTGCAGTCCGACATCCCCGAGATCTCCGAACTGCAGCTGCTGCTCTCGATGATTACTCCGCTTTCGTGGCTCGAAAGAGTGCCTACGTGGAAGAGTCAAATCGAACAGCTTGGCCAGGAGATCGCGACGTATGGATTCTTGGGTTATCCGCTGCTGCAGTTATGCGACGTCGCCATTTTTCGCGGTGAATTTGTGCCGGTGGGCCGCGACCAGGTGGCGCATCTAGAGTTTGGGCGTGAAGTGGTGCGGCGCTTCAACTATCTTTACGGGGACGGCGAAACGATCTTGATCGAGCCGCAAGCCACACTTTCGGACTTTCCGGAAGTGCCAGGTACTGATGGCCGCAAGATGTCCAAGTCGTACGGCAACACAATCCTGATCTCGGACGACGAAGAAACGACCACCAAGAAGGTGCGCTCAATGGTGACAGATCCGTTGAAGATTCGGCGCAACGATCGGGGCCGCCCGGAGGTGTGCCCCGTTTTCTTCATGTGGAAATTCGTTAAGCCCGGGCATGTACCGGTCGTCGAAGAAGGCTGCCGCTCGGGAGCGCTGGGTTGCGTGCAGGACAAAGCTGACTTTGCCGAAGCGCTCAACGCCTATTTGCGTCCCATTCGGGAGCGTCGCCGTGAATTCGGCGCGGACATGGCTCAGGTGGAGAAGATTATTACCGACGGCTCAGCAAAAGCGCGTGAGATTGCCGCGCAAACGCTGCGCGAGGTCCGGCGCGCGATGAAATTGGCGTAGTTCGGGGGCGGGCTACTTGCGCTTGTGGATGATGAATTGATTGCCCTCGGGGTCTTCGCCGAAAACCATGAAGCAGGTTGGAAAGTCGCCAACCGCATCTTCGCCATGCGCAATGTGGGCTTTCATCGATTTGAGATGTTCCGCGGCGGAGTACGGATCGTCCACGCGGAACATGGCGCTTCCACTGCGCGATGCCGGCTTCTGTTCGGACTTGTATAACCCGAAGGACGAATCGTCATCGAAGGTCCATTCGGCGAACATGCCCGAGACGGTGACGGCCGGCTCAAGCCCGAGCACTTGCGAGTAAAATTTCGTGCAGCCGTCTAGATCCTCAACGGTATAGTAGGTGGCGTCAATACCCTTAACGCGGGTTGCGGTCATTTCCATTACGCGAACTCCTCTTTATTGTAGTTTACGAAGCTGATTTGCGTTTGTGCAGGATGAAATGGTTGCCCTCGGGATCCTTGCCGAACACCATTTGGCACGCCGGCGTATCGGTGATGTCTTCTTCGCCATCCCCTGTATAGGCACCGATGGTTTTGAGCTTGGCAAGCGCGGCGTCGATGTCGTCGACCGCGAACATTGCGCTGCCGTTGCCGCCGGCGTTGCCGCCTTTATATAGGCCGAACGCGGACTTGTCGCCCAGTTCCCATTCGCTGACAAAATCTTCCATCTGCTGTGTCGGCTCGCCGAGCATTTGCTTGTAGAACTCGGTCGTTTTTTTCAAGTCGGCGACCGTGTAGTAGGTTGCGTCCATTCCGGTTACCATGGTTTTCGTATCCATTGAAAGTCTCCTAACGAAAGTTTGGTGTATGTTCGGCAATGCGCTCCAGCGCAAGGTCGATGTCGTCCAGGGATGCCGCGTAGCTGAAGCGCAGATACCCTCTTCCCGCCGAACCAAACGCGGATCCGCCCAAACACGCAACCCCCGCCTCATTAAGCATAAAGGCGGCGAGCGCTTTGTCGTCGTGAGTGATCTGCGAAACGTTGGGAAAAGCGTAGAACGCCCCCTCGGGCATGGTGCATGAAATTTCCGGGATGCGGTTGAGTCCTCTGACGAGCCGGTCCCGGCGTTCGCGGAAGATATCGTTCATGCGTCGCACCGGCTCGTCTGGCCCGGTGAGTGCGGCAATGCCTGCCATCTGCACGAACGTAGCAACGCACGAGAACGTGTTGTTATTGAAGAGCGTCACAACGGGCGCCAATTCCGGTGGAAGAATCGCGTAGCCCAAACGCCATCCGGTCATCGCGTACGCCTTTGAGAACCCGTCCACGATGATGGTGCGCTCTTTCATGCCAGGTAGCTCGGAGATCGAAAGGAACTCGCTCTCGTAGAAATTACGGCTGTAGATTTCATCGGATAGCACTAGGAAATCGTGCTTGTGGGCAAGGTCGGCGATGCGCTGGAGGTCTGAGCGCAGCAGGACACCGCCGGTCGGATTGTGGGGAGTGTTGATGACCAGCACTTTCGTGCGCGCGGATACTTTGTTCTCGAGTTCGTCGAGGTCCAGGCGAAAGTTCTTGCTCTCGAGCAGCGGAATAGGCGTGACTTTAGCTTCCAAGTAGCTCGCAGCGGACGCATATGCGGGATACGCGGGATCCGCATAGATGAGTTCGTCGCCCGGGTTCAGCAGCGCCGACAGTGTATTCCAAATGATGGGTTTGGCTCCCGGCGCCACGACCACATTCTCGCGCGTGAACGCACCGGGCATCTTGCGGAAATTGCTCGCGTAATCGGCGATGGTATCGCGCAGCTCGACGATGCCCGCCGAAGGCGTGTAATGCGAATGGTTCTCGCGAATGGCTTTGATCGCCGCTTCCTTGATATGTTCGGGCGTTTCGAAGTCGGGTTCGCCGATCTCCATATGCACGATCTTACGACCCTTGGCTTCCAGCGCGCGCGCACGCGCGAGAACTTCAAAAGCACTCTCGCTGCCCAGGCGCGAGACGGCCTCACAGATGCGATCGGCGGACGTTGCGATCATCGCGTTGGATCTCCAGAGTGACTAGTGGCGGCGGCGAACCCTGGCTAGAAAATTATGCGCACCCTGACGGAAGTCTTCACGCCGGGAGCACCGACTCTACCCGAGGGTCTCCGAACCCTGGTCATTTCTCCCGAGCGCGCGCTCGAACCTGGAATGACCGTGCGTGCGAGTTTTACTTTCCGCAACCAAGGCGGTGCTATGGCAACCGGCGTGCGCGTTCGCATGAATATGCCCGATGGGCTCGTGTACCTGGTTGGCAGCGCGCAACTCGACGGCGATCCCCTCGAAGACGAGCGCGGAAACTGCCCCTTCCTCTCGTCCAATGGTGCCCATATTGGCGACGTTGCGCCGGGAGAAGAGCGCTGCGCCGGAATCGCTTATAGCGTCGCGGGCGCCATCGAGAACGGCACGGTAGTAGAATTGCAGGCCGCCGTCGCCGCCTTCGAGATATCGCCGGTTGGATCGAACATCGCGCGCTTCGTCGTCCGCTCGCACCCGGTGTTGGCCAACGCACTGACAAATGTGGACATCGAATCGCGTTCGCATCAGGCGCGACCCGGTGGAGAAGCGGTGATAACGCTGCGCGTTCACAACGCGGGCGAATCCAGCGCACACGACGTGGTCGTACTTGCGCCGATCCCCGACCATACCGTCTACATCGCGAACTCTGCCCGGGTGAACGGCCGCGAAATCGAAGCCGAACTGCGCGCACCTTTCGATCGCATCTATGCGCCGGTGATCGTTCGCTCGCTTCCGGCCAGCGCGACGGCGACGTTGACGTACCGCGTCCGCATCGACGATCCGCTCGACGACGGGACTGCGATTGTTGTCAAAGCCGGTATCGGATCGCATGAAGCGCCCGCGTTCGAATTGCCACCGGCAACACTTGCGATCGCATCGGCGCCTGAATTTCGAGACGATCAGAACGCGTGCAGCATCGAACCGGCGCGTGAGGTACAGCCCGGAGAACTCCTGACCATGCGGTTGAAGCTGCATAACTCCGGCACGATGGCCGCACAAAATGTGAGTGCGGCGGTTTATGTTCCCGAGGGCCTGCTCTTGGTGCGGGGTGCAAGCCGGCTGGACGGGCTGCCGGTGAAGGAAAAGCACAAGAAAGAGAGCGTCGCCCTTGAGCTCGGCCGCGTCGATGCTCGCAGTAGCGTGGAGCTGAGCGTCGCTGCGATGGTCGCCTCCCCGGTTCAAAACGGAACGGTCCTTCGACCGGCGTTCGAGCTGCAATGGAGTCCGGGCACGCAAACACGCCGCATGGAGCCGGAGATCAGAGTTATTTCGCAACCGTTTTTTTCGATGGCTCGGAATTCGATCGAGCGTGTTTCCGCGGCGACTGTGCGGCCGGGCCATGAGGTTGAAGCACTCATAACGTTGCGCAACGATGGAAGTGCTGCGGCCACCGACGCGGTTCTCGAGGTGCAATCCGATCCCGCGATTGAAGATTTGGTTCTGCTCGAGAAGAATGCGAAAGTCGTCTTGGCGGATGACGCTGCCGAGATCGGGCAGCTGGATCCGTACGCCACGCGCCGCTTTACGGTGCGCGGACGCGTTCGTTCCCCCTTCCGGGACGGCGCCGAGCTCAAACTGGCTGCCTCGCTTCACTCATTGGAACTCGGGCAAACGCAATTGGGCGCAGCGATCTATCGCGTCGATTCGCACCCGGCATTCTCTGCCGGCCGCTGCACGCTCTCTTTGATGAGCGCGCAGGCGTTGCGCCCAAACGAGGTGGCCGATGCGTACGTGCAGATCGTTAACGACGGCACCGACACGGCGCAGGATGTGCGCTTGCGGCTCTATATCTCCGCGGAAGCGCGCTTGGACAGCGTAGACGGCGCGACGCGCGAGAAATCCACGATCGTCTTCGGGCAAATCCCCTCAGGCGCATCGGTAGAGGCGCGTCTCGGACTGCGGCTTCTGCGCAGTCTCGCGCGCGAGTATCCAGTTACGGTGGACGCAATTCTGACCGCCACGTCCATTTTACCGGTCCCGTTGCAGCCGCTGACGATCGTTACGACTGCTGAGCCCGACTTCTCTGTTGGGTTGTTGCAAAGCCGGCCGGCGGACTTCGTGGACGCCGGCGAAACGGTCGAGTACGCGCTGCACGTTCGCAACGGCGGCGACGGCGCTGCTCGCAAAGTGGAGATTCGTATAGACTCGAGCCCAGCGCTGATTTACGTGCCCAATACGACCACGGTAAACGGGGTCCCAATTCGCGACGTCGGCGCGGCGGCTCCCTTCGCCGGGGCACCGGGCATTATTCTCAAGGACGTCGATCCGGGGATTGAAGCGGTCGTTGTCTGGCGGGAGGTCGTACACAGTGGCTCGGCCGCCGGCGAATCCATCGCGCGCGTCGCGTCCGTAAGTTACCAGGGCAACCGGCACGACGAAATCCGCGCGCCGGAGCTGCAAGTACGCTCCTCCCCGGCCTTCGCCAATAACGTTCCGGGCTTGCCCTTTGGACTGGACGGCATGGTCGGCTATTTGCTTGCGCCCGGCAGCCAGCGCGCGCTCTCTGATTCCGGCGCGCGGTACCTTGAGCTGCCGCCCGCCACGCCCGTGACGCCCGCGGAAAATGGCGCAAGCGTCGGTCAGTTTGCAAGCCCGACGTACTTGTCGTTGGAAAGCGGCTCCGCGACAAATGGGGACGTAGCGGCAGCAACCATCGACTCCGTGCTCGAAATCTCTCCGGAGGCGTTGGCACGGTCGCTAAAATTCCTGGAGCAAGCGCATTTCAGGCCTTGCCCGGCATCTTTTCGCGGTTCGCGCTTTCTTGGCCACCGGCGTGGACGCGCATTCGGAATCGAATGCTGCGCTTCAGGTGGTACAAGAAGAAGCGCGCGACATTTTGGATCGGCTGTTCATTAAACGGCGGTTGCCGGATTACAGCATTACCGCGCGCGATATTGTCACCACTCAGTTGCGCCTCGGGCTGCAAACCGTCGTTTCACAGCTCATGGGCGATCAAGACAATGCGCCGCCCGCGCTGAGCTCGACTCGTTTGCGCGGCCCTCTGGATGTACCGAGCTTGCAGCGTGCTGCGGATTACCTACAGCAGCGCGCAGTAGAATCCGCTGCGTCGTGGTTCGCTGCGTGCGCTTTGATCGTCGGCGATTCTGCCGCGGGTTTGGGCGCGTATCGAACGGCGCTCCTCGCGGTGGTCGAGCCCTACGTTAACGTCGACGAGCATGACTTTTTGAACGCGCTGCAGCAGGGCCGTTTTCCTGAACTCGATCGAGCCCTCGAAGGCGTGAAGCGCAGCCTACTCACCGCGGTCTAAGGCGTGCTCTCAATCTTTGCGCTGGTGGTCCTTTTTATCGTCTGCGTGGCGGCCGGCGTGTACGCACTCATTGCGCGAAAGGCATCGGCCGCTGTGGTCCCTGTGTCCGTTGCGGCGGAGAGTGAGGACTTCGCAGCGCTCTCCGAAGCGCAACGGTGCGATGTGATCTTTGCAATGGGGGATTTGGAAGGCGAGCGGTCGCGAACGCTCTTGATCGCCGCACTGGACGACCCATCACCTACCGTTGCGCTGGCCGCGGCGCACGTACTTGCGCGCAACGGCTGCTTGAAGGATCTGGAGGGGTATGCGCGCTCGCACGAAGGGGCGCGCACCGCGGAACTCCTGCAAATGGTCTCGCTGTTGACGTAGCGCTAGAGCTTCTTGTTAAAGTAGTCGGCCAGAATGCGCTGGGCAATCGGCGCCGCCACTTGCGCGCCGTATCCGCCCGAACGCTCGACGAATACCGCCATGGCGAGCTTCGGCTTGTCGCTTGGGGCGTAGGCGACAAACCAAGTCGTGTTCGGGCCGCGGCCATTGTCGGTTTCGACCGTGCCGGTCTTTCCCCCGAACCGCAGCCCGCTGATTGCAAGGCCGTAGGCGGTGCCTCCGGGGTCGGTAACCTTCGCCATGCCGGCGCGCACCGCGACCAGCGCTTCTTTGGTTACCGGAACGCGCTTGTTGACGATCACACCGAACCTTTGAATGATAAGCCCATGCGGGTCGCGCACTTCGCGCACGACGAGCGGCCGGTAGAGCGTACCACCGTTGATTACGGTTGACAGGATACCGGCCATCTGCAAGGGTGTGGCCTGCATCGCTCCTTGACCGATGCCCAAGCTGCACACATCGCTGCGCTCCAGCGGCAAGCCGGTTACTTTCATCGACCATGCGTTGGTGGGCCAATTGCCCGGATACTCGCCGGGGAGATCGATGCCCGAGAGTTTGTTAAGACCATACGCCAACGCGTACTTGCGTAACAGAGCGTTCCCCAGGCGCCAAGACATTTGATAGAAGTATCCGTCGCTGGAGGCCGCCAGCGCCGGCACGAATGTCGTCGCTCCCAGTCCGCCGGAGGCGATATCGCGAAAGAGCGCGCCGCCGCAGTTCCACGCGCCGCTGTCGTAGACGACTTCGTTGATGCCGACCTTGCGTTCGGTAATAGCCGCCGAACCGGTGACCATCTTAAACGTGGAACCGGTTGGGGTGGCGGCTCCGATCGCGCGGTTGAAGAGCGGACGGCCCGGATCCAAAATGTAGTGCGAGAATTTCTTTGACGAGATGGCCACGGCAAAGTCGCCCGGATCGAAATCGGGGTAGCTAGCCAATGCCAGAATCCCGCCGTCCCAGGGATCTTCAACGACGACCGCCCCCGAAAGCGGCCGGCCGCGCCCCCAGGATTTCAGCCCGTTGCGCAGCGCACTCTCCACGATCTCCTGAAGCCGCCAGTCCACAGAGAGTACCAAGCTATTTCCCGGAACGCCGGCGCGCTTGGCCAAGTGCCTGAAGACGCTGCCTTGCGCGTCGACTTCGACTTGATCGCCACCCGGTGTTCCGCGTAAGAAACGGTCGTAGCGCGACTCCAAGCCGTCTTTGCCGATGACGTCGTTGGGCGAGTATCCTTGCGACTTGAGGTCTTTGTACTCATCTTCGGTGATCTGGCCCACGAAACCGATGAGATGCGATGCCTCACGGTGGTAGGGATAGTCGCGTACGGGCTGCACCTCGAGGTCGACGCCCCGCAGATCATTCTGCAACTCGGCCAAGCGGGCGGCCTGCGCTACCGTCAGTTCGGCAGCTAGAAGTACCGGTCCGTACGGCTCGTAGGTTTGGACTTCGTCGAAGCTGCGGTAGTTTATTCCGCGGTGGTGCAGCAGGCGCTGCCACAACGTTTGCTCGCCGATGTCAAGCGTGCTCGCAATCTGTGCCAGCTCGGTGCGAATGTTCTTCACTTCCGAGGGAATGAGCGCAAGCACAAACGAGGGTCGGTTTCGCACCAACACCTTGCCGGCGCGGTCGAAGATGATACCGCGCGGCGCGGCTACCGGAATAAGCCGAATCTGATTTGCGGTTGCCGCTGCATGATACTCTTCGCCGTGCGCGATCTGCACCCAGAAGAGGCGCAGGATCAGCATGAGCACCACCAACGCGACGAAAGCGATGAAGCCGCCGATCCGCCACGGCGATCGTTCGAAGCGCGTGCGCGGCTTCACGATAGGGCTACGTTTTCTCGGTAACGCAAGACCAACATGACGGCCGCTACGAGAAGTGCGTTGAGGACTGCCTGCCACAGCGCGGCGTGAAAATGTACCCAGCCCAAGCCGGGAGGGTAGCCTTGTGCCTGCATCATCATCCAAAAGATCAGCTTGTGTAAGAGCGTTGCCAGGATCACGATGCCGGCAACTAGCGGGATCGAATCGCCGAAGAAGCCGCGCGACAGGAGCGCGGCGGCGATCGCCGTGAGCGTGGTCGCAACCGTCCACGCGCCACCAGTATACGTGCCGAGCATGTCTTCACAGAGCCCCGCGACCAGCCCGAAGATCGCCGCTCGCTCTGCCCCGGCCGCGATGGCGTACCAGACAACGACGACCAAAACCGGGCTCAGCGTCGCGCCGCGCACGGTGATGTAATGAAGAAACGACACCTGCGCTAAGAGGGCCGCAGCCAAAAAAATTGCGGCCCGCTGCCACGATGGTCCCGCAAAGGGCGCCTCTTGGGTTCTACTTCGGGAGAATGACAAGATGATCGAGGCTGGCGAGATCGGCGGCCGGCTTGACGATGGCGGTTTGGTACAATCCGGTTGCGCTGCGATCGACCCGTACGATCGTGCCGATAGGGATGCCGGAGTGGAACGAGCGGGCTTCCCCCGTTACCACTTGGTCGCCCACGCGAATGGGTGCGTCTTGGGAAACGAACTCCAAGCGGACGCTGGTGAGGTTTCCTTTGGCAACGCCCCACCAGCGCCCGCGCTGGACCATGGCCGGAATGCTGCTCGTGTAGTCGGTAATGAGAACCACCTTACTGGCGATCGGTCCCGCTTCGTACACGCGCCCGACGGCGCCACGGTCGGTCATTACGCCATCGTCGCGGCTGATGCCGGCGCGCGATCCGCGATTGACCGTGACCGAGAGCGATTCATTCTCCGGAGGATAGCCGATGACGCGAGCGGGGACGGCGTGCGGATAGTCGGCCATCTCTGAGGTGATCGAGGCTGCGCCGCGGGCCGCGGCGAGTTGCTCTTGCAGCATCGCATTCTCGCGCGCGAGCGCAGCGTTTTTAGCCTGCAACGCTGCGTTTTCCCGAGTGAGGTGCGGGGTTCGCGCCGCGCCTTTGAGTGCACTGCGCATGCCCAAACTCGCGGCACCCGTGAGGTTCTCGAACAGCGCCCCGGCCGAACCGAACGTCGCTGTCAGTGGGCTCATCGACCCCATGCGCGCGGCACCCCCTTGAATAAGGGCCACCAGCGCCGCGACGATAATCACACTGAGTAACGCGAATAACCGGCGCTCATAGCGGTACGTAAACAAAGTATCTCCCGCGCACTATCTTAGGGGGCCGGCTTCTTCGCTCCGTGCAGTGCAAAACCCATGCGCGGAAGGCAGCGCGCGAAGCGTGCGATCGGAAAGCCCATGACGGTATAAAAATCTCCATCAATTCGTTCGACCAAGGTTGCTCCGATGCCCTGAATGCCGTAGGCCCCGGCTTTATCCATCGGTTCGCTGGTGGCCACATAGCTTTCGATGTCCTCGGCGGGGAGCTTGAAGAAGCGAACGCGCGTCGATTGAAGATCGGAGAGCTCCAATCGCCCGGCCCCGGTTGAGATCAGCGTGAACGCGGTGTGGACGACGTGATCGCGCCCTGAGAGCAAGTGCAGCATTCTGCGCGCCTCGGCGAGGTCACACGGCTTGCCCAGAGCCGTGCCGTCTAAATCCACGACCGTATCGGCGGCGACGAGCAACGTGTCGCCTTCGACTCGCTTTTCCACCTCATGTGCTTTTTCGCGGGCGTGCGTGACTGCTAAGTTTTTTGGATTGAAGCCTTCGTAAGGGGGCTCGGCGTAGGTGCTTGGGACGACCCGCACATCCAACCCGAGCGACTGCAGCAGTTCCAAGCGGCGCGGCGATGCGCTCGCGAGCGTAATCGAGGTCAGCTCACGATTCATTGATACGTGATGCCGTTGGCTTTGATATATCCGGCAGGGTGCCGCCCGCGCGTGTCACGGTGTGTCCAGTGAATAACGCCGTCATTGCATTCATACTGCCCTTGCAGTTCGATCCGTTCGGAACGATGTAGCGGAATGAAGCCGGTTATGTCGATGTTGTCTTCAACGTGGAGTTCAGACGTTGCTGCGCCGTCCGGGCGGATAAGAAACCCTTCATGCGTGCCACTGGGGCCGCGCCTCACGCCTAAAATTCGGCCGACCGTTCCATTGAAGGTCACTTCTACGTGTGAGGCGCCACGCTGGCATGCGGCCTGCGCTTGCGACAACGTACCGGTCGCCGCGCCGCAGCCGCTAAGCACAACTGTAAGCGCCGCGCTAAGCCACTTCATCCTTGAGTCCGTAGAGATTATGGTCGGCAATATAACGCCAGACGGCTTCCGGAAGCAGATAGCGGATGCTCTTGCCCTCGGAGAGCAACCTACGAATGAGCGTCGCGGACTCGGGCAGCTCCGGAAGGTTCAGCGTTCGTACCCGGCCGCGCAGGGCGCTGGGCATAGCCGCAATCGCATTGGAAAAGGCCGCTTCGTTCACTCCCGCCCGCGGCGCGATCGCGAAGGTTTCGAGTTGCTGGAGGATCTCGTCTAAGCGCACCCAGGCGTTGCTTGCAAGCGAGTCTGCCCCGATGATCAGCGTGAAACCATCCGCGGGATATCGCGCGCGTAATTTGGGAAGCAGATCGGCCGTGTAGCCGGTTGCATCCTCGCGCAAATCTGTGCGGTCGAGCCCGAAGTGAACGTTGCTCGCAATCGCCTGCGCGATCATCGCGCAGCGGTCTTCGGCGGTAGCGGTTGCCGGCGTGCGGTAGTGCGTGCGGTCAGTCGGCACGAAGAGCACTTTATCAAGCTTCTCGAGTACGCGCGCGGATTCAGCGATAAAGAGATGGGCGTTGTGTAACGGATCAAACGTTCCGCCGAAAATGCCGATCTTCATGAATAGGTGAACTCGGTTGCGCCGATGCGCACCGTATCGCCTTCTAGCGCGCCCATCTCGCGCAGCTTCTTGTCAACGCCCATCTTTGCGAGGATTTGCTCGAAACGTCCGAGTCCTTCATCCGAATCGAAGTCGGTCATTGCCGCTAGTCGTTCGACACGCTCGCCCGATATGACGAACGCATCGTCAACTCTCTCGATGCGAAACGCTTCTTTGGGGGAAAGGACGATGCGCGGCGGTTCTGCCGCGGCGATTTCAGGAAGGGGCGTGTACTGAATGGTTTGCCAGGCGGCGTAGATCAAGTCGCGCACGCCCTGCCCGGTGGCCGATGAGACGCCTCGCAGATCGGGAAATCGCACGCTAAGCTCGCGCAACCGTTCCTGCGCATCCGGCACGTCGAGCTTTGAGATGACGAGCAGCGTCGGGCGCTGCGTCAACTTCGGATTCCACGCCGCCAGCTCACGGTCGATCGTTTCTTTGTCTTGCAGAATTTCGTCCGCGGCTTTGGCGCCATCCAAGAGATGGATCAGCACGCGCGAGCGCTCGATGTGGCGCAAGAATTGGTCGCCGAGTCCGGCGCCTTCGTGCGCACCTTCGATAAGCCCGGGAACGTCAACCATTACAAATGATTCGTCTTCCGAAACGCGGACCACGCCGAGTTGCGGCTCAAGGGTCGTGAACGGATAATCGGCGATCTTCGGACGCGCTGCCGACACGACCGAAAGGAGGGTCGACTTGCCGGCATTCGGCAAACCGATCACCGCCGCATCGGCAAGCAAGCGCAGTTCGAGACGCAAAACGCAGTGCTCTCCGGGCTCACCTTTTTCGGCGAAGCGCGGCGTTTGGCGGGCGCTGGTTGCAAAGTGTTGATTGCCCAGCCCGCCGCGCCCGCCTTTGGCGACCAACATGCGCGTCCCCGGTTGCGTGAGGTCGGAGATAAGCACCTCGGATTCGGCCGCGGTCGTTCGGTAGACCAGCGTTCCGACGGGTACCGGGATAACGAGATCCTCACCCGCCCGGCCCGATTTGTTGGAAGTAGAACCGGCGTGACCGGCCGGCGCACCGAACTGACGTTTGTAGCGAAACTCGACCAGCGTCGAAAGTTCGGGGTCGGCTAGCAGATAGACGCTTCCGCCGCGGCCCCCGTCACCACCGGCCGGGCCACCCTTGGGTACGTACTTCTCCCGCCGCCACGCGACGATGCCGTCGCCGCCATTGCCCGCGGCCACCGTCAGGGTTGCTTCATCGATGAACTGCATTCTAGCGACTGACCCGAAAAAGGAAAAAAGGCCCCCGAGGCGCCCTTTTTTTGAGAAAGTGGTGAAGCTGGGTTATGCGGCCGGGCGCACGTGGACGTGCTGACGATTGCGCTGCGTCGTGAACTCGACAGTGCCGCTGACCAGAGCGAATAGCGTGTGATCTTTGCCCATGCCCACGCCGGTACCCGGATAAAACCTGGTACCGCGCTGGCGGATCAAAATATTGCCAGCCAGCACCGACTGACCGCCGAAGCGCTTGACGCCCAGCCGTTGCGCGTTCGAGTCGCGGCCGTTCCGAGTGGAGCCGGCGCCCTTCTTGGATGCGAAGAGCTGGAGATCGAAATGGAACATTGCTGGGAGAGTCTATCAGAAGTTCCTCCCGATTGGCAAGGACCACAAGAAAAACCCCGGGCTGGCCCGGGGGTTTTTATATGGGCGGTCTGCGGTTTTATTGGATGCGGTTTGCGAGAAACACGCTGCCGCTCCAATTGCCGAACGCGGTGATGGTACGCCCGATAAAGAGCGATCCGAAGATCGTTCCGCGGGCCGCGGCGCGCGAATCGTTGATCGTGATCAGGTTCAACCCTTGAGCGATTCGCACCGTATTTCCGTTGATTGACACGATGATGCCGCGGATGCTCGCTCCCGAATACGGTCCGCCAAAGACGCTGGTTACCCCGGTGGCAATGAAAACGCCGCCGCTAAAGCTACCGCGCAGTGTGTAATGCCGGCCGGGGGCCAAGGCGATTCCGCGGTTGAGCAGCGACTGCTCGTTGACCTGAACGATACTGCCGTTATCCACACGTAGCGTGGCGATGTTGCCGCTTACGCTTACCACGGTGCCGGTGACAAACGTGAGATGGCCGCGACCATTGTCGTTATCGCCGTGCTTGCAGAAGCCGCGTACCTTGCCGGCGGGATTGATGCAATTCTTATCGCCGCCTTGGTCTTTATCGCGATGGTCGTCCTTGTCGGCGAGCGCTGCGAGAGCGCCACCGCCCATGATCGTAGCCGAGCCGAGCGCTGCGTGCCGTGCGCTGCCGGCGAAGACTGCCAACATGCTGGTAATGGCGAATGCGCTTGCGAGCGCGGCCGTAGTGAGTCGTTGCATTCGGGTTGCCTCCTAAAAATGAGAGAATGAGAACACGCTGAGAACGAGCCACGGTCCGCGAAAATTAGCAAAAGGGCGGACGCCCGTGCCGCTGGGCAGTAGGGCAGATGGGAGGCTTGCTCTCGTCCCCGGGTGTCGGGGCAGGGCCCGCGCGCGAGGCGCCCTAACTTCGTAGAAGTTTTGGATTCTACGAACAAGCGGCGCGTCGTCGTGACCGGCCTGGGAGCCGTCACTCCGATTGGCAACAACCCCGAAGAATTTTGGAAGAACTTGGTGGCCGGCCAAAATGGCGTGGCACCCATCGCCGCATTCGACCCAACCGGTTTTCCAACGCGCTTTGCGGCTGAAGCCAAGGATTTCGATGCCGAAGCGATCATCGGCAAGCGGGAGGCGCGTCGCATGGACCGTTTCGCGCAGTTTGCTTTCGTGGCGGCGATGCAAGCGATCCAGGACGCTGCCCTTCCCGAAGAACCCGGTTTCCGAGCCGAGGTGGGGGCCATTGTGGGGACCGGGATCGGCGGCATTCTTACGTTCGAAGCCGCATCAAACAAGGCGCACAAGGACGGCACCTGGAGCAAGGTTTCGCCTTTCTTCATTCCGATGTTGATGGGCAATGCCGCCCCCGCGCACATCTCCATGCACTTCGGATTGCGCGGCCCCGTTTTCACCACGGCCAGCGCGTGTGCAAGTTCCAACGATGCCATCGCCACCGCCTATTCATTTGTTGCGCGCGGCGAAGCGCGAGCGATGATCAGCGGCGGATGCGAAGCCGCCATTTCACCGCTTTCGGTGGGCGGGTTCTGCTCGATGAAAGCGCTATCTACCCGCAACGACGAGCCATCGAAGGCCAGCCGGCCATGGGACAAGGAACGCGACGGTTTTGTTCTCGGCGAAGGCGGCGCTGTTTTAGTGCTCGAGGAGTACGAATCTGCCCGAAAACGCGGCGCGCACATGTATGCCGAGATTCTGGGTTTCGGGCAATCGGCCGACGCGTACAATTTGGTGGCGCCCGACCCGGGCAGTCATGGAGCGGAAGCCGCGCTGCGGCGGGCGCTTCGGAACTCGGGCATCGAGGCCGCCGACGTCGACTATATCAATGCGCACGGAACCTCGACGCCCCAGGGAGACGCGGCCGAATCTCAGGCCATCGAGCGCGTCTTCGGCAAGCGCGTTCCCGTCAGTTCGAACAAATCGATGTTCGGGCACTTGCTCGGCGGGGCCGCTGCAGTTGAGGGCGTCGCCACGACCTTGAGCGTCTATAACGACACCATTCCGCCAACCATGAACTATGAAGTGCCCGACCCCGAGTGCACGCTCGACTACGTTCCGAACGTCGCGCGACGCGCAACCGTGAATATTGCGTGTTCGAACTCGTTCGGGTTTGGCGGACACAATAGCGTTCTCGTTTTTAAGAAGATCAGGCAGTAGTTCCGTGCCCGGCGAGAAACGCCGCGGGCGCCTGCGCGCCTTGCTCGAGAACGCGGGCGTTTCCGCTGCTCTCCTCGAGCGCGTTGATGCGGCCTTCGTTCATCCGAGTGCAGCCCGCGAACGCGATACAAGCTCGAACGAGCGACTGGAGTTTCTGGGTGATGCGGTTTTGGGGTTCACCGTCGCCCGCTGGTTGTACGTTTCGTTTCCGGATGACTCGGAAGGCCTACTGGCGCGTCGTAAGGCCGCGATCGTGAGCGACTTGGCACTGGCCGCCAGCGCGCGGCGCCTCGGCTTTTCGGATTTGGTCGAGCTCGGTACCGGGGAGCGCGCGAGCGGAGGCGCCCAGCGCTCGTCGATCCTGGCCGACGCTTTCGAGGCCTTTCTCGCGGCGCTCTATTTGCATGCCGGGATGGATGCCGTCGCGCAGTTTGTCGAGCGCATGCATATCGGGCACACCGACTTTAGCGCAGAGGCGATCTTGGATCCCAAGACCTCGCTGCAGGAGTTCACCCAGCAGCACTACGCCTGCATGCCACGCTACCGCGAAGAGGGCCAAGGTCCCGACCACCAGCGCCGGTTTACCTCGTTCGTTTGCGTGAAGGGTGAGCTGCTGGGAACCGGAAGCGGTGTTTCGAAGAAAGCAGCGCAGCAAGAAGCCGCCGCGCAAGCGTTTGCCGTCCTGCATTCGCGTCAGGGGTCAGTTTGAAACTCAAAAACCTCAAGGCGTTCGGATTCAAAACCTTTGCGGAGCAGACGTCGCTGGATTTCTCGAATGGCGTGACGGCGGTGGTGGGCCCGAACGGATCGGGAAAGTCGAATCTCGTCGACGCGTTTCGCTGGGTTCTGGGCGAGCAGAGTGCCAAGAGTCTACGCTCCGGGCGGATGGAAGACGTAATCTTCGCTGGCAACGAAACGCGCAAGCCGCTGGGCTTGGCCGAAGTTTCGATAACGTTCGACAATGCAGACGGACAGTTGCCGATCGAATACAGCGAAGTGCAGTTCACCCGTCGCGCGTATAGAGCGGGGGAAATTGAGTATTACATTAATCGCAATCACGTACGGTTGCGCGACATCATGGATTTGCTCATGGGTACCGGGCTCGGTCCCGGCTCCTACGCGATCGTTTCGCAGGGACAGATTGATGCGATACTGACGAGCAAGCCGCAGGACCGCCGCGGGCTCTTTGAAGAGACCGCCGGTATCGCCAAGTTCTTGGCGCGAAAGGCCGAGTCGCTGCGGCGGTTGGAGCAAACGGAAACCAACGCAATTCGGGTCAACGATCTCATCACCGAGCTGCAGCGGCGCGTTCCCGAGTTGGAAACGCAAGTCAGGCGCGCTAAGCGCTACCGCAAAGTTAGTGCGCGCTTGCGCGATTTGGAAATTCTCTCGTATCTACGCGCGAGCGCGTCCCGGCGCGCAGAACGCGACGTTTTGCGCGCCGAACTGCAAAAGAACCAAGAGGCGCAGGCTGGGGCAGCGACCGCTTCGGCAACCTTGTCAGCCCGGCTTGCGGCCGAACGGCAACAGGCGTACCAGCGGGAACTGGAGCTCGAAGAGTCGCGCAGTTCGATCCAGAGTGAACGCGCCGAGTTGGCAAAATTGGACGCGGTTTTGGCGGCGGCCGTCGCGCGCCGCGATGCATTGGAGTCGCAGAGTTCGGCTACGTCGCAGGACGCGGAGCGCGTCGCCCAAGAGCGTTCCGAGGTGCAGCGCGCAATCGTGCAGCTGGAGGCGCGAATTGCACCCTTGGAACGCGAAGTGGAAGCAGCGCGGGAACGCGAGCTTGAGGCGCAGAGCGCACTGGCCCGCGCGCGCTCCGGGTTGGATGCCATCTTCACCGCGCTGCGCGAAGTAGAATCTGCAGGTGCGGAGGCGGCCGCAAAACTGGCAGAGCGCCGCGTGCAACGCGATAACGCGCGCATCGAAGCGGAACGCTTCGATGCTCAAGCCGAAGAGGCGCTCGACCACTGCAACCAGATGGAGATCGCCGCCGGTGCCGGCGCGCACACGTACTCCGAGCGCGGAACGCGCCTTACATCGCTCGAAACGTGGCTGGTGGAACGACGGGGACGGTTGGAGGATGCGGAGCTTGAGGTAGCGGCTGCGACCGCCGAACTCGCCGGCGCTCAAACCGAATACCGCGAATACCAGAGTGAGGTCGCTGCACTCGAGTCCCGTTTGCATACGATCGAAGAGCTCGAAGCGGCGCTCGACGGACACGTTCCCGGTACCCGCGCGACGGTTGAAGCATGGCAGCGCGGCGAGCTGCGCGGCATCGAAGGCATTGTTTCAAACCTGGTTACCGCCGACGAGCGCTACGCCCGAGCGCTGGATGTTGCCTTTGGCGCTCGGCTCTCAAACATCATCACCAAAACGTCCGAAGATGCCGAAGCGGCGGTCGAGCACCTAACGCGGCACGAGGCCGGACGCGCTACATTTCTGCCACTCGATACGCTAGGGGCGCGGGTTGGCCGCACACTGACCCCCGCCCTTGCAAACGTCTCGGGCGTGATCGGCTACGCGCATACTCTCGTGCGAACCGAAGCCGCGTACGCGGGGGCAATTGCATTTCTGGTAGGCAACGTTTTGGTGGTTGACACGCTGGACACGGGAATAGCGCTGGTGCGCGGAAGCGGTTTCAAGGACACGATCGTCACGTTATTTGGAGAACAGATCTTGGGCGGTGGGGCGATCACTGGCGGGCGCTACAAACGCGAGCGGTCGATTCTTTCGCGCCGCGCACAGGCGCAATCGCTGCGCGAAGAGCTTCCTGAAATGCGCACGAAACTGAGAGCGCTTCAGGAACGCGTAGCGCGTGCAGTCTCCCGCAGCGAGTCCATGAGTCGGCAGCGCGATGGCGCGCGCGACGCCCTCGGCAAGACGGAGTTGGAGCTTGCCGAGCTGCGGGCGGAGATGGCTAACCTCAACACCGAGCAAGAGCGTCTGCAGCGAGAGTTTGAAGACGCGCGCACGCGCGTTCGGGAATTTCAGACGCAGGCGCAGCAGGCACGCGTTCGCGAGAATGCATTCCGGCAAGTGAGCGACGAAGGCCAGGACGCGCAGCAGCGCCACCGTTTGGAATCCGAGCTGAGCCAGGCGCGCGCGGTAATCGCTCGCGCTGAGGAGGCTCAGCAGCAAGCCACCGGTCACGCAAGCGAACTTCGCGAGCAACTAGCTGCGTCGGGCGCCCAGCTCGAGGCAACGGTCGCGCGTCTGGGATTACTCGATGCCGACCGGCTGCGCGCCCAGACAGCCCGCGAGTCGATGGAAGCAGACATTGCCGCCTTGCGCGCGCAAGCAGACGCCGCGAGTGCGACGCTTTCGGAGCGTCGAGAACGAATGGCTGCCAGCGAAGTGCAGTTCGAAACGGCGCGAAAAGAGCGCGATGCAATATCCGCGCGCATTCTTCAGCTTGAGTCCGACGTGCGTTCGGCCGGATTGAACGAGCGCGATGTTCAGTCCGGCGGCGAAACGCTGCGCACGCGTTTAGCCGAGATCGAAGCGGAGTTGGGCATGTTGGTTTCGCAGTTTGCCCAGAATCCGGCCACCGAGCACGAGTGCTGCGAAGTCGAGCAACGGTATGAAAATCAGGAAGGCGATTTCTCCGCGGAGTTGCCACGACTGCGCGAAGAACTGGCGCGTTTGTCGCTCAACGTCAATCTAAATGCCGAAAGTGACCGCGATGAGCTGGCAAATCGCGAAGCATTTCTGGGCACCCAACTCGAGGATCTGACCCGCGCCCGAGCGACGCTCCTGGATGTCATCAAAGAGATCGAACAGTCCACACAAGCACAGTTCAACGAAGTCTTCGAGCAAGTGGCGCGCGCTTTCGCGCAAGTCTATGGCGAGCTTTTTCCGGGGGGGCAGGGAAAGATGTGGCAGACCGATCCGGAGAATCTATCGGAAACGGGAATCGAGCTCGCCATTCAGCCGCCCGGGAAGAAAATGATGTCGCTGGCAGCTCTATCGGGCGGCGAGCGCGCAATGGCTTCCGCCGCCCTAATCTTCGCGCTGATCCGTGTGCGGCCGTCGCCCTTTTACTTGCTCGATGAAGTTGACGCGGCGCTGGATGACGAGAACGTCGACCGCTTTTCAAAGATGGTGCGCCACCTCGCTAGCGACTCGCAGATGATCATCGTCACGCACAACAAGAAGACCATGGAGCTAGCAGACCGACTGTACGGGGTTACCATGGCAGAGCCGGGCGTGAGCACGCTGGTTTCGGCGGTTCTCGAGCGCGAGCCGCAAGTGGCGATTGCCTAATACCGTCGCGCGCGCCGCGGCCCTCTTCTCACTCTCCGATAAAACGGGGGTAATCTCCCTGGCGCGAGCCCTGGTCGCGGAAGGCGTTACGATCTACGCAACGGACGGCACGCGCGCGCATTTGGAAAGTGCCGGAGTTGCGGCACGCGAGGTGGAGGACCTGACGGGGTTTCCCGCGCTATTCGACGGGCGCGTGAAAACGCTGCACCCGAAAGTCTTCGGCGGCATCCTGTCGGACCGTTCGAGCCGCGAGCATGCTCGCGAGGCCGAACAGTACAACATTCCATTTATTGCGACCGTGGCCGTGAATCTCTATCCGTTTGCCAGCACGATCGCGAAATCCGGGACGACGCTGGCTGAAGCCATCGAGCAGATCGACGTTGGGGGCGTTTCGCTGCTACGCGCCGGCGCCAAAAATTTCGCGCACGTCAGCGTGCTAAGCGATCCGGCACAGTACGATGCATTCATCGGCTCGTTGCCCGCCGGTCCCGACCTTGAAGCGCGCCGGCGCCTGGCGATCGCGGCATTCGAACGCAATGCGCAGTACGACGCAACAATTGCCCATTATCTTTCGGGAGAAGGCGAGGTGCTGCCGAGCGATCTGCCAGGATCCCTGACGCTAACGCTTCCGCTCGCGCAGCGCCTGCGCTACGGCGAGAACCCTTGGTCGCGCGCTGCGTTTTATCTCGGCGGCTCCAACCATCTTCCCGAGCAGCTCTGGGGCAAGGCGCTCTCGTACAACAACATGCTCGATTTGGATGGGACGCTGCGTCTGCTGGCACGCGCCCCCATTGGCGCACAGATCCACTCGCGCGCAGAAGAGTACGTGCGCGCGGTGATCGTCAAACATACCGTTCCGTGCGGCGTAGCGCAGCGCTCGAGCGTGGGAATAGCGGCGCGCGAAGCGCTGGCGGCCGACCCGGTTTCGGCCTTCGGCGGCATTGCCGCCGTCGATTCACGCTTGGATGTTGAAGCCGCAGCGGCGCTTTCGGAATTCTTCCTTGAAATCGTAGCCGCGCCAGAGTTCGACGATGATGCACTTGCCCTGCTCAAACGCAAGAAACATCTGCGCATCATGCGCTACGATCGCAGCGTTCCCGAGCAGCTGCAACACGAATTACGCGTGCGCAGCGCGCTCGGTGGAGTCCTCGCCGAAGAAGATGAGCCGAGCAGCGCAGCCGAACGCTGGCATGTCGTCTCAAAGAAGCAGCCGACAGCACAGGAGTGGCACGATCTTGCATTTGCATGGGATATCGTGCGCCACGTCAAGAGCAACGGAGTAGTGATGGCGCGCGACGGTGTGACTGTGGGCATCTGCGCGGGCCAAACCAATCGGGTGAGCGCGGTGCGCATTGCCGGGGTTCGCGCCGGGGCGGGTGCGCGCAACTCCGCCTGCGCCAGCGACGGTTTCTTCCCTTTTGCCGACGGTTTGCAGGAAGCGGCACAAGCCGGTTGCAGCGCGGTTATTGCGCCGCAGGGCTCGATCCGCGACCAGGAGGTAATCGATGCCGCTGACAACGCCGGCATCGCACTGGTGTTCTCAACCCACCGCTATTTCTTACACTGAACCGAAGTCGAAAAATGGCTTGCGCAGCGACTTTCGCGGCGTCTCGACAGCTCGACGTGACAATAGAGG
>QHBJ01000037.1 GCA_003243975.1 Candidatus Meridianibacter frigidus | reverse complement strand
CAAAAAACCGGCGCCACCTCTCCGGGCTTGCTGTTCTACATTATGGTTGACGATGTGGTTGCAACCCTCGAATCTATTGTTGAAAATGGTGGCAAGGTGCTGCAACAGGGTGGCATGGACGCGCCTGAGATTACCGCGAGGTTTAGCGATCCCGCAGGAAATGTAGTCGGACTCTACCAGCAACCTTCTCCGGCCGGTTGATTGCCGTACAAGGCAAAAATTGATGCCGCTGTGAACTAAGGACTCGATCCAGCCACGAGCGGGTCTAACGAGGGAAGCACTTCTTTTGAAACCCACATTATTATTGGCGCTCTTCAGTGCGAGCGCTTTCGCGTTTTCCGGCGTCGCGGCAGAGGCCGCCGACGCACCACTTCCATTTACTCCGCCAGCAGGGTGGCCGAACGCGCTGGCCGCCGGCGCCCCGTTGATGCCGCAGGCGAAGTTAACACTGAAGGGGCCGAAAACCGGCGACACCGTTTCGCAGTCCGTTGTTATCTTCACGAAGACGCCAACCACCGGCGCGCTCGAGGATTTCGCAAACCAAGGCCGGCTTGGTCTGACAATGATGCAAGGGTCGGTAACCGGCCAGCGTGCCGGCACGATTTGCGGCGAACCCGCTCGCTTTACGACCGCAAGGACTGCAATCGGCCCACGCCCGATGCTTATCGAACAATCGTTCGTTGTTGACCACGGTGCCGGGTACGCAACGACATACGTGCGAGATGGAGCAGCGGCCGCCGATCCGAAAATCGAAGCAACCATTGCAGGGCTATGTCCGGCGCAAATTGATAGCGGCAAAACCTCCGAGCTGCCGCCGGGCTGGACTGCCACCATCGGGTCGACGTTGAATATGCTCGGAATGTGGATGAACCCGAACGCCCCCGGCTCAATGATCAACCTGCTGTCGATGCCCTATGAAGGTAAAACACTCGCAGCATTTTCGCCTTCGAGTTTTCAAAATTTAGGAGCATCCAATCCTAATTCTCCAGCGTTCACCGTTGACGGCGTGACGGATGGGACGCTTTGCAATCTCCCGGCACGCTTTTTTACGTCACGCGTGGTGATGTCCGGCGTAACCATGACGATGAAACAAGAAGCTGTGCTTGCGAATGGAATGCTCTATATCTTGAGCTATGGACGGATCGGTACGCAAGCTGAAGATCCGACGGGCGTAGCCGCCATGAAGACACTGTGTCCGCGGACATAAAGGCCTTATGAGGATAAATTCTTGAAACGCTTATTCTTTTTGCCGTTCGCTCTGAGTGTGGGTGCGTTCTTATTTCTTGGAACCGGCCCGGCAAAGGCCAAGGTGGGCATCGCGGCTGTACCGGGCGCTTTACCGAAGACGATGCAGCCGGTCTTGTACGACATCAACATCGTTCCGGATCTCACGACGATGAAAATTCGCGGGAATGAACTCATTACGATTAAGGTCCTAAAGGCCACGAACACCGTCATGCTGAACGCCCTGCAGACGACAGTATCATCTGCGAAACTTGATGGCCGCGCTGCAACGGCCGTAAAAATGGGCGCGCAAACGCTCGCGATGACATTTCCGCGAACGCTGAGCGTCGGGGAGCACAAGCTCGCGATTGCATACACCGCCACGGTGCAAACCAGCGCTCAGGGATTGTTCGTCCAAAAGTACACCGATCAGAAAACCGGCAAGCCGACTGAGCTGATCGGCACGCAAATGGAGTCCACCGACGGGCGAAGGATGTTCCCGAGTTGGGACGAGCCGGTTTTTCGAGCGAGATTTCACCTCGCCGCCACCATGCCGCGTAGTTGGACGGGCGTCTCAAATATGCCGATTGAGAAATCGGTCAATGTCGGCAGCGATTTGAAACGAGTGACATTTAGGACGTCACCCATCATGCCGACTTACTTGCTGGTGTTCTGCGCGGGAGACTTTGATAAAATCTCAGCCTCAGCCGGCGCCACAAAACTGAATGTCTACGGCACGCGCGGGACCGGCTCGGAACTGACCTATGCTCTCGGTTCGATGGAGCGTCTCGTGCCGTACTTTGAGAACTATTACGGCGTCAAGTTCCCCTTGCCGAAACTCGACCTGATCTCCATTCCGCAATTCTTCGGTGGCGCGATGGAAAATTGGGGCGGCATGACGTTCACCGAGCGCACCGTCGTTTTCGATCCGAAGCTGCAAACGCCCAGCCAGCAGCGCCAGATCTTCGACATCATCGCGCACGAAACGTCGCACCAGTGGAATGGCGACTTTGTCACGATGGCGTGGTGGGACAGTCTGTGGCTCAATGAGGGGTTTGCCACATGGATGGAAGCCAAGTCAACCGCGGAGCTCAATCCGGACTGGCGCTGGTGGTTGCGCTTTGACGCCGACACCAACGGATCGCTGGTGGCGGATGCGCGCTTAAACACTACAAAGATTCAAGTCCCTGTCCACAACGAGACGGAAGCCAATACGATCTTCGACCCGGAGATTGCCTATCAGAAGGCCGGCGCATTCTTGCGTATGATGGAGGCCTACCTCGGCCCGAAAACCTTCCAAAGAGGTCTGCACAAATATTTTGTCGCGAATGCATACAGCAACAGCGTCCCGCAAGACTTGTGGATGGGACTCTCGAGCGCGTCGCATCAGAACGTCGCCACAATTGCCAACTCGTGGATCAACCAGCCCGGGTTCCCCCTTGTGACCGTGAAATCGTCCTGCGCGAACGGCAGACGCATGCTGGAACTCTCGCAGCGTCGATACACGTCGTTTGCGGACAACAGTTCAACCCTGTGGGATGTCCCGCTGAACATCGAAGACGGATCGGGCAAAACGATGCCCGTTCTGTTCGCAAAGCGTACAGACACGATCGCCAGCGGAAACTGCGATGCGCCTTTGATTCTCAACGGCGAGAACCTTGGATATTTCCGCGTTTCGTACGATCCGGCCCAGCAAGTGATCCAGCAAGCTAATTTCAAAATGCTTAGCGTGGCGGACCGCCTTTCGCTGCTCAACGACTCATGGCAGTTTGCGGTGGACGGCAAATCGCAGCTGGGCGATTACCTCGCTTATGTGAAGGCCGATAACGGCGACATCGATCCGGCAGTGGCGCGGACCATCCTCGGGCACTTTGGCGAGATGGAGAACTTTGAATATGGCAAACCCGGCGAAGTCGCGTTCAAGGCCTTCGAAGTTACTTATCTCAAGCCGATCCTCGGTGCACTCGGCGGATGGGATGGTCCGACGAGCGATGTGGAACGCACGGGTTTGCGCTTGAACGTTATCGCTGCGCTGGCGCGGGCGGACGATAAGGATACAGTGGCCGAGGCGCAGAGGCGCTTTGCGGCATTCCAAGCCGACCGCAATGCGCTGCAGCCCCCACTGCGCGACACGGTCATCGGAATCGTCGGCCGCTACGCAGATCCAAAGACATACGATGCCCTGAGGCAGTTAGCGCTGAGTTCGCACAATCCAATCGAAATGCAGACATTCTTCGGCTCGGTGTTTTCGGCAAAGGACCCCGTGCTCGCCGATCGCAGCTTGCAATCGTCGCTGTCGCTACCCCCGCAGTTCTCATCGTTTGCGCCCATTATCGTTGCCATCGTCGGGCAGGACCATCCCGAGGCGGCGTGGGCATTCTTGCAGCGGAACAATGACAAGATCTTCGGCGGTCTAAGCCAGTTCGACCGAATCCCCTACATCACGGGCATCGCGGGAAGCTTTTGGCGCGGCGTTTCGGCCGACCAAATCGCGTCCTATATGAAGGCAAACGTTCCGCCCGCTGCCGCCAAAGAGATTGCAAAATCCATGGAAGATGTTCAATTGCAGCTGGAACATCGTGACCGCTTGCTCCCTCAGATCGACGCGTTCGAGAAATCGCAATAGTACCTTGGCGCAGAATCAGAGCGACACGAGAGACTGGGAAGACTCGAAGACCGTCATCACGACGGGCACCGTCGATCCATTCGAGGCATCGTGGTACCTGACGACCAGCCGCTTGTGGCCAATAGTGCACTCGCCTCGCAGTGGTCCGATACTCCTGGGCATTCTTCTCGCGCTCATCGTTATAGCGTCGGTCCTCTTTAGCCCCTCCACCGAATCGCGCTTCATATATACCGATTTCTGACATACCATTTCTGATTTGAGTGATTCTCGAGTAACGCAGGCGCGATGGTGGCTGGCCCTGCCGGTAATGATCGCAGTGCTCTTGCTGGTGGATGTAGGACTGCGCTTCTGGCAACCGCGGCCAAAACGTTTGCCGGAACAATTCTCGGCTGCATATCTCGATAAAATCGTAGACGAAAACCGGAACCGCAGCAACTCAGCTGTTTTCTTGGGCGATTCGGTATTATGGGGCTATCGGCTGCCGGCAGAAGATGCAGCCCCGTCTGTGCTTGCGCGTCACTTGCCCGCATTGCACGTGCTGAACCTCAGTTACGAAGGCGGCAGCGACGCTAACACCTACTTCGCGCTCGATTACTTGCTCGAACGCGGTATACGTCCCGCGGTCGTGGTCTTCGGCGTGAACAGCAAAGAGACCAATCCCGCCGACAGCGCTTATAAACGTCTTCACCCCTCGCTCGAGCGCCTCGTTACGCCGTTGCTCGGTGCAGAAGACCGTTCTCGCCTTACGCTGGGGACCGCGTCGACGTTCTCGCAGACCCTGAACCGCGCGATGGAACGCATATGGCTTCTCTACCGTTTGCGCGTGGATCTGCGCGAGCGGCTCTTCGGTTTCGACGATTTGGCCTCCATGGTAACGTATCGCGTGAGAACGCTCACCGGTTCGCAGCAACGCGAAGAAGCCGCCCACCGGCCCACCCCCGACCGCTTTCTGGGCACCTACGACCTTACGCCGCTGGCCAGCGATAACATCGATTTTTACTACCTGCGAAAAACCGCCGTGCTGCTGCGGTCGCATCATCTCCGAGCCGTCGCGTTCCTCACGCCCACCAATCACCGGCTTCTGGCAGACTATATCAACGTTTCGGACTACGATGCAAAGTTGGGCACGCTCGCTGTGGCGCTACGCGCCCAGGGTATCACGGTCCTGAATCTCGATCGTGCAATTGCCCCAGACGACTTTTTGGACAACGACCATCTTACGCCGCATGGAAACGAACGGTTGGCCGCGATCCTAAAGCCGGCGTTGGAACGCGCCGTCAAATGATTTTCAACACGTGGCTCTTCGCGTTGTTCGGGTTTTGGGTGTTCGTGCTGTATTGGTACGTCGTACCGAAGCGTTGGCGTCCGGAGTTTGTGATGGTATCGGGCGTCGTGTTCTACAGCGCATCGATCCCGGCGTACACTGTTCTCATTGCGGCTCTAGGTATCGCAACCTACGGAACCGTGCAATGGATCAACCACACGCCGATGGAAGATCATCGCCAGCGGCGCTTGGCGCTGACCATCGGTGTCGCCGCCAGCGTGGGCGTCTTGGCTTTCTTCAAATACACGAAGTTTTTCGCGGCGACCATTCAAGACGTCTGCAAGGGCGGCTGTATTCACACAGTCCCAAATCTCATCGTTCCGCTCGCCGTATCGTTCTTTACGTTTGAGTTCGTGCACGTGCTCGTGGACGTTTATCTCGGCAAGCTCAAACGGGTTACGCTCCGCGACTTCTGGGTATTTACGCTCTTTTTTCCGACCATGGTGGCCGGACCGATCAAGCGATATCAAAACTTCGTTCCGCAAATTCCCCGGACGACGAACCTCGGCTCGCTGAACCATCTCGTTTTCGCAGCCGGTGTTTTTCGCATCATCTTGGGGCTGGCGAAGAAATCGATCATCGCCGATTCGATGAATCCGCTCATCCAGCCGTTGCTGACGCCCGGGCCGCTGTACGGCTGGTGGGACTACGTTACCGGAACGCTTGCCTATACGGCAAAAATTTACTTCGACTTCACCGGATACTCCGATATCGCCATCGGCTGCGCGGCGCTGCTCGGATTTCAAATCCTGGAAAATTTCGACC
Organism: Candidatus Meridianibacter frigidus; assembly: GCA_003243975.1. Taxonomy (GTDB): domain Bacteria; phylum Vulcanimicrobiota; class Vulcanimicrobiia; order Vulcanimicrobiales; family Vulcanimicrobiaceae; genus Meridianibacter; species Meridianibacter frigidus. The sequence continues at coordinate 7,750 of QHBJ01000037.1, read as the reverse complement.
GGCCGTATTGGTCGCAGAACATTTCCATCTTCTGGCGCCGCTGGCATATGAGTCTAAGCTCGTGGATACGCGATTACATCTTCATTCCGCTGGGTGGCTCGCATCGCGGCAAGGTCGGCACGGTTGCCAATCTGACGGTGGTTATGGCGCTTGCCGGACTGTGGCATGGGGCGGCCTGGCACTTCGTGGTTTGGGGATTATGGCACGGTGCGGGCCTTGCGGCTCATCGCGTTTGGCAGCTGAGCATCGCCAAGAGATTGCCGGTGCTGGGCGCGCTCGCCCCTCTCTCCATCGTCGGCACGTTTGCATTCGTCGCCCTCGGATGGGTCTTGTTTGCGTCCCCGACTTTGGCCATCGCGGGCACTGTGTACAGCGAACTTCTGCATCCGTTTCACTCTTCGGCACCTGCCCTAAGGCATTGATTCCGCTCCGCTCCGCGAACTAGGCGATTATGCGCGCTCGCATCAACGATCGCATGGCGCGCGCCGTGCAGTTCCCCGTTACGCTCGTGGTGGCTCCGGCTGGCTTTGGCAAGTCCGTGGCGCTACGCGACTTTCTAGAGAGTTCGCGGTTGGAAACCTTTCGCTACGACGTGCGCCGCGAGGACGCAACCGTATTGGCGCTGGTTCACGGGCTCTCGCAAGCGCTAGCGCCTATCGCGCCGAGCGCGGCCGCAACTTTCCCAGCGCTGCAACAGCGTGCGATGGCAGCCAAGAATCCCGTAACGGAGATTGCCGCGTGGTTCGACGAGCACCTCAAGCGCACCGTATGCACGCTGGTCATCGACGATCTTCATCATGCGAGCGAAGACCCACACACGGTCGAGTTGATCGCCAGCTTAATCGACCGTACGCACGACCGCATCAAGTGGATTATCACCACGCGTTCGGACGCCGGCTTGCCCGCGGCAACGTGGCTTGGCTACGGCAGAATGGATTTTCTCATCGGTGAGAACGATCTGCGCTTTACGCTCGACGAAGCGCGCGCCGCCGCCCTAAGCGCGAACGCGGACCTTGACGCGAAAGAAGTTGAAGCGTTGTACGAGCTCACCAACGGGTGGCCGGTGGCGCTCGCCATCGCCTTGCGCACTCGGACGCAAGCATCCGACTTGGCCAGCGCCGCCTCGGGAACGCGCGGAATGGTGTACCGTTTCCTGGCAGAGCAGGCTTACACCGGCCTTGCTCCGGGCGAGCGCCGGTTTCTGCTCGATACTTCCGTCTTTTCTACATTTGATCGGGAAATCGCCGAGGCGTTCGGTGGCGATGCGGTCTTCATTGAAAACTTGCGCCGCAGAGTTGCGTTTATCAACGTTCTCTCCGAATCCCATTTGCGTTACCACGACCTCTTTCGAGACTTCCTGGAGAACGAATTGCGTCGACTGGGGCAGGGTGAGTGGGTCGCAGCCCTGGCTCGCGGCGCGAAGATCCTGGAGGAGCGCACGGAGCACGCGCAAGCGCTGACGCTCTACTCGAAAGCTGGCGAACACGCTGCGGTGCTGGGGCTCATCGATCGTGCCGGCTTTGCTCTGGTAGAGCGAGGCGAGGCAGAAGTTGTATCCACGGCGCTCGATGCAATCCCGGAGCATCTTCGCGCGCAAAGCGCTACGGCTTTGGGAATCCGCGCGGTGCTCGAGGCCAACGCCGGCAATTTCGAGTTCGCCGAACGGCTATTTCGCTCGGCGATTAGCGCGGCCGACTTGAATGAATTGCGCATCATGCTAACGTATCGCTACGCGTTGGAATTGGTGCGCATCGATCGTGATTGCTTGGAGCTTCTGGAGCCCTATGCGCGCTCGACGGAAATTTCGCCGCGATTGCACCTCTCGATTTTAGGGACGCTCGCCACTGCCTATGTTCGCGCGTCTCGCCTGAAGGATGCGGTGCTGACGATCGACCGGGCGTTAGAAGAAGCCCCGGCCGACATGGGCGACGACGTGCGAGCCCGTCTCTATCAACAAGCGGCTTATGTGCGTCAGTTCGGCCCGTCGCTGGATAGCGCGCAGGCGTACGCCGAACGTGCCGTTGATCTCGCCCTGTCGGCGTCGTTGTATGACGTGGCAGCGCGAGCATACAGCATTCTCTATACGATTGCGTACGAGCGCAGCGACGATCCGATCGCAATCCTAAAAATTCTCGACAAACTCGGGGAGTGCGCTCGCAAAGGCGCGAGCAGTCAAGCAACCCTTTTCGGGCTAATCGCGGCATACGACTTGGAAGTTGAGCGCGGGAACGATGTCGCGATCGAGGAGTTGGATCGCCGGCTGGAAGAAACGCGCGTACTGCTGCCGCGAGCTCGCATCGAAGCCCTCCTGCCGGCACAAGCCCTTCGCACGGCGTGGGGCGGTGGCTTCGATCGCGCCTTCGAGCTGATCGCCGCGACACTTGAACACCAGGCCGAGAGCGACCGGCGTGCTTACCGTGCCGCTGAGATTGCGCTCTACGCTTTGGCGGCCGGGCTGCAATCCGAAGCATCAGAGGCGCTCCGCGTGGCCGGTGAGGCTCTCGCGCAATGCGAGCCGTCGTCGCGGCGGACCATTCGCACCCGCATCTGGCTGGCACTCGCGGAATTGCAGCGCGGCCATCCCGCGGCCGCTCACCGCCATCTCCAGGAAGCCGAACGCGCTCTGCTACCGGCCATGCGCCGGCTGCGGACCCTAACCGAGTGCGTTCGCGCACTGTACCGCCTTCGGATGGAGCAGTGCGACGAGTCCGATTTCGCCGGATCGCTCGAGCGGTTGCGCTCGGAACACTTCGGCGGCATCGCGCGGCTCATTAGTGCATTGAACTTCCCCCAAAGCAAGGGTCACGGTTATGCGTTGCTGACTGCCGCAGAGCGCACCATCCTTGACCTGGTCGCCCAGGGCGCCAGCACCAAAGAGGTTGCCGAGCGGACCCGTCGTAGTCCCCAGACGGTCGACACGCACATCCGCTCCATTTGCCGCAAGCTGAGCTGCAGCGGACGTCGCGAGGCAGTAGCGTTGGCCATGAACTCGGGCTGGATCCAAACCTAGAAACGCAACCACGGCCCGTGGGGAGGAAGTACATGTCGGGGCGAAGATTTGCTTCTGTTCTAGCCGGACTATTTGCCTTAGCGGCTTGCAGCGGCCATGTCGGCGACGGCTCGGTCGCGGCGCCGGCCTCGCCGGCGGATTCGGCTGTGCCCAGTGCACCCGCCGTTTCAGCCCAATCGAACTTCCAGCCACCTCCCAGCAAAGACGGCGCCCATGGGTTGCCGGGGGGCAGCGGTTATATCGCGCTGCCGGGAGAGAGCGCACACGGCCTTCCCGGCGCAAACTTCGCATGCTCGCCTCCATGGTTCGACGGGCAAGCCCAGTGCACCATAGCCATCAACCTCAACGTCCGTCCGAATCCGAATGCGGGACTGCCGGCCGCCTCAATTCCCGGGCTGCACCCAAGCGATCTGGCGAGTGCGTACAAACTGCTGGTTGGTGGAGGCGCACAGCGCACGATAGCGATCGTCGACGCGTACGACGATCCAGCGGCGGAAGCGGACTTGGCCGTCTATCGCGCGGCCTTCGGTCTGCCGCCGTGTGCCTCCGCGACGGGCTGTTTCAAGAAAGTGAATCAGCGCGGACAAACCTGGAACTTCCCGCCGCTCGATCCGGGTTGGGCGCAAGAAACCGCGCTCGACTTGGATATGGTCTCGGCCGCGTGTCCCAAATGCAAGCTGGTTCTGGTCGAGGCAAACTCGTCGCTGATGAATGATCTCGGCGCCGGTGTGGATTGTGCCGCTTCATTCCATCCCATCTCGATCAGCAACAGTTACTATGCTTGGGAGTGGGCGTCCGAGGGGTTGGAAGAGGTCCACTACCATCACCCGGGCATCGCAGTGACGGTCAGCAGCGGAGACCACCACTACCAATCGTATCCGGCTGCGTCGCGTTATGTGACGGCGGTGGGCGGGACGACCCTTAATGGCAAGCCCGGCTCGTGGACCGAAAGCCCTTGGACTTTCAGCGGCGGGGGCTGCAGCGCATACATCGCTAAGGCGTTCACGCAGCCCGGTTCCACATGCATGACTCGTGCCGCGGTCGATGTGGCGGCGGTGGCGGACCCGAATACCGGGGTTTCGGTGTTCAGCTCGCTGGCCGGCGGCTGGATCGTCGCTGGCGGAACGAGCGTTGGAGCCCCGCTGGTGGCTGCCGCGTACGCGCTCGCCGGTCGTGGCGACGGCCCGAGCTATTCATACAGCCACGCGACCGCGTTTCATGATGTGCTGCCCCGCGGATTCGACCTCAAGACGGGTTTAGGCGCGCCTTCGGGAGTGGCCGGACTCTAAAGCACCCCGCGGGCGCGCAGCTCCTACCCAGTTTTCGGTATGGCCGTGCTGTTAGCCGCGGCCATATGCTTGGGGCAAGGAGGAACTTATTTTGAAGCGTTTACTACTCGCTCTTTCATTGTTTGCGCTCGCGGCATGCGGCGGAAACAGCATCGCCCCCTCGTCCGTCCCATCCGGTCCGGTGAATTCATCCACCTGGACGCTCTCGGTATCGGACGCTGTTCTGTCGCCTCATGCGGTCGGCACGATCACTGTCATCGCATCGCGTACCTACGTCTACGGCAAAGACCAAACCATCAACGGCATCCCGGCGTTTTGCTACCCCCTCGCCAATCCTCAGACCGAGGACAAGGGCAGCTACTACGTAAGCGAGAGCGACACGGCGCACCAATTCGATACCAGCGACATCATGGGCAAAGGCAAGCTCAATGACGCCATGAACCAAGTGTGCTTCAAGGCTAACACAACGGTGTACCAAGTGCATCCCAACGTTAGCTACACGCTCACCCTCTATTTTAGAGACAAACACGCATAAAACCATTTTTGGCTGGCACCGCATTCACAAAGTGCTGTAGCCCGGCTTTAGTCTCTAGATCGCTAGTGGAGGAGGGCGCGGTATATTCCGCGTCCTCTTTTTCGCGGCGCCACGCCTACCCAGTTTTTGGTATGGCCGATGTATGGGCGGCGGCGATATGCTTGGGGCGAGGAGGATTTTTCCGTGTATAAACTCTTTGGTATCGCTCTTGCCGCCGGTCTGCTGACCGCCTCGTGCTCTAGCCACGGCGGCAGCTCATTTGTCCCTCAGTCAAGCGGAGGCGCGGATTCCCAGCCGGTGAGCATGGGCGCGCGCACCACGCTCTCCCCCCAAGCGATGGCAGCCGCCCCTGCGGGATGGGCAACCACAGCCACCCAAGGCCTGAAGCCGTCGCATGCTTCCGACCTGGGCGCGCTTTCCGCGTCGCAGCCGATGACCGTTCGTCTCGGACTTCAGATGCGCAACCCTGATCAGCTCAAATCGATGGTCGCCGCGGGCCAGACAATCGATCCGTCTACGTTCAATGCGACCTATGCCCCCACATCGATCCAAGTTGGGGCGGTGACCTCGTACCTGCAAAACCAGGGATTCACGAACATTCAAGCCGAGCCGAACAATCTGCTCGTCAGTGCAAATGGTAGCGCCGCGCAAGTCGGCAAGGCGTTCAACACCACGCTGCACGCGTTCTCGCAAAACGGTGCCCGGGTATATGCCAACACGACGGCGGCATACGTCCCGCAGTCGCTTTCCGGCAGCGTGATCGCCGTGCTCGGTTTGAATAACATGCCCGCTGTGAAACCCACGCCGCATTTTAATGTAACCCCGTGCACGGTGGAAGGCGTAAAGACGAGAGATCCGTTGTGCCTGCGATTCTACGATCCGCAAACATTCCAGGTTACCTATCATGCGGCGCTCGTCTCGACCGGAGCGCAGACGCCCGTCGCCATTATGGCCGAGGGCAACGTTGCACAATCCATCGCCGATTTTCGAACCAACGAGCAGCAATTCGGCCTGCCCGCCGTGCCCGTAAATGTGGTGCAGGTCGGTTTGCCTAGCTCCGATACCGCCGGCGTCGGCGAGTGGACGCTCGACATGACGTACTCCAGCGGTATGGCGCAAAACCTTAAGGCGATCTATCTCTACGACACCACCTCGCTTGCCGACAGCGACATTGCACTCGAGTACAACAAATGGGTGACGCAAGATCTCACTCGTATCGGGAACTCGTCTTTCGGGGGCTGCGAAGTTTTCCCGTATCTCGATGGCTCGATGCTCGTGGATGACGAGATGCTGTTGCAGGGCGCGGCGCAGGGGCAAACCATGTTCGTTTCAACCGGCGATTCAGGTGCCTTCTGCAGCGTCGGCGTTCCAAACGGCGTCCCCGCCGGCGCACCTTTTGCGGAATATCCGTCGGTATCGCCCTACGTCGTTGCAGTCGGAGGTACCGATCTCTTCTCGAACTCCAACGGTTCGTACAAGGGCGAAACGTCTTGGGAAGCGGGCGGCGGTGGCCTGAGCCAGTTCGAAGGTTCGCCGTCTTGGGAAGCCAGCGCGCAGCCGGTCAGCCAGCAGGGTGAAAACTTCCGCGGCGTGCCGGATGTGGCGATGGATGCCGCCATTGAAACCGGCGCACTGCTCTTCGGTGGCCAGGCCGCCAATGGTTCGTGCACGCCCTGCATTACGGGTGGAACGAGTTTGGCCTCGCCGCTGGCTGCCGGCGCATTCGCCCGCATGCAAACCGCGCACCACAACACGCTTGGATTCGCGGCGCCATTGTTCTACAAGAACTATGCCGAGAATCCCGCCGCCGGACCGACCGTCACCGGACCACCGCCCACGCAGCCGGTTGGCGGGTTCCACGATGTTCTGGCGGGCACGAACGTGTTGTATACCGCGGCGCCGCGCTACGACTACACCACCGGCTTAGGCAGTTTCGACGTTGCTATCATGATCGGAAAGATCGGACTGTAAGGGGAGCCGAAAAGTTTGGTCCACCGGATGTCTCACCTCATCCTCCCCCTTCCGGGGATCAAAAAAGGGGCGTCGCGACAGCGGCGCCTCTTTCTTATTTGCTAGGCGCGGTGCCACACGAGGACGCTTTGGTTACCCCAGATGAACGGCGGAGCAGTCTTGATGGTAAGTGTGTCACCACTTAGATGGAACTCCCGTTCGAGCGTGGTGCCGACCAAGTTCGTAAAAACACACGTCTCAAGTTTGTGGAAGACGCGGTTGCCGCGAATTTCATACGTGCCGGCGTAGGCCAAGAATGGGGCGACCGATTCCGTGCAATGCGGTGAAATGACCCCGCGGTTTCTGGACAAGTTAGGCGCTTAATTCAGCTTGCCGGAGGCGCCATTCTGCCGGCGGAAGATACCCGAGCCGCGAATGCGGCCGTGATTCGTTGTAGTGTTTGACCCACGCGGTGATCGCAGCCTTTGCTTCGTCGTACGTCTCAAACCGGTGCTGCCAGACGCATTCGAGTTTCAGCGTTCCCATGAACGATTCTGCGACGCCATTTTGCTCCGGCGTGTGCGGCAAAATGAACTCCTGACGTAGACCGTACGACTTTGCAAGATCCCGATACAAAGCCGACGCATAGACGAGCGCGTTGTCGGTGCGTAGAGTGACGTCGGCGTCGCCTTGTGGCAATGCTCCAAAGCGCCGAATTAGCGCGTCTTCGAGCGCCCAGGCCGCTTCGCGGGCATCATTGCGCTGGCTCACATTGAGGCCCATGCATTCGCGATCGGCACAATCGAGAACGGCGTTCACGTACACGGCCCATCCAAGCGCGTCCAAATAGGTCGCGTCCGTTGCCCAGCGCACGTTCGAAACGAGGGCGACGCTCGGGCTACTCTCAACGCGTGGTAAGCAGCGTTTCTTCAAGCGGCGATGACACTGCCAATGTTTGATTTGCAT
>QHBJ01000038.1 GCA_003243975.1 Candidatus Meridianibacter frigidus | reverse complement strand
CCCACTCGTTGTCGTACCAGGCGGCGATCTGAATGAGATCCCCTTGCGCGGCGGTCAATTTGCCGTCCACGATTGAGCTGTACGGCGAGCGCTTGAAGTCGCTCGAAACGAGCTCCTCTTCGCTGAACTGCATGATGTCCAGCAACGGACCGCTCTGCGAAGCGGCGCGCAGCACTCCGTTAATTTCTTCTTTGGTGGTGGCTTTCTGCGTCTGCGCTACGAGGTAGATCATCGAAACCGTAGGCGTGGGCACGCGCAGCGCAAACCCGTCGAACGTGCCTTCCACTTCGGGAATGGTGAGGAAGAGCGCTTTGGCCGCACCGGTTGAAGTCGGAATGATATTGGTGGCCGCATTGCGAGCGCGCCGCAAATCTTTGTGCGGAGCGTCCAGGATGTTCTGATCGTTCGTGTAGGAGTGCACGGTGGTCATGAACCCGCGGCGCCAGCCGAAGCGTTCGACCAGCGGCTTCACCGCGGTGGCTAGACAGTTGGTCGTGCAGGATGCGTTGGATATGACGTTATGCTGCTGCGGATCGTAATGGTCGTCGTTGACGCCGAGAACGATGGTAATATCTTCGCCCTTTGCCGGCGCCGAGATGATCACTTTCTTGGCGCCCCCGCCGTCAATGTGCGCACGCGCCTTGGATGCGTCCGTAAAGAACCCCGTCGATTCCACCACCACATCTGCGCCAAAATCCGACCAGGGGATCTTCGATGGATCGCGTTCGGCATGAACTTTGAAAGATTTGCCGTTCACGGATAGCGAGTCACGGCCGGCTTCGACGCTGCCCTCGAAGAGGCCATAGTTCGAATCATACTTGAAGAGATGGGCGCATTCCGCGGCACTCGTGAGGTCGTTGACCGCGGCAATTTCAATGCCGGGGTGGCGTTCAAGTAGCGCCTTGGCGAAGTTTCGTCCGATTCGGCCAAAGCCGTTGATTCCGATGCGCATGTTAGCTCGCTTTTACAGGCACGGGCGAGGTGGCCCTCTTGGGAGCGCCGCGCAGGCGGGCCGCCAATCGCCTGAGCATTGCAAGACGGTTATGAACTGCAGACTTCCCGGCTTGCGGGTTGCAGCGCCGTCCGAGTTCGGCCAGCGACTCCTCGGGATGCAGGAGGCGCAACTCGCAGATTTCGCGCAGCGAGCGCGGTAACTTCGCGAGACCATGGGCATCCGCGACGAAAGCGATGGTGCGCCGTTGCACGGCGGCGGCCGCGGTGGAACGCTCCACGTTGGCCGCCTCCGTGTTCACCAGGCGGTGGATGCGGTTCTTGGTTTCCTTCACGGCACGCACATCTTCCAAATGGAGAACTGCCGAGAAGGCACCGATCTTTGAAAGCAGCGCGACGATGGCTTCGAAATCTTTGTAGTATAAAATGATGCGGCTCTTGCGTACGCTGCGTTTCGGTTCTTCCCCCGCGGTCTTGAGGGCCTGCGTCAGCCGGCTCGCGCGCTCGGGGTCGGGCAGTACGAACTCGAGGTGATATCCGCTCGCCGCCGAGGGCAGCGAGCCGCACGCTAGGAGTGCGGCGCGTACCTCCATCACGCGGTCGCACTTCAGACGCGGATTGGGTGGCATCCCTTGCAGTGATTCCGGAAGATCGATCGCATAACTCGCGGCCCGATAGAGGCGCGTGCCGGCGATCTTCACAATGGGATGGGCCTTGCGGTTCGCCAAGAGCGACCAAAATAAACGCGCAACGGGATTGCGCTGCGTCACGAACGCCTTGCGATTCGGATTGCTCCCATACAGTGCCAAGCCCGTGAGAAGTGCCTTGCGACAGTGTGCTGCTGACGGCACGTCGCGGGCGAGGGCGTCTTTGGTGTCGGCCGAAAAACTCGACTTCACTGCGCTAGCAAGTCGAGAGGCTCTTCCGTGCGAGACTCCACGATGTCGTAAAGTTCGGCGCCCCTTACTGCAGGTGTCATGCGCAACGGAACCTCGCGCACGCGAACGGTTACGAACTTCGTCGCATAGTGAATAACGAGCAGGTCGCCCGGTTGAACCTGATAACCCGGTTTTAGCGTCCGGCCGTCTTTCGTGATACGGCCGTGTTCCAACGCTTCGTGCGCTTCGGAGCGCCGTTTGGAGAGGCGCGAAACTTTCATGAACTTGTCCAGGCGCATGCGCCTGTTGTTCTTGGAGTCGTGCGGGCTCCCCCGTAAAGAGATTTGCCCGGCTCTTGCGAAACACGCGTCCGATGAAGCAGACCGGCCACGTGCGTGGCGCCGTCAACATCTTTGATGAGTCGCGTCCGCTCTGGCAGTGGCTGCTGATTTTTTTGGTGCCGCTGATGCTCAGCAACATTCTGCAATCCGCCGGGCAACTGGTTGGTAGCATCTTCGTGGGACGCATGATCGGCGTCGATGCGCTCGCAGCCATCTCGTCATTTTTCCCCGTTATCTTCCTTCTATTTTCATTTTTGATCGGACTCTCCAGTGGAAGCACCGTGCTGATCGGCCAAGCGTACGGCGCGCGCGACATGCATAAGCTCAAGCAGATTACCGGGACCACGCTGTTCATGGGGCTCGTGTTGGGCATCGCGGCATTGGTGGTCGGTTTGTTGGCCACCGACCGACTGTTGGTGCTCTTAGGAACGCCTGCGAATATCCTCGCCGACGCCGTCGCGTACTCGCGGTTGATCTTGATTTTTTGCCCGGTATTCTTCGTCTACCTGATTTACACGACGATTATCCGCGGTACCGGTGACTCGCAAACCCCTTTTTACTTTCTAATTCTCACCACGGTCATCGGCATTCTGGTAACGCCGATGTTGATTCGAGGATGGTTGGGATTGCCGCAGCTGGGAGTCTTGAGTGCGGCAGTATCCTTCATTGTCTCCAACGCCGTTTCGTTCGTGGCGCTGCTGGTCTATCTGCGGGCGCGCAAGAGCCCGCTGGCCATAGACCGCGAGATCCTTACCGATTTGCGGTTCGATTGGGCTATCGCCAAGAACGTTATCAAGATCGGTGTTCCGACCGGACTGCAGGTCGTCATGGTTTCGCTCGCCGAGATTGCCGTGATCTCGTTCGTCAATCGTTACGGCTCGCACGCGACTGCCGCGTACGGCGCGGTAAATCAGGTCGTGGGCTACGTACAGTTCCCCGCGATCAGCATGGGAATTGCCGGATCGATCTTTGCTGCGCAGTGCATCGGTGCCCGGCGGGAAGACAAGCTGCGCAGCGTCGTCCATTCCACCGTTGCGCTGAATTATGCCATTGGCGCACTGCTGATCGGGCTAACCTACATCTTCGCGTGGGACATCGTTGGCTGGTTCATCACCGACGCGCAGACGCTGGCCATCGCGCATGGGCTGCTGATGATCACGCTGTGGAGTTACCTGCTTTTCGGGAACTCTGCCGTGCTTTCGGGTATCATGCGCGCGAGCGGGGCCGTCTTGGTTCCCACCCTGAACGGCATTTTGGCGATCTGGGCCGTTGAGGTTCCGGTTGCTTACGTGCTGATGCGCAAGATCGGTTTGAACGGAATTTGGATCGGTTACCCCGTCGCCTTCGTCGTGGTTCTCTCTCTGCAGTTCATGTACTATCAGTTTGTGTGGAAGAAGCGCACGCACCGGCGCTTGGTCTAAGATGAAAAGATACTTCGCGCTGTCTTGCTGTCTGCTGATATTCGCGTTCACAACGCAAGCCCCAAAGTCGGCCGATCAGAGGCTCGTAACGCGCTACGGCCGACCCGGTGAGCAGGGCGCCGTTTGGAGCGATTCGCAGCTCGGTCGGGTAGCGCACGACATCGACCGGATATTGACCCAGCGAAGTTTGCGCAGTGCCCACCTGGGCTTCGTTGCGGCGGCCGCCGGACAAGGCCAGGTGATCTACGCGCGCAACGCCGGCGAGCAGTTCATGCCCGCCTCGAACCTCAAGCTTCTAACCGGCTCGGCAGCTTTCGCGCGCTTGGGCACAGCGTTTGCGTTTGCGACGCTGGTGCTAAGCGACGGCCGCAACTTGTATCTGCGTGGTGGCGGCGACCCGCTATTGCGTGCGCGCGATTTGCAAGACGCCGCGCGCGCCGTTGCTGCAAGTGCGGTTGGCCACGTGAATGGTGTGCTTTTCACCGATGTCAGCCGCTACGACGATCGCCCCTATGCCCCGGGCTGGTCGTGGGATGATCTCCCCTACTCGTATGCGCCCCCTGTCTCGGCGCTTAACTTGGAAGAGAACGCGATTCACGTTTTTGTTAGTCCCGGTGCCGCCGCCGGCACGCCAGCCCGCGCGCGCATCGAACCGGCGTACGCAGCCGATTGGGTCGACAACCAAGTCGTAACCGGCCCGCGCCTTTCGAACGATACATCCGATGTCGAACGGTTTTTCGAAGACTGGAAGACCGTCGTGCTCGTCGGATCCTACCCGCTGGGCGCCAAAGAATCGGAAGATCTCATGCCTGCCGTGGCAGACCCGGCACACTACGCTGGCCAAGCGTTTCTCGCGGCTTTGCAAGCCGATGGCGTGAGCGTTGACGGCGGGATTCAAGCCGGCAAAGCTCCCTCGGACGCGCGAGTCTTATGGGAACATACCTCTGAACCGTTCCCGCAACTGCTCGAAGACTTTTGGTGGCCCAGCGACAACCTGATGGGAGAGGTTCTGCTAAAAGAACTCGGCGCATTGCATGCTAGCCGGGGCTCCGCCGCGGGCGGCATCGCGGTGGAGAATGAATATCTGCGAAGCATCGGTGTGGATCCGCGGAGCGCCTCGATTGCAGATGGGTCCGGTCTCTCGTCCTACGACCGTCTAACCCCGGCGGCGTTGGTAGCGATCCTTCAGGCAGACTGGAAGTCCCCGTATCGAGAAGCGGTCATCGACGCGTTACCGCTTGCAGGCGTGCGCGGCACGCTGAAAGATTCCTTCGTTGGAACATCCGCGGAGAAGAACGTCTTCGCCAAGACCGGCAGTTTGAGTCACGTACGCGCGATCTCCGGGTACTTGCGTACGCGCCGGCATGGAACGGTGGTATTCTCTCTGATGGTGGACGATTGGACGGGCGATGCGTCCGCGCTAGATAGCATTCGTGCGGCGCTGCTCTCCCGAATTATCACCGATTAAAACTCGCTGCTAGAGCCGCTTCTTGCCTTTGGGTACCACGCAGGTTCCGGTGGCCCGGCACACGATGATGGGATGCGCGAGCGCCTCGGCTGCGCTTTCGCCGAGATCAGGCCGCGCACAGGCAACTTTACGCGCTTCAAACTCCATTTTGCGGGACGTGTTGCCAACCGCAATGATGCGTCCATCCGCCTCGATGTAATCGCCGGTGCGAACCGGCGCCAAGAACTCGACCTGCTCGTATCCGGCAAACAATCCTTCGTCCCCGTCCATCGCGATTAAGAGTTCGGTTGCGACATCGCCGAAGAGCGCGAGCACGCGCGCGCCGTCCACCAAATTTCCTCCGTAGTGCGCCTCGTACGCGCTCATCCGCACGCGGATCACGCGGCTTTCCCCTTGGCTTGCTGCCACAGATGTTCGAGTTCGGGCAGAGAGAGATCGATAAGGCTCTTGCCCTCGGCTTGGGCTTGCGTTTCCATGAAGCAGAACCGGCGGTAGAACTTTTCATTGGCTTGCCGCATGGCGGTTTCCGCATCGATGCCCAGCGCACGCGCCAGATTGACCAGCGTAAAGAGCACGTCCCCGAGTTCTTCCCGCACGTGTGCGTCGTCTTGCTTGGCGCGCTGTGCCGCCGAGAGTTCGTCGAGTTCTTCCGAGAGTTTGACAACGATGTCGCGCGGGTTTTCCCAATCAAAACCCACGCGCGCCGCCTTCTCTTGCATGCGCTGCCCGCGTTGCAGCGCGCCGAGCGCTTTTGGAACCCCATCCAAGCGGCTGCTGCGGGCCTTGCCCGTCGCTTCCTGGCTCTTGAGCTGCTCCCAGTTTCGCCACTGCGCGTCTACGTCTTCGATGACGGCATCGCCGAAGACGTGCGGGTGTCGGCGAATCATCTTGTTGCAGAGCGCGTCTACCACATCTGCGATGGAGAACTTCCCGGTCTCCGTTCCGAGCTGAGAGTGAAACACGATTTGCAGCAGCAGATCTCCCAGCTCCTCGCACAAACCGGTTTCGTCGCCGCCTTCGATTGCTTCGACAACTTCGTAGCTTTCTTCGATGAGGTACGGGATCAGCGTCCGGTGCGTTTGTTCCCGGTCCCACGGGCAGGAGCGGCGAAGCCGGGCCATGACCTCGATAAGATCCTCCCAACTATGGTGGGAAGAGCCGGCCGGCAATGGGACCAGCGGCAAGTTGATGGCGGCCGAGAGCGTTGCACGAGGAACGCCCGGGGCTATCGCGGTGCTGACCTCCGGACGCCGCTCAAGGGTTCGCAGCAGAACCGGAAGTCCCGCAAAATCCGAGAGTGGATTTCCTAGGATGCCAAGCGCCATGTCGGCACCGTCGAGATGTTCGACAAAGCGTTCGATTTCATCCGTACTGCCGCGCACGAAGAGCGCGGGGTCGGCAATCCCTTCGCGCACGACGCGCACGCCCCGCTCTTCGAGAAATGTATTGAGTTCGGGCGGCGCCAGGGGCGTCATGGCGCGGCCCGCTGCGCGCATAGCATTCACACTTCCGAACGTAAGCAGGTCGGGATCACCCGGCCCCAGGCCAACGATGCGCAGCAGCATGACGTGCGCTCAGGTTCGGGGCGCATAAGAAAAATCCCGACCGCGCGAGCGGCCGGGATGTCTGCATTTTGCCTGCGTCGCTTATTTCGCCGGGCTTGGTGGCGCCGCTGGGGATCCTGCAGCGGGCGCGGGCGACGGAAAGGCGTCGGCGTAGCGCGGATCCTTGATATCGATCTTTGCTTGCGCGAAGAGATTCTGCAGCCAGGGACCGACCAGCGGGCTCTCTTGCTGCTGCCGTAGCTGCGCGACGATTTGGTCGTGAGCGCTGGCAAGCGTTGCCTTCTGACCGGGCGTGCGCTCGAGTACCTCGATGATGTGGTAGCCGAACGGCGACTTCACCGGCGGTCCGACGACGTTGAGCGGCTGTTTGTAGGCCGCCTTCTCGAAACTCGGCACCATCTGGCCCGAGCGGAAGAACCCGAGATCGCCGCCTTTGTCTTTGCTGCCGGGATCCTGCGAGTATTGCTTGGCGAGATCTTCGAACTTGGCGCCACCTTTCAGTTTCTGTTCCACCATCTGAGCGGTCTTCATGTCGGGCACCAGGATGTGACGTGCGTGCACTGAGGGCGCCTTATCGAACGCTGCATGATTCTTTGCAAAGAACTTTGCAACGTCGGAATCGCTGACTTTGACGTCTTTACCCACCGATTTGTCGATAACGATCTGGTCTTTGAGGGTACGCTTGACATCGTCGTCCGTCATGCCCTGCTGTTTGACCATCGCATCAAACTGCGTGGGCCCGTACTGCGTCTTGAGATCGTTGATCTTCTTATTGACCTCGTCATCGCTTACGGTGATGTTGTTTTTCGATGCGTACTGCTCGATGAGCATTGAGCGCACCATGGGAAGAAGCATCTGCTTGGCAGCCGGGCTGCCTTCGAGTTTGCTGTCGAAGTCGGCTTTGCTGATATTTTGGCCATTGACGCTGACGACGGTTCCTCCGCCGCCGCCGCAGGCGGAGAGCGTCAAGGCAAGCATGGCGGTGGCCAGTCCCGCTAACAGGCGGCGAACGTTCATTTTCTTGGCTCCAAAACTTTGGGGGCTATGCAGTAAAAAATCGCGGAGGGTGCCCTCCGCAAACGTCCGCCAGTTCCGTGAAATGGGGGGCCAGTCCTTCGAGGACCGCGCCCCTCGACAAGCTCGGGACAGGCTACAGAGAAGAAGGGCGGCGGCGAGGCGATGGGGATCGACTCCGGCACCGGCTGCACTCGGCGCAAAGCCGCCGCTACTCCCAAGAGCGCCGCGTCCGCCAGCCTTGTGACGGCCGCCACGGTTACATTGCCTCGAGCAGGGAGCGCAGCAGCGGCATCCAGCGGTCTTCCTTGTGGATTTTTGCGTCGTTCGGCAGAGGAAGATCAACTAATACCTTGCCGTCGGCAAAGCGGAAGCGATTCTTTGTGAGAGATTGAAATTTCGAGATGGCGCTGGGCTGAAGTTCAAAACGCGAGCCGACGCCGAGCGTCAAGCGGGTTTCATCGACAACCACGCGGGTTACATTCTTCGCAAGGGCGATCGTGCGCAGTTTGGTGATCTCTACCAAGTTGTGCAGCGGACGTGGCAACCTTCCGAAACGGTCCCGCACCCCGGCCGCGATTTCGCCGGCCTCGGCTTCGGTTTTCGCGTTTGCGAGCTGTTGGTAGACGGCGATCTTCTGTGAAACCTGCGGGATGTAATCGTTGGGAATAAACGCGTCGATCTTCACGTCGATGACGGCGTGGCGCTGATCGCGCTCGGCCGATTGGCCCTTGCGCTGCGCGATGGCTTCGGCCAGCAGCTGGCAGTAGGTGTCGAAACCGACGGCGCCGATAAAACCCGACTGCGCGGCACCCAACAGATTCCCAGCGCCGCGAATTTCCAGATCGCGCATCGCAACCTGCAGCCCGCTGCCGAGATGCGTAAATTCGCGAATCGCCTCCAGGCGCGCCTTGGCATCCTCGGAGAGCGCTTTGTGCCCCTGGTACAGCAAGTACGCGTAGGCCTGATGATTGGAGCGCCCCACTCGCCCGCGCAACTGATAGAGTTGCGCCAAGCCGAAACGGTCCGCATCGTTGACGATGATCGTGTTAACGTTGGGAATGTCGATCCCGTTTTCGATAATTGTGGTGGACACCAGCATGTCGATTTCGCCTGCGATGAATTTGGACATGATGGGCTCAAGCTGCCCTTCGGTCATCTGTCCATGCCCGATTGCGATGCGCGCTTTGGGAGCCAGCTTCTGCAAGGCGGCCGTCACCGCATAGATCGATTCGATACGGTTGTGCACGTAGTACACTTGGCCGCCGCGGTCCAGTTCGGCAGCGATCGCTCGCGCAACCACCGCATCGCCGGCGGGAATCACGACGGTCTTGATAGACATTCGGTTTCGGGGGGCCGTCTGGATAAGAGAGAGATCGCGCACGCCCATGAGCGACATGTGCAGGGTTCTGGGGATGGGAGTGGCCGAGAGGGTTAGTACGTCTACGCTCGCGCGCAACGCCTTAAGCCGTTCCTTGTGCATTACGCCGAAGCGCTGCTCTTCGTCCACCACGAGCAACCCGAGATCGGCAAAGGTCACGTCCTTCTGCAACAAGCGGTGGGTGCCGACCACGACATCAACTCTGCCGTCCGCCAAGTCCTGGAGAATAGCTTGCTGCTCTCGCTTCGTTTTGAAACGGGAAAGCTCTTCGATGCGGACGGGAAAGCCAGCCAGCCGTTCGTTGAACGTTCGGTAATGTTGTGCGGCTAGCAATGTGGTTGGAACCAAAATGCCGACCTGCTTCTTATCCGCGATCGCCTTGAATGCCGCGCGAATGGCGACTTCCGTTTTGCCGTAGCCGACATCGCCGCAAACCAGCCGGTCCATCGGCCGTTCGCGCTCCATGTCGGCCTTGGTTTCCACGATGGCTTTCAGTTGATCGGGGGTTTCCTCATAAGGAAACGCCTCTTCGAGTTCCGCTTGCCACGGTGTGTCCGGCGGATATGCGTGCCCGCGCGCCAGTTCGCGCTCGGCGTACAGGGCGACCAATCCCTCGGCAATTTTCGCAAGTTGCTCCGAAACGCGACCCTTGGTGCGGGCCCAGTCGGCGCCGCCCATTTTGGAGAGGCGCGGTGCAGCGCCCTCGGCGGCGCCGTATTTAGCGATGAGGTGCATCTGCGTGACGGGAACCAGCAAACGGTCGGTGCCGGCGTAGCGCAGGTCGAGATAATCTTGCGTTGCACCCAAGATCGTTTCGGTGCGAAGCCCGAGGTATTGGCCGATTCCGTGCACGGCGTGCACGATGTAATCCGCCACGCGCAGATCGGCCAGCGTGACGGGTACGCCTTCCTTTACCGCACGAATCTTCACGCGCTTCGGTGGCTGGCCGTACAGTTCGCGATCGCCCAGCACGTGCAGGCGCAACGCGGGGATGGCGAAACCGGCTTCGATATTGCCGCTGTCGACGTAAATCGTCCCCGACGGCGGACGCGCGGCCATCGTTGCGCCGTCGGTGGCGCGCAGATGAATCAGGTGCGCGCTACGTTCCACCTGCAGTCCGCCGCCGCGTAGGACGTCTGCGGTCCGCGCCGCTCCCGACGTCACGATCATGACACTTTCGCCGCCCCGGACCACCTCGCGCAGGGTTTGCAGCATCAGGTCAACCTGCCGGTTGAAGTGCGCCACTGGACGCGTCTCCAACACGAATTCCTGATGGCTCTTCGGCAGCCACGCCGTTTGTTCGACCGACTCGATTCCCCCGGGCATCACCAATATGCGCCGGCCCTCCAGTTGAAGGCGCAAGTCGCGCAATTGCGGATACGGCGCGCTCATCTCGGCAAGCAACGCTTCGCCTACCTCGGAGTCGCTCACATCCAACTGCCCCGAGCCAGCGTCGGCCAAGAGCGCTTGCTGTTCGCGCGAGTGCTCGTCTTCGAGCGCACGTTCGACCTCGGCCAGCATCGAGGGCTCCTCGATCACGATGAGCGCGCGTTCGTCGAAATATGAGAGGAGCGTCGCGGGACGAACATGGGCCAGCCCCAGCCACGGCTGCGGAAGGTCGCCGCTTGTTTCAAGAAAGGCGTGCAGCGCCCGCTGCACGTTCTCCGGTCCCAAAAATTGAGCCGCCACTCGTTCGCGGTATACCGGTTCGCGCGGGATCTCGCTCCAAGGCGCAATGCCGATGCTCTCGAGCTCTGCCTCACTGCGCTGACTCTGTAGATCGAAGCGCCGCAGCGATTCGATCTTCTCGCCGAGGAACTCGATGCGTACCGGCGCGTCCGCGGAGGCCGGAAAGACGTCGAGAATTCCGCCGCGTACCGTGTACTCCCCGGCGCTGCTCACCACATCGGTGCGGTGATAGCCGGAGCGGTAGAGTCGCGCCTGCAGCGCTTCCCATCCCGGCTCTTCGCCTACACGCAGCGTAAAGCGCAGCGCGGAAAACAAATCGGGCGGCATCACGAACTGGCGCAACGCCGATACGGGCGCGATGACAATGCGTTCCTTGCGATCGCACAGGTCTGAATACAGCGACATCCGCGCGCTACGCTCGGAGGGGCTCTCCATAACGCCGGCGCTCTCGTCGCGGGGACGCACCAGGGCCACGGCGGACGAGCCGCGCTCGGCGAGATAGTAGAGAAGGTCCGCAAATGTGCGTTCCGCCACGTCGGGCGTCGGGACGACGACTAGGATCGATCCACCCAGCGCATGCGCTATGGCCGAAAGCAGGTAGGGGCGGGCCGCCGGAATGGTTTCGTGCAGCGTAAAGAGGCCTGGAGAACCCCGCAACCGTTCGAGCAGCTCTGCCAGGGGACGGCTGGAGCCGGGCAAGGCTCGGACCAGCGGGGCGGCCAGAGAAGAGAGTGGCTTGGTGGCGATCAAAATGGTTAGCAGTCTATTGACGAGAGTGCCAGCGCGGCTTAAAATAATGCCGTACCAGCCGCTGATTATACCAGATGAAAGGAGCTCCGCTCATATGAATAACCTGATGTCGAATGACCGCTCTGCGGCCGACCGCTCTCGGCTTCCTTTCCAGCCGTCCGACATCTTCGGTTTCGACCCGTTTCGGAATTTCTTCTCAAGCGGCGCCTCGGGCCCGGGACTGGAGATCAACCGAACCGATGACGGCTACACGGTCGAAGTCCCGGTGGCCGGATTTGGGCCCGAAGATGTCGAGGTGACGCTCGAAAATGGCGTCCTAAGCATTTCCGGCAAGTCAGAAAAACGTTCGTTTACGCGCTCGCTGCTGTTGCCGGACGAGATAGACGGCGACAACGTGCAGGCGCACGTCGAGCACGGCATGCTGACCTTGACGCTCAACCTGCTGCCCAAAGCGCAGCCCAAGAAAATCGCTATCAAGACCAGCTAATCAAAGCGTGATCGTCGAAGATTGCCTGGATGCACATCCGGGCTTTTTCTTGATCAACGCCGCGCGCGCGCTCGTTGCCGTGGCGCTCCTGGGCACTGCCCTGCCTTCCGCCGCCCCATTGACCGTGCGTTACGATGAGCAGCGGTTTACGACGTGTGAGGAAGCCGCGCAGTACGCCCGCGAGCACGACACGGTTGGGCGCTATCAGTATCGTATCGGGGCCCGGCTCGAAAACGGGTTTGCGGCCGCGACCGGGGCCTCCGGATATCGCGCCGCCGCGCGAGTGCGTTTTTCTTTGGAGCCAGAGTTTTCGGTATTGGAATTACCGCAGTGGAGCTGGCCGGGGCAAAGCGCCGCCCAGCGGTCGGAGCTGGCGCAGTTCGTCGAAAGCGTGCGCCTGCACGAAATGGGTCACCGGCTGCTTGCGGAGCGCGCCCTCCGGGGGCGCGACGCACAAATCGGTGTCTACGGCAAGGATGCTGAGAGCGCGAAGCGCCGATTGCGCGAACGCTTCGCCGCGCTGCTTTCGGACCTTACGAAAGAGATCGCGGAAAAAGAGAATCTCTACGACCGCGTGACGGACCACGGCATTCACCAGAGCGAGGCGGAGGCATATGGGTTTCCAGCCGGTCCCGATATTGTTTTTAGCTGCCGCTAGCGGTTCAAGTACACGCTGACGGTGGCGGTCGTGCTGCGACCGTCGTCGGTCGTCGCCACGAACTGCACGTCGTATGATTTCCCTTTGAGGAAGAACGGAATCGACGGAAGCTGAGCGTTGCTGCCGAAAACGCTGGCCGCGAGCTTGGGTACTACTTCATGATGCCCGAGCATCTGAGCGGTTAACGTGCTGACATCGGCGCTGGTGAGCACGCGCAGCGAAACGACTCCCGGACTCGAGAGGCGCTGCGAATTGAGATCGATCTCCAGGATGCGCGGGGAGTTCGCGGGTGCTGCCGGCGCGGGCGAGGGCATCGTGACATACGCGTACGGGCTTCCGGGAGCTGGCGTGCTTTTGGAAACGGGTGCGGGCTGCGCGCAGGCGCACAGAAGCGCCAACGCGAGTGCAGCTAGTGCGCGCTGTCCGATTCCGCCACCGCCTCGGCGTCGAGCGCCCGCTGGGCGGGCAGGAGCAAATACAATGGGATCGCCACTTCGCACAGCGTGATAACGAGGTTGAGGTCGACATTGTTCGCATACGCAACATCCGGAAGGTAACGCACGAAGATGGCGATCGAGGCTGCGATGACGGCAATAAACGCGCGACTTCCGACCGCCAGGAACGCAGTGGGAAGTATCCAGATCGCATACCAGGGATATGGGTTCGGAACGATGAGCCACGCGCCGAGCGCAATAAATGCGGCGCCCTGCAGCTCGCCGCGCAAAGCCAAGCGGACTCCGTGGAGCGCTAACGCGCCCGAGGCGACGATTGCAATGGCGATACCGAGTTCCAGTGCCGGTGCGTGGCGCGAAAAGAGCGCCTGCACGATTTGCGCGATGAAGTACTGAGCGGAGAATTGCGGCGTATAATGGCCGTGCGGTACTAAGACGGTACGAATGCCTTCGGCAAAAGGACGGGCAACGATGGCAGTCAGCGCAATACCACCCGCAATCCCCGCGAGTATTTTGTAGAACTTTGCGCGGCCATTCCAGGCATACGCCGCGAGAACGAAAGCCGCGGCCGTACCGGGTGCTTTGATAAGTGCCGACGACGCGATCACGAATGCGCCGGCTGTCGAGCCGAAAAAGCGCAGTACGGTGAAACCCAAAAGGACGATGCACAAAAGAAACGTATCGTTGTGGCCTTCCGCCGCCGACCAGATCGCCACAGGGTTGAGCACGATCCCGGCCGCTGCTAAGCTGGCGGCCTGCCGGGAGATGGGCATGAATGCGAGATACGCAAGCGGCGCGCACGCGAGGAGGGCACACGATGAAAGGATGCGCAGCGCAAGCAACTGCATCGCAACGCCGCCTCCCGCGCTCCAGAGAACGGTTACCTTAGCGATCCAGACGAAAAGCGGCCCGTACACGCAAAGCGGAAGTGGATTGCTCCACTGCCAAACCGCCGCGCGAAAGAGCGAGTCGTCTACTGCAATACGCGCGTGAACGTAGGGGCTCAGCCCGTGGGCATCCATGACGCCGTAGCCACCGTATGCGTACACGTCGCTGGAGAAGATTACGGGCAGGGCAAGGGCCGCTGCCAGCGCCAGCACGACTCCCGGAATAATTGCTGCAACAATCCTCGGGCCGCCGGCCGAGCCGGTAATAACTTTTAGAGCTGCGAAGTACCCAATGCAAGAAGCTGCAATCGCAAGGGCGGCGGTCGTCCAGATCGCTTGGCCGAATGCGTGCCAAGACGTGGCGACGGGAAGAGGTTGCCCCAGATCTGTCGCGATTGATTGCGGAGCCAGATGCAACTGCGCGTGCATGAAAAAGACCGCGGCTGCAAACGGTACGGCGACGCAGACGCTGGAAATACCCACAAGCACGGGCTTAGGCAGGGCTGCGGTTTTCAACAGGCCTCAGAAACTCCCGTGCAGCCGCGCAGCCGAGCGCCAAAAGTATCCACCACGTGCCGCCGACCTTGGGATAGAAGATCAGCAAGTCTACGATCTGGTGCAGCGCCAAACCCAGACTGGCGGCCATCGCCCCGAGAGACAGCGGCGCGCCAAGTGAGGTCCGCGCAAATCCCAAGATAGACTGCCACACCAGGAACAGTGTGGAAACCAGGCCCAAAACACCTTGCTCGACCAGCGCCTGAAGGAACAGGCTGTTCGCATGGGTGCGCACGCGCGGCAGTCCGGCAAATCGCACTTGGTATTCAAAATTGCCCGCGCCGATGCCCCAGATCGGATGCCGTTGCCACAGGAGTAGCGCCGCCCTCCACAATCGCGATCGCGTTCCGACGCCCCCGGTATCCGACGTGCTTTCAAGATGCCACAGCCGCAAGAGCTCCAGCGAACCCGTAGCCGCAGCCCATGCGCCCGCGCCGGCCAAGCCGGCGCCCGCCCCGATGGCGACGGCAAGCGTGCCGAGGCGCCTCGAGCCGTCGCGCGAGAGAAGGAAAACCAGGGCGACCGCTATGGCGGTGGTCACGACGCCTGCGCGCGAGAAGGTCATCAGGAGCGTAGCGGTCGCTAATCCCAAGCTTGCCGCGCACCAGCGGTCGGAGCGCGCGATGCAGAGCGCAAGCAACACCGGGATCATGATTCCTAGAAAACCGGCCAGCTGATTCGGGCCTTCCAGGGCACCGGCGATGCGCGGAATCAGGTGGCCATTGATCAGCAGTTGCGATGGAGCCCCGGCTACCTCTTGCAACAGTGCCGTGATGCATACCAGCGCCGTTACCGCACTCAGCACCCAGCGCATGAGCGGTTCGCGTGGATCGGCGCGGTAGCACGAATAGACCGCAACGAAGAGAAGCAGGTACTCGCAGGCCTTCAGCGTTTCTCGAATGGCTGCGGAGACAAACTGCGCTTGCCAGATCGAAACGGCGGTCGTTGCAATGACGGCAAGCTGCGCAGCTACGAGCCAGCCCGCCGTGCGGCTGAATGGGACGCGGACGCGGCTGCGGTAGAGCAGCCCGGCTAGTACGCCGATTAGCGCCACTTTGGCCAGCGTTAACGTCGTGTCGCCGATTTGACAATACAAGGCAAATGGCTGCAGAGCGAGTAACAGCGCCGCGCCGTAGATCGGCGCGCGAACCGTCCCAAGAACGGAGAAGGCCGCCACACAGCCATACGTCAGCGCAATGGCCGCACCCGTGATGATCTCGGTCAACTGCGTTCGATGTCGGAGATCAAATAGAGCGGCCGTCCTTTAATCTCATCGTAGACGCGGCCGAGATACTCTCCCAGAATGCCGATCCCGATTAGCTGCACACCGCCTAGAAATAGAATGGTGACGATCGTCGAGGTATACCCCGGATAGTTCCTGTGCGCAAACTTCAAGATTAGGACGATAATCGCATAGACGAAGGCAAAGGCGCTGGCAATGAACCCCATGTAGGACGCAAAGTGTAATGGAATCTCCGAGAACGACGTGATGCCGTCGATGGCGAAGGCCAACATTTTTGAAACGGGATACTTCGTGTTCCCCGCATGGCGCGCGTCGCGGTCGTACTCGATGCCGGTCTGGTTGTAGCCGACCCAGCTCACGAGGCCGCGCAGAAACCGATGCCGCTCGCGCGTCTGCTTGAGCGCCTCGATCACACGCCGGCTCATCAACCGGAAGTCGCCCGTGTCGACTGGAATGGAAACTTTGGTTAGGCCGCGCGTTATCCGGTAAAACCACTTCGCAGTCAACAGTTTAAAGCGGCTCTCGCCTTTGCGTGAGCGCCGTATGGCGTAGACCACGTCGAACCCGATGCGCCACTGCTCCACAAAATCCCCGATTAGCTCGGGCGGGTCTTGCAAGTCCCCATCCATGAGAATCACAGCGCGCCCACGCGCGATATCGAGTCCGGCGGTGGCTGCCAGTTGATGACCGAAGTTCCGCGAGAGATTGACGAGAATTAAGTGTGGCTGCGAGCGCATCGCGCGCCGCACCGCTTCCAGCGTACCGTCGCGGCTACCGTCGTTGACGATGATGACTTCATAGGACGGCGCACCGGGAAGTGCGCGCACGGTCTCGATCGTGCGCGAAAGAAGCTTGTCAACGTTGTTTTCTTCGTCGTATAGAGGGACGACGATGCTTAACTCGGGCTCTTCCGCGCCGGGGTGCATCCCTAGTGCGGTGGAGTGCTCGTGGGCCGTGGGCCGGGCGGTAAGCCGGGGAACGGGATCGGGTTGAACGGTGTCGGTACCGCCAGCGGATTTATGGTTTGCCCATTCGCCGATTCGTCGCCCCAGTGGTAGACGATGTCTTCACGGTTTTCAACGTCAAGGTTCGGAACGGCGAGCAACCGGGGATCGCCCTCGAGCCCATTCTGCCGGCGCTCGCTGCTCAGCGCGGTCCCACGCGTGTACTTATAATGAAAGATCGTGCCGGAGTTGATGTTGCGCACGACGCGATAGTGCAGGGCATCGATGCGGTCCATGCGCATCGAGCGTGCGTCCCAACCGCTAACATCGGTACTGATGTAGACCGCATCCAGAAAAGGCGTGCTGGGTGGCACTTGCACCGTGAAGGTAACGACCACGGGGCGGCCATTCGGTGCCTCGTGGAAGGCCGGGACCCCGCGCCCGGATCTGCTCGAAGCCGGCGGCGGCGTACCGACCAAGTCCGGGTTCGGCACTGGCGTGGAGGCCGCAACGGCGAACGGCTTGACGCTTGCATAGGCCGCTTCGGCCGGTAATTCGTGCGTCGCCAATTCGATGCGAACGATGGTGCCCTGCGCGTCGAATGTTGCGCGCGCGTACGCGCGGGGCCGAATGGTCTGCGTTGTCGGATTCTTGGTATCGTAGTCGACGATGCTCACGTGCGGCGACACGCGAAAGCCGTCGCCTGAGGTGAAGAACAAGAACCCTTGCTGGAAGTCCAGCACTTGGCCCGAAACTACAACCGGCGTCCCGCTTTGCGCGGTGGCTTCCCGTCCGCCGCCCAAAAGAATCGTGACCACCGCGAAGATCAATCCGAGCGCGTACAGCTGTCTTCTCATGGCAGTAACTGAAAGCCCCACTGCGGACTGATGGTCTGATTGCTGTAGTTGAAGAAGTACGAGCGCGAAATATCAAGCATGGTATGCGACGAGAGCCGGATGCGCAAGTCCGCGGTGGCATCGTAGGGCGCGCGGCCGTAGTAGAACGGAATCGGGCGCGGAAAGTCCGTGTGCTGCTCCGCGAAGAGCGAGAATGCAAAGTTTGGGTTGGGCGTAAAAACAGTACCGGCGGTCAGCGTATGATAGGTGGCGGCTCCTTGGAAGGCGGAGAAACCGGGATACGCCAGGTTTCCGACGACCGGTACGAATGAAGGGTACGCCAAGGACTGCGCCGCGCCGTACACGTCTTTAACGTTGTCGATGCTGTAAATCAAGAATGCAGCAGCATGCGAACCATAGAGCTTGCTGGCGCTGACCGACGTACTGTCGTTGTCGACGTAGTGCGGAGGTCCCCACTGGCGCTGCTTGCTGAACGACGCGTTCAGATTGATGCCGTGCCCGATCCGCACCGAGGGCGTGTAGAGCGTCAACCCCGCGAAGTTCTGCCACAGCGTGCTCGATATTCCATACGGTTTGAAACTCTGGCCGCTGCAGACGTTGCCCTGGTTGCCGGAGTTGTCGCATCCCGTCTGAGTTGAGGTCGGCGGCGCATAGGTTTGAACGCCGTACCGGTCGTGGGCATAGAAGAGTCCGTAACGCAACCGGGCGTAGATCGGCAAATTGCCCAGTTTGTGATCCAGCGTCGTCAAGGAAATCTGTCCGTTGAAGGGGTGCGCCGCATTGAACGTGTGCGAGGGGTCCCCAAAGAAAAACGTGCTGTTCGGAGTGAGCAAACTTTCGTTGTAAAAGTTCGCATTCACTTGCATGTAGAATTTGGGAAACGCCTGCGTGTAGGTAACCCGCGAGTACTGCGAGGATTCCACCGGCATGCTCAATCCGCTCTGAAAAGTGTGCAGCTGCGTGAACGTTTCCACCTGCGCGTTGTCATTAAGCCGGTCGTGCGTGAGAAGATTCCAGAACTTCGACGGGCGGCTAAACGGATTGACGGAGAAGACGGCGTAGGCACGGTCGGAGACGACATGCTGTTCGAAAGACAGATAGGTTTTATTGATCGTGTCGTACCGGAAGTGCAGCGCGCTGATCGAGTTCGAGGACCCCAAAAACGGATACGTCAGATCCGCGTTGGCGCCACTCAGTGAATTCTGCCCCAAATTCGGATTGGTGGAGAAACTCAAAAAGAAACTTGGCAGCGGAAGCCCGGTTGGTCCGGCGCTCAAGACCGCATTGTTAAACCGCACGTAGTTCGTGGGTGCAATCGCGGCGCTTTTGGCTGTCAGAAAAGCCGAGGTCTTCGCGGTGTCGGGAAAATTGAAGGCATCACCCGGCATTTCTCGCCCTGCGACTGGATGGGTATAGTCGTCACCGATAAATGTCCAGCGGTCGGGCAGCCCCTTGTCCGGCAGCACCGGCACGAAGTACGTGCGGTCAAACGTGAGAAAATCTGAAATTGCGGCACCGTGCAGCGATCCCGACGCCGTCTGCACGCCGACATCGCCGGCCAGCAAGAACCGGTTCAGGCGCAGATCCATCGAGAAGGTTTGACCCGTCATGGTGATGCCCGCGCCCGTTTGCAAACGCACGTTTCCGTCGGCCCGGATCAAGAAACGGTCGTAGTAGAACTGAATGTGGTCCGCGCTGAGGTGGAGTAGTCCCGGCGCCGCCACCGCGGGTGCGTTCGCGCACCATGCCAGCAAAAAGTAAGCACAGCACGCAATTCCGGCTCGAATAATTTTCCTCAGCGACATTCTCCTCCGCGGCACGGACACACGATTGGCGTATGAGCGGCAGGCGGCCTCCCAATGCTGCAAGAACGCGGCGTCCCGATGGGTCGTTTCGTTACCATCGTTTTGGATTCGGCCGGCGTCGGCGCATTGCCCGACGCATCCGATTACCAGGACGGGCCCGCAGCCAATACGCTGGGAAACGTGGCGCGTCGCGTAGGCGGGCTAGCGCTGCCCAACTTTGGCCGTTACGGACTCGGCAATGTGGTGCAGCTATCAGGTGTGCCTCCCGCCGCGTCGCCGCGTGCGCGCATCGGCAGACTCCGCGAGCGCTCTAAGGGAAAAGACACCATAACCGGCCACTGGGAGATGACCGGCATCATCACGCAGACACCGTTCCCAACATATCCGCACGGATTTCCAGCCGAGGTTCTCGCGCGCTTCGCGGCAGTTACGGGAAAGGAGGCGCTCGGAAATGTCGCCGCATCGGGGACGCAGATCATCGAAGAGTTCGGGCCGCTCCACATAACGACCGGCCGTCCGATCTTGTACACGTCCGCCGATTCGGTCTTTCAGATCGCCGCGCATGAAGATGTCGTTCCGCTGGCGACACTCTACGATTGGTGCGAACGCGCGCGCGAATTGTTGGTACCGCCGCACAATGTAAACCGCGTCATCGCACGCCCGTTCGTCGGATCTCCCGGCGCGTTCGCGCGCACGGCCAACCGCCGCGATTATGCAACCGAGCCGCCGCCCGGTATGCTAGACCGCCTGGCCGCGTGCGGAGTACCCGTGCACGCGGTGGGCAAGATCTGCGATATCTTCTGCGGTCACGGCGTTGCGAGCTCGGTGCGCGTGCAAGATAACCGGGATGCGATGGAGCGCACTTTCGAGCTTCTGGCAGGCACGTCCGAAGGATTCATCTTCGTAAACCTCAACGACTTCGATTCCAAGTACGGACACCGGCGCGACGTTCGTGGCTACGCTCAGGCACTGGAGGACTTGGATGCGTTGCTTCCGCAGCTCGAAGGGTTGTTGCGGTCCACGGACGAGGTCATCTTTACCGCCGACCATGGGTGCGACCCCACGGCCCCCGGGTCCGACCATACGCGGGAGTACGTGCCGTTCATCCATCTTGGCCCCGTGCGCGGAGAGAATCTGGGAATCATCGAAGGACTAGACTACGTTGGCCGAACGGTGGAAGCCAGCTTCAATCTTCAAGAGAAAGCGATCTGACCTTTAGCACCTGAGATGCAAGTAGTCGGTGAAAAAAACCTACCGCGCGCCGGAGCGCCGGTAAGCCAGACAAACGGACGCACTGTTCCCCAGTCGTGGCGTGCAACGAAGCGTGCGTTGGATCTGACGCTCTCGGTTGTTGCAATCGTCGTCACCGCTCCGATCGTGATCGCCGCATCACTGGCAGTCTCGATCGTGACCGGCGGCGCACCGTTTTTCGCTCAGGAACGCGTCGGCCGCTTTGGCCGCCGATTTCGAATGTATAAACTTCGCACCATGGTCCCGGGCGCGCACGAAATGCGCGGCGACGTCTTGCATCTCAACGAAGCCAGCGGGCCGGTCTTTAAGATTCGTGAAGACCCGCGCTTGCATCCGCTGGGCGGGTTTCTGCGCCGAACCTCGATCGATGAACTGCCCAATCTTTGGAATGTAGTGCGCGGCGAAATGTCGCTGGTCGGACCACGGCCCCCTCTTCCAAGCGAAGTCGAACACTACGATGAGCATGCCTTGCGGCGCCTGAGCGTCAAGCCCGGGATAACGTGCTTGTGGCAGATCAGCGGGCGCAGCGCTCTGTCGTTCGATCAATGGATGGAACTCGATAACCGTTATATTGATACGTGGTCACCTGCGTTGGATCTGAGGATTCTTCTTCTCACCATTCCCGCCGTGCTGCGCAAGGATGGAGCGCATTAGGCCGCACCTGCGCGCCATTCCGGGCAGCCAGCAAACGCCGTCCGGAATTGTGGGCTCGACGCTGTTCGTCATGGCTGCCACACTGCTCTCGACCCTTCTGGGTTTCGGGCGTGAGGTCGTCAACGCGCGCTACTACGGCACCCAGTGGGAGATGGACACATTCCTCGCCGCCGCCACCATTCCGACGATTCTGTTCGGAGTCTTCAACGGCGCGCTCGTAAGCGCGCTGGTCCCCACGTTCAGCGGATACCTGGCGCGCGGGGATGAGGATGAGGCCTGGCGATTGGGCAATTCGATCATCAACGGCCTGTTTGTTATTCTGACCTTCTGCGCGGTTGCGGGGTACATCTTCGCGCCGTATTACGTTCCGGTAATCGCGCATGGATTTCCGGCGCCCCAGATGGGTGTGGCGATCCACATGACGCGCTGGCTGATGCCCTCGATCGTGGCGGTGAGTTTGAGCGGTGCGATTAGTGCAATGCTCAATGCATATCACCGCTTCCGCGCCACG
Organism: Candidatus Meridianibacter frigidus; assembly: GCA_003243975.1. Classification (GTDB taxonomy): domain Bacteria; phylum Vulcanimicrobiota; class Vulcanimicrobiia; order Vulcanimicrobiales; family Vulcanimicrobiaceae; genus Meridianibacter; species Meridianibacter frigidus. The sequence continues at coordinate 95,328 of QHBJ01000038.1, read as the reverse complement.
GCGATGACGGGCATGGTCATCAACGTTGTAACGGTTGCCGGAGTAGTGGTCTTCAACCAGCAGCTCGGCATCTTCGCGCTGGTTGCTGCGACGACGGTTGGCCTCATGGCGCAACTCGTGGTACAGCTGCCGTCGTTCATCTCCATAGGAAAGTATCGGCCGATGATCGACATTCACCATCCCGGCTTGCGCCAGATATGGATGGCAATCGGACCCATTATCGTAGGCTCGGCTGCGGGTCAGATCGCGCTCTTCTTCGACCGCTACTTCGCCAGCACGTTGAGCCCGGGTTACATGGCGGGGATGAATTACGCCGGGAAGCTCGTGAACTTTCCGCTCCAAATCTTCGCTGCCGCGATCGCGACGGTTATCTTCCCGCTGCTCGCACTGCAATTTGCGCGGCACAATCGTGCGGGGGTTGGAAGCAACGTCGTCCTGGGACTGCGGCTGGTAAACTTCATTACGATTCCGTCGGTTTGCGCGCTTATCGTGCTCGCCAACCCGATCGTGCAAACGCTCTTCGAATACGGAAGTTTTAAAAGCAGCGCAGCTCAGTTGACGGCCGGCCTCTTGCCGTGGGCTGCAATCGGCCTGGTGGCGCTGGCCGCTAACGTCGTGCTCACGCGCTGCTGCTTTGCATGCAAGGAAACCAGCTGGACCGTAGCCATCTCCATCTTTTCGGTGCTCGTCAACGTGCTGCTCTCCGTCATCTGGCTTCCGACGCTCGGCGCGATCGGGTTGCTGCTGGCAAACTCGCTCAGCCAGTCTTTGCAGGCGATCTTGCTGCTCGGATTGGTATGGCGCTTGGTGGATGGTCTGCAGTGGCGTCCGTTGTTGTCCTCGCTTTGGAAGGTCGTGGTCTGCTCCGGCGCGATGTATGCGGCCTTACATTGGATTGCCGCCCTGGGCGTGGCTCCCGTCACCGCGTGGGACCGGGTGTGGTTCTTATCCGGGCAGATCGGCATCGGCGCGGTTGCCTTCATCGCTGCAGCGCGCGTGCTCAGCGTGGAAGAGTTGTCGCTGGTCGTGCGTTTGCTCATGCAGAAGTTCGAGCGCAACCTGCTGAGCCCGCCGGAGAACCGTGAAGCTCCCATCGCTTAGATCGATCGAACCCCTCCGGCGCGCGTTGCGTGGCGAGTTCGTGCGCCACGGCCTGCTGATATTTGGCTCAACGACCTTCGTAAATCTATTGAACGCCGTTTTCTACTTCGTTATAGCGCGTCGCATCAGCGTTTCGGATTACGGCGCGTTGACGGCCCTGACGGCCGGAATGGTTGTGATCTCGCTTCCGGCAGTTATCGCGGCGCTGGTCATCGCTCGCTATGCCGCCGAGTTTCACGCTCTCGAGGAGTATGGCAAGCTGCGCTCGCTCTTGGAGCAGACGAGCGTCGCCGCATTTGGACTGGGCGTCGTCATATTTCTCTTGGTTTGGATGCTGCACGTTCCGATCGAGTCGTTCTTGCGATTCAACAATACGCCGTGTGTGCTGATTGCGGCGTGCGCGCTGGGGCTGGGGCTCGTTACGCCCGCGCTGCGTGCCGTGCTGCAGGGCGTGCAAGAGTTTCGCGGCTTCGCGATCTCGATAATCTGCGAGGGCGCGGCCAAAGTGGGCGGCGGAGTGCTACTGGCGCAACACTTTGGAGTTACCGGAGCGATGAGCGGTTTTGCGATCGGCGGTCTTATCGGAATCGGGGCCGCGCTCGTCTCGGCGAATCCCCTCTTCGGCTACGGGAGGTCTGCCTTCCATCTGGATCCACGGCGGCTGGCGCAAACGATGGCCGGAGTCGGTCTCAGCGGTCTTTGCTTGACCGCGCTGCTGTCGGTGGACGTGCTCTTGGTGAAGCACTACTTCGAACCGCGGCAAGCCGGAATCTACGGGCTGGTCAGCCAGATCGGGAAGGTGCTAGTCTTCGTTGCGGCCTTTATTCCGACGCTGCTGCTTCCGAAGGCCACCGCCGCTGTGGCGACCGGAAAGTCGCCGCGCGCGGTCTTGTTCCAGGCGGCCGCGGCTTCTCTATCGCTTACCGTCGTCGCCCTGTGCATGCTGTTTTTCTTTTCGCGTTTCATCGTGCAGTTTATCGGAGGTCCGAATTTTGCCCGGGCGGCGCCCTACTTCTTTCCGTACGGCGTCGCGATGGCCGTGCTGGCCGGCACCCAGCTCGCGGTGACGTACAAGATCGCGCTGCACCGTTTCCACTTCGTCTTCCCGCTTGTAGCGGCCGTCATTCTGGAGGTGGCGGGAATCGTCTTCATGCACGAAACGCTCTGGCGCGTTATTGCGATCGTTATCCTGGGCAACGTTGCCTCGTTTCTCGCGGTGACCGTGCGTTTTTCGCCGCGCGAGCTGCGCGCCGAGTTCGTCCGCTCGCAAGAGGTTGCGGCTTCACCACGTTGATGATTCTCAGCTCCATCGCGTTCGCCGTCCTTGCCTTTGCACAGCCCGTTCTCGCCGGTTTTCCGCCCCCGCGTACGATACAAACCTACCGAACGGGCGTGGGTGCCGTGGTATTTTGGGATGCAACACCGTACGTCGAGCGTTTTGTGGCGCGCGGCACGCCGTCCGCCGAAGCGCTCACGGCGCTCAAGTCGGAAGCGATCCGGCTCTTTGTGTCGCGGGCGATGCAACTCTCGGGCTCGGAGCGCCATCTGCGCCTGATCGTTTCGTTCGCCAGGACGGGCGCGATAAACGCGCGCTACCAAACGCGAACCATCGAGGGTGTGCAAGACCTGCTCTTCCTCGACGGCGGGCTCCGCAAGAAGATGCATTTCGCAAGGGATTGGGAGCGCATTGCGAGCCGGGGCATACCGCCGGCCGGCGTCCGTTTGACCGTAAATCGTGACGCGGTCGATCGCATGAGCCAGTGACGGTGCGCGCTTTTCCGGTAGCGGTGCTGCTGCTGATGGTTCCGGTTTGCGCAGCTGGCGCGCAGCCGAACCGCGCTTTACGCGAGGTGTCAGTCGTTCGCACGGTGAGTGGCTCGGGCGCAGAGGGATTTCAAGATGGGCCGCATGGCTCGTTTCTGATGCCGATGGGAATTGCGCGCGATGCCGCCGGCAACGTTTACGTAACCGACGCGGGCGCGCAGCGCATCCGCCGAATCGCGAGCGACGGAACGATCGTGACCATTGCAGGCGGCGGTGAGCTCAATGAAAGCGGAACGTGGGTGACGGGATCGTATCGCGATGGGCTTGGAGCGAGGGCGCGCTTCAACCGCCCGGCGGGCATCGCCGTCCGCCGGGATGGGGACATCTATGTAGCCGATACCTTCAACCATTGCATCCGGCGCATCACCGCCCAGGGCCTCGTCTCAACCTATGCCGGCTCGCCCGAAGAAGAAGCGCAGGTTGATGGACCGCGGACGCTAGCGCGCTTCGTGAAGCCAACGGGCCTCGCGGTAGATGCCGATGACAACCTCTACGTTGCGGATCTCTCCGGCATTCGAAAGATCGATCGCGGCGGAAATACCACCACGCTTCCGTCGCTCGGCGTCAAGCCGTATGCGGTAGCGGTTTTCAACGGTCCCATAGGGACGACGATTTTTGCCGGAGACCGGTACGGAATCGTGGGGCGCCCGCCACGCGTTAACGATCCTTCGGGCGACCGTCGTTTCGCTTCGGCGAACGCGCCCCAAGGAACGACGATCTTAGACACGAACGGAAACCGGCCGCTCGGGAACCCCGCATTTCTTGCGGCTTTGGACGAAAACACCGTTGCCTACAGTGACGTACGTACTAACACCATTCGGCTTCTCGAAATCGTCTCGGGGGAAACAAAGATTGTGGCAGGTCCGCCCGCCGAAGACGCCTCCGGAAACACCGGCGGATATCGCGACGGACCGGGAAACGTCGCGCGATTCCTCGCGCCCATGGGCTTAGCGCGCTCCGGCGACGGCGGCTTGCTGGTCGCCGACGGCGGCAACCGTCGCGTACGGCAGTTGAGCCGGTTCGACCGCGTCGATCCGTGGGATAATTTGGAGGATCCGTATCCGGGCATCGGCGCCAACCCCGGTAAAGATGAATTTCGCATCATCTACGCCGGAAACTCGTACGTTTGGTACGACACGTATTGGGACGATTCGATCGAGGGCTTGCTGCAGTCGAACCTCTACCCGTGCACGTCATGCGCGCCGCAAACGCGGCTGCGCGTCATCCCCGCCATACGCTACTCGCTTGCCCAGATCCAAGCGCTGGCCGACGTTGCCGTCCGCACGGGATTCTATCGGGCTGTCGTGCTCGATCTGAATTGGGCCATGGTGGAAACCTCATTCAATCCGGATATGCACGTGCAGCTGGACCAACATCCCGAAGTATGGAAAGATGGAGTAACGCGGGCTCTGGCGGGCATCAACGCGAAACTCGCCTCGGCCCATATTGCATTCCTGGTCGTCAGTCATCCGACGCCTTTTGAAATGTCGCCGGTGGAGTCTGCGTGGTTCACGTTCGCATACGAAACGAAGAAGAACGATCACATTCGATCCGACACCGCGCCCGTTCCGCAGATTGGTCCGGCCCTCAACGAGGCGGTGCAGAAATCGGGAGCGCCGCTGGTGAATGTTTGGCCTCGCTTCTATGCGGCGGAACGATCGGCCATGCGGCGGCCGCTTTTCGGTGGCGGCGACTTTCACTTGACGCAGTACGGCCGCGAACTGATTGCGGCTGCCGTCGCGGCGCGTCTGAAAGAAATGAAACCGTGGGCTCAGGCATCAGGCCAATGAACCGTTGGTTCGGCGCGTCCGCGTGCATGATCATCTTCGCTTTGACGTGCGCGCAGAGTTTGGCGGTGACGGTGCGGACGGTTGCGGGCAGCGGCGAATTCGGGATCCGCGATGGCGCCGCGCCCCAGGCGACGTTCATGATGCCGGCCGGCGTAGCGTTCGACCGCGAAGGAAATCTGCTGGTTGCCGACGCTGCGGCCAACCGCATTCGTGAGATATCGAAAGGCGGCGACGTGCGCACGATGGCGGGTTCCGGTTCCTCCGCGGGAGCGGGCCTGTGGTTGCGCGGCGGATATCTTGACGGACCCGCCGCGAGCGCGCAGTTCGATCATCCCACAGGCCTCGCGGTGGACCGCGAGGGCAACGTGTATGTGGCAGACACGTTCAACCATTGCATACGGCGGATCGATCGGTCGGCGACCGTAACCACGTATGCGGGAAGTACGCAGCCGGGGAACACCGACGGGCCACGCCTGTCCGCTCGGTTTCAGCGGCCCACCGGGATTTCGGTGGATGGTCGCGGCGACGTATTCGTCGCCGACCCCGGCACCGGGTTGCGCAAAATCTCGCGTGCCGGTAACGTAAGCACGATCGAGCGTCCTTCGGGTTCGGAGAACTTGGCCTTGGGTGTCAGCACCTACGACACGGCGGCCGGGCCGGTCATTTTTGTGGCGGAACGTTTTGGATTGTCGGTCTTGCAAGCGGACGGATCGGTGGAGCATTTCCGCGGCGGCGTCGCCATGGATTTCGATGTTGCGGCGCCTAAGTTCGCAGCAGATACGCTGCGTTTGATCGAAGCGCGCAAACCGCTTGGCTTCCCCGTTTCGCTTACGGCTTTGAACGAACATACGGTCGCTTTTGTGGATCCCCGCACGAACACGGTCCGGGTGCTCGAAACCACAGCGCATACGCTGCGGATTCTGGGCGGCCAGCCAATCGAAGATGCCTCGGGAGATAGCGGTGGCTTTCGAGATGGTCCGGCCATCGACAGCTTGTTCAACGCGCCAATCGGCATTGCGCACGATGGCCGGGGCGAGTTGTTCGTCGCTGACTCCGGCAATCGGCGCATAAGGGCGTTAACCGGAATAGACTATCGGGGCGCCGTGGCTCCGAGTCAAGGCCTCTTGGATGCTGATTCGGGTACCCGAAGCGACTACCACATCGCGTACATCGGCAACTCGGCGGTTTGGTATAACACCGGCTGGAATGACTCGATCGAAGCGTATATCGAGAACAAGCTGAATAGTGATCATGCTCTCCGCGCTCGCAACGTACGCGTCATCGCCATGTCCGGCAACGAAAAGCTGGCGGCGACCTCGCAGTATTCGGCATGGCTCGCGAGGGCAGGCGCAGTTCAGCTGGTGGTGCTCAATTTGAACATTGCAAACCTTATTTGGTCCTTTGGAAACGGTCAGGTGGAAACGATGCCTCCCCTCGAGGTATGGACCAAGCGGCTTACAGCCGAATTGAGCGCGCTGCGTGCCGAGTTGAACCGCCGGGGAGTCCCGCTGGTCGTCGTAACGACGCCCGGCCCCGTGCCACTTGATTTGGCCGAATCCGCCTATACTGCGCTATCGGTAGATTTGGGTAACTACATGGAACGCGGCGAGCCGATTCAGAATGCGATGGACGAAGCCGTGCGGCGCTCCGGCGCTCCGCTGATCGAGCTATCTCCAGCTTTTTTAGACTACGAGAAAAAACCCGACCACGCAGCACTCTTTGGGGGTGACGATTATCATTTCTCAAAGACCGGACGCGCGGTTGTCGGGCAAGCGGTCGGTGAGGCCTTGGAGAAGCTCGCTCCGTGGAGCACCGCTCCCTGAGGATCGTTACGGATTCCCAATACTACCTGGGCGTGGGGTAGCCAAGTGAGCTATGCGGGCGGACTTTGTTGTAATCGAAAACCCAGAGATCGCCACGGAACATCGCGAACGTAAAGACCGCGACCGGCTGGACAGAAAAGCAAATGGACACTTTCAACGCGCCGGGATCGTTCATCTCCGACGCCGCCTGGTCAGCAATGAACCTACAAATCCGGCCAACCTTTTTCCTGACGGAATTCATCCAAATCAGGCGGGGCAGCAGGCGCTAGCAAACTATGTGTACTCTGAAATTAGCAATGGTGCTAGCGCTGCCCAATCCCAATTGCTCATACGTTCAGTGAGGCCTCACCTGGCCTAAAGCCATACTATTGCGCGTCAGTGCCAACGTTTGAGTCAGCGAGTCTGTAAGGCTTTGCACGTGAACGGAGTCGCCTTTGCGGATAACGATTCCGCTTGGCGCTTTCAATTTTCAGAACGGCACGCGTTTTGTGGAGATCACGCGTTCCCGAGTCTGCCATCGGCCTCGCCGGCCATCGTGCCCAGCGGAGTCTACGCAACCGACGGAAACGCGAACGTCTACGCGTTTGCACTTCCTTGAGCAAACCTTTGCGAGATTGAGGCGGGGGCCGTAAAGCGATGTCAGGCTGAACGTCGCCAGAAGAAGCAGGGGCGATCCACCTGGACCATCGGGTCGCTGATTCCCCTCAATTTCCGGAACTCGTCGACGGCTTGGCGGCAGTACGTCCAGCTGTCTTCGCCGTAGTCGTCGATGATAACGTAGCCGCCGATGGAGACTTTATCGTACAGATTCGTCAACGCATCCATCGTAGATTCGTAGTAGTCGCCATCAAGTCGCATCACTGCCAGCCGTTCGATCGGCGCTTTCGGCAGCGTGTCTTTGAACCAGCCCTTTAGAAAACGCACATTGTCATCGAGGAGTCCGAATGCCTTGAAGTTTGCCTGTACTTCTTCAAGACTTGCTGCAAGATGATCAAACGCCTTTCGCATCATTGCGCCGTGATATGCCTTCGCCTCTCGAGGGAACCGCTCGGCGTCCGGCTCGGGCAAGCCCTCGAAGGAGTCGGCTACCCACACAAGCCGGTCCGCTTCGTTGTACGTTCTCAAGACCGCGCGCATAAAAATCGCGGCGCCGCCGCGCCAGACCCCCGTTTCTATGCAATCGCCAGGGATGTTTCGTGCGATGACGTCAGTGAGGCAGGCCTGCAAATTGTCCAATCTGCAACGGGGAAGCATTGATATGGCAGGTCCCTGAATATAGTGGTGCAGGAACTGGATGACGAATCTTTCTTGGATCTCGTCAACGTCGGGTTCCGTCGCATGCAAGGTATTCGTAAGGATCTTTTTGAGCAGGTCGAGGTACAACTCGCTCCCCGTGGATGCGCTGTTCATTAGCATCGGCCGCTCACTTCTGATCGGGTTTCCCAGTAGCGGCGAAACTTGATGGAGGAAGCACTACGCGGTTCAGTGCGAAGGAAACGCCGTTCCCGCCGTGCGCGGTGGCAGTTTTCCTAGAACGATGTACCGAAACCATGGGAAGATGGATTCAGGGGTGTGCATCTTCTTCCAGTTGGCTAAACTCTTGGCATCGGCCGTTAGCGCAGAGTAATGTTCAACGCCCGCAAAGGTTACAGTGCCGTAGACCGGACTCACTGCGCCCGTTAGACTGTACACGACCCGGACCGTGGCTGAAGAGGCACGTGAGTCGATGAGCGGTAGCATTCTCGCGAGTACTTTGATTGAGTCTAGTTCCAGCAAGTGGTTCGCCGCACGATCGCTCATGGTACTGCGGACAACCATCGCCACAACGCGACTCGCATCCCAGATGATGAGGGCGGCACCGTCCGGCCTTGCCAGGACCGCATGTCCCGGTACCGCAGTTTCCGCAAGCGACATGTTAGCGTCAGCGAAAAATGCGAACATAAAAACACTGAGAAAAGCGAGCGACATTCTTTTCAAGGAATCTCCAACCGGCCGCGCAGCGACAAAGTCGTGCGAAGGTTCCGCCAGTTTGGGAAAGGTCCTCTTTCCGCTTTGACAAAAATAGGTTCAGAATGCACTGCGTAGCGCATGCTGCTCGAATCAAAGGCGCCACACTTCTCGCGCAAGTATTCATCTTTCTTTGCGCTGCTGGCATCGTTGGTGCGCGCAGTGTATTGGTCGCGGAGGCTGCAAGCGTATCGACCCTGGCCGGCTCCGGAAAAGCTGGCATTCGAGACGGGCGGGCCGTGAGCGCATCGTTTGTTCTTCCCGTAGCGGTCGCATGGGGATCGCGAAACCAATTATTTGTTGCGGACGCGGGAGCGCAGCGCATTCGAGTGATCCTACCCGACGGCACCGTTCGAACCGTTGCCGGCTCAGGCGAGCTTTTGGCGACGGGTTTGTGGGTTCGCGGTGGGTACGCCGATGGTGACGGCAGCTCCGCCCGCTTTAATTTGCCCATGTCCATTGCCGTCGGGCCTGAGGATACGCTATATGTCGCCGATACGCTGAATCATTGCGTGCGCACCATTACTGCCGGCGGCCTAGTCAAGACTCTCGCCGGCGGCCCCTCGCGGCCTGGAAGCATCGATGGGCCCGTCAGCATCGCATCGTTCAACCGCCCGGTTGGCATTGCTGTCGACGCGGCGGGCGGGGTATACGTCGCGGATAGTAAGTTAACGGGAATCCGGCACATATCCCCAGATGGTGAAGTCTCAACTCTTCCGCTTCCGATAAAGAATCCGCTGGCTGTAGCTCTCGCAAAAGCCAATGCGACCCCAACGCTTTGGGTTACAAATGTCGAGGGTCTTTGGAGGATCGACCTGGCGACTCTGAAAAAAGGCAATCTCGCGGCCGCCATTTCTCGTTTCCCTTCGGGCTCCATCCGCTATCCTCTTTCGCCGCCGACGCCAGGCGTTGAAACCCTTAACGTGCATGGTCAACGCGAAATCGGATACCCGTATTCGGTGTCGACTATTGACGAACCGGGCGTGGTTTTTACGGATGTCGTTTCACACACGGTACTTTATGTTAACCAAAACACGCTGGATTTGGAACCGATTGGTGGCCGTCGTATTAACGATGCGGCAAAACTTGGCGGCGGCTTTGAGGACGGCACGTCCGACGAATCCCGCTTTGATTCACCTATGGGTATCGCGGCTCGCGCCGATGGGGTCGTGGCAGTTGCCGATTCCGGTAACAAAAGAATTCGGCTCATAAGGAACATTGATCGGCGTCAACCCTTTTATCCGTCTGTCGGCACATTGCCCGACGTTCAGTTTGAACGAAATGATTATCGCATTGCGCTCGTCGGGCCTTCAACCATCTGGGGTGACGGACTGTTTGGTGATTCTGTAGGCGGTCAGCTAGAGCGAGCACTGAGCAAGGAGCCGTCGCTGATAGCACTGCATAAGAATCCCCGCGTCTTGCCGGTTCGCATGGGCTCCTCGTTTGCCGCGATGCGCAGCTATATCGACTTCTTAATTGAAGCGAGGTTCGTCGATGCCATTGTAGTGCAGCTAAGCGGTTTTACGATACGCGACTCCTACGGAGTTTCTTTGGAGGCAGAACCGCTTCATGCCGCCGCCGACATGTGGCAGCCAAGGTTGAAGGCGGACCTTCTAAGTCTTCAGCGCTCGGTTGAATCTGCGCACGTTCCTATTCTGTTTGTCCTTCATCCCTTAAGTCACGAAATGGGGCTCGCCGAACAGACGCTCCCTGGAATGCTTGATTATTTTGACCAGCGCCAGAATCCCGACGGCACGCGCGAAAAACTCATGACGGAACCGTTCGAGCGCTCGGGGGTCAATTGGCTGAACGCGTGGCAGATTTTCTACGCGGACGAGCGGTCGCCGCAGCACCGGCCGATATATCTATCGCTTGACGGCCATTTTACCACGTATGGTAATGCTTTGCTTGGGAAGGCAATTGCCGAAAGATTGATACACGATAGGCCATGGTTGCATTGATCGCGCGTCGCCAGGATCGAACGGGGAACAGATCAGGGGCCGGCATACGATCGAAAGCCATCGCGCACCACGCGCATGGGCGCGGTATCGATTTCGGCTTGCGTATCGAGTTGCCACTTGGTCGCTCCTGATCCATCCCCCGAGATTAGCGTAAAACCGAGCCCGCGATAGTGGTTACGTACCAAGTCGTTCTTCGTCGTCGGAAGATAGACGCCGATTAGGAAATTGATCCGGCGTTCGCGGGCGTGAGAAAGCAGTTCGCGGAGGACCATGCACTCTACACCCCTTCCCAAAACCCGACAGCTCATCAGCCATGTGTCTATCTCCCACGTGTCCGGCGCCGTGGGTTTGCAGACTACAACGCCGATCATTCCGTTATCCCCAAATACATCGCGCAGCCGAACTTGCAGCGTGAAAATCCTATCGTCGTTCTCAAGCTCGGCGACTTCTGCTTCTGTGCGCCGGCGCGTCGTTAGATTGAATTGGTTTGATTTATTGATTAGCTGTGCGATCCTACTTCGGCCTAATGCATCGAAGGGGCGAAAACTAATCTCCATATCAAGCGACCTTAGATAACTATCGAGGTCCGCTCCATGTCGCTGAAGTGAAACGCCGTGCGCATTCTGTTCATAAAAAACCGATCTCAGCCGATCCTCTTCGCTAAAGCTCGTCGTTTCGAAGTAGCCGGCTGCTGCGATGGTACGCGCGTACAACGCAGGGTCCTCCGGTAATTCGGGTACCGCCACCTCTGGAAGCATGTCACGAATTAGTTTTCGCTCGGCCGGATTGTCGTCGACAAAAACCATCGAGTCCAAGCCGAGTGAGAGCCCCTCAGCGATGGCCGCGATATTTGTCGCCTTATTGTCCCAGTTCACTTGGAATACGGCTAGGTGGTGCTCACGCAGCAACATTTCGGGATGCAGCGCGAATACATTGCGTGCGATCGCGTCATCATTCTTCGAGGAAACCGCGAGTATGACGCCACGTTCTCGAAGAGCGAGCGCGAAACGTTGCATGTCCAAGTAGGCTTCCCCCGTGGCATCTCCTTGACCGATGACGATCCCTTCGATTCCATCGTCGCCTACGATGCCGCCCCACACCGTGTTGTCTAAGTCGAGGATCAGGCATCGCCGGCTCTTGCCTCGCAGCGCACCGATAATACGAGCGACGTGGTCCGCATAAAGCGGAAGCATTCTGCTGTCAAATGGCAATTTTGCGACGTTCCACTGGACGGGGGAAAGCCAATTCGCCAAACCGACGGTCTCCGCCAATGCAGCCACATCGAAGAGAACGTCTTCGCCACCCTGTACCTGCTTTGTAAGTGCACTATTGAACGCAACGGTCTGCCAGCGGGGAGTGCCTTCGACTGCACGGTCTAGGCTACCGAAAAGCATCTCCGGAGGCGGGATAATAGTCTGAACGATAGAGATCGCCCCGTGCTCTCGAAATCCCGCGCGAAGCGCCTCAATGAAACCGACCGCCGACTCGACACGCGGCAATGCGCTCTTGAGGTCTGAGTCAAGGGACAACCCTCGATAGTCCAGAGCGATTAGTACGGCATCAACGCGGGCTTTATTGATGGTCGAGTTCGGGGACGCGGCTTCTTGCATGATTTGTCCGTACTCCGCTATCGTGCATTCAAGGATCACGCCGTACCGCGCGGCGCTAGCTACGAGTGCGGGAACGAGCAGCTCAAGTGTCCCGTTGCCGACGACGCCGAGTCTAAATGGAGCCAGAGGTGAAAGGGAAGCGCCCTTTTTCCTAAGGAAGGTGATGGCATTCGAGAGCTGTCGCAATTGATTTTCGTCGAGGGCGTGTTCCGAAAGCCGGATTGCCTCGCGTCCCGGCTCCGTCGAGCACGCAAGTTGACGGACGCGCTGCCGAAAATCGGGCGGAGTTGGTGGAAGCCAGGTGAGATCTGAGTAAAGAGCGCTGCTCATTCATCCCTCAAGTAAAAATTTCAAGTCCCTAATCAACGCAAGGTTGGGAATTTCGAGCAAACCTCGGCCCTTCGCCTTCACGGGTTGCAGAGTTTGATCCGGGCACGCTTCATCGCAAGCGTAAGGTCAGGTGTTGCAGGGGCGGGTGTCGTAGAGGGGCAGCATCGTAAGTCGAACGAAAAAGAAAAGAATCCCTTTCTGATAGTCCTCGGGAGGATTCAACATGAACGTTGTGCAGGTTTTGCAACAAAACCTATCGCGGTCTGCGGTAGCGGCAGACGACTCGGCGGGAAGCAATAGCCGAGATGGCCATTGAAGTCGTCTACGAGCGGTTGACCGATATTCTACGCGATGTGTTTGACGACGATGCACTCGTGGCACGCCCGGGTTTGGCCGCAGATCAAGTGCCCGGGTGGGATAGTTTTGCGCACCTGCGTCTGATATTTAGCGTTGAGAAGGCATTTGACGTGAGTTTCTCGGCGTCGCAAATGTCCGGCCTAAAAAACGTTGGCGAACTGGCGGAATTGATCGATTCGAAACTGTCAAAACAGTAGCGCGACTCGGATCCAAGGTTCAGGTTCATGAACGTTCCATCGTACGCGTTTCTCGCATTTGGGGTCCTCGTGGCCATCCTTATAAACATTTCGCAGCGCAGTGCGTGGCGGCGGGGGGTTTGGCTCATCGCAAATCTAGCTTGCGTTGCATCCTTTACGCTAGCTCCGTTATCATTGATTCCGTTCGGCAGCTTTCTTCTGTTCGGCTTTGTCAGCATCAAAGTAGTCGAACACTGGAGAAATCGAGCGGCCTTTTGGACTATCCTCGTGTTGCTCGTAGGCGCTTTCTGCTGGCTAAAGCGCTATACATTCATCCCGCCTGGTGCCCTCCTTCCGTTTGGCTACTTCATGGTTGGAATGTCGTATGTTTCATTTCGAATCGTGCACCTCATCATTGACGCCTATCAGGACTCTCTACCGGAAGCCATCGGCATCATCAATTATATAAATTATACCCTAAACTTCCCGTCGTTGATTGCAGGCCCAATCCAATTGTATCCTGACTATTTACGATCACAACGCGGCACTGTTCTTGACGACGCTGCTGCCTTACGGGCGATTGAGCGAATTATTGTGGGCTTTTTTAAGGTGGCAATCGTATCGCCTTTATTGCTTACCCTTCATCAGAAAACGCTTTCCGAAGCCATCACGTCCGCTGCGGTGGGAGAGCGCGCGGTATTTGCCGCGCTGATGCTGGCCGTTTACCCGGTGTACATATATATCAATTTCTCGGGGTACATGGACACTGTCATCGGGATCGCTCGGTTTCTGCGCCTGGAGCTTCCGGAAAATTTCAACCGTCCTTTCGTATCGCGCGGCTTTATTGAACTCTGGGGACGCTGGCACATGACGCTTTCTAACTGGATCAAGACCTACATATACTCGCCACTCTTTATCGGCCTGATGCATCGATTTCCGAAGCCAAGCGCGCAGCCGATCCTTGGCGTCGTCGCGTATTTTGTCGCTTTCTTCTTTGTGGGCGTCTGGCATGGGCAAACCGCAAGTTTTATTTTTATCGGCGTGATGTTTGGTTTGGGTGTTAGCGTCAATAAACTTTACCAGATCTTGATGCTTCGGCAGTTTGGGCGCCTCCAATATCACGCTATCTGCGAACGCTCCATCTATAAGGCATTTTCGCGTGCTTTGACCTTTTCTTGGTTTGCGCTCTCGTCACTCTGGTTTTGGGCGACATGGCCACAACTCCACCAAATCGCGTTGGAACTCGGCGCGCCAGGGGCGGCCCTCGCAACTATGCTACTCCTTTTTGGCGCTGCGCCTGCTCTTGCGCTGCTTGATGCAATGCAGAACTGGAGTGCGCGGGAGGCAAGATCACAGTCACCGTTGCCCTGGTCACCGTATGTGCGAATCGTTTGGTACACCGCCCTCGCCACCCTAGTAGTTTCGGCGACTGCTATTCTGAATGCCCCGGCACCGCACGTCATCTACAAAGCATTTTGAAGAAAAACAATTTTCACCGAGCAATTCTTGCGGCGCTGGGCCTTTGCACGGTCATCGTGGTCATCGCTTTCCAGAACATTATCATCGATTTTTTCTTTCCTTCGCTCCCACGCCTCACGACCGATTTTTCTCCGATGTATCTAGCTCGCGAATTGCGGGCGTACGCAAGAGAGCGAGGCGCCGCCATTTTCTTCGGCGACTCTGTCCTGTGGGGCTACCGCCTCGAGTCAAACGATACCGCGCTTGCCCTGTTAGCGCGGGAAGGTTGCCGTTGCCGGAACCTTGCCTTTAAGTCCGGCAATCCTGCAAACGACTACTTGCTGTCGCGTCTATTATTGGAATCGCACGTTAACCCGGGTGTCGTCGTGCTTGAGATTAACCAAGCCGTGCTCAATCAGGCCGACAGCGAGTACCAAACCGTACATCCGGCGATATGGTCGCTCGCCCACCAGTACCTAACGCGGCGCGAGCGACTGATGTTGACGCCGCCCGTTGCCGCGGACGGCAGGTGGGCGAACCTCGAGCGCATTGCTTCGTCAGTGTCCCTACTATACGCAATGCGCTCCGATCTCCACGCCATGCTATACGGCGACGTGCCTCCGCCGCCGCGTCTGAGGATCACGCCCGAGCTTTTCGAAGGCACGTACGACCTGTCCCCGCTTGCTCTCTCAAATGTCGGTGTGCATTTTCTGGTTGAGACAGCGCACGCGCTGCACCAAGCCGGTGTACCGGTGCTTGCGTTTCATACACCTGTAAACCACGCATTGCTCCATAGCTATATCGACAATGTGCAGTATCGCTCAAACAAAACATTCTTGACCCACGAGTTGCTGGCACGAGGCGCCAGCGTACTTGATTTAGATTCTGCCTTCCCCTCGAATGCATTTCTCGATGAAACACATTTGACGCCCGGCGGGCAAAATCGTTTGGCTAGGATTCTGGCTCATGCACTCCACCATTACAGCGTCCAAGCTCGCGTGAACTTGGCGCGCTAACCGGGAGGGCACGCGTCCAGGCCGTTGCCGCTATGGCGGTATCCCCGTAAGTGTCCCCGCTGATATGTGGAATTTGAGGTTTCAGGCCTTGAAAGTGGGCTTGAACTATGTCGCGGAGTTTTCGAACGTCTTTACGTTTTTCAGTCCGGCCTCTTTGAAGGCGGCTTCGGCCTTGGCTACCTCGGCGGGCTCGGCCTTGTACGTCACGACGGCTCGCCCGGCCTCGATCGCATCATTGTAGTTCTGCACTTGGTCCTGCGGGATGGGCCAGTCCGCCAAATGATCGATGATGTGCGGATCGGCGAAGTAGCCTACAAACCGCGTGTCGGAGCTGATGCCCGGAATGTTGACGCCACCCGCATCGGTCATGATGCCGGCGCTTCCGCGAATCACGTCATGCGAGACATCGGTCGTCTGCGCGATGTCTGCCGCATGAATGAATCGCAGGATCGAGTTCTGGTGTTCGGTGGTTGGAGAGTCCGCGGTAATTACGACCACCCGCTGGCAGTCGAGCACGTTGCAGAGGAGGCCCTCGACTTCGGCGGGTTGCGCGTTGGGCGCGATGCCGGTAACCAGATGCTGCTCGTCAGCCACAGTGATACTCTCCCTTTCTCGATTTACAGAAATGAACGGACTGCGCCGGCTAGCCGCTCGATGCCCACCGCAATCTTCTCCTCGCCGGCATTCGAGAAGTTCAAGCGCATGCCGTTGCGGACGTCGCGGTGCGGATAGAAGCTTATTCCTGGAACGAACATGACCTTTTGACGTGCGGCGACGGCCAGCAATTCGTCGGTATCAAACCCCGGCTTCTCCACGGTCGCCCACAGAAACATCCCGCCGGCCGGGCGGTTGAAGCGCACCGAGTCGGGCATGAACTCTTCCAGACACTGCACCATGTGCGTGCGTCGCTGCCCATACACTCTCCGAATCGTGGCGATGTGATCGTTCATCGTCGCGTCGCTCTGCACGTATGCGTGGAAAACGTACTGCGCCAGCGTGCCGGTGTGCAAATCCACGGCCTGTTTCGAGAGCACGAGCCGCTCGTATATTTCCTGGTCGCGCATCACGAGCCACGCTACGCGCATCCCAGGGGCCACGATCTTCGACCCGGTGCCGCTGTAGATGATGCTGGCCCGCGAGTCGTACGATATGAGCGCCGGAGCAGGCGTGCCTTCGAACTGTAACTCGCCGTACGGATCGTCTTCCACGATCGGGACGTCGTAACGCTCGCAGATGCGCACGATTTGCTCGCGGCGCTGCGCCGAGAGCGTGCGACCGGTTGGGTTTTGAAAATTCGGAACCAGGTAGACGAACTTGGGCGGAGGTTCGGCGTGGGCCAAAACCTGCTCGAGCGACTCGGGGATCATTCCATCGATGTCCGTGTCCACGGTCAGGTAGCGGGCTTGGTAGGAGTCGAAGGCCTGGATGGCTCCCAGATACGATGGATTCTCCAGAACGACGTGATCGCCGGGGTCCAAGAAGATCTTTGCAATGAGATCGAGCCCCTGCTGCGAGCCGTTGGTGACGAGGACTTCTTCGGGCTCGAAGTTCACGCCGAAGCGCATGCTCAGGCGCCGCGCTACCCATCCTCGCATCTCCGGAATTCCTTCGGTGACGCTGTATTGTAACGCAGCCGGACCGAAGCTCTGCATAACTTCCTGCGTATGAATGCCGATCTCGCGCGCGGGAAAGAGTTCGGGCGCAGGCAGGCCGCCACCAAATGAAATGACGTCCGGCCGCTGCGTGGCTTTGAGCATCTCGCGTATGGTCGAGGCGCGCAGCCGGGACGTGCGCGCCGCGAAGCGCGCGGTGCGCGGAATGGTCGCCATGGAGCGGGTATTAGGCGGGGTTCATCGGGGGGCCCGCTATCGGGACGCGCGCCGTTCCTAAGGCGCCGTCGCGAATGAATGCGAGCACGGCGGCCCCAAGACCGACCACGATAACCAGCATCGTTATGAGGCCGCCCACGGCCGGAACGATTTCGGCGGCGCTGATTACAACCAAGCCCAGAACCAGCGCGCCGAGCGGCGAGGGCGTCGCATGCGGCCGGATTAGTTCGTAGAGGCGCCTCCCGACCAGAATACCCAATGCCGCTTGCCCAATGAATGCGGCGGCCATAACCGCAATGACCTCGACCGGAATAAGTGGGATGAGCACGATGCTGATCAATAACAAGATCGCCAGCGGAATAATCGCGACGATAGTGAGCGTTCCAACGGCGGAGCTCAAGCCCGGATGCCGTTCGAGCCGCTCGAGCGCAATACGAACGCGAACGGGAAAGATCAAGAACATCAGGACGATGATGACGCTGAACGAAAGCCGTTCAAGCATCCGGTAGTTCTCGGCCATCAGCGCGCGGCTGCCCGCCAATGGCGCAAATGCCGACAGGTAGTCGCCGCCATACTCGTTGGTGGTTCCCGTGATGATTCCGCCGGGCCGCGTGTCGATGCTGCCACCGAAATCCGTCACGTCACCGTTGACGCGGCCCTCGATCACGGCATCGCCGCCGAACACGGTGACGTTCCCGTCGATTACCTGATCGGGTTCGACGATGACGTCTTTGCCCCAGTACGACCCGCCATGCGCGATCGAAACGGTGTGCGCGGCAGCCGGAGCGGCCAAAAGCACCACGAAAAAAAGTGGTAAAAGGAGCAGGCGCAGCAGATTCATTCGACCTCCCGAAGCGGAGCGAGAACGGCGGCCAGATGCGGCCGTACGGTGCGGTGAAAGAGTGCCACGCCGATGGCCAGCCCGAGGTCCAGAAGCAGCAGCAGTGTCACAAACAGCGCGACGGAGGGTGTCTGATGGCCAAATGCGTGGAGTGAACTCGATGAAAGCGACCCGAAAGCAGCAGTCGCCGAGCTGAAACCGGCCGCGGCCCGCTCGCCCCAGCTCGCGATGCTTATACCGGCCAAGTTCATCCAAAGGGCGATGAGCGCCCAGCCGGCCAGCACGTAGCCGGCTGCCCATCGGAAGAGATCGATCCGCGCCGGGCGCGGCGCAGGCTTACTGCGCACCTCGGCCATTACGGCAAAAGTAAAGTTGGGGGCCGGCTCGGGCGGCGCGCTCAATGTTTCGAGCAGCCCGTCGACCATCTTGAGTTCGTGCAGCAATGCAGCGCAGTCCGCGCACGTACGCACATGTTCGCGGACCGCGAGAACCTTCGGTGCGAGCAGCGACCCTTCAGCATACCGGTCCAAGAGCGCCTTATAAGACGAGCAATGCATGCGCCCTGCTTTCTTGCGGTCTGCGCGGGACGTTCACGGCCACGTGCTCGCGGTCGCGCATCTTTTGCGCCAGTGCAAGCTTGCCGCGGTGAATCAGCGTCTTTACGTTGCCCAGTGAGAGACCCATCGATCTGGCGATGCTCTGATATTCCATATTATTGAAGTAACGCAACGCCAACACCGTGCGCGTACGCTCGGGAAGTTCGGCCATGGCGGCGCGCAGTTCGCCCTCAGCTTCGGCTCGCAGCAATCCGCCGGCGGGGTCGGCCTCGCGCGAGAGGTCGGGCAGCGTGTTCTCCAGGGTCTGCTCGGCCGGGATTGCTTGCGTCGGAGGCCGGCTTTTACTCTTGGCGAGATGTGTTCGCACCACATTGCGTGCGATGTGGTAGAGCCATGTGGAAAACTTCCCGAGCGCCGGGTTGAATGTGCCCAGGTGCGCGTACGCGCGCAAAAAGGTTTCTTGGGCCAGGTCGGCCACGTCGGGCGAGTTTCGGACGCTGGCGCTGATGAAGGTGCTGATGCCTCGTTTGTAACGGTCGACGAGCACGGAGAACGATTCGCGTTCGCCGCTGCGGACAAGGCGTACGATGGCCTCGTCGCTCTGCTCGGTGATCGTCATCCTCCTTAAGGTTCGATCTCTTGATGGCTAGCTACCGCGGGTCCGAACGAAAAGTTACGCGGTGCGGCGGCGAAGCAGGGACAGGTGTTAAACCGCCAGCGCATTTTGGTTACGGGTTCGACGGGCCAGCTTGGCGATGAGGTCGTGCGCGCGTTCGGCGGCCGTAAGGTCGCCGCGCTGTCCCACGACGATATCTCTATTGAAGATGCCCGAGCGGTAGACCAGGCCATGGAGTACCACCGGCCGCAACTGGTGGTCAATGCTGCGGCCTATCACAACGTGCCGGCTTGTGAGCGTGCACCCCGAGCTGCGCTGCGGGTGAACTGCACGGGGGTTGAAAACTTGGCGCGCGCATGCGCCGCAGG
This sequence comes from Candidatus Meridianibacter frigidus, assembly GCA_003243975.1. Lineage (GTDB taxonomy): Bacteria > Vulcanimicrobiota > Vulcanimicrobiia > Vulcanimicrobiales > Vulcanimicrobiaceae > Meridianibacter > Meridianibacter frigidus. The sequence continues at coordinate 75,664 of QHBJ01000038.1, read as the reverse complement.
CGGCGCCGCCTTCGTTACGGTGAGCACCGACTATGTGTTCGATGGCACCAAAGGATCACCATACACCGAAGCTGACTCGCCCCATCCATTGAATGCCTACGGCCGTTCCAAACTCGCGGGCGAAGTCGTGGCGCGGGCAGCCTGCGCGCAGACGTATATCGTGCGTACCAGCGGACTGTTCGGGCCCCTGGGCAGCCGTACGAAGGGTTACACGTTCATCGACCGCATTCTGGGCCAGGCCGAGCGTGGCGAACGGATCACGGTGGTGGACGACATGATCTTTTCGCCATCGTATGCGCGCCACGTGGCAGCTGCCCTTCGCAACGTGGTCGACGCGGGCGCACCCGGTACGTACCATGTCGTCAACGGCGGCTTTTGCAGCTGGTACGAATTTGCGCGCGAAGCCCTCGAGCAAGCCGGCCTGCGCGCGGATCTGCGCCCGATTTCTTCGGCCGCATGGACGGACGGCGTGCTCCGCCCGCCCAACTCGTCGTTGGATGCCGCCGCCCTGCGGGCCGCGAAGCTCCCGGAGCTTCCGCATTGGAAGCAAGCAGTAGCGGACTACTTGAGCCAGCGAAAGGCGGAGCGTGAAGTTAGAGCTTGACCCGGGCGTGATCGCGCGCTGCTGCGAACTGGCCGGGGCCATCGCCGAACCAGTGAGCGACTTTATCGCGGCGCACTCCACGGTTGCCGTGGAGCGGTCGGTATTGCGGCTGTGCGGCGTTGACGGCGTGACGAGCGACGACGTTCCGTTACCGAATGCGGTGCTCGACCGGCTGCCCGCGGCACTGCGCGAGGGCGGGGTCGCGCGCGCTTTCGGGGCCGGGCTGGCGCACACGGGATTGGATTCGCTGGGCTTAGCAGGCGCGATAGCTCGCGGCGAACTCACCTTCGATCTCTTCTCTGCGGTTCGGGAAACCGCGGCACGCAGCGCCGCGACGGCGCAAGTTACTCGGGGTCTTGAGCGGGTGCGCGCGGCACGCGAAACCCGAGCCGAGGCCCTCGAGCGTCTCCCGCAGGAACCGCCGCCGCTTCTTTACGTGATCGTTGCCAGCGGCAACATTTACGAAGACCGCACTGCGGCCGTGGCCGCTGCGCAAGCCGGCGCGCAGATTATCGCAGTGATTCGCTCCACCGGGCAATCGTTGCTGGATTTCGTGCCGTTCGGCGCAACCACGGAAGGTTTCGGCGGCACCTACGCGACCCAGGAGAACTTCCAAATCATGCGGGCGGCACTGGACGAAGTCTCGCAGCGCTTGGGACGCTACGTGATGCTGACTAACTATGCCAGCGGTCTGTGCATGCCGGAGATCGCGGTGATGGCGGCGCTCGAACGGTTAGACATGCTGCTCAATGATTCGATGTACGGCATTCTCTTTCGCGACATCAACATGAAGCGCACGTTTGTGGACCAGCATTTTAGCCGCATGCTCAATGCCTACTCCGGCATCATAATCAATACCGGTGAAGACAACTACCTGACAACTGCGGATGCCGTCGAACAGGCGCCCGCGGTACTGGCATCGCAGTTCATCAACGAAGAGTTTGCGCACCGAGCCGGCATGGAGGACGCTCAGATCGGTTTGGGAGACGCGTACGAAATCGATCCGGATCTCACCGACGGCCTGCTCTTTCAGCTCGCGCAGGCACAGTTGGCGCGCCAAGTTTTTCCGAAAGCCCCTCTAAAGTACATGCCGCCCACCAAGCACATGACCGGCGACATCTTCAAAGGCCACCTAATCGATGCGATGTTCAATTTGACGTCGGTTACGACGCGCCAGCAGATTCATCTGTGTGGGATGCTCACCGAAGCCATCCATACGCCGTTTCTTGCCGACCGCGTTTTGTCGCTCGAGAATGCGCGGTATGTAATGAATACCGCCAGGCATCTGGGCGACGAGATCGAGTTCAAACGCGGCGGCATCGTCGAGCGGCGTGCGCAAGATGTCCTCCGCGGCGCGGCGGCTCTGCTGGAAAGCGTGGCGGAACGGGGGCTGATGCGGGCAATCGAAGAGCGGACCTTTGCGGACGTTTCCCGGTCGCCCGATGGTGGGCGCGGATTCGAGGGCGTTTTCGAGCGCGCGCCCGACTACTGGAATCCCGTGGAAGAAGCGCTCCAGCGCCAGCCGGTGACGGCTTGAACGCGGCCGCAGTAAAGCCGTATGGCGACACGCTAAATGACGGCGCGATGCAGATGTCGTTCACGTTGCCGATGGAATTTAGCGAAGCAGCGAATGAGGCGGCGCGGCAGCTGGTGGTGAAGATGGGCTTCAAGGACGTTGCGGTGGCGGAAGGGCGCGCAATCGCCGACGGGTTTTCGTTCTTCGTCGTCTACGCAAAGACGCCGCAGGCGGTTGACGTTAGCGCGATCGGCGCGCATGCCGTGCGCGAGAGCTCGCTCTCCATGGACGAAGCAGACGCGCTGATTCGGGAGCGCGTAAAACGCAAAGTTCGGGTGGCGGGCGCATGCATCGGCACCGATGCGCATACCGTTGGCATCGATGCAATCCTCAGCATGAAGGGCTATAAAGGCAACTACGGCTTGGAGCGCTATCACGAATTCGAAACCTTCAATTTGGGCAGTCAGATTTCGCCCGAAGAGCTCGTGCGCTTCGCTCGGGATAAGGCCATCGACGTTATTCTCGCATCGCAAGTGGTCACGCAGAAGGGCAGCGACATCGCAAACTTTACTGCGTTGGGTGAGCTATTGGAAGCCGAAGGATTGCGAGAACGGATTCTCTTGCTCTGCGGCGGCCCGCGCGTGACCAATTTGATGGCCACCGAGTTGGGATACGATGCGGGTTTCGGCCGCGGCACCTTGCCCAGCGAGGTGGCGTCCTTTATCGCGAGGCGAATGGCCGAGCGCGCCCGGGCAAATGTATAAAAGCCGCGTCCCGCTGTTGGGGCTCGTGGTTCTGCTGCTGGGAACCGCGACGGCGGGCGGTGTTCCGCCGGAGTTGCGGGCCGCTGCCGTTCTCGCGGAAGCCGATCACGAAGGCATCATCGCCTTTGAGGTAACGTGGGAAACGCAAGCCAGCGGCGGCCCATTCCATCGCTACTTCCGCTACCGGAATGCGTACGTGTACGATGGTGAGCGCTTTGTGGACGCGCGCGCTTTGCAGCGCAATGACAACGGGAAGATCGCCGGCCAAGCCGAGCTTGACGTTCAAACGCGCAAGCTGGTGGACGAGCATCGGCGCGAACCCTCCGCGGGCTTTGCGGTCCCTTTTGATGACCGTCACTTCTCGGAGTACCGGTATACAATCGTGCCTTGCACGAGTGGATGTTCACAAAGTGACGTTGCCATTGCATTTGCTGCCAAGAATCGCGACAGTTTGCACGGCGACGGCCGCATGGTTCTCGATCGGGATGCGCATGTCAAACGGCTCGAGTATGTTTCGCAGAGCGCGCCGTCGTTCCGAGGCGCCAAGTTGCAAGAGGCGCATGTGACCATCGAGCGTGGCCCCGTACTCCCCGGCTATTGGGGCACTATCTTGATGCATAGCCGCCTGGTGGGGCATTACGGATTTATCACGGGCGAAGCGCTGCAAACCGCGCGTTACGACCATTACGAGCGGTTTCAAAGCATTAGCGCGGCGCTCGCCGCTCTGCAAAGGCCCTAGCGCCTTTGATCTTAAAACAGGCAGGTTTGAAGTGAAAGATTACCTCGCGTGAGCTGCACCGTCGGATGAAAACCGCGCTCATTACCGGCATCACGGGCCAAGACGGATCCTACCTGGCGGAATTTTTGCTGGAGAAGGGTTATCGCGTCGTGGGAATGACGCGCCGGTCGAGCACCGACGTTCACGGACGCATCGAACAGATTATTGAGCGAATCGAGATCGTGTCTGCGGATCTGCTCGACCAAAGCTCAATGACCAACATGATTGCGCTTGTAAAACCGGATGAAGTCTACAATTTGGCGGCCCAGTCGTTCGTACCAACCAGTTGGTCGCAGCCGGTGCTCACCGGCGAGTTCACCGCCCTCGGTGTCACGCGCATCTTGGAAGCCATTCGCGCAGCGAATCCCAAGATTCGGTTCTATCAGGCCTCCAGCTCCGAGATGTTCGGCAAGGTTCAGCAGACGCCTCAGAACGAGACGACGCGCTTCTATCCGCGCAGCCCCTATGGCGTCGCCAAAGTATACGGCCACTGGATCACGGTGAACTACCGCGAGTCATACGACATGTTTGCGTGCAGCGGAATCCTCTTCAACCATGAATCTGAGCGGCGAAGTAAAGAGTTTGTCACGCGGAAGATCACCGACGGCGTAGCGCGCATCAAGCTCGGTTTGGCGGATGAGTTGCGTTTGGGAAACTTGGATGCCAAACGCGACTGGGGGTACGCGGGCGATTACGTCGAGGCCATGTGGCTCATGTTGCGGCAAAGTGAGCCCGATGACTACGTGATCGCAACCGGACGCACGCATAGCGTGCGTGACTTCGCACGGGCGGCCTTCGAAGCCGCGGGGCTCGGATCGCATGAACCCTACGTCAAGATGGATCCGCGCTTCATGCGGCCGGCCGAAGTGGATGTGCTCGTGGGCGATGCGTCCAAGGCCAAGCGCGTTTTGGGCTGGCAACCCAAGGTTTCATTTGAAGAGCTCGTGCAGAGGATGGTCGAGGCGGACATCGCGCGCCTTGCGCACCACGCCGTGGTCTAACCGCCGTGCGTGCGCTCGTCACCGGCGCCGACGGCTTTGTCGGCCGATATCTTTGCAGGGCGCTCGTCGATCGCGACTGGGACGTGGCGGGTGTTCCGGGCCCCGATGAACCGGACGGGCTCGATTTGCACGACGGCGAGGCCACTCGGCAGCGTTTGCAGCGTGAGGCACCCGATTGTATCTTTCATCTTGCCGCTCAGACATTCGTGCCGACATCGATAGCCGCGCCGTTGCCAACCTACGAAACTAACGTGCTGGGGACGGCGCGTTTGCTGGAAGCGGCGCGCGCGATGCGCAAACCGTTTCGGTTCATCTTTATTAGCTCCGCCGAAGTGTATGGAGAGCATGCGACGGCGGACCTGCCCCTACGCGAAAACGCGCACGCCGCGCCATCCAATCCGTATGCGGCAAGCAAAGCCGCAGCCGAGAGCATCGTCTTCGGCGAAACGCGCAGCTTTGGCGTGGATGCCGTTGTCACGCGCGCCTTCAACCACATCGGACCAGGACAGAGCGAGCGTTTCGTTGTGCCCGCGTTTGCGCGCGATCTGGCGCGCATTGCGCGCGGCGGCCATTCCCCACTCGTGGTTGGAAATCTGGAGCCACAACGCGACTTCCTGGACGTGCGCGACGTCGTGGACGCCTACGTTGCACTCGCGCAGCACGGCGGCCGCGGCGAAGTCTACAATGTATGCAGCGGCAAGGCGGTGGCGATTAAGGAGATCCTGCGGCGGCTTATTTTGATCTCGCGCGTGGGAGTCGAAGTGCGCGAAGACCCGGCCCGCATGCGTCCCGTTGACGTGCCTTTGACCTACGGTGATAATACGAAGCTCCGTGAGGCCACCGGCTGGGAGCCCAAAATTGCTCTGCAGCGTTCGTTGGAGGACGTTTACCGCTGGGCATTGGACAGGACCACGGCATGAACGATTTTGAGGGCGACGAGTTCAAAGCGTTCGTTTTTAAGAACCGTGGCGCGCTGCTCGCGCTGCCCGCAATTGGCTTGATCCTGTTCGGGCGCCCGAGCGCTTTTAGCATTAGCCTGGGGTTGCCGCTCGCATTCTTGGGCGAAGCGGTGCGCTGCTGGGCGGTAGGGTACTCCGGGGTCACGACGCGCGACGACCGCGTGGTCGCTCCCGAACTGGTAACCGCGGGCCCCTACGCGTACGTGCGCAATCCGCTTTACGTGGGAAACTTTCTCACCGCCGCAGGCTTTGCGCTCGCGTACACCGGCAAGAACACATTTGGCGCACGCCTGGGACTCATGGGGCTTGGACTGGGAAGCATGGCAGCCATCTATGCGATCATCATCCCGCATGAAGAAGCGTTTCTGCGCAGCCGGTTTGGCGCCGCTTTCGAAGCGTACTGTGGCGAAGTGCCACCGATTTTCCCGCTTAAGGAAGCAGCGGCCGGCGGCAAAGGCGACTACAAGCCCGAGGTCATCCCGCAAGCCGAAAGCCGCACGTTTGGCTCGCTGGCCGCGATGCTCGTAATCTTGGGGCTCAAAGCACTGCGCGCATGAACGCGCGCACGCGGCTGCTGGCCGCGCTCGGCTTTACGGCGCTGGCCGCGATCATCGAGGCCTGGGGCGGCTGGCGCGCGCACAGTCTGGCCTTACTATCCGATGCTGCGCATGTGTGCATGGATGCCTTTGCTCTTGCGGTAGCGCTGCTGGTCGCGGTGGGCGCGCAACGTGGGGCAACGGCACGCCAAACCTTCGGTTATGGGCGCCTTGAAATTCTCGGCGCGCTAGCCAATGGCGTGATTCTCTTGAGCGCGACGGTTTTCATCATCATCGAAGCGGTTCATCGCTTCGGAGCGCCGGTGCAGCCAGGCGGACCGTTGATGGCAACGATCGCCGCCATGGGCCTGAGCGTGAACGTGCTCGTTGCAGTGCTTTTGCGCACGGAGCAAAAGCACAATTTGAACGTGGCGGCGGCTCTCTACCACGTTATGGGTGATGCACTCGGCGCGCTGGCCGTCATCGTCGGCGGTGTTGTAATTGCGTACACGGGCTCCGCCTGGATCGACCCCGCACTCTCGCTCTTTGTTGCCGGAATCATCATCTTGGGCATTACGCGGGTGCTGCGCGACTGCGCGCACATCTTGCTGGAGTCGGTGCCGCAGTCCATGAACGTAGCTGAGATCGACGCGCAGATGAGCGCGATTGATGGGGTCGTCGAAGTTCACGATCTGCACGTTTGGACCATCGGCACGCGTTCGTACGCACTGGCGGCGCACGTTCTGCTGAACGATCGCCGCTTGAGTGAGGCCACGGCTATATCGGATGCCCTGGAGAAGCTGCTGCGAGAGCGCTACGGCATCGGGCACGTCACCCTTCAGTTCGAATGCGAAACGTGCGAGCCCGATCAGCGCATCATCTGCACGCAACTGGCGCGCTGACGCACGTTCGCCCGGCCTGATGCGGAAGTTCATTTGGCCTTGACCACCTGCCATTTGGCGGTACACTGGAGGTATGGCAATGGTAATTGAGGCCTCCGAGGCGAACGCTGCCGCAAATCTTCTGGGGGTTCGCATCTCTAACGGCCGCGATGTTGTATCGCATGTAAGAGTTGGTCTCCCACCGAGCGCTTTGCGGAAGATCTCCAAGAAGCTCAACGTTACGCATGCAGTTCTGGCGCTGGCTTTGAATATTCTTGAGCGCACGCTCATGCGTCGATTCAAACAGAAGGGGCTTCCACAACACGAATCGGACCGGCTCTACCGCATCGCGCGCATGCTAAGCTCAGCTACAGCCACGCTCGGTGGTGAGGCCAAGGCTGCGCGCTGGTTGGTTGCCGAAAACCGAGCGCTGGGTAGTGTCGTGCCGTTGCAGATGCTTGATACTGAAGCGGGAGCGCGGGAAGTCGAAACGATTCTCGGGCACATGAAATATGGTGACACCTTCGTATGATCATCTGGCGCATTAGCCGCCCGGATTACCTCGCAAATGCGCTCTCGGGAGAGGGCGCTTTTCGTTTCGGCGGCCGCTGGAACTACACGGGCGTCCCGATGATCTATACCGCCAGTTCGATGTCGCTTGCTATACTCGAGTATCGGGCGCACGTCGCAGTAAAGGATGCGCCGTCCAAGCTTGTATTGCTGAAGGTAGAGGCTCCCGGGAACGTGGATCCATACCCTGTTGCTCAGTTGCCAAAGGACTGGAATCGCATTCCACCATCGGATACCACACGCGAACTGGGAAGGCAAGTGGGCCAGGGCGCGTCGGAGTTTGACAATGGGCGTGCCCTGCGTCCTATTGCCGGAACAAAACGAGTTCGTCGTACTCATAAATCCGTTACACCCGAAAATGAGCGACATAAAGATTCTCTCCAGGCGTTCCTTTTCGCTTGATGAGCGGATAGCCGGTTCCAGGTAGCAAAGAAGGGATCGCAATGAACTCAAAAGCCGTGATCCTCGGAACTGCTCGTACGCCGTTCGGGCGCCTCGGGGGCGCACTCGCCTCCATTCCTGCGACCAGTTTGGGCGCGGCCGCACTGAGCGGGGCGATCGCACGGGCGCGCGTCGATCCGAGCGAGATCGAGCACGTCATCATGGGGCAAGTACTGCAAGCGGGCGTCGGCCAAGCGCCCGCGCGCCAAGCTTCATTTAAAGCAGGTCTTGCGAAAACCACCACCAGCGAAACGGTCAACAAAGTTTGCGCCTCGGGGATGCTGGCGGTGGCCTCCGCCATGCGCTTGATCAACGCTGGGGCGAACCACCTGGTCGGTGCCGGTGGAATGGAGTCCATGTCGAACGCGCCCTACCTTTTAAAGGAAGCGCGCACCGGTTACCGATTCGGCGATGGCGTGCTTGTGGATGCCATGGTCTATGACGGGCTGTGGGATTACTACTTTGAAATGACGATGGCCGCGCAAGGCGCAGCTGTGGCAGGCGAGCTCAGAGTCAGCCGTGAGGAGCAGGATGCGTTCGCCTACGAAAGCCACCGGCGCGCCGCGCGCGCATTCGAAAGTGGTGACATGGCGGCCGAGGTCTTGCCGCTGCGCGTTGCGAGCAAGTTAAAGGGAAAGTTCGTGGTTGAAAAAATGCCGGCGCAAGCGCGCGCGCGCATTCCGGCACTGGCCGGTTCGCATGCCGGCAACGATGTCTGGGATCATGAGCCGTCGGAGCGTTTCGCCCCCAATCCCGAAAAGTGGATGCCGTTTGTGACCGGCGACGTGCCGCACGCGCTCTTCGAACGCGACGAGGCGATTCGGCCTGACGTCAGCTTGGAAGCGATGGCTAAGGTTCGCCCTATCGACAAAGACGGAACCATTACCGCGGCCAACGCGCCCGGGGTCAACGATGGGGCCGCTGCAGTTATCGTTGCGGATGAAGAGTGGGCACGCGCGAATGGTCTTGAACCGCTGGCAACAATCCTGGACCACGCCACCGTCGCGTGGGACGCGCCGTACATTGCGCTCACGCCCGCAATGGCCGCGCAAAAATTGCTCGATCAAAGTGGTCTTTCCAAGAACGACATCGCGGTCTGGGAGATCAACGAAGCGTTTTCCGCCGTGGTGCTGACGTCGGCGAAACGCTTGGGATTAGATCTCTCGAAAGTCAACCTCAATGGCGGTGCGGTCGCCATCGGTCATCCTATCGGCGCGTCGGGCGCTCGCATTACGGGCGCCGTCGTACATCAACTGCGCAAACGCGGTGGGGGGTACGGCATTGCTACGATCTGCAGCGGCGGCGGCCAAGGTGATGCACTGCTGATCAAGGTTTAGCGCGTGCGCATCGCGATCATCGGAGCAGGCCAAATGGGATCCGGTATCGCGCAAGTCGCTGCGGCCTCAGGCGCCGAGGTGATCCTGCACGATCGTGAGCAGAAGTTCGTGGACCGTGGCTTGAGCGTCATCGGCAAAAATCTCGACCGCGCAGTTGAAAAAGGACGCCTGAGCCAGGAACAGCGCGGGCACATTGTCGGCCGCATCCGGCCCTCTACGACGCTGGCGAACTTCGATGTCGACATTGCAATCGAAGCCGCTACGGAACATTTGGAAACCAAGCTGGAACTCTTCCGGCGCCTGGACGACGAAACGCCTCCCGAAGCGATTCTAGCGAGCAACACTTCCTCGATCTCCATCACCATTTTGGGAGCGGCAACCTCACGGGCAGAGCGTGTGATCGGCATGCATTTCATGAATCCGGTGCCCGTCATGAAACTGGTGGAGATCATTCGCGGCATTGCAACCTCCCAGCCAACGTACGATTTTACCAAGACGCTCGCCGAGAAGTTGGACAAGACTCCGGTGGAAGTGCGCGATTTTCCAGGGTTCGTCTCCAACCGGGTCCTAATGCCGATGATCAACGAAGCCATCTACGCCCTCTACGAAAGCGTTGGCTCGGTCGAGTCGATCGATACCGTGATGAAGCTGGGCATGAACCACCCGATGGGACCATTGCAGTTAGCCGACTTCATCGGGCTGGACACGTGCCTTGCCATCATGGAAGTATTGCACGACGGCTTCGCCGATACGAAGTACCGCCCGTGTCCGCTGCTCAAGCAGTACGTGGCTGCCGGTTGGCTCGGAAAGAAATCCGGCCGCGGATTCTACCAGTACTGATGTTGGAAACGGCGCGTGCAAGCGCATTCGAACTGAGCGACGAGCAAAAACAAATCGGGGCGTTGGCCGCGGAGATTGCCGCGCGCGAAATCGCGCCGAACATTGTAAAGTGGGACCGCGAGCACTTCTTTCCGCGCGAGCTGTACTCCAAACTGTGCGCCGCCGGCATCCTGGGCATCATCGTTCCGGAAGAGTATGGCGGGGTGGGCGCGGACTACGTGTCCTACGCGCTGGCGATTGAAGAACTCGCAAAGGTAGACGCGGGAACGGCAGTCACGGTCTCCGTGCATTCCATGATTGCCTCGGCCATCAACCGCTTGGGAAGTGATGAGCAGAGACGGTACTATCTTCCCAAGCTAGCGAGCGAAAATTCTCTCGCCGCTTTTGCCTTGACCGAACCGGATGCGGGCTCCGATGCAAGCGGCGTGCGCTCGAGTGCGCGGCACGACGGCGACGGCTACGTTTTGAACGGCCGCAAGCAGTGGTGCACGAACGGCGCGTACTCGGGCGTCATCATGGGCATGTTTCGTACCGGCGAGGCCGGCAAGCGCAGCATCAGCGCGTTCCTGATTGACAACGACCTGCCCGGAGTTAGTGTGGAGAGGACCACTGAGAAGCTCGGGATTCACACCAGCAACACGTGCGATTTGGCATTTGATGACGTGCGCGTACCCGCAACGGCGCTGTTGGGCTCGGAAGGCGACGGATTCGGCAACGCGATGGCGGCGCTGCACGGTGGCCGCATCGGAATTGCGGCGCAGGCGTGCGGCATTCTGGCGGCTTCATTGGACGCATCCGTGAAGTTCGCCGGCGAACGTGTGGCCTTCGGTAAGCCGATCGGCGCTTTTCAAGGCATCTCATTCAAGATCGCACAGATGGCGATGGACTTGGATGCCGCGCGCCTGTTGACGTATCGGGCCGCCGCGCTCTGCTCGGCCGGCGAACCCTTCGTCATCGAAGCCAGCAAAGCTAAACTGTTCGCATCCACCGCCGCATGCAAGCACGCCGCCGCCGCAATCCAAATCCACGGCGGCTATGGATACACAAACGAGTTTCCCGTCGAGCGCTACTACCGCGACGCCAAGATCACCGAGATCTACGAAGGCACTTCGGAAATCCAGCAGATCATCATCGCACGCTCCCTCCTCGGAAAAATCGACACCTAACGCAACTTGCCACTCCGCGATTGTCCCGAAGCTTACTGACAAGGTGCGCCACAAGCTCGAACTGAGAACAATCACCCTGAGCCTGTCGCAGGGTCGTTGTGACACATATGGTCGCGCGAAGCGACAGGCAGAAAGGGTCGCCAACGGTGCTCTGCGAACCCAGCGCGCTTCATGAATCTGCTCGAGTATCAAGGAAAAGAGCTTTTTAAGCGTGCCGGCATCCCGGTGCCGCGCAGCGCGCATTTTCATACTGCCGATGAAGTCGCAGAGTTCGTTTCGCAGAATCCCGGCGCGTGGGTGATTAAGGCGCAAGTGCTCATCGGCGGACGCGGAAAAGCCGGCGGTATCAAGTTTGCCGAGAACGCCGAGCAAGCGCGCGACGCCGCTTCCAAGATCTTGGGCATGACCATTGCCAACCGTCAGAACCCGCGCGGCGAGGTGGTGCGTTCGTTACTGGTGGAAGAGAAGCTGGCAATCGCAAAAGAAGCGTACTGCGCCATCACAGTGGATCGCGCCACCAAGACGCCCGTTCTTATGGCCAGCCCGCACGGCGGCATGGACATCGAAGAAGTGGCCGAGCATCATCCCGATTCCATTGCCAAGCATTTCGCGCAAACATCCATCGGCTACTCACCGTTCATCGGTCGCGAGCTGGCTTTCTCGTCCGGCCTCGATCCCGGCTATCGCAAAACGTTTCCGGCAATCGCCGGCGGCATCTACGATCTGTTTTTCGATTACGGCGCCAAACTCGTCGAGATTAATCCGCTGGTCCTGACGAATGACGGGCGCGTGATTGCATCGGATGCGAAAGTGGAACTTGACGACGATGCGCTCTACAAGCATCCCGAACTAAAAAAGTGGCAGGCCGAACTTCCGTTGGATGAAGATGAAGAGCTGGCGGTCAAGGCGGGACTCGGCATTCGCAACTTCCGCCGCTTCGACGGCACCGTCGGAACGATGGCCAACGGCGCGGGGCTTGCGATGGCCACGATGGATGCCGTCATCAACGCGGATGGAAAGTATGCAAACTTTTTGGATGTCGGCGGCGGAGCGGATGCGCAGCGCGTGCGCAACTGTTACGAACTGATCGTGAACAACACCGGAGCCCGCTCGCTCTTCATCAATATCTTTGGCGGCATTACACGATGTGATGAAGTTGCCAAAGGCATTGTCGATGCGTTGCAGACCACAACCTCGCGGAAGGTTCCGCTCGTCATTCGCCTGACCGGCACCAACGAAGAGCTCGGTCGCAAGATTCTCGCTGATGCCGGCATGACGCCGGTTGAAACGATGGACGACGGCGCGCAAGAAGCCGTAAGGCTCGCCGCATGAGTATACTGCTCGACAAGAACAGCAAGGTGATCGTGCAGGGCATCACTGGTGCGGAGGGTTCGTACCACACCGGTCGCATGCTGGAGTACGGCACGAAAATCGTCGGCGGTGTGACGCCGGGCAAAGGTGGTCAAAAATCCGAGCACGGCCTGCCGGTATTCGACACCGTGGCTGGCGCGCTGGAGGCAACCGGAGCCACCCACACCTGTATCTTCGTGCCGCCCCCCTACGCGGCGGACGCGTTGTTCGAAGCGTATGAAGCCGGCATCATGCTGGCGGTTTGCATTACCGAGGGCATTCCGGTGCACGACGTCCTCAGGGTTGTGGGCACTACCCCCGGCATGCGAATCATCGGGCCGAACTGCCCCGGCCTCATTTCGCCCGGCAAGTCCAGCATCGGGATCATGCCCGGCCATGTTTTCACGGAAGGCGAGGTCGGCCTGATCTCGCGCTCAGGCACGCTCACCTACGAAGTGGTCGATGGCCTCACCCGCGCGGGCCTGGGACAGTCCACCTGCGTGGGCATCGGTGGCGACCCCATTATCGGTTCGACCTTCGTGGATTGCCTGCGCGAATTCGCCAACGATCCCCAGACGCGGGCCCTTGTGCTCTGCGGCGAGATCGGGGGCTCGGACGAAGAGGATGCGGCGGCCTTCATTAAAGAGCATATGCCCGGCATGCCGATCGTTTCGTTCATCGGAGGCCGCAACGCCCCGACCGGCAAGTCGCTTGGGCACGCCGGGGCCATTATTTCGGGCTCCTTCGGCACCCCCGAGAGCAAGATTGCGGCCTTCCAAGCGGTCGGGGTACCGGTGGCTGACCGCCCCTCCCAGATCCCCGAGCTTCTGAAGGGCGCCCTGCTCGTCGGAGCCGTCCGCTAAGAATCCGGACCCTGGGTCCTTCCTGAGAGAGGAGCCCAACGCGGCCCGCAGAATCGGACTGGTACGCCAGACTAGGGTTTGCTGAAAGATCGGCAAGCTTTTTTTGGCGTAATATCACTTACCACAAGAGGGAAAAAGGATGAATCCTAAACGGACCCTCCGTCAAGTGGCAATCTCGGTGATGTTGTTGCTCGCCTTTGTAGTCCAGGGAACATGGGCACTGGCTGGAACGACGGGCACACTCACCGGTACGGTTGTAGACGAGAAGAATGCTCCAGTTGCGGCAGTAACCGTAACGGCGCAGGCCCCATCGGGCAACTCGACCACCACTACTGACGGCACAGGACACTTCGTGTTTCTGTCGCTCGCACCGGACACGTATACGGTCTCGGTTGACAAGACAAATTATTCCCCGGCTTCACAGTCGGGTATCTCTGTCTTTGCCGACCAAACGCAGACCGTCGCGTTCCACATCACCACGCTCAAGCAGATCGGCTCAGTAATTAGCAAGTCTGCCAACAGCTACGTGAAGTCCGGTACCACGAACGACGTCTACTCAGTCAACGCGGCCACCCAAGAGGCCATCCAAGGTCTCGGCGGCGGCGGCAACCTGAACTCGGCATACTCGGCCGTGTATGGTACGCCTGGCGTTACCTCGTATGTTGGCAACTACGGCTTCGGCCAAGTTTTCTACATTCGCGGCGGCGCTTACGACCAAACCGGTTATGAATATGACGGCGTTCCGGTCAACCGCGCGTTTGACAACTACAATGCCAATTCGCTCTCGACGCTCGGCCAACAGGAGCTGCAGGTATATGCCGGCGGTTCTCCCAACGGCGCGAGCTCGAACACGCAGGTTGGCTTTATTAACCAAGTTATCCGCACCGGAACATATCCGGGCTATGGAACCTTGGGTTTTGGGCTCGGTGCTCCCGGCTTTTACCATGAGGGAAAGGCCGAAGCGGGCGGGGCAACGCCCACCCGTAACTTCTCCTACTACGTTGGGACCGAAGGCGTCAACCAGCAGTACAACCTCTGGAACAATCAGAACGCCGGAAACATCGCCGCCGACGGCAGCAGTTCGTACGGCTTTACCGGCAATCCGGTGAACTCGGTCGTTTCGTATAATGCAGCCCAATTCAACAACGGACCTTACTCGGCTTGCACCACTCCGGGCGTCAGCCCGGCCGGAGCCGCGACCTTCGGACCCAACGCAAACTCCTGCACGACGTACTTTCCCATCGGCGCTCTCTACAACGATCAAAATAACGATCGGGAATTCGTCGCAAACTTCCATATCGCTATCCCACATCACCGCGACTCCGGCCGCGACGATGTGCAGATGCTGCTCTATAACTTTGGCTATCGGGCCAAGGTTGCCTCAAGCTTTAACAAAGAGTTTGGGAGTTTAGCTAATCTCGATGCCGCTCTGCTACCCGGTGTTGCGTCCGTCTTCGGCCCTGCTCCGTATTGCGGAAGCGGCTCGTTCGCCGGCGAATGCAGTGCGTATCCGGGCATCTGCGGTACGTTGGGCATCAACGCCCTTTTCGGCATCAACCCAGGTGAGGACTGTTCCACGACGGTGGGCGCTCCTGGAGCCAATCCCGCCGGTAATCCGATCCCGTTCATGGACGGGTACATCTTCCCGGCTGGAACCGCATTTGGGTCATCGGCTGCGGGCCTTTCGGCTAATCCGTACTATTTTCCAAATAGTACGCAGAGCCGCTCGTTCCGGTCCGGGATTGACCCGAACTATTCGGACGGCATCTGGAACAACGGTTCGATCGCGAAGCTTCAGTATCAGAAGAACATCGGCAGCAATGCCTATGTCCGTCTCTTGGGCTACACGTTCTACTCCGATTGGCTTCAGAACGCAGGCACAACCGGTAGCAACGCCTACGGGCTCGCGATCCTCCCGGCGACGTTCTTCGCCGACCCCGATTACGAGCTGAACACGCATACGCGTGGTGCGGAACTGCAGTATGCCAACCAGATCAATCCGCAGAACCTCGTTACGTTTACGGCAAACTATACGACGGCCTCTAGCTTGCGCTGGAACAATACCTCCGGTAGTCCAAACTGGCTCACCGGTGGCGGCAGTAGAGTGACGAACTTTACTGCTGGCACTCCGGGCGTTTGCTACAGTTATACAACGGGAAACCCGGGTTCATGTTACACCTCTGGGACTTCCGGCACGTATGCTACGCCTACGCGCGCGTTTGCTGGCGGAGACCCCTGTGCCACTACCCTTGCGCCGGGAACGCCGGCCTGTGTGGCAGGTGCTACATTCCTCGTGACTGTTCCGCAAAACCATGGAAGCTATCTGAACTCGGTTACGCCGAAATTTACCTCGGTGGCCCTGGAAGACCAAATTCGACCCAACGATCGATTGAACGTCAACCTTGGCATCCGTTGGGAGAATTACGAGTACGATTTGCGCAATGTCGTGAATCCAGAATTTAACTTCTGGTATGCGGCTGCAAACAATTCGTACTGCGTCGACCCGGGCACAGGTCTTGCCATGTTTAGCCCGGTTACGCCCACAACGCCTCCGGGCAGCTTGACCCCGATTAACGGGTTCGTAAATCCAGGGACCCTGCTTTTGGGAGGTGGGGCGGTTACCGCAGCTGATGCAGCGAGCCAGTGCTACCAATCAGCGGGCGGCGGTATGGTTAAGCCACGCTTAACGCCATCCGGCGCGATCGCGGTTCATCCGGGCTTTGGTGGGACTCCGGTTCTTTCAAACGTCAACCCGCCCTCATACACCCATGGGCGGTTCTCGCCGCGCTTGAGCGGCACTTACTCCTTCAATCCGGACACCGTCTTTCGTTTCTCCGCCGGGCGTTTCACGCAACCGACCCCGGCAGCGTTCGAACAGTACACGTTCGGTTCTGGACAGCTTGCGCCAACGCAGTCCTTCCAGAAGTTTTACAACCTCGGCTTCAACACGCCGGGACATGACAACCCCATCCAAGTGTCCGACAACATCGACTTCTCGTTCGAGCGGCACTTCAAGGGGACGGATATGTCGATGAAGTTCACACCGTTCTATCGGTATTCACAGAATCAGTCAGTACTGGTTCCGTTGGGCCCGAACTTCGTTTCGGCAGTAAACGTCGGCACACAAAAGACCACGGGCTTGGAGCTTGCCTTCCAAAAAGGTGATCCGGGTCGCGACGGTCTCTCTGCGCAGTTGGCGCTCACGTACGTGAACGCGCTCATCAAGTACAATCGTGTGCGTGATGGGTCGCCAAGCGTTATCGACGTGCTCAACAACTACATCCGGGCCTACAACGGCTTGACGTCGTTCTGCGGAACCGCAGGAGTGGCCCAAGCCGCAACAGGTCCGAATGATGCGACGCACCTATGCCCCGCGGGCAACGGCACGTCGGGATTTGTGGCCGCTCCTTGCTACGCCCCTACTCCGGGAACAACCGGTCCGGGTGGCGCGGCTGGTGCCCCGGCTCCTTGCGGTGGCGGCAACATCAACAACCCCTACTTCATGCTGCCGGTGCAAGCGCTACTTGACCCGAATGGATACTACCCGACCTATCCCAACAACCCACCGGGTGATACGGGCACTGGGGTAACGACGGCGCTTGGTCCGCTCCAGATTAGCGGCTTCCTATCCTGGAAGCGTAATAAGCTGACGGTCACGCCGAACTTCGTTCTCTCCGAAGGGAACAAGTATGGGTCACCGACCTCAATTATCGGAATAGATCCGCGAAACTGCGGCGGTAATGAAGGCTCAACGGCCGTTTCGCTTGCACCCATTGGAGCGGCATTTGCGGGGAACTGCGATTATCAAACCGCGGGTTTCTCGCCATACTCGCCCAACGGAAACCTTGCGATTCCGAACCCCTACACCGGTCGTTTCGACACGATGGGGCAGTATCGCAACCCCTGGCAGCTTAACATCGGCGCACAGTTCAAATATGAAGTGTCGCCGCGTGTTAGCGCTACCTTGTTGCTAGCTAACATCTACAACCGCTGCTTTGGCGGTCAGAGTACGGCCTGGCAGCAGGCGTTTACGCCGAACAACTACGTGTGCGGATATAACGACAACACGGGTAGTTTCATTGGTACTGTTCCTGGTTCAGGCTTCTTCTATAACGGAAGCGGCGGTGACTCGGCAAATGGTACTGCTGGATACCCCAAGGCGTTTAACTACCCGTACGCACCTTTGAGCGGAGCACTTCCGTTCCAAGCGTACTTCCTGGTCAACTTCAAGCTCTAAAGCTCGAAGCGAAAAGGAAGAGAAGCGGCCTCGGGCAACCGGGGCCGCTTTTTCTTATAGCATCTGGGCAGTCACGAGCACTCTGAGAGGATTGTTCATAAAGCACCTGGGAAAGTTCTCCCAGTTATCGCGCGAGCGGCGGTCCGTCCGCGGTGTTTCTGCAGAATTCTTAAGGAGATAATCATGCCAAAGAAAGCATTCCGGCATGTGTTTGTCGCCGTTCTTACTCTCGTGGCAATGCTGAGCCAGGCAACGTGGACACTGGCCGGCACCACGGGCGGTCTGAGCGGCGTGGTCAATGAGGCCGGTACCTCAACCCCGGTCGCAGGCGCGACCGTGGAAGCAAGCAGCCCCTCCCAAACGGTGACCACAACGACCGATGCAACTGGACATTTTAATTTCGTTTCGTTAGCGCCCGACACGTACAAGGTGTCCGTTTCGAAGCAAGGTTACGATCGGGTCACCCAGTCGGGCATCAGTGTCTTTGCGGATCAAACCCAGACCCTGACGCTGATCGCATCGAAGCTCAAAGAGATCGGCTCGGTCATCAGCCGAAGCACGGGCGAACTTGTTAAGTCCGGTACGACCGCGGACGTTTACTCGGTCAATGCCACCACCCAAGATAAGGTCTCCGCGCTCGGGGGCGGCGGCAGCTTGAACAGTGCGTACGCTGCCATCGCATCCGTTCCCGGGGCTTTCGTGCCGCTCGGGCAAACCGGATACTTCCAAACCGTCCATATTCGCGGCGGGGATTACGATCAAATCGGGTACGAACTCGACGGCGTTCCCGTCAACCGCGCCTTTGACAACTATCCTTCGGGATCGGCAAGCTCCTTAGGACAGCAAGAGCTGCAGGTGTACACCGGAGCAACCCCGGCGAACTCCGAGGGGCAAGGTCTGGCCGGATACATCAACCAGGTCATTCGCACCGGCACATACCCCGGCTATGGACAATTCCAAGTTGGCGTCGGCGCCCCGACGTTCTATCATAAGGCGGCCGCGGAGGCCGGCGGTGCCACTCCTAGTCGCTTGTTCTCGTATTACATCGGCGTCGGCGGCTATAATCAGGCCTTCCGCTACGTCGACCAGAACAATGCGGCGGGCTATGGCGATCTGGGACCTCCGATCGCACAGTTGCCGCCGCCCGATTTCGACCCGAAGACGCAAACGTGTCCGGGTAGCGCGCTGGATGCGAACTATTCCCTCTGCTACGCGAATGGGGTCGCAGGCCCCGGCGGCTATCAACTCTTCCCCTATCAACTTGGGTTCTTGTCCGACATTGCGGACCGGGATGTTGTTGCCAACTTTCACATCGGCATACCCCATAAGCGCGACCACGGCCAAGACGATCTGCAGGTGCTTTTCGACAGCGGGTATCTGCTCAATAGCTACTACTCATCAACGAATGACCAGGGCGGCGCCCCCTTCTTGGGCTTCACTCCCGCCTGGTCGGACGCGTATGGGTGGACGGGACCGGTTGGGGTCGCGCTCCCTGCAAACACCGCAGGCTTCGTCCAACGGTACAATTATCCCGGAAGCGATTGCTGCCGGGCGTGGGGCGTGAATCCGATTCCACTGGACGCGCGCGATCAAACGCGAAATAGCCAGGAAGTAATAAAGCTGCAGTACCAGCGCAACTTCTCCAGCAACGCTTTCTTGCGCGTATACGGATACTCGTACTATTCGGACTGGTTGAATTACGGGCCCAATGGCGCAAACTTCAACTACATTGGGACCGGCGCATCGCCGGACTACGAACTCTCAAGCCACACGCGCGGGGCAAGCGCGCAATTCAGCGATCAACTTAACGATAAGCACCTCCTTAGTCTGACGGCAAATTATACAACCTCCAGCACGCTGCGCGACAATAACACCCAAATGTTCAACAGCGGCGGAACGCGGTCGCGGTTTGCGGTCTTGGTCGATCCAAACAGCATTAACAATCCTTCAAATCCAAACTACGGTGTCTGTTACCAGTTTGCAGCCGGGGTTTCCACTCCGACAACCTGCGATGTGGCTGCCGGCACTGCGACTTTTCTCACCTATGCGTGTGCCATCGGCGACAGCACCGACTGCACGAGTCCGGCGGATGCCGCAGCATCAATGTGCGGCAGCGGACCTTGCAAGTACTACATAGCCGAGAATGGGCTGTATGCCACTTACAACACGGTCAAACCCATCTTCACTTCGTACTCGATTACGGACCAATGGCGACCGAGTGATCGATTGTTGGTCAATCTGGGCCTCCGCTTGGACGGCTTCCGCTTTAAAGGATCCAATACCGTAACCGATCCGGCACGCGACTTTTGGTTTGCGTCCTGGAACCGGGGGCATTGCCAGCAAAACGGAACCGGTGTTCCCGTCGACAAGGTGAACCTCGGACTTGCTCCCACGGACGCGTGCCCGGCCGGTTACACGACCATCAGTACGGCGAATGGAAACGCCATGCAGAATGTGCCCAATCAGGTGGCGGACTATAATGTCTTCCAGCCGCGTTTAGGAGCGACGTATACGTTCAATCCTGACACGGTCTTGCGCTTCAGCGCCGGCAAATATGTCGAGCCGCCAAATTCGGCGTTCGAACAGTACAACACCCTGCAAGAGAACCTCCCGGCCTTCTTGGGCACCGCATTCTACAAATTTGGTTTCTACACGCCGGGGCACGCGGTACAACCACCGGTGTCCTATAATTATGACCTATCATACGAACGTCACATGAAGGGCACGGATTGGTCGCTTAAGCTCACGCCCTTTGTACGCAAGACAAAGAATCAAATTCAGCAGTTCTTCCTGGACCAGGCGACCGGTTTTGTCTCCGGCTTGAACGTAGGGCGGCAGACCTCCGAGGGCTTCGAATTCCAGCTCAACAAGGGAGACTTTGCTCATAACGGCCTGTCGGGACAACTCTCGTTCACCTACACGAATAGCTACATTAATTACGATCTGCTGCAGAACGGCACGACAATCGTTTCGGGAATCAATGCCGACATTCACAACTACAATGCATATACGAGCGCGTGCGCAGCTACCTATGTGGCCGGTCCTGCGCCGCATAACACCAATCCGGCATGTGGGCTAACGAGCAGCGGTTCGAACTCCGCGTCATGCTTCACCGTGGCTGGGGCTGCGGATTCAGCATGCGCAGCGGGCGATATCGGCAATCCCTACTGGAACGCGCCGATCGCGGGCGATCTCAATCCGAACGCAAGCTATCCAACCTACGACCTCTTTCCGGGACCGATCGGATCCTCGGCTCAATCGTTCTCTGCGCCATACGTGGCGGCGCTCATTCTGAACTACAAGCATGACCGGCTGGCCTTGACGCCGACGTTCCAGTTTGTAGCGGGCGGGCGTTACGGTGCACCGGAGACCACACCGGGGATCGATCCGGCTGCGGGCTGCGCAAGCTTAGGACCGAAATCCACTGGCGACCCGCGCTACCCGTTTGGGAACCCGGGACCTAACGCATACGATGCCGTGAATTGCGCCGGCGCCCTGAATGCGATTCCCGACCCCTTCACTGGGAAATTCGATACGCTGGGAGCGTTCCGTCAGCCGGCTCAGTTCATAGCGAACCTGCAGGTTTCGTATGAAGTGTCGCCGCGCGTAACGCTCGTCGGAACGTTTGCAAACCTTGTCAACACGTGTTGGGGCGGCACGGGAGGTCCATGGATGCGGAGTGACCACAACGTGTGTTCGTACGGAATCCTGAACAATGCGGGCGCCTTCCCGCCCGTTGGCAACTTCTACAATCCTGGAACGACGATCCAGCAATTGGTGAAGTATCCGTATGCACCATATTTGGGCAGCGTCAACGTCGATGGAAACTCGACCAAGACGCCGTTCAACTTCTTCTTGGAAGCACGCTTCAAACTCTAGACCGCACGACAAGAGGAAACGAAGCGGCCTCGCTACGGCGGGGCCGCTTTTCTTTTACCGCGAAGCGCTGACCAATGCAGTATGGCTACCAATGCGAAGACTGTGAAATCGCGATCTTCCCCGCGACCACGCGTGCGGAGCTAAGCTGGCTGCGCGACCGCGTTCACGTGGTTCGCGAAGTGGCCAAACACGCCCACACGGGGCTCGACAGTTGGATGCTCGAGGGCTTAGCTTTCTTAGACGAACACAGCGACCACAGCATTGTATTAGTGAGCAGAAGGAATTAAATGTCTAAGTGCCTCTGGCAGAATTGTTCAGTAAATAAAAAAGAGGCCGTCGTTACTACGGCCTCTTTTTCTTCGAGTAACAGCTGTTAGGTTATTGCGGAATCCGGAGATGCTGGCCCGGAACCACGCTGGATCCGACGAGATGATTGGCAGCGGCGATCTGGTCGAGAGTTTCTTGCACGTCGCCATCGGTGGTGGTGTGTGAGGCTGCGATAGCCCAGAGCGACTCGCCCGGATGGACGGTGACGGTCGAGAAGCGCTCGCTGTTTGCAGCGTAGAGGCGAACGTTGGAGAGCGTGGGCAGCGCGATCATCACACTGAGTGTGCCGAGTGCGATGAGCGGCATCAGCGTGAATCGTTTGCGTCTAACCACGGTTCGCTCTCCTTACTATATCTTGTGTCGAACGGACGTTCGTGCCACTATCATACCCGTATTTTGTGGCAAACGCACGTTCGTCCCCTAGATTTTACCACGGGCCAATCGAGCCCTGTCAAGGCATTTTCGAACATATGTTTGCCTTCTTGGGCGCTCTTATGATAGGGTTATAGGCAAATCGTGTGCCACACGTGTGGCATCGTTGGAGGGAAGCAGGATGGACCAACCCACCCAGCGGCAGCGCCGGATCCTTGAGGTGATAGAGGAGTACACCCGGCAGCAGGGCTATCCACCCTCCGTGCGTGAGATCGGCGAGCGCGTCGGTCTCTCTTCGTCTTCCACGGTCCAGTCGCACCTCAAGACGCTGGAGCGCCGCGGCCTGATTCATCGTGATCCCACCAAGCCGCGTGCCCTGCGAAGTGCAGGGGCCTCCCAAGTTCCCGAAACGATAACCATGCCGATTATCGGCCGAGTCGCCGCCGGAGTCCCTATTACCGCTCAAGAGAACGTCGAGGGCGAATTGGTGCTTTCAGCGGATTTTGTGCGCCATTCGGATGCCTTCATGCTGAAGGTGCACGGCGATTCCATGGTTGACGCCGCAATTTTGGACGGCGACTTGATCCTGGTCAAGCCGCAAAAGAACGCGGAGAACGGCGAGATCGTGGTCGCCATGCTCGACGGCGAAGCCACCGTCAAGCGTTTCTATAAGGAAGACGGCCGCGTGCGCTTGCAGCCGGAGAATAGGGCCATGGCGCCAATCTACGGCAACGATGTCACAATCGTCGGACGCGTCGAGGCGGTCGTCCGCAAACTCTAACCCTTCACAACCGGGATTTTTCGGATGGTTTGACCGGCGCATCGTGCCACCGATGCGCACGTTCGGCGAACTGCCGCCCATGGTTGCCATTCGCGAGGCATTGCCGTGGAGTTTGATCGGTCTGGCGGCGGGCGTTCTCTTGTTTTTCTTCGCGGCCAACGGGCGACTCGCCGGGGCATCGTTTGCGAATCGCTACGCCGCTGCGCTTCTGCCGGGCTTTGGACTCATGTCCTATACGCTCGCGGCGCTCTATCCGTATCGACTTGCGCAACGGCTCGGATTGTCGGTGGCGCCGGTCGTAGCTGCCGGCTTCGTGGCGTTCGTACTTGCACGCCCGGCCGCTCCTTTCCACGATCTCGAAACGTATCTGCGCGCCATCGGCGCGACCGGATTGTTCGTCGCGATCGTTGCGGGATTGCTCACGGCAGCAGCGTGCGGCTGGTTCAAGCGGGCTTTTCCAAACGGCATCTGGGGCGAGGCCGCAGGGTCCTTCTGTATTATCGCACTCGCGCTAGCGGTCTTCAATTTCCATCTCTCGCTTGCGAGCGCAGTTACGGCAGCGTTGCACCCGTTGGGGTCGCTTGGCGATACGTATCTTGCGTTGATTCTGATTGTATCAGTCCAAACATTGCTGTGGACCGCCGGCGTGCACGGGCCTGCTACATTAGCCGGGGTCGTGACGCCCGTCTACCTATTCTTACAACAACAGAACACCGCGGCCTACACCGGCCACGAGCCGCTGCCTCATATCGTGGTGGTTTCATTCTTTCTTTTCGTGTTTCCGGGCGGAGCCGGCGCGACGCTCCCGCTGGCCATTTTCCTAAGTTTTAGCCGGGTTGCTCGCTTGCGTAAGATTGCGCGCGCTACTATTCTGCCATCCTTTTTCAATATCAACGAGCCGCTTATCTTTGGACTGCCGCTGGTGCTCAATCCGTTTCTGGCGCTGCCTTTTGTCCTCGCACCCTGTGTTCTGGCCACCATCACCTACCTATGCATGCGATTCGGGACCGTCGCGCGCCCAGCGTTCTACTATCCTTCGTCCATTCCGACGCTCCTTTCGACTTATCTCGCGACGCTGGACTGGCGCGCGGTGATTCTGGTTCTCGTCAATCTTGCCGTTGCGGGGGCCATTTATCTACCGTTCGTGCGCGCCTACGAGCGCCATGAGGCGCGCGCGTGATCGCAGAGGCGGCGCGGCGCTTTCACATACGCGAAGATGTCAGAACTGCGGCAGAGGATGCTTGGGATCGCGCCCGGACGCTGCGCTACGAAGCGCAGACCGAGAACAAAATGCGTGTCATCGACGCTTTCATGCAGCAGGGCATCATAGAGAGCGATCTCCCCGGAACAACGGGCTACGGCTACGACGATGCAGCACGCGAGCACTACGAAGCCCTTTTGTGCAATCTGTTTGGGGCGCAGTCCACGATTGCACGTTTGAACGTTGTCAGCGGAACGCACGCCATCGTAACCGCGATTGCCGCCTGCGCCCCGTCCGGCCGCACGCTTTTGAGCATTACCGGACGACCCTACGACACGTTGTACAACGCCATAGCACTGGCGCCATACTCCCGCATGCAGTGTGGCATGGGTTATGCCCAGATCGATCTTCGCGACGGTCTGTTCGACGTGGAAGCGACCGCAAATGCGCTTCGAGATGAGCGCATCAGCGCAGTCTTCGTGCAGCGTTCGCGCGGATACGCCGTGCGCCCATCGCTAAACGTTACCGCGTGCGAAGAAACGTTTGCGGCCATTCGAGCGCAACGCCCAGACGTCGCGATTTTGGTCGATAACTGCTACGGCGAACTGGTCGAGACGCGCGAACCTTTGCATGCAGGGGCCGATCTCATCATGGGTTCGCTCATCAAGAATATCGGCGGTACGATTGCGCCGGCAGGCGCTTACATCGCCGGTACAGCGGACTGCATGGAACGCGTGGCAGCCAAGCTGTTGGCCCCCGGACTTTCAGCGTTGGGGCCGACGCTCGGCGCCGGACGCCAGCTGCTGCAGGGGCTGTTCTTGGCGCCGATGATCATTGAAGAAACGCTGCGCGGTCTGGATTTTGCGGCCGCGCTCTTTGCGGCCCTCGGATTTGAAGTGGATCCGCAATGCGGCGCGCCGCGCGCAGATACTGTGCAGGCAATACGCCTTGGA
This sequence comes from Candidatus Meridianibacter frigidus, assembly GCA_003243975.1. GTDB lineage: Bacteria > Vulcanimicrobiota > Vulcanimicrobiia > Vulcanimicrobiales > Vulcanimicrobiaceae > Meridianibacter > Meridianibacter frigidus. Next base: position 50,308 of record QHBJ01000038.1, on the reverse strand, counting down.
AACGAGCGATTGTTGAATGCCTTCGCGCAGGGCTTGCAACGCGCGATGCCCGTCAACGCGCGCTTCAGGCCTCTTGCCGGGGCGGTTCCCGGTTATGCGGAGCCGGTCTTGATGTCCGGCGGGGCGTTTATTTCAGGCGCCACCAGCGAGCTGTCATGCGATGCGCCGCTGAGGCTGCCTTTCGAAGTTTACTTGCAAGGAGGCGCGATGGCAGAACACACCATTGTGGCGACGATGCTCGCCGCGCAGTCCGTTCTGGCCGCGAGAAGTTAGTACGCGCCCTCAGCGCCCAGGAACCCATAGAAGATATACCTGCCTCCGTCGGACGTAGCGAGCACGATCCGCGCGTCCTGCACTTCGGCTGCGCTCACGGTCTTGCCGACCCGGGTTTGTAAGGCCGCTCGGGCTTGGAAGAACTCGGCTTCGCGCAGGCCGTCCGGCTCGATCTCCAAGAGCTCCACGAGCTCGGCAACTTTATCGGCCACGAGCAGGTGCCCAGCGGCCCTCGTTCTTGCGCTTCATTTATACGGTATCGTCAAGCCGGTCGAAATCGTTAGCCTTCCCGCTGGCAGCAGGGTGTGAGCCAGACCGGGAGGGGCGTGGCGCGCGGTAGAAGGGCGGTTGCCGATGTATCTCTTAGAGGTCCTCAGCGGACCCCTCGACGGCAAAACTTGGACCTTTGAAAACGAGATTACCATTGGGCGCGACGACACGGTGGCCGATGCCTGTATCACCATCGACCGCTATATCTCGCGCAAGCACGCGCGGCTGCAGGCCCAATCCGAGGGACTGCTGCTGACCGACCTCAAGAGCCGGAACGGCACGAAGCTGGCCGGGCAAACGGTTCAAGGCGAAATGGCCTTAGCAATCGGCGACCCGTTCACCGTGGGCCGCACTATTCTGCGCGTCACGCGCGTGTAAGTCCATGATCACCCACACGCAGATCCCGGCCCTGCGGAGCTCGCTGGGTAGCGTTCCACGTCCACTGGGCTTCGTCCCGACGATGGGCGCCCTACATGATGGGCATTTGGCGCTGCTGCGCGATGCCCGGAATGCCTCAGCAACGGTGGCAGCCTCGGTCTTCGTGAATCCGCTCCAGTTCGCGGCCGGCGAGGATTTCGAACGCTATCCGCGCGATCGGAAAGGCGACGCGGAAAAACTCGCCGCTTCTGGCGTTGACGTACTCTTCGCGCCGAGCGCGCAAAATATGTACTCGTCGGATTTTGCGACCAGCGTCGACGTGGGTCGCGTCGGCGCAGGTTTCGAAGGCGCCGTTCGCCCCGGACACTTTCGCGGGGTGGCGACCGTCGTCGCCAAGCTGCTCAACATCGTGCAGCCCGACGTCCTATTTGTGGGCCAGAAGGACGCGCAGCAAACCGCGGTGCTCGCGCGCATGATCGACGATCTTAATTTCCCCGTCGCGCTCCAGATTCTCCCGACGGTGCGGGAGTCCGATGGGCTGGCTCTCTCGAGTCGAAACACGTATCTCTCAAGCGATGAGCGCGCGGCAGCCCCGAGCTTGCACACAGCGCTGGAGTCTTTTGAAAAATCGCTGCGCGAAGGCGTGCCGAAACCCCGGGCGGCGCAGGAGGCGGCGGCCGTGCTGAGGCCACCTGGGACGTGGGACTACTTGGACATCGTTTCGCAGCGTACGTTCGAGCCGATCGAAGCCCTAACTGCACCGGCCTTCATTATCGGTGCGGCTTGCTTCGGTCGCGTGCGCCTCATCGACAACCTTTGGATTAGCGCATGAAAGACGCCCGCATCTTTCTCGGGGTGGGCGGTGGGATTGCCGCGTACAAAGCCGCGGAACTCACAAGTGCTTTGGTGCAGCGCGGCGCAGTCGTGGACGTCGTGATGACCGCAGCCGCTGAGCGGTTTGTTTCCCCGCTGACATTTTCGTCGTTAACGGCGCGTCCCGTGTACACATCGCTGTGGGATGCGCCCGAGCGGATCCCACATATTCGCTTGGTACGCGAAGCCCAAGTTTGCGTCGTCGCTCCCGCCACCGCCAACTTGATCGCGAAGCTTGCAAATGGGCTTGCCGACGATCTGCTAAGTACGGCTCTATTGGCATCGCGCGTGCCGCTCATCGTTGCGCCTGCGATGAACTCCGCCATGTACGAGCACGCAGCGACGCAAGAGAATGTAGCCACGCTAGCCGCGCGTGGTGCGCGCGTCGTCGAGCCCGAGTCGGGTTTTCTGGCGGAGCGCGAATCGGGCATCGGGCGTTTGGCTACCTTGGAGCGTTTGCTTGACGCCATCGAGCTTTCGCTAAGCGCTCACGGCGAACTTCGCGGACGCCGCGTCCTGATTACGGCGGGGCCAACGCGCGAAGCGATCGATCCCGTGCGCTTTGTTTCCAATCCCTCGACGGGCGCCATGGGCATCGCCCTGGCTGAAGAAGCGGCATCGCGTGGCGCTGATGTCACGCTCGTATTAGGACCGACGATGCTCGGGTGCAACGGCAATGTAAAAACCGTCCACGTTACGACAGCCAATGAAATGCACGCCGCCGCCCTGGAACGCGCTTGCGATGCGGATCTGATCATTGCATGTGCCGCGGTGTCGGACTGGCGTCCCGCAGAGCGCGCCCCGCACAAAGTGAAGAAGACCAGCGGCGACATCAACGTTCGCATGGTGCGCAACCCCGACATTTTGTTGGAACTCGCTCAGCGCAATCCCGACGCGTACCTGGTCGGCTTCGCGGCCGAAACGCAAGATCACGAGGGCAATGCGCGCCAGAAGCTCGCTGGCAAGAAATTGGATGCGATCGCGGTCAATGACGTTTCATTCGGGCGCGGTTTTGGACCGGGCGAGAACAGGTTGCGCGTGCTCTTCGCGGACGGCGGAAGCAGCGAGCTGGGAACCGCGCGCAAGACGTTCCTGGCGTCCGCGCTCTTGGATGCCATTGCGCCGCGTTTGAACGGGATCCGACGTGCTACTGGCAATTGACATCGGGAACACCGAAACCAAGCTTGGCATTTTCGATGGCGATGAACTGCTGCACCGCTGGCGCGTAACCACCGATTCGCGCCGAACCGGCGACGAGTACGGCGTCTTTCTGCGCCAGCTTCTTGCAACGAGCGGCGTCAACACAAGTGCGATCGATGGGGTGGCCGTAGCAAGCGTAGTGCCGAAACTCGATCAGGTGCTCCACGAGGCATGCGAACGCTTCTTCGATCGCGCGCCGGCGTTTCTGAAGCCGCACCGTCAGCGGATAATACCGGTGCGCACGGACCGTCCCTCCGAAGTCGGTGCTGACTTGGTGGCCGCGGCAATCGGCGCGCGCGCTTCGTATGGCGCACCGCTAATCGTGATCAGTTACGGCACGGCCACCGCGTTTGTGGCAATTTCGGATGCGGGCGAGTTTGTCGGCACGGCAATTGCGCCGGGGATTTCAATCTCGGTCGATGCTCTGGTGGGGCGGGCCGCCAAGCTGCCGCAGATTGCGCTCGAAGCACCTGGGCAAGCGATTGGCCGGGAAACCATTGCATCGTTGCAGTCCGGCATCGTGTATGGTTTCGTGGGGCAAACCGAAGGCCTGGTCGCGCGCTTTCGCTCTGAGCTGGGGGGCGGCGCGCGAGTAATTGCGACGGGCGGACTCGCAGCGGTGGTTGCCAAGCACACGCCCGTGATCGATACGGTCGATACGGACTTGAGTCTACGCGGCCTAAAGCTCTTCTCCAAGCATCAGGCCTGAGGCAAGTGCAATTTCGTTCCTGAGCACCCTTCGATTTCGGAGCGAGCGATAGCGATTCTATCTCTCGTAATCTTATCGGGCGCGTCGAATGCTTCAATCGCCGCGGCCAATCTCCGTAGATCAACTTTTTGCCGACCTTGCGCGATTGCTTCGAGGATCACGGCGAGAGATTGCCGTTCGTTCCAATGGACGTATTGCGATAAGCGGTTGGCGACTAACGTGAATGCCTTCACTTCGAAATTGCCGAGTTACCCGAGCGGCTATGCACGCGAGTTCGGTTTCGTTCAAGCGGTGCGCTTGCCGATGGCGCGCGGGCGTCGGCGCGGCCATGGTACACCCCGAAATTCTGGCAATAAACTTAGGCGCAATAGGAGCGCGTTTAGTTCCTCGAAAGCGAAAAACCGCGATTCAAGCTCGACCAGCCGCGTCGATCCGATGCGGCGGGTCGCTACAACACCGACGTCCTCAAGTGCGCTGAGCGCCCGGTATACTTCGGTCGGACGAACCCGGAAAATGCGGGCGAGTTCCGCCGGATAGCTTGGCGCCGAAGAAGCCAGAAATACCAGAATCCGTGTGCGGAGGGGCGAACCAAAAAGCGTAAGTACCACGATAGACACTTTTTTGTGTATGCAGAGACACATCCCTGTGTCTCTGCTGCGGGCGAGCGAATTCTGCCCCGTGATAGAATAGCCGGGTATGTCTGCGCGCACGGTTCCGCCGCTCCAGATCGGGCCTCACCGGATTTGGCCGCCGCTGATTCTCGCCCCGATGTCGGGGGTCACCAACCGCACCATGCGCGCCCTCTACAAGCCATTCGGCCTGGGCCTGACCGTCACCGAGTTCGTTTCTTCCAACGCCCTGCAACACGGCAACAAGCGAACGATGGAGATGATCGATCAGCACGGCTTGGAGAAACCCGTTTCCACCCAGCTTTGGGGCGACGATCCAGCGGTGATGGCTCGTGCGGCGCGGGTTGTGCGCGAATGCGGCGCGGATATCGTCGACATCAACTTCGGGTGCCCGGCGCCGAAGGTCGTGAAAACGCGGGGCGGCAGCGCGTGCCTCAAAGACGTCGAGCGCTGCGAGGCCATCATGCGGGCCGTCGTTTGTGCCGTCGACTGCCCCGTTACGATGAAGATGCGCTTGGGGTGGAACGAGGAGCAACTAGTTTATATCGAGGTCGCGAAGCGTGCGCAAAGGGCGGGCGTCGCGGCGGTGACGTTGCATGGCCGCACCGCGCGCCAATTTTACAAAGGAAATAGCGATTGGGACCACATTGCCCGGCTCAAAGCTGCCGTTGGCATTCCGGTGATCGGCAACGGCGATATTGACGACGCAACGCAAGCGATGGATCGCATGGAGCGCTCGGGCGTGGACGCCATCATGCTCGGGCGTGCGACGCTGGGCAACCCGTGGCTCATCTCGCAGATCGCCGACTTAATGGAGGGGCGGCCTGCGCGTCAGCCACCCGCACCGGCGGATCGCTTGCGTTTCGCCATCGTACACTACCGCACCATGGTTCAGGAACTGGGCGAATCCCGTGCGGTTCCCCAAATGCGCAAACACGTGGCACTTTACCTCAAAGGCATTCCCGGGGCAGCCACGTTGCGCGAGCGCATCATGCACATTGACGATGGGGAAGGTGCGATTGCCGTGGTCGAAGAGACGATCGAATCGCTGGAACGCTGCGCGGAGGCCGCATGACACTCGCCTCCGCCAAAGAAATCTACGAAGAAGTTTACGAAAATTACAAAGAGTATGTGAATCCCCCGCTGGCGCGGGTCATGAAGGTTTCGGGAAGCCCGGTCGAAGTGTGCGCGCGCGGCTGCACGATCGTCGATCATGCCGGCAAGGAGTATCTGGATTTCGCCGGCGGGTACGGCGTTTTCACTTTAGGGCACAGCCACCCAAAAGTTATCGCCGCGGTCCAAGATCAGATGGAGCGCATGTCGCTTTCGGGCAAGACCATGTTCAACATCATGCTCGGGCGCGCGTCGAAACGGCTCGCAGAACTGGCGCCGGGCGATCTGCAGATTTCTTTCTTTTGCAATAGCGGCGCGGAGGCGGTCGAAGGCGCAATCAAGCTGGCGAAGGCCGCGACCAATCGGCACAAGATCGTCGCGACCCACAATGCCTTTCATGGAAAAACTTTGGGGGCGCTGACCGTGAGCGGACGCGAGTATTTTCGCCGCGAGTACGAGCCGCTATTGCCCAATGTCGAGCATGTGCCGTACGGAACCACCGACGGGCTGGCAGGCGCGCTGACGGACGCGGCGGCGTTTATCGTTGAGCCCGTGCAAGGCGAGGGCGGCGTCATCGTTCCGCCGGCTGGCTACCTGCGCGCCGTTCGCGAAATCTGCGACGCGTCGGGCGCTCTGCTGATCGCGGATGAAGTACAGACCGGCCTGGGACGCTGTGGCTTGCTCTTTGGATGCAATCGCGACGGCGTGGTGCCCGACATCATGGCGCTCGCAAAGGGTCTCTCCGGCGGAATTGTTCCGGTCGGCGCCTATATCGCGCGGTTGCCGGTCTGGAACGCGGCGTACGCCAAAGCGCCGCTCATGCATACGTCTACATTCGGCGGCAACGAGGTTGCCTGCGCGGCCGCGTTAGCAGCGATCGACGTGCTGACTGAAGACGGCCTCGTTGAAAATGCGCGCGAGCGCGGCAAAGAGTTGCTGGGCGGTGCGCGTGCGATTGCGCACTCCTATCCGCAGGTCATCAGCGAAGTGCGTGGTTTGGGGCTGCTGGTGGGCGTCGAACTGACCAGCGAAGGCTATGGTGGAACGATCATTCCGGAGATGCTTAAAATGGGCGTGACGGCGGCCTGGACGCTCAATATGCAGCGCGTCATTCGCTTGGAACCGCCGCTTATCGTTACGGCGCAAGAAGTTGAGCGCGCGCTGAACGCGCTGCGAGTAGGAGTGGCAACCGCCTACGAGAAGCTGGGCCAGCTGTAGTGAAAATGTAAATGCCCTATGTTGAAACACGCATCGAAATCCGTGCTCCGGCGCGCAGAGTCTACGAACTCGCCAAACAGCAGGAGCGCTTTCCGCAGTTCATGCCGGACGTGGAATCCGTGAGCATTCTGGAGCGGCACGCGGGGTACATCGTAACCAAGTGGAAGACGCTGGTGGAAGAGGCGCCCATCGAGTGGACCGAAGAAGACCGCTTCAACGATACCGATGCGCGCATCGACTACAAGCTGATCGAAGGCGACCTTGACAAGTTCGAAGGTGCGTGGACGTTCGACGAGCGCGACGGTGTGACGACGGTCGTGCTCAGCGTCGACTATGACTTCGGCGTACCGACGCTCGCCGAATTAATTGGCCCAACCTTGCAGCGCAAAGTCGAAGAAAACAGCGAGATGATGCTGGCGGCGCTCAAAGCCGAGGCCGAAAAGTGACGCAGACCAGCAAGTTCTGTTTCGTGATCCATCCGGTTTCGCTGGAAGACGTCACGCGCTACGAGCCGGGCGCTAAAGGCAAGGGCGAGCCCATCATTCGCAAAATCCTGGATTGGATGCCGGCCTATGCCGCCGTTCACGTTACCGGCGTGCGTACGCCCGATGGGCGTGAGACGGAGGGCTGGTTCGTAGCGGCCACGCTGATGCCCGACCAAATGATCGAGTTCCCGCGCGAGAAAGTTTACGACAAAATTCTGCGTGCCATTGAGATTGGCGCGGATATGGGTGCGCAGGTTGCGGGCCTCGGTGCTTTCACCGGCGTCGTTGGCGACGGCGGAATAACGGTCAATGAGCGCTCACCCATTCCGGTGACGACGGGCAACTCACTAACCATCGCCTCCGGAATTCAGAGCTTCTTTCGGGGCGCGCACGAGATGGGAATAGACCCTGCGCACTCGACGGCGGTGGTGCTGGGCGCGACGGGTTCCATCGGATCGGCATGCGCGCGCCTTATTGCGCCGCGCGTGAAACGCTTGATTCTAGTCGCTCGCAACGAAACGCGGTTGCGCAAGTTTCACGAAAGCGTGGGACCAGAGCTGGCTTGCACGTCCGACTACACAACCGACATCTCTTCCTCCGTACGTCGCGCGCAACTCGTCCTGACCGCAACCTCCTCGACGCAAGATATCATCGAGCCCGAAGATCTGCAAACGGGCGCGGTCGTATGCGAACTTTCGCTGCCGCATGACGTCAGCCGCCGGGTGGCGAGCGAACGCCCCGACGTGCTCGTAACTGAAGGCGGCAACATGCTCGTGCCCGGGAATCCGCGATTCGAACGCGTGCGCGAGCCCGGTCAGGAGTTCGATTTGGGATTGCCGCCGCGCACCGCGCTTGCGTGTATGTCCGAAACAATGGTGCTTGCGCTGGAGAACCGCTGCGAACCTTACACGCTCGGTCGAGGCATCGATCTCTCGAAGGTAATCGAGATCGACCGGATGGCGACGCGGTGTGGCTTCAGCTTGGCCGACATGCGCGCGTTCGACGTCGCCATTACCCCCGAGATGATCGCCGCCACTCGCGCAGCCGCCGACGAACGGAGGAAAGCGATAGCATGACGTGCCTGACGCCAGTGACCGTGGCATTTCTTGTGACGCCCGCGTTTTCGCGTCGTGCGAAAACGCTACTCAATGACTTGTCGCTCTCGCCGTCCATGGCTTCGATCCAAGCTCATATGCCCCAGAAGCTCCGTGCGATTGCACCATGAAAAGGATCGTATCCGTTTCGCTTGGCTCTTCTTCCCGGGATCATCGGGCGCAGGTGAACCTGTTGGGCGAGGATTTTGATATTTCGCGCGTCGGGACCGACGGCAAGATCGAAGTTGCCATGGAAAAACTGCGCGAACTTGATGGCGAGGTTGACGCCATTGGTTTAGGCGGAATCGATGTGTATCTCTACGCGGGAACCAAGCGTTACGCTTTGCGCGATGGCCTGCGGCTGCTCAATGCGGTGAAAGTTACGCCGGTCGTAGACGGCAGCGGGCTCAAGAATACCCTGGAGCGCGAAGCGGTTCGGTTTTTGCAAGAAGAGCTCGGCGTACCACTTCGCGGAAAGCAAGTGCTCATGGTGAGCGCATTGGATCGCTTCGGAATGGCGCAAGCGCTGGTGGATGCCGGGGCCGACGTGCTCTTCGGCGACTTCATCTTCGCGCTGGATTTGGACAAGCCGGTACGCGGCTTGCGCGAATTCGAAAAACTGGCCGAAAAATATCTGCCGGATGCATGTAAACTGCCGTTTCAATTCTTCTACCCGACGGGCGCGAAGCAAGACCGTCCGCCGCAGCCCAAGTACCCGCAGTACTATGAGGAAGCCGAAATTATCGCGGGTGATTTCCACTTCATGCGCCAGTTCATGCCCGACCGTCTGGATGGAAAACTCGTGCTGACGAACACGGTGACGCCCAAGGACATCGAAGAGTTGCGCGAACGAGGTGTGCGCACGCTTATTACGACAACGCCGGATTTTGCCGGACGATCGTTCGGTACGAATGTCATCGAAGCTGCGTTGCTGGCGCTGCTCGGGAAGAAGTGGGCAGATGTGACCGCACAGGACTACGACCGGCTTCTGCACGAGCTTCATCTGCATCCGCGAGTCGTAGAACTCACGACGTAAATGGCGGCGGCGCAACGACGGCTTCCGCGCGTCCTGCGTTGGCTGGATTTTTCGGTAATCTCCTCCGCCTCAATGGCGCCCGCCTATAGCTTGGCGGCGACCATGGGCGGCATGATCGCGGCCGCAGGAGACGCATCGCTCTTCGCGCTCGTGGCGCTCTCGGTTGTAATGACCTTCCTGGCCGTTGCTTTCGCGCGGATGTCGGCGCGTTACCCGAATGCCGGCTCGTCGTACGCGTGGATGGAGATGGCATTCGGTCCCGACGTTGGCGCGTACGGCGCGTGGTTGGCGATCATCTCCACATTCTTTGCAATCCTGGCGACCGCGGTGCCCGCGGGAATTTACACCCTGGAACTATTGGCTCCCGCGCACGCGCAGCAACCGCTTTTGGTGGCAGTCGTGGGAGCTGTTTGGACGCTGTGTGGCGCGGGCTTGCTCTATGCGGGCATGCGCCCAACAGCATTCGTTACCGCGGCAGCGTTGCTGTTCGAATTGCTCGTGCTGGCAGCCAGTGCGGTGGCGGCCGCTTTTCACGCACCCGTTCATATAGCAGCGTCCCAGGCAACCAAGGGGGCCACCACGGCGCTGGGCTTGAGCTTCTTTGGATTCATGAACGCGATGGCACTGAGCATTTGGATGACGGACGGCTGGGAAGTCTCCGCCTCTACCTCGGAAGAGAACGTGGGCGCGAGCACGACCGCCGGCCGCGGGGGCGTGACTGGGTTGCTGGTTACCAGCGCCGTGCTGCTGCTCTGCATGGCGGCCTACCTGCACCTTGGATCGGTCGCGGGATTCAAAGATCATGCCGACGAGGCACTGAACTACGTCGGCGTCCTCTTGGGTGGCGGCATTTGGCAGAAATTGATTTCCACCGCCGTTCTAATCTCGACCGGCGCGAGTTTATGGACGTCGTTCTTGTATTTGTCGCGGGGTGTTTATGCGATGGGTAGGAACGGCGTTCTACCGCGCGTTTTTGGAACGCTGGATCATCGGAACGAGCCGGTGTGGGCGCTGTTAAGCATCGGTGCGGTTGCGACGGTGGCTCAATTGCTGACGGCGTGGTCGCCTTCGGCCAACGACGCACTGCAGTTGGTGCTCTCGGCGACGTCGGTCTTTTTGGGTGTGCAGTTCGTCGGCGCGGCGGCAGCCAGCGTTCGCTTTTTCTGGAAAGATCCGCAGGAACGCGTCGGGGGCGTGCTCTTGCCGCTGCTGGGAGCACTCGCACTGGTGACGGTAGTTGCCGGTGCTATTTACCGCGAACCGGCCGCCTCACGCGCGGCCGCTCTTAGCGGCCTGCTCGCGGGGTTGCTCTTCGTGCTCGCGGTACGGATTTTCGGCCGCCGCGCTTCGGGCAGGCGCCTTCGTGGGGCATCGCTAACCAACGGGCCTTGACGCTCCCGCGAGCGTCTTTCTTCGAATCTACGAGGGGCCCAGTTGAACGACAAAGAGATCGTCCTGACTCGCGAGGGACTGGTTAAGCTCGAGCACGAGCTCGACGACCTGAAAGCCGTCCATCGGCGCGAGGTGAACGACCGCATCCGTCAAGCCAAAGAGTTTGGCGATATCAGCGAAAACGCCGAATACGAGGATGCCAAGCAAGAACAGGCGTTCGTCGAAGGCCGCATCATGCGTCTGGAACAGATGATTCGCAACGCGGTGCTCATTGACGAAGGCGAGTACGCCGAGGGCGAAGTCCATCTAGGGTCAACCGTGAAACTCAAAGACGTCGCCAATGGCGACCCGCACGAGTTCACGATCGTCGGTTCGGCGGAATCCGACCCGCCCAACAAGCGTCTCTCGAACGAATCGCCGCTGGGACGGGCACTCCTGGGCCGCAAGAAGGGCGACACCGTTGACGTTACCACCCCCCGCGGCATGACGAAGTATAAGATCGAAGCCATTAAGAGCGGCCCCAACAAGAAAGCTGCGAAGAAAGCCTCCTAGCGGCTCCACATGAGCGAGCCCACATTGCGCAAGAGCGAGCAAGCGTTAATAGCGGCCAGACGCGACAATCTGGCCGCTTTGCGTTCGCGGGGGCGCGATCCATTCGCCCAGACGCGTTTCGATGCGAACGCACATGCATCGGAACTTCTCGAGCATTACGCGTCGCTTTCCCCGGAAGTGTCTTCCGATACCGAGCACGGTTTAGCCGGCCGCGTGATGGCCAAGCGCGGCACGGGTAAGACGCTCTTCGTCGACCTGCAGGATCGCAGCGGACGGATGCAACTGTACGTTCGCAAAGATGAAATCGGCGACGACGGTTTCGCCGACTGGGAAGACGTCGACCGAGGCGACATCGTCGGCGTGAGCGGACCGGTTTTCCGTTCGAAGATGGGCGAGTTAACGTTGCGGGTCAAAACATTCGCGGTGCTGAGCAAGGCCCTCGCCCCGCTGCCCGATAAGTGGCATGGCCTTACCGACGTCGAGAAGCGGTACCGACAGCGCTACGTCGATCTGATCGTCAATCCGGAGGTGCGCGACGTTTTCTTGCTGCGCAGCCGGCTGATTGCCGAGATGCGGCGCTTCATCGACGCGCGCGGGTTCTACGAAGTCGAAACGCCGACGCTTCTGCACGTAGCGGGCGGTGCGGCGGCGCGCCCATTTGCAACGCACTGCCATGCGCTGGATCAGGTGATGCAGCTGCGCATCGCTACCGAACTCAACCTCAAACGTCTAATCGTCGGTGGCATGGAGCGCGTCTACGAAATCGGACGCATTTTTCGCAATGAAGGCATTGACACGACACATAATCCCGAGTTCACCATGCTGGAACTCTACTGCGCATACTGGTCGGTCAGCGAGATGTTGGAGTTTAACGAAGCGCTGATCTCCCATCTGGCGACGATTGCTTTGGGAGACGCGCAGACCTTGAAGGCGGGTGATGTCGAAATCTCTTTCAAACCGCCGTTCGCGCGATTGCCATATCTGGAAGGGATGAAGCGCTACGGAGAGGTCGATCGCGATGACCTTCTCGACCCAAAGGGCGCGGCTGCGATACTGCGCCGGCTCAAGCTGCCGGAATCGCCCACTCACGGGCACGCGCTCGATAAGATCTTCGAGGCCGTCGTCGAGCCGCACCTTATCCAGCCCACCTTCGTGACGGATCAACCGCTTTTGATCTCGCCGCTTGCCAAACGGCGCGAGAGCGATGCGGATTTGGTGGACCGCTACGAACTCTTCATCAATCACATGGAGATTTCGAACGCGTTTACCGAACTGAACGATCCCGATGATCAGCAGCGGCGGTTTGAAGCGCAGATGGGCGAACGAGCGCGCGGCGACGAGGAGATTCCCGAGCCGGATTGGGATTTCGTTCGCGCGCTTGAATACGGCATGCCGCCCACCGCAGGGATCGGTATCGGCGTGGACCGGTTGATTATGCTGCTCGCCAACACATCCTCGATCCGCGACGTGCTGCTCTTTCCGTTACAGCGCCAGCATGGCTGAAAGGAGAAACTAAATGGACGGTTCAAAGTGCGAACTCGATCAATGTTCGTGCGAAGTGACCCTCGGCGAGGAGTTTTGCAGCGATAACTGCCGCCGGAACGAGACCACCGAAGAGGACCGCGAACCGCACAGCCGGTGTGGTTGCAAGCATACCGACTGCGTGTCGGCACAGTAATCCGCTTTAGGAATACATTTGAAACAAGTGGTGTGGGCGGTGCGATTCACTGGATCGGGCGAATTGTCTGACAAGAATACGCTGCTCATGCGGTTTGTAGGGTTGTCGCTCGGTCTACGGTGAGCGGGTCTCCGAAGACCATCCGCGCGGTCGTCGAGTACGATGGTACCGATTTTTGCGGGCTGCAATACCAACCCCCGCCACTGCGGAGCATCGCGGCCGAATTGGAATCCGTTCTCGCGAAACTATTTCATGAACGCATAAAGATCACCGCTGCGGGGCGCACCGATGCGGGCGTTCACGCGACGGGACAGGTGATCTCGTTTCGGTGCGAGCGCGACTTTCCGCTCGAGCGCTTGACCCTGGCCTTGAACGCGAACCTGCCGCCCGATATTAGCGTGCGCGAAAGTCACGTAGCGGCTGACGATTTCTCGGCGCGCTTTTCGGCGTTCGAACGCCGATACGTTTACCACACTTATCATGCGCCGATGCGCAGTGCCCTCGCGCACCGTTTTGCGCATCACTTCTACGGATCGCTGGATTTGGAAAAGATGCGAACTGCAGCGGCCGCCCTGGTCGGCGAGCACGACTTCCGCTCATTTTGCGGGGAGTTGCCCGAGCGCGGGCCGACCGTCCGCACCGTCCAGGCCATTGACATCGAGGAACGCCGCGAGTTTATCGTGGTGAACTTGCGAGCCGACGGCTTCTTGCGTCACATGGCGCGCACGATCGTGGGCACGCTGTTGGAGGTGGGCAACGCAAGACGGCAAGCCGGCGGGATGCATGATATCTTAGCTGCCAGGTCGCGCGAGGCCGCCGGGCCGACGGCCCCTGCCCACGGCCTCTACCTGGCGGGGGTCCGTTATGCGGACCTCGACTCGTTCAAAGAGCCGCTGCTGTTGGCCTGAAGCGTGCCGTGCCGGCTTCGGCGCCCTTTTGCCTTGACGAGAGCTCGATGTCTCCGCTACAATACCCCGGCTGCCGCACCCAGCATGGTGCGGTCTTTTCATGCCATGCCCATCCGGAAGAGAGACCGATTGCGTACATTTCAAATGAAGACTGCGGATGCCAAACACGATTGGTATATCGTGGATGCTGCCGGTCAGCGTCTCGGTACGCTAGCGGTGCGCATTGCGCGAGCGCTCTCCGGAAAGCATAAGCCGACGTGGACCCCGCACATTGACGATGGCGATCACGTCGTGGTGCTGAACGCCGAGAAGGTCGAATTGGGCGGCAACAAGGAAGCCCAAAAACTCTACTACCGCCACAGCGGTTATCCCGGTGGTCTTCGCACCGAAACGGCCGGCGACGTGCGTGAGAAGCACCCCGAACGCCTGATCGAGCGCGCGGTGCGCGGTATGTTGCCGACTAACCGCATGCGCGACGTGCAGCTGATGCGGTTGAAAGTATACACCGGAAGCGCACACCCGCACGAAGCGCAGCAGCCACGAGAACTGGCATAGGAGCACGATGACCGAAGCTTTTCAAGGAACCGGCCGCCGCAAACGCTCGGTTGCGCGCGTCAAATTAACGCTAGGTCAGGGCGTCATCACGGTCAATAAGAAATCGCTGGATGAATACTTCCCGCGTCCGAGTTTGCAGCAAATCGTTCGACAGCCGCTGGATGCAACCCAGAGTCTCTCAAGGTTCAACGTTGACGTAAAGGCCGAAGGCGGCGGGGTAGCCGGCCAAGCCGGCGCCGTGCGCCATGGCATCGCCCGAGCGCTTCTGCTCATGGATGAAACCCTGCGCGAAACCTTACGCAGAAATGGCCTGCTCACGCGCGATCCACGCGAAAAAGAATCGAAGAAGTACGGCCGCAAGAAGGCGCGCAAACGCTTCCAGTTCTCCAAACGGTAAGGTGTGCTCCGTCTTGGCGACGGACCGCTATTGTCACTGCGAGCGAAACGAAGTGAAATCGAGAAGCTGCGACGACCGCTGGTTCTCGACGCTAGTGGCAACCGTGCTCAGCGAGAGCGATGAGCGCGATCCGCTAAGCGACGCGGCGCGCTCGCTGTTGGACGGTCACATTGCGTCTCTGCCGCGCTGGCGCAGGCAGGGCATTTTCCGGCGATCGATATTCTTGCCCCGCCAGCCGCACGATGAGCGCTGTGGTGCAGCCGGGTCACCTCGCGGATTCCGCACTGGTGTGCAGCGCGCTGGCTAAACTCGCGGAGACGTCCGGCGCACGCTCTCTCGGGCTTCCCGTGGCCGATCCGCTGGCCGCTCGGGCCCAATCAGCCGAAGGCCACCTGGAATCTTTCCTACGACAAGCGAAGCGTGCGCCGATCCTATTCGCACGCTCGAAGAGCTGCATGTCCTAGCGGGGGGTGCTGGCCGGGGGGCATAGCGCAGAGCCATCCCGCTGCCCTGTAACAGTAGCGCGGTCGTCGAACGTTGGCTTCATATGCACTTGGTTTTCGGCGCGCTGATGCTTTCGCTTACGCAGATTTTGGCGCATCACCAGGTCGCGGTGCATCCTGCGGGCGCCGGAGCACCGCTTTCCGTTGAATCGCGTGGAACGCTTCAAGGAGGCAATCTGCACGGAGAGTTCCATTCCTGGCATCGGCGCGATGATGACCGGCTCGATCAAAACTTAGGCCCCCGCCACGAAAGAACGCTGACATTGGGGGCGCATCGCTTCTTCCAAAACAGCAGCGGCGACGTCATTGAACTGCGTGGCTTGCTGCTGCGGCGCGCTATCACTCAAGACTTTATCTCGTCCGATGACCTTTTCGAAAAGGCAGAGTACAGCGTGCTGCTGGGCCAGTCCCAATTGGCTGACGGCCGCGCGGTCTACCGGCTGGCCGTAACGCCGCCGGGCGGCGAGAGCGAAACCATTGACATCGATGCCCAGACCTATCTGCTGGATCGCATCGAGTATATCGACCAAGACGGGCTCTTCACCGTCGATTTCTCCGATTACCGGAACCGCGGCGGAACTCTATTCCCGTACAAGAGCGTCCAGTCGGACGGCGATCACGCCTTTGATGTGACGCAGACGACGTCCGACGTCTTGATCGATCATGCGATGGACGCCGATGTTTTCGCTCCGCTTGCGGCCTCAATGGTTGACGTGCGCGCGCCGGTTACCGTTGCTTTGAGCGAACGCAATGGTGCGCTCTACGCCCCGGTATCGATTCACGGCCGGGCATTTACGTTCTTGGTCGATAGCGGCGCGCAAGGCATGGTTGTGGACACGCACGTCGCGGCCGTCTTAGGTTTGGAAGTACAAGGATCGTTGGAAGCCAAGGGCGCGACGCGTTCCGGCGGCCTGGGGATTGCGTCTTTGGATAGCATCCAAATTGGTTCGGCCACAGTGCCCGTTGGTGCAGTTTCGGTTCTCGATCTCGCCGCGTCGACGCGGGGCCGCTTTCCGATCGAGGGCATTCTGGGCTTTCCGCTCTTCGGTGCGGCGGCGGTGCAGATCGACTTCGCCAATCTCGCCATGACGATCGGGAAGCCCGGCTCCGCGAACGGCGCCGGCGAGCGGTTCGATGTGGACGTCGATCGTGAATTGCCCGAAGTTACCGCCCGCGTCAACGGCACCGATGGCCGCTTTCTTCTGGACACCGGGAATGGCAACGAACTGCTGCTCTTCCATCACTTTCTGGACGCAAATGCCGGGATGTTGCCCTTTGCGGGGGCGCCCGGCGAAAACAACTACGGCATCGGCGGCTCGACTCGCGCCTCCTCGGCCCGCGTGGATGAACTCGACATCGGTTC
Organism: Candidatus Meridianibacter frigidus; assembly: GCA_003243975.1. GTDB lineage: Bacteria > Vulcanimicrobiota > Vulcanimicrobiia > Vulcanimicrobiales > Vulcanimicrobiaceae > Meridianibacter > Meridianibacter frigidus. The sequence continues at coordinate 33,682 of QHBJ01000038.1, read as the reverse complement.
GTATCGCCTCTTTCACCGCTTTGGCACCGTGATTCTCTCCGACAAAGGAGCATTCGCGGACCGCTTTGAGGACGGCAACATCGGCCTCGGCGTGCTGAGGAACTTCGTCGTCACGTTCGATCTGGTTAACCGAACGCTGTATCTGCAGCGCGGCGCGCTCTTTCGCGACGGCAGCGAACGCGGATAACGGTAACAACGCGGCTAGGGCACCGCAAAAGTTTAACCGCATCATGTCCCTTTAGCGTACTCGGCCCGAAGGGGTGGATGGATGGCGTTGGAAGCAAGTTTAAGCATCTTAAGCGCACCGGTGGCTCTTTGTGACCGTCGCGCGCTCTCGCAAGCGTGGTATTGGGCATCGCATTTGCCGGAGTGCCACGAGGCCTTGATTGTGCGCGGGAGCCGTCCAAGGCACGACGGTTCCACCCTCTCGACCACATAAAACCTGCGCAGGCATCCACAGTGCGTCTGACCCCGGCGGCCGAATCACCCATGCGGGGAAGCGACCGGCGCGCAGCAATTCGCAACGAATGCGCCGGATCGGCGTGCACCGCGTAGGCGGCTGGCCGAGCGGATAGAGCGCGCGTGGTCGAAGACGGAAGCGCGAACCGCGTCATTGTGCTCGTGAACGATCAGGCGGTCGCACGCGGCGAAGTAATTGCGATCGACGAAAATTTCGATGTGCCGAATTACGGAGCTCGTCGGTAAACCGGCGACCGGCCTCTCCGGGGGTTAGGGCGCGGGGCTGGGCTCCACGTCGTGCTGAACGATCTTACCGTCCACGCTCACCACTTGCTCGTGCGAAACCGAAGCGATCTCCAGCCACTTACCGTCGCGCTGCGCCCACGTGTCGGTCGAACTCGCGACCACCTCCAGGGCGTTCCCGGTCGTCAGCGTACCATCGATCGTCCCCGTTGCATCGGCAACGATGTTGCTGCCATCGTAGTGAACGTTGGAGAGTTTCGTTTCGAACTTCTTGATCTCGGTAATCTGAGCAAAACCTTGGGTGGCGTCCGCAATGGCGCTGTCCTTGGTCGCGGTCTTGCCGAAGGCCTTGCCGCTAAAATCATCGGCGATAAGGTCTCTTGTCGCGCTGAGATCTTTCTTTTGGAGGGCAGCGTCCATCCGCGCATAGATCGGCGTTAAGATTGCAGTAGGATCCGGCTGGTCGGCGGTCACAACAGCCGGAACGATCCCGGCGGCCACCGCGACCAGAGCAAGGGTTAGGTACGCTCTTCTCATAGGGCGGGCTTTGCATCCGGACGCCCGATGGACCTGCGCAAAGGATGACCAGCGGCCACATCGCGGCAATCAGCCGCGCGTAGCATGCGGTTATGAATAATTCATGCTGCGGCAAACACATTCGAAGGATATCGCGCTCTTGTCGCGCGTCTCGCATGAAGTTGTGGCGCGGCCGGCGGGTGCGCGGACTTTCGTTCTCGTTCCGGCATTTGTCGTCGGCGAGCTGCGGAGCGCTTTCGCTATCGGATTCGCGCTCTATCTGCCGTTTGTGGCGATCGACCTGGCCGTGGCCTCAATCTTGACGGGGTGGGCATGTTCATGCTCAGCCCGCCAGTGATCTCGCTGTCGGCCAAACTGCTGCTGTTTATCATGCTAGACTGGTTGGGCGCTCGTATGCGGAGGCGTCGTTTCCAGCTTCCGCTAAGAAACCAGACGATGCGCATCAGCGAAGGTTTGCGGGCGCGCCGCCCCTTTTTCTCGTTCGAATTCTTTCCTCCGCAGGATGACGCGGGCGTCGCGCAGCTCCTGGAAACGATCGAAACGTTGCGCTCGTTGCGGCCGGCATACGTTTCCATTACCTATGGCGCGGGGGGCTCCGCACGCGCACGCACGGTCGAGCTCTCAAAACGGATTCAAAACGAGATCGGCTTGACCGTGATGTCGCACGTGACCTGTGTGGGAAGTTCCAAGCGCGACCTGCGAAATCTGTTTTACGAGCTGCGCGACTCCGGCATCGAGAACATCATGGCGCTTCGCGGGGACCCACCGCGCGGGCAGAGCGCATTCGTGCCCGATCCAAATGGGTTTGCGTATGCCAGCGAGCTGATCGCGATGCTGAGACGCGAGTTCGATTTTTGCATCGGCGGTGCGGCATATCCGGAGAAGCATCCGGATGCGGTCAGCTTTGAGGATGATCTCGGGCATCTGGTTGAGAAGGTAAATGCGGGCGCGGAATTTCTCGTCACGCAGCTCTTCTTCGACAACGAAGCATACTTCCGGTTCGTCGAACGCGTGCGCGCCGCCGGAATTCGGGTGCCAATCCTACCCGGCATCTGGCCGATCACCAACTATAAACAGATCGCCCGAATCACGGCCATGTGCGGCTCGATTCTTCCGCCCAAACTTCGCAGCGAATTGGAAGCGCGCGCGGAGGAGCCCGAAGCGGTCAAGGAGCTCGGCGTTTCGTATGCTACTTTGCAGTGTACCGATCTGCTGCGGCGCGGTGCGCCCGGAATCCACTTCTACACGCTCAACCGCTCGCCGGCGACGCGCGCGGTCGTTTCGGCGCTCCATGCGGCTACCGCTTGGCAGACGTATGCCGAACTTCTCGCGGGCTCGCAGCCGCCGCCCATCGGCAAGTTAGCGTAAGCGCCTGCGGCGTAGGGGCATCCTGGCGCTCAACGCCTGGTCTTCGCTCCCGTGGAGAGCGAACTTGGGCCCATGCCTCGGAATTCCCCGACGCGGAGGTAGCGCTGCGCTTGCGGGAGCGCATCGAGCGTTACCGGCTGGGAGGGGTTGGCCTCGCGAGCACGCGGCGGTGGTCTGCACCGCTCCGCTGCGACCGATAATGGCCGACTTTCTCGTGCGCTCGGGCCTCGGGAGTTGACGTTTTCTCCTACAGCGAGATCCCGCCCGACGTGCAGTTGATTCCCGCGGGCGTGTTGAACGAAGCGGACCGGGCTGCCCTGGCCTCTTAACAAGGGCGTCTCAACCTCTATAAGACGCGCCGGGTGCTTCGGCACCGCGGTGCGCTCTTTTCCCGGGATGCATACGTGAACTGGAATCGATTCAAGAACCCCCTAAAAGCGCTGACCGTACTTGCGATCGTGGCCTTGTGCCTGTGGGCGATGCTTCCCATCAACAAGAAGATTCATTTGGGACTCGACCTGCAGGGCGGCGTGCGCGTGCTCTTGCAGCTCAATCCCAACCCGCAGGTGCCGCAAATCAACTCGCAGGTACAAGCGCAAGTCGAGCAGGTCATCCAGAACCGCATCAACGGGCTGGGCGTGACCGAACCGATCATCACGCGCGTCGGATTCGACCGGCTGCTCGTCGAGCTTCCGGCGGTGAAGGACCCCGACGAGGCAACCCGCACGATGAAAGAGGTTGCTCAGCTGGAGTTCAAGATCGTGCCCGAGGACGTGGTGACGAAAGCGGAAGCGGCGCTGAACGTTTGCAAAGCCAACCCGAAGGACGCCAAGGCATGCGGGTACGTCAATCGTGGCGCGTACGATGCGAGCGGTGCGGTTGTCTACAGCGGCGCCGAACTCAAGAGCGCCTTGCCGGCGCCCGCGCAGTACGGCAACGTGTGGGAGATTCGGTTTACGACCAAAGACCCGGGCAAGTTTGTGGAGATTACGCGCAAGAACTTGCACCGGCCGCTCGGCATCTTCTTGGACAAGCATTACATCGAAGCACCCTCGATCAACGCTCAAATCGGTTCCGAAGGCGTAATTCAAGGCAGCTTCACGCAAGAGACGGCCATGGTGCTGGCTAACGAACTCAACGCCGGCGCGTTGCCCGTGGGAATCACCATCATCGAAAACGACACGATCGGCCCGACGCTGGGCGCGATCGACCTCAAGAAATCGCTCTATGCTTCGATGTTCGGCTTGGGCCTGGTTCTGATTTTCATGATTCTGGTGTACCGTCTGCCCGGCTTCCTGGCCGACGTAGCCCTGATCGTGTACGTGCTTATGATGCTGGGCCTACTGGCATCGGCCAAGGCCACGCTCACGCTGCCGGGCATCGCCGGATTCGTGCTCTCGATCGGTATGGCGGTCGATGCCAACGTGCTGATCTTCGAACGCTTGAAAGAGGAGCTGTGGTCGGGCAAATCGTTGCGCGCCGCGGTGCGAACGGGGTTCGCGCGCGCATTTAGCGCGGTCTTCGACAGCCACTTCACCACCATCGTAGGCGCGGGCGTGCTCTTCATGCTTGGAACCGGCACCGTCAAGGGATTTGCATACACCCTGTTTTGGGGAACGGTTTTTTCGCTCGTAACCGCGGTATTCATCACGCGTTTCTTCGTGGACATGCTCGTCGACAACGACCTCGTAACCGCACCGCCCGCGTACGGCGTCAATCCCGCCGACATCGGGACGCTCGCAAAGGCAGGCGCATAATGCTTTTTCGCCGCCTGAACTGGAACATCGTTTCGTGGTTTCGCACCGTCTCGCTGATCTCGTACGTGGTCATCGGCATCGGGCTTGCCGTGATGCTGTATCATTCCTTAACCGCCCCGGGTGGTGGATTCCAGCCATCGCAAGCGCTGCGTTTGGGGCTGTCGTTTACCGGTGGCACCGACGTCGACGTGAAATTTAAGAACTCGGTCAGTCAGGATCAGGTGCGTTCGGTCCTCTCCGCAATTGGCGTCACCGATGAACGCATCACGACCGTCGGTTCGCGAAGTGCAGCCGAACCGCCGAACGACCGCTACTCGATTCAGACGCAGACCGCATTTGGCAACGACACGCCCAAGCTGTGGAACGCCTTAGGCAAAGCGGGTGAGGTTGACCGGCCGCAGTCCCAGGTTGCGTCGGTAGGCCCTTCGCTCGGTCGCGAGTATCTCACCAAGGCAATTTGGGCGCTCGTTATCGCGTTGTCGATTCAGTTCATCTACATTGCCTTCCGATTCGGCTGGAACTACATCTTCGGCCTCGTGACGGTCGTCGCACTAGTGCGCGATGCATTTATGATGATCGGCATCTACGCAATGGCCGGGCAACGTGCGGACGACGCGTTCCTGGCCGCAGTGCTGACGGTTATCGGATACTCCGTGATGGACACCATCGTTATTTTAGACCGAATACGCGAGAATACGAAGCTGATGGGTGACCAGCCCTACGACCGCATCGTCAACACCTCGATCCTGCAGACCATGACGCGCTCGTTCAATACATTGGCAACCGTCGTCATTACTTTGGTTGCACTACTGGCGCTTGGCGGCGCTTCGCTGCGCAACTTTGCCTTCGCGCTGCTGGTCGGGATCTGTTCGGGCGGCTATCACTCGATCTTCTACTCTGCCCCGCTGGTACTGGTGTTTCGCAAGCGTCAGTTGGAGGCCGCCGCACGCCGCCGGCGCGCCGGTTTGTCAGGGCCGCGTGAGACCCGCCCGCGCACAGTAGCGGAATCGAAAGCGCTGGCGAGCCGCGGTGGACTGGCGCGCGAAGATATCGTCAAAGCGCGCCGCGAACGGCGCGAAAAGGCCAAGGCGGGGGGAACGCGGCTCGCGCCCGTACCCGCTCGCTACAAGAAGAAGCGCGACGATGCTGCGGCGGCCACGGCAGTTGACGAAACGCCGCTGCCGGGTGAAGATGAGGCGCTCGATCCGCTGGATGCGCAGAACGCAGGGCTGCACGAGGCCGCCATGGAGCAAGGCCACGAGGAGATCAACCTAAACCTCGATGAGTTCGAACCGCAGAATCCTCTCCCCGAGCATGAACCGGCGCCGCGCCAAGAACCGTGATGCTCTGCCGCCCCCGACACCCTCGGAGGCGGCCTTCGAGAAACTGCTCGCATCGTTCGACGGGCGTGCTACGACCCCGAGCGCCGTTGTTAGTTCGAGCAGTGAAGCTACCCATGAACCCAGTGAGGCGGACGATTTCGTTGAGCGGCTCTTCCGCGAGCAAAACAAGTACCTCGAAGATGACCGTTTTCGCACCATCGGCGATGCGGCTTCATTCTATACTAAAATCGTCGGGGTTTCATTCGAGGGTCGCCAGGATATCGTCGCGGGCCTACGCGAGCGTTCTGAACTAGTACTCGAGCGTCAACCGAAGAATCAATTCGACTCGAACGCCATTGCGGTGCGCTACGGCGCCTTGCAGCTCGGGTTCTTGCGCAAGGAGATCGCCAAGCACCTCGCTCCGAAGATCGATGGCGGCACGCGGTACCGTTGCAGTGTCGGCAGTTTGACCGGTGGCGCCTCGAAGCGGACGCCCGGCGGCGAGGAAAAAAATCTCGGCGTCAACATCTTCGTCGAGCGCGAAAGCAAGGTTGCGGTTGCGCCTGGCGTCCACGCGCGTGCAGCCGCGGATGAAGAAGCGCTACAACGCGCGCTTATCGGAGATGCCGCTTTGCATCCGGGGCAAGAGCAAGTGCTCGCTCGCGTGCGTGGCGGAAAGAACACGCTGGTCGTTATGGGAACCGGGCGCGGCAAGTCGTATTGTTTTCAGTTTCCGGCGGCGCTAGGCGCGCTGGCGTCCTCCCAGAAGACATTGATCATCTACCCGCTGCGGGCGCTGGCGAACGACCAGTATGAGGCGCTCGTGCGACGTTTTGACGGGTTTGGGCTGCGGATCTTTCGCGCGAACGGCTCGATTTCAGCCGAAGAACGGGCCGAGCTCTTCGATGCCTTAGCGCAAGGTGCGTGGGACATGGTTTTGGCGACGCCGGAGTTTCTGCAATTTCATCACGACGCTTTTGGGGCGCAGAGTCGCCCCGCACTCGCGGTGGTGGACGAAGCGCATCACTTGTTCGAATCGCGCCATCGGCCCGCGTATCAACGCCTGGGCGCGATGATTCGCAGCCTGGGCGATCCGCAAGTTATCGCCGCCACGGCCACGGCCAATGACGAGACGTTCGCACACATCCTCAAGACGTTATCGATCGATGCCTGGGTTATCGATCCGTGGGTGCGTGAGAATCTCACGGTTGTCGATGCGCGGGAGACGAACGACAAAGACGCTTACTTGGCCCGAGCGCTAGACGGCGGCGGGAAAGCCATCGTCTATACTAACTCCAAAAGCGGCTGCGTCAAAGTCGCCGAGCGTCTGCGCGCGATGTGCGGCAACGCTGTGTCTTACTATCATGCCGGGCTCGGCACGCCTGAGCGGCTGGAAGTGGAGCGACTGTTCCGCGAAAGCAAATTGCGCGTAATCGTGGCGACATCGGCATTCGGAGAGGGTATCGATCTTTCCGACGTGCGTGACGTGGTGCTCTACCATCTAAACTTCGACTTCACGGAATTCAACCAGCAGGCGGGCCGGGCCGGACGCGACGGGCTTCCCGCGCGCATCCATCTGCTGTTCGGTCAGCGCGACCGCACCATCAACGATTTCATCATCGACCGGCAAGCGCCCCGGATACCGATCTTGCGCGAAGTCTATCGCGGCATGCGCAAGCTCACGCAGACCGGCGAAGTGCGCTCGACTTTTGTTGACATCGCGCGCACGCTCGAATTGGACAAGACCGACGAGAAGACCATCTCGGCTGCCGTGCGCATCTTCGAAGATGCGGGCCTGTTGCACACGGGGATCGATGACGACGGGCGTTTTCTGCGCTTTCTCCCGGCCAACGGAAAGATCGATCTTTCCAAAAACGAGCGTTTTGCCGAAGGTGAGGCCGAACGCGATGCCTTCGAACGGTTCTGCGCGCTCGTCTTAAAAGCAGGCGCTGGCTCGTTGCAGCAAATCATCAATCGGCCCATCTACCCTCAGCACGCCGTCCTGCAGCGGTAGGGTAGCGAGCGCCAGGTTGGTGAATGGAACCGCCGCTTCATGCGGCCGCGTTGCATGGATATTCCCATCGTTAGGAGATCGCAATAGTATGAACCTTCGTACCAGATTGCTCGGCTTCGTGGCGCTCGTCGCGCTCTTGCCGCTCGCCGCAAATGCCGCAACCACGCTAACTCTGCCCGCCGGCACCGACGTCAACGCGACGATCGACGGCACCCTGGACAGCCAGAGTGCGCACGTCGGAGATGTTTTTACGGCGCACGTCGTGGCACCGTATCCGCGCGACAACACGGACCTATCCGGCGCAGTGATCACAGGCCATGTGGACAAAGTGGTCCATGCCGGCCAAGGAACCAAACCGGAATTTCACCTGTTGTTCGACACGATTCGTCTGAGCGACGGCTCGACCGCTCCGATTGACGGTCAGGTAACCGCCATGCAGACCAAGGGCAAGATGAAGAGCGGCGCGCGCGTCGCGGCCTATACCGTTGGCGGATTGATCCTCGGCAACGTACTGGCCAAGACTGTCTTGGGCTCGGGCGCACGCGGCGGCGGTTTGCTCGGCGCAGCCGGGGGATTTATTCTCGGCAACAACTACAAAAATGACGTACAGGTGCCCGCCGGTTCGACGATGACCGTTACGTTACGGCATACGATGGCCATCCGCCGTCAGGCGCACCGGTACTAGGCGTTCGCAGCCAAATGAAAGAGGACGCTCGCCGAGCGTCCTCTTTTTATGCAATGATGTTGCGAGTCTCGGCATTCGAATCGACCTTCTTGAAGGACGCATTATCGGTTACCGAAACCGTGGGCGCCCAGGGTTCGACTTGGTCGGCGCTCAGCGGAAAATGCACCGTGGGGCCGGCCGCATCGCGGGAGTCGGCTCCCTCGAAAGCGGCAACGTGCGCACTCTCTTCGTGTGCAAGGACTGTCGCCTGGATCGAGCGTTCGGCCCGCGCGGCATCGGCTCTCACGGAGCGCGCCCTTACCAGCTACTTCAGGGCGCGCCAGTGTCCCAGGGGCAATTTTTGAACTTTGTAAAGCCTGCAGTGTCGGTGTGCGTCATGATGTACTGCACCAGGGGCGGTTCTGACGCACGCTTCTCTGCCGGCGGAAACTGAAAGGGCACTTCAAACTTGTCGTTCTTGAGGTTTTGATCGGACCACGGGAACGCCGTCTCGCTCGCATAGTAAAACGGATAATCCAGTTCGACGCCTTCTTGATGGCGGTCGGCGAAGGTTACCATCGCGCGAATGTCTTGATAAAAAGCTCCGCCTGCGTATTTTGGCGCACGGATGTTGACGAACGACACGAAGCCGCACGGTTCGTTGCCTGCTGCTTGTCCGGCGGTGCCGTTTCCGTTCCCGCCGGCCCCGGTTCCGTTTCCGTTTCCGCCCGCGCCGCTGCCGGCCCCATTCACGCCGCCGGAACCCGTGCCGCTTCCACGATGCCCCGTTCCGATACGGTTAGCGACAGCGAAATGCTCCACGCGCGGCGCGTGATGCTGCGTATGCGGGATGGATTTGGCGATGCCTTCGCGATGCGCGGCGCGCGGTTTGGAAGCGTGGGCGGGACTGATGCTGGCGACCACCGGTCGCGGTGTGGCCAGGACGCGCGGTCTCACGATGGGGCGGGGCGTCGGCGTGGGCTTCGGGCGCGGCGTGCTGCGATGTTCGATGCGAACGATCTGCAGCGCGGTAACTTTTTCGGGTTGCTCGGTCGGTGCCGGCGTATGCGGCAGCAATCCCGCCACGACTTCGTGAATCGCCACCGCGAGCGCGAAGGCGACCCACATGCGGCGGGCATCGTTCTCCCCGAAGAATGAAGAGAGCCATCCGCCTGGGGCGGATGACTCCTTCTGATGTCTGTACTGCGTGGCCGCTCAGCTCACCCTAATTGCTGGGATTCTGTCCGTACGTCCGCCAGTACCACTGCCGGTACTGCGCCTCGGTGGGATAGTAACCGTACTTGTGATAGAACCACGAACGGTATTCGGATTGGCGTCGTGCCTGTTCGCGGAGCTCCGCTTGTTTTATGCGCTTCTTGTGATTGTAGTTCGTTACCAGGACAGCTGCCGCCGCACCACCGAGTATAATGTTGCGCGTGCTGGCCGCACCGTTGGCAAACGCCGGAGCCAGCGTTGCCAGGGTGATCGATGCCGTGAGGGTGCTTGCGAGAAGTCTCTGTTTCATGGCAGTCCTTTCTACCGATGCTTTCGCTACCTTAAACGAAAAGGCGCAGGGGGACGTTCCCCGAACCCTGGCCGCCGTGGAAGTGACGACGCTGGTCCGCTCGATTCCCGACTTTCCGATTCCGGGCATTCTTTTTCGCGATATCACGCCGTTGCTCAAAGACAAGGCAGGCTTTGCGGCCGCAATCGATCTTTTCGTCGAGCGCTTTCGCGCTCGCGAGATCGACTACGTGGTCGGAATCGAAGCGCGGGGATACATGCTGGGAGCTCCGCTGGCGTACGCCATCGGCGCCGGCTTCATCCCCGTCCGCAAGCCGGGCAAGCTGCCCGGCACCAAGCTTATGGAAGAGTACGCCCTCGAATACGGCACCAACTCATTGGAGATTCACGATGACGCCGTGGGCCGTGGCGAACGGGTGTTGATCGTCGACGACTTGCTCGCTACTGGTGGAACCGCGAACGCGACCCGTAAGCTTCTCGAGCGTTTGGGCGCTTCGATCCAGGGCTTCGCATTTCTCATCGAGCTGACCGCTCTCGGTGGCCGGCAGACGCTTGGAACCAGCACCGAAATCACCTCGTTCATCCAGTATTAGAGGGGGCGCAGCCTCCCGGAGGCTTCATGCGATTTTGCTCGGTGTTATTGGTTGCGTCGATAGCGGGAATTCTCAGTGCGCCGGGCCTTGGGCAAACCCCGCGTCCGGGTGCGACCGCGTCCGCCTATGCCACCAGCGCGCCCGAAGATCCCGTGCTCACCAAAATTGCGCAGGCGGTATTCGGGGCTTGGCAGAGCCGCCGGGTTGACCGGTCGCTGTATAACGCGCAGGCGAGTGCCCAGTTTACCGATGCTCTGCTGCGGGAGGTTTCCGCCGGCCTCTCAAGTGGCGGCAGGGTCAAGAAATTCGCGTATACCGGCTCCAAGCAAGTCTACGGTAAAACCGTGTATGGATATGCCATCACCTTTGAGCACCCACCGTACTTCCCGGGCGTAGCGCTGACCACCGAATGGATCGAAGCCATCGCGACGGATCCTGATGGAAAGATCAGCGTCCTCTTTTTCACGCCGAACACGCAGCCGGGGTCCTAGCGCCCGCCTACCTTTTGCATCCGGACCGCCGGATATGGCATCATGAGATTCAAGAGAATGCCGCGATGACGATTCAAGAGCTCATTTCAAAAGTTCAGTCGTACGACCCGTCCCTGGACGGGTCGTGGCTTAAGAGCGTCTACGAAGGCGCCGACCGGGCGCACCAAGGCCAGCACCGCGCCTCCGGCGAGTCGTACATCGAGCATCCTCTGGCGGTGGCAGCAATTCTGGCGGAGCTGGAGATGGACCGGGCTACGATCGCTGCGGCCATCTTGCACGACGTCGTGGAAGATACGTCCATTACCAGCGAGGAAGTGCAAGAGCACTTCGGAGAGGAGATCGCGCAGTTAGTCGAGGGCGTCACCAAGCTTACGCGCATTCCGTATCAATCCAAGGAAGAAGCGCAGGTCGAGAACCTGCGCAAGATGTTCATGGCGATGGCCAAGGACATTCGCGTCATTATCATCAAGCTGGCCGATCGTCTGCACAATATGCGTACGCTGGGAAGTCTTACGGCTTCCAAGCAGCTGGCCATTGCGCGCGAGACGCTGGATATTTATACGCCCATCGCGCACCGTCTTGGCATTTGGAAGATAAAGTGGGAGATGGAAGATCAGTGCCTGCGTTTTTTGGATCCCAGCGGTTACAAAGAGATCGTCGAACGCGTGGCCAAGACGCGCAAAGACCGTGAAGCTTCGGTCGATTCCGTCATCGGATCGCTGCGCACCCAGTTTACCGCGCTCGGCATCAACGCGGAGATTCAAGGCCGCCCCAAGCATTTTTACTCCATCTATAACAAGCTCAAGAAAGGGCGCGACTTCTCCACGATCTACGATCTGACGGCGATTCGCGTCATCGTCGACACGGTCAAAGACTGCTACGGCGCGCTGGGCGTCGTCCACTCCGAATGGACGCCGTTGCCGGGGCGCTTCAAAGACTACATCGCGATGCCCAAACCGAACATGTATCAGTCGCTCCACACCACAGTGGTGGGACCCCAGGGCGAACCCTTAGAGATTCAGATCCGCACGTGGGAGATGCACCGTACGAGCGAATACGGCATCGCGGCGCACTGGCGCTATAAGGAGGGCGGGCGTCCCGATCAGTACGAGAACAAGCTTTCGTGGCTGCGCGCGCTGCTCGAATGGCAGAAGGACATGCGCGATTCGCGCGTGTTTATGGAGAATTTAAAGCTCGATCTCTTCGACAGCCAGGTTTTCGTTTTTTCGCCGCGCGGCGACGTCTTCTCGATGCCGGCGCGTGGCACGCCGCTGGATTTCGCCTACGCCGTTCACACCGATGTCGGCAACCATTGCGTAGGCGCCAAAGTTAACGGCCGCATCGTTTCGCTGGACCACACGCTTGGCAACGGCGACATCTGCGAGATACTGGTCAACAAGAAATCCGGGCGTCCCTCGTTGGATTGGCTTTCGATCGTTCAGACCTCCAGTGCCAAACATAAGATCAAACAGTGGTTCCGCAAAGAGCGCAAAGAAGAGAACGTGCTCGCCGGCCAAGAGTCGCTCGAGCAAGAACTGGCGCGCGCGCACATACCACCGGATGCCGCACACGGCGAGGTGATCGAGAGCATCGCGCACCGCATGAATTACACTAGCGCGAGCGACCTCTTCGCGGCGATCGGATTTGGGGATGCCTCCGCCCAGAGCGTAGTCAACCGTTTGCGCGACGAGCTCGAGAGTAGCAAGGTCGTGCAAATATCCAAGCTGGCGCGTCCGCCATCAGTGTCGCGCCGCGTTACGCGCAAGACCAGTGGCATCCGCGTGGCCGGCGTCGACGACGTGCTGGTCCGTCTCTCCAAATGCTGCAGCCCGGTGCCGGGCGATCCGATCATGGGCTACGTTACCATCGGTAAGGGCGTTTCGGTTCATCGGGCCGATTGCCCGAATGTTACCTATATGAGTGCGACCCCGGAGCGCGTGCTGGAGGCAACGTGGATCGGCAAAACGGATTTCACGCACGCCGTCGACATTGAAGTGGAAGCCATCGACCGGCCCGCCCTGCTGCAAGACATCATGGCTGTTTTTGCAGAACTCAAGACGGCCGTGTCGTCGGTAACGGCCCGCGTAAAACGCGACCATATCGCCTTGGTGAGTCTTACCGTGCAGATTCACGATCTGGAACACCTGCACGCGATCCTGCGCAAGGTCGAGCGGCTGCGCGACGTTCGGCGCGTGTACCGCGTGACCAAGCGCGAGGCCAGGACCTCGGTCTCCCCCTAAGGCGTGACGCTTAGCGGCGCAGCATGGCTCGGTGTGGCTGCGTTTACGGCCGGCGCCATCAATAGTGTCGCCGGCGGCGGCAGTTTTCTAACCTTTCCGGCACTTATTCTGGCCGGTGTGCCGCCTATACCGGCCAACGCCACCAACAACTTCGCGATGTGGTTTGGCACGGCCGCCGGCGCGCGCGGCTTCAAGGAAGAAGTGCGCATGTACCGCCACGTGCTGTGGCCCGCGATTGCCGTTTCCGTCGTGGGCTCGCTGCTTGGTGCCGCGTTGTTGCTGCGGACCCCGGTTCGTGTTTTTGCGTTGCTGATTCCGTTCTTACTTCTGTTCGCAACGTTGATTTTTGCGCTGTCCCCCCTCTTTACGAAAAGACGATCGCATGGCGCAAGCGTGCACACGCCCGTTCAACTTGTCGCACAGTTTATCGTCTCAATCTACGGAGGGTACTTTGGCGCAGGCATCGGTTTCTTGATGCTCGCCATCCTGGCATTCTCCGGCCTGCCGAATCTGAATGCGATGAATGGACTCAAGAATGTCCTGGCAATGGTTATCAACGGAGTCGCGCTAGTGCCGTTTATCGCGGCCGGAATCATCTGGTGGCCGCAGGGGCTTCTCATGGCCATCTGTGCGCTCGGCGGTGGCTACCTCGGCGCGCGCGCTCTCAAGCGGTTGCCGCAGTGGTTGACTCGCGCCCTGGTGATCGTGCTTGGATGCGTTATGTCGGTTTATTTCTTCTGGCGGCTGCGCGCCTAGTAGCCGTACGCGTGATACGCATCCTCCGGGGTTCGGGCCGGAAAACCGGAATCGGGCAGCACGTCGTTGCGCACGAAGAAAGCGTTCACGCCCTTCGATTCCGTGCCCACTAGGGCATAGCCCAATTGCGAACCCAACTCGGTCATGCTCGCCAGACTCGCACTCAAGTCCATATTTCCGTCCCATTTGTGCGAGGGGTTATACGGCATGATCCACAGCTCCGGCGGCTTGCGCTGCGCGTTGTATTCAATGACCACCACGCGCGGCCGGTACGGGTGAAGCTCGCGCCATACCCAGTAATCGTTGCCGTCAATATCGATGCACAGAAGATCGAACTCTTCAGGGACCCCGGAACGCGCGAATAGCTCGGCGATATTTTCTCGCGTGACGAACGCGCAGAGACGCTGCACCTGCGGGAGTTCGGCGTAGTTCAGATCCAGTTGCGCAAACTTTTCCGGCGCGCCCTCGATAAGAAGACCACTCCATCCGCACCGGCGCGACAGGAGCGCCGTGTTGCACTCGACTCCCGTTTCAACTCCGAATTCGACGAAGAAGCGATTCGTCGTTCCGATGCGGCGAAAGATCTCGCGCAGAATCCCGTCCTCGCCGTTCTGCGAGAGTATCTTGGCTTCGAAGCCATTGATGCAATTGGGGTAGCGCGCGCGCAAGACGCGTCGACGCACGCTCCGTGCCAGTGACGCGATGCTCATCGGTTAGCCCGTGGCTGGCGCCGGGCGCACCGGTCGGGGAGAAGGCGGTTGTTCGACCGGTTCGGCTTTGCGCTGCAAGCGCGGTTCGACGTGTTTGGTCACCCAAAGATACAGTGTCGGAATCACGATCAGTGAGAGCAGGGTGGAACACAGCAACCCTCCGATCACGACCGTTCCCAGCGGGGCCTGGCTGGAACTTCCGGTTTCAAGTCCGAGGGCCAGCGGAGTCATGCCGCCGACCGTTGCCAGCGTGGTCATCAAGATCGGCCGTAAGCGCAGCGGCGCCGCCTGCAGCAGTGCATCGCGCGGGGTGGCACCGCCGTGGCGCAACTGGTTGGTGAACTCGATTACCAGGATGGCATTCTTGACCACGATGCCGACCAGCATCAAGATTCCGATGAATGCCGTCAGGCCGAACGAGCGGTGTGTGAGGACCAGCGCGAGCACGACGCCCGCCAGTGAAAGCGGCACCGCCGTGATGATTACCAGGGGATGCAGCAGCGATTCAAATTGTGCGGCCAGGAGCATATAGATGAGGAGAATTGCGAGCGCTACGATTAGCCCGAGGCTGCTAAAGGTGCTGCCTTGCTGCGAAACGTTTGAGCCGAACTCCCAGTGGTAACCGGTTGGAAGGGCGAGCGCGTTCATGCTGGCAGAAGCCGCCGCGATGACACTGCCGAGCGGTGCGCCGTTTAGGCCTGCGGTGATCTCGATCTCGCGCTGTTTGTTCATACGCGTAATCTGCGAGGGTCCGCTGCCGATGGAGACGTTCGCCACGCTGCGCAAGGGAATTGTCGCCAGCGTGTAGTTCGCTCCGGGCGTGGGGGTGGTGGTCGCCACCAGTCCGGCCGCCCCGTTCGTGGGCACCGACAGCGCGAGACTGGCAACCGTATCGAACGAGCGGCGCTGGTTGGCGGGCAACTGCACGATGATGGGATACTGAGTTCCGTTCACTTGCAGGTAGGTGGCGATTGAACCGCTGGTAGCCGTATCGATTGCCTGCGTTATAGCCGTGGTGGAAAGGCCCAGCGATGCGGCACGCGTGCGGTCGACGGTCACGTTCAACTGCGGTTGAGCGTCGGTGATGGCCGTGCTCGGACGCGTAATGCCGGCGATCTCTTGAAGACCCGGCAGCGCTTGATTCGCCAGTCTACTGAGCGTGGCCAAATCGGGGCCGTAAATCATGATTGAGAGCTCATCTTGGCCCTGAGAAAGAATGCGCGAAATGATGTCGGTCGTGCGGCCGAAAACCGACAACCCCGGAATCGGCTTTCCGTAGAGTGCCAGAAAGCGCGCACGCGCCTCGGGGCTCGGCGCCTGCGCTGCACCCCTGCCGGCCCCGGCGGAGCGCTGGCCGCTGAGGGCTGCTTGCCATACGGCCACAAATCTTCCGGCATCGGCGCTGCTCGTTCCAGGTTTGAGCGTCGCTTGAATCTGTGCCTGATTCGTGTTCGCCTGACCGCCGAAGCCGCCACCAACGCCGACGCGCGAGCCCACGTCGACCACGCGGGGATCCCGCTGCAATCGCTTCTCGACATCGCGCGCAACCGCATCGGTTACATTCAATGCAGTTCCGGTGGGCATGCGTAAGTTGAAACTGGTGAATCGGGAGTTCGTCGGCGGAAACATCTCGGTTGCTACCACACCGAACTTGAGCGCAATCAAGGTCACTATGAAGATGGCAGCGGCGACGCCAAAGACCGGCGCGGGATGGTCGATGGACCAAGTCAGCATGCGCCGGTACCGATCGGCGAACGCTTCATAGCGGCGATCGAATGCGGCGCTAAAGCGGGCGTATGCGCCCTTGGGCGAACCGTTCGTGCGCGGGCGTTCGCTCGACCATAGCTGCGTGGCGAGCATGGGCACCGTCGTAACTGCAACGAGCAGCGAGATACCCACGGCCACCATCACCATCAGTGCAAAGGGCGTGAAGAGCAGCCCTTGGAGCCCTGGAATTAGGAGCAGTGGAACGAAGACGGTGATGACGGTAATCGAGGACGCAAGCACCGCAGAGAAGATCTGCGTGACCGCACTTCGCGCGGCTGCGACGATGGACTCCCCGCCGATATAATACCGGTAGATGTTTTCGATCACGACGATGGCGTCGTCGACAATCAAGCCGACGGCCAAGGCCAGCCCGCCGAGCGTCATCGTGTTGAGCGAGTAGCCGAAAAGGTATGCCGCAAAGAGTGTACCCAAAACCGAGATCGGCAACGAAATGGCCACGATGAGCGTCGAGCGCCACGAGTGCAAGAAGAGCAGAATAATCAGCACGGCCAGCACAGCGCCGTACATCGCGGTATGCTCCAGCGCCGTAATTGCATCGGTAATGAATCCGCGCTGATCGAGCGTCACCCCGAAGGCCATGGACGGATAGCGGCGCTTGACGTCGTCGATCTTCTGGTAAACGCCGTTGGCGACGCCGATGACGTTGGCATCGGGTTGCGCGGTGATTGAAACGTTTATTGCCGGGCGGCCGTTGAGGCGCGCAAAGGTGCGCTGCTCTTGAATTGAATCGGACACCTTCGCGACGTCGCGCACGAAAACGGGCGCGTTATTCTTCGTCGTAACGATGGTGTCGGCAATCTGCTGCGCGTTGCTGTAGAGCGCATTGGTTTGGATCTGGTATTCATTCTTCGATATTTGGACGACGCCGGCCGGAAGATTAATGTTCTCTTCTTTGATCCGCGAAACCAAGGCGTCGGCGGTTAGGCCATATCCGGCGAGCAGGTTGGCGTCGGGCTCGACCATGATAGCGCGCGTCTGGCTGGAGCCTACGGAAACCGCGCCCACGCCGGAGACTGCAGAGAACTCGTCCGACAGCTGGTTCGTCCACAGGTCGGCCAGATCGCGTTGGGCGCGTAAGCTATCGGTGACGAATAAGTTCACCACCGGCAGTGAGTTAGGGTCGAACTTGTTGATCTGCGGCGCCTGTAAAGTCGGATCGTTCGGCAACTGCGCGCGGATGCGATCGACTTGCTCCTGAACGTTGACCGCTGCCGTATCGATGTTTACGCCGTAGTGAAACTGCGCGCGGACGCTGCTGGAGCCCTCGGAGCTGGTCGATTCAATCGAGTCGATGCCGGCAACCCGGCTTACCGCATTTTCGATCGGCCGGGTGACCAGCGTTTCGATGGACGCGGGTGCCACGTTGGGATACGTGACGCTCACGTTGATGACCGGCGGGGAGAATGTGGGCAGCAGGGATATAGGAAGGCGCGGGAGCGCGAACAGGCCGAGCACGATGATCGCCGTCGCAATCATCGCGACGGCGACGCGGCGGGTTACCGCAAAGTTCGCTATTGGGTTGGCGCGGGGTGGCTCGTTATTGGTGGGCAGAGGCATGCTTCCTGCGGCTGGAGTTGTGCTCTAAATTGTACGCTTCATGCTAGGGTCCCGGCCTGGGATTCCCTTGAGAGACCCTTGGGCTCGTTTTGGCATTGTCAGGGCCGGGAGGGCTGTGCTAAGCTCAGCACGTTTCACCCGCTGCCCGCCCCTTCGAGGGTGGGCCTCCGGACCGTTTGGCCGGTGTCCATAGAGGGAGACTGTAATGACAGTTGACTACGAAGTCACCTATATTTTGCGCCCGAACCTCGAGGAAACCGAGGTGGAAGAGCGTGCAAACGTGATCGCCGAGTCGCTCAAAGCTGACGGCGGCGAAGTGCAAAACGTCGAGAAGCTCGGGAAAAAACGCCTCGCCTACGAGATCGCGGACTTGCGCGAGGGCTTCTACGTCGTGATGAGCTTCCGCGCGGAAGCGCACGCCGCCAAAGAGTTGGAACGCCACCTAGGCCTGGATGACGATGTTATCCGCGCGCTGCTCATAAAGCTGGATAAGCGCGCTCTTGCCGCAGCCGCGGCGGGCCCCCCTCCCGCGCCCGTTGCGCCAAACACGCCGTACGCGCACTAACATCTCGTGCCCTCCCACCGTGACATAGGGGTGGCACAGTGAACCGATACCTTGGACTCACACTTATCTTGGAGAATTGATATGGCAGGCTCGTTTAATAAGGTTATTCTGGTCGGGAATCTGGTCCGCGACCCCGAGATTCGCTACGTCGGCAGCGGTGCTGCAGTCACCAAGTTCACGCTGGCCGTGAACCGGCGCAGCAAGCAGCAAGAAGAGACCGATTTTGTGGACATCGTGGCTTGGGAGAAGCTTGCGGAAACATGCAACACCTACTTGAAGAAGGGCATGAGTTGCCTGATCGAAGGCCGCCTTTCCATTCGGTCGTACGAAGACAAAGAAGGACAGAAGCGCAAGGCGACCGAGGTGGTCATCAACACCATGCAAATGCTCGACCGCGCTCCGCGGCGTGAGGGATTTGACGAAGCCGCGGCGGGCGCCGATCATTTCGCAACGGCGGGCGCGCGCGCAGGCACGGCGCCGGCCGGCGACATTGACCCCCTCGACGACGAGATCCCGTTTTAGTGCCCATCTTCTGCGCCCCAGCTTCGTTACACGAAACCTCAAATACGAAAGCGTTCCTCGGTTTCGTGCGCCTGGCCGGAGTACAAAATATGTTCCCTGAAACAACCTAACTCAAGAAGGAAACAGAATGCCAGCCAAGCCGAAGACAAAACGTGCCGTCAAGGATCGCCGCGTCAAGAAAAAACCGTGCAACTTCTGCGTGGAAAAATCGATCGACATTAACTATAAGGATGTCGGACGCTTACGCAAGTACATTTCCGAGCGCGGCAAGATTCTTCCGCGGCGCATCTCGGGAAATTGTGCCAAACACCAGCGGCTGCTCACCGTGGCGGTGAAGCGAGCCCGCGTCATTGCGTTCCTGCCCTTCGTATCGGAGTAGACATTAAACTCATTCTGCTCAGCGACGTCAAAGCGTTGGGCAAGAAAGGCGAAATCGTTGAGGTGGCGGAGGGTTATGCGCGCAACTTTTTGCTCCCGCGCAAACTTGCCGCCGAGGCTTCAAAAGGCGCCATAACGGTGTTGGCCGAGCAGCAGCGTGCAAGAGACCGGCGCGCGGCCGACACGCTCGCTGAAACGAAAGCGCTGGCGACGTTACTGGAAAACCGGCCGGTTTCTGTCCGGGCAAAATGCGGCGGAAATGGGCGCCTCTTCGGCACCGTCACCAACGCGCAAATCGCCGATGCGATCGGTCAGGCACTGGAAGTGGAGATCGACCGCCACAAGATCGAGCTCAAGGGTTCGATCAAAGCTTTGGGTACGTATCCCGTCGAGATCCGGCTCGGCAAGAATGTCGTCGCCAAGACGACCGTTACCGTCGTAGCCGCCTAGAGCTGCGCAGCATGCCGGCCGCCGTCAATCCGTACCTCGCGCGTTTTCGGCGCAAGTTTAGCGGCGAGGACGAGCTTGGCCGCTACATTACCGCGCTCTACGACGTGCTTACCGGGGTTTTGGGCGCCGACAAGATCGTACTGCGCGCCGGAAAGCTAGGTGCCCTCAAGTTCATGAAGTCCGGACACGCTGCCGACCGGGTCGTCGCGCTTCAGCGCTTGGTTTTTGAAGATCCAACCTTTGAACGGGTGACGGGACGCGCTGCGCTGCGCCGCGCGGTGGCGGAGGTCGAAGAAGGGCTGGCCGATCTCATTGCGCAGAAGAACGTGGAAGATTCGATGGAGCGGCGCATCAGCGAAAAGATGTCGGAGCGCCATCAAGAGTATCTGCACGATCTTAAATTGGAGACGCTCAAAGAGAACGCGGGCCCGGAAACACCGGGTACGCAGAAGAAACTCGAAGAACTCGACGCGCTGGCGGACCGTGGGCTCAGCGCCTCGGCGCTGCAGCTCTTACGACCGCAATCGCTCAAGGAGATCGTCGGGCAAGAGCCGGCAATCCGCTCCCTGCTCTCAAAGATTTCGTCCCCGTACCCGCAACACGTCATCCTCTTCGGGCCGCCGGGCGTGGGCAAGACGACGGTAGCGCGACTGGCCTTGGAAGTTGCTAAGAGGCGCGCCTATACACCCTTCAAGAAGGATGCGCCCTTCGTGGAGGCCAGCGGCTCGACCTTACGCTGGGACCCGCGCGAAACAACAAATCCGCTCTTGGGCAGCGTACACGATCCGATCTACCAAGGCAGCCGGCGGGATTTTGCGGAGAGCGGCATTCCAGAACCAAAGTTGGGCATGGTCACGCGCGCGCATGGCGGCGTTCTGTTTATCGACGAGATCGGTGAAATGGACGCGATGATGCAGACGCGCCTGCTCAAAGTATTGGAAGACAAAAAAGTACTTTTCGAATCTTCATACTACGACGAATCCTCACCGGGCGTGCCCGAATACATCAAGAAACTCTTCGCGCAGGGCGCGCCGGCCGATTTCATCCTGATCGGCGCGACTACGCGGGAGCCCGAAGATATCGAACCGGCAATTCTATCGCGATGCGCTGCCGTCTACTTTGAGCCGCTGACGCAGGCGCAGATCGTCGATATCGTGCAGGCCGCTTTCAAACGGCTGGGCGCGAAAGCGGGCAAACGGGTGGCTGCGCTGATCGCTTCATATACCATCGAAGGGCGCAAGGCCGTTCGAATCGTCGCCGATGCCTACGGTCAAGCGCTCTATCGGCGCGGCGCAAAGATGGGCTCGCGAGCCGTAGCCGTGAGTGAAGCCGACGTAACCGCCGTTATTCAAGCTAGCCGCTTGGTGCAGCACACGATCGTCAAAGGCCGGGCGGTCAGCGAAATCGGCAAGACCTTTGGTTTGGGGGTACTCCATTATTTGGGCAGCATCATCGAAATCGAAGCCGTCGCTTTCCCCGCTTCCGAACATCACAAGGGCGCCGTGCGCTTTAACGATGCGGCGGGTGCGATGGCCAAAGATAGTGTCTTCAATGCTGCGGCGGTCGTCCGCGCGGTGACCGGGTTCGACAGCTCAGATTACGACGTGCACATTAACGTGATCGGTGGAGGCAACGTCGATGGACCTTCGGCCGGGCTTGCCATCTTCATGGCTCTGCATTCCGCCATAACAAGGACACGTCTTCCGCAAGATGTTGTCATGACCGGCGAACTCTCCATTCAAGGAAAGGTGCGGCCGGTCGGAGGGATCGTCGAGAAGCTCTATGCAGCGCGGCAGGCGGGCATGCGTGCCATGATTGTCCCGAAAGAGAACATGCGCGAAATCGACGCCTCTCTCGCGGGAATCGAGATCATTCCGGTCGCGTCGGTGGACGATGCCTTTCTCGCCGTGAATCTCCACAAGAAATCCACAAGTTCGTCCACAAGGCGCACGCCAAGAAAGCGGCGCACCAGTTCAGTTCGTCCATGACCGTCGCCAACGCTCCCTTGATCGACCGTATTCCGCCGCAGAATCTCGAAGCCGAGATGGCGCTGCTCGGGTCGATTCTGGTCGACCGCGAGATCATGCCGGCGGTGAGCGAAATCGTGCGGGCCCAAGATTTTTATGCGCACGTGCACGAGTCGATTTTCCAGGCGATTGCGCAACTCTACGACCGCGGCGAGCCCTGTGACAAGATCACGGTGGGCGAAGAACTCAACCGCCGTGGCATCTTAGAGAAGGTCGGCGGCCTTTCGTATCTTTCGTCGCTCATGAATACCGTGCAAACCGCCGCATCAGCGACGTACTACGCTAAAATCGTCCGTGAAAAAGCGACGTTGCGCGGGCTCATCCATGCCGGTACGGTGATTTCGCAGATCGGCTTCGACAGCGAAGAAGACGTCGATGGTGCCCTCGATAAGTGCGAGCAGCTCGTGTACGAAGTCGGCAGCCATCAACTGAGTGGCGAGTTCGTGCAGGTCAACCGTTTGCTCAAGCCGGCCTTCGAGCAGATCGATAGACTCTTTCATAGTCGGGGCGACCGCACCGGTTTCACGACCGGGTTCCGTGAAATTGACGAAATGACCACCGGTTTGCAGCCCGGGGAGATGATCATCATCGCAGCGCGCCCCGGAATGGGAAAAACGTCGCTCGCGCTCAACATGGCCGCCGCGGCAGCCGCGACCGAGAATCAGCCCGTAGCCGTGTTCTCGCTTGAAATGACCAACGACCAACTGGTGCAGCGCTTGATTTGCTCGGAGGCGCGATTGAACTCGCTCGACCTTCGCAAGGGCAACATCAAGCTTCCCCAGTGGGAAGAGATCGCGCGCGCCATAGGTGTGCTGAACGAGTTGCCGCTTTTCTTGGACGACCAGGGAACCCTCACGGTTTCGGAGATCCGCAGCCGCTGCCGGCGTTTGAAATCGGCGCACGGTTTGGGTGCGGTCTTTATCGATTACCTCCAGTTGGTCCGCCCTGCAATCTCAGCCAGGAATTCGAATCGCAACGAAGAGCTTTCGGAAATTTGCCGCCTCCTCAAGGCGACCGCCAAGGATCTGCAAGTTCCGGTCATTGCGCTCGCGCAGCTAAACCGCGGCGTCGAATCCCGCACCGACAAGCGGCCGATGCTCTCAGACCTACGCGACTGCCTGGCTGGCGATGCGCTTGTTGCCAATGCTGACACCGGCCAGCGCGTTCGAATCGCGGATGTCGTTGAGCAGCACTTGCGATTCAACGTCTGGGCTGTCGACGATCGACTAAGACTAAGCAAGCACCCCATCGTCGACGCGTGGTCCGTTGGCCCAAAACCGGTGTTTCGCGTCACCACGAAGACCGGACGCTCGGTGCGCTGTACGGGGGGGCACCGGTTCTTAACGGCGTCGGGTTGGAGCCAACTGCGTGACCTCGAAGCCGGCGCGGAAATCGCTGTACCTCGCCGCAGCAATCAGCCTGTCTGGCAATCTTCAGAAATGACGACCGGCCAAGCGACGCTGCTGGGATGGCTTGTCGGTGACGGATATCTCGGTGGAACCGCCGCACTCACGGTTGCGACACTGGAAGAGGCGCGATTTGCGGCGGAGTTGGCTCGCTCGGAGTTTGGATTAGACCCCATAATAAAGCCGGAGCGCGCGGGCACGACGGCGCTCCGGGTTGTTCTCACCACGGGCAGGCCATGCGGCGCAGGCAAGAATCCGTTGACCCTCTGGCTGCGAGAATTGGGCATTTGGCGCGCGATAAAATGCGTTCCGACCGCGATATACTCGCAACCCGATACCGTCGTTGCGGCGTTCCTCAGAGGACTCTTCCATGCAGACGGCAGCATATCGCGCCACCATGCAAGCACGCGCGCCACTGTACGCCTAAGTACAATTAGCGAAGAACTTGCGCGTGGCGTTCAGCACTTGTTGCTGCGCTTTGGCATTAACGCTTTCCTTAAGGCGGAAACAAGGCGTATCGGAGGCTTTCGCACCAAGACTACGTGCCTCTGGACACTTTGGCTCGGTGACCGGGCTGTCGTTTCCTCATTTATTGATTCGATCGGGTTCCTGGGGTCCAAGCACGAAGCCGGGCTCTCGAAATTGATCCGCCAAAAGTGCAATGATGCTGGAAAGTTCGATCGCATTCCGCTCGCAGTTAATGAACGCGTGGGCTCTTTGCTTTCCACGCGCGCTTTATCTCATGCTGCGCTTGGCTGGCGCGACCAAGGGAAGGCGATGTCAAGGGCTACTTGTGCCGCCGTGGCGAGGCGCCTTGAAGATCCGGAGCTGGCTTCATTGTCCGAGTCGGATGTCTTATGGGACACGATCAGTACGATCGAGCCGCTGGGTCTAGAGCCGGTGTATGATCTTACCGTTGGTGAGCTTCATAATTTTTGCGTTGATGATATCCTGACGCACAACAGCGGCGCGATCGAGCAGGAAGCCGATGTGGTGGCGTTCTTGTACCGCGACGGCTACTATAACAAAGAGTCGCCGGAACCCGACCTGACGGAGTTCAACATCGCCAAACAGCGCAACGGGCCAATCGGAACGGTCCGTTTGCGTTTCCTCAAAGAGCACACACTGTTCGTGCCCTACGGAGACGAGTCACATTACCCCAGCCCATAGCCGGCGATTATTGTTCCGGGGTGAAACCGGCCGGAATCTCAAACAAACTCTTGTCCGCCGGTCCAAGCGCGCGAATGTTTCCCCGTTCGATCAATGTTGAGAAGCCGCCGCTCATCGGGCCCTGCGCGCTGGGTGCGCTTCCGCTCACCGTAACCAAGGTCCAAAGCGCTAACCGGCCGGCGGGTGGCTGGGCGCCGCCCATCGCGTGCATCGACATGGTCGGCGTGCATCCCGGTCTGAGCGCCGCCAATTCTGGACGGCTCAACCGCTGTCGTGGCATTGCAGCGCGCGGCGAACCCACGCGCGGCGAACCCACGCGCGGCTGAAGGTAGCGCGAAACGTACTCGATCATCGCCGTTTTAAAACTTCCATCCGAGCACGAACCGGTGGACTGGCTCATCGTCAAATTAAAAGTCGTGCTGTAACCGGTGGTCGGCGTGTTTTCGACGACCAGTGGACCTAAGACATTGCTGGAAACGCTGATGTCGAGCTTGCCCGACCCGGGCTGGGAGGGTTGCCCGCCACCCCGCGCGCGTTCCATCGGCGGCGGCGTTTCCATGGCCGGTGCGACGCTCGTGTCGACGACGCGATACGTCTTCTTGGCCAAGTTAAGATAGATCATTTGATGGCGATCGAACTTGGAGATGGTGGCCGTTTGTGCGCCCGCATCGTCGGAGCGTTCCCAGCCGCCCAAATAATAGTGTGTGGTTGCTGTGCCGGTCTTGAGCATGCTCATCGCGTTCTTGGCCATATCCATACTGTTCATAATATTGCCGAAGAGGCCGCGATGCGAACCGGGAGTAGCGAGGGATTTCTGCGCGTCAACCGCCGCTTGAAAATCTGCTGCGAAGGTACCTGGTTGCGGCTGTGGACCGCCGATTACGATCTTGGTCACCTCGTCGTATGCCAGTCCCGTTTGCGCCGCCAGCGCAGGCGCGGCAGCAAGGGAGTTTAAGGCAAGGGCGCCGGCAAGCATCGGGCCGGCAAACGAATTGAGTGCCTTTGAAAAAGTGTGCAGCTTCATGGTTCCTCCAACGTTCGGAAGGCGTAAGTATGGCTTGGGTCAACTTTCGACCTGCTGGTAACGCGGATTGCCGATATCTTCGTTTAGGTAGCTGCGCGAGAGTTCCACGTACTCATGCGCCGCGATCTCGATCCAGTGGGCCGCTTCTCCCGCCAACGGCTTCTTAACTGTTGCGGGGGAACCCGCGGCGACGACCGATGCTGGGACGCTTGATTTTTCGCCGACCACGCTCCCGGCGGCGATCAAACTGCCCTCGCCGATCGTGGCTCCGTTTAGAATGACGGCATTGCTACCTATGAGGGCATGGTTACCGATGATGCAGTCCTCCATGACCGCGGCGTGACCGATCGTTACGTCGTCACCGATAATCGTTTTGCCGGTCGCGCTGACGTGGACCACGGCGTTGTCTTGCACTGAAGTGCGCGCGCCGATACGAATTGGTCCGTTATCTGCGCGCAGGACGGTTCCGAACCAGATGCTCGACTCGGGGCCGACCTCGACGTCGCCGATCAACACGGCAGTGGGCGCAAGGAATGCCGAAGGGTGGATTTTCGGGACTTTGCCGCGATACTCTATTAGCATAAGTCGGCCATTGGGAAGGGCAAAGTGCAGCTCCTCTGCTATTGAACCAGCGTGAGCTCGCATCGCCACCAAACTCCGCTGCGCGGCGTCAAAGCGACGCCCAAGCCAAAGCCCGGAAACCTCGACTATTCGGCCGTGAACTATGAGTATGCCGGGCGCGTCGGCCACGTTCACGAAGTGGTCACGATCAATGGAAGAGAGCTTGCAAAGGTTGGCTTTGATGATCGCAAGATCGTGTACTACCTCTTAGAAGATTTGGAATTGGATCGATCCGCGCACCGCGGCACTTTTCACGACAACGACCCGTAGTTCGAAGGAGGTCTTCCCATGCCGATTTGCCGGCCGCCCCGCCCGAACGCGTTCCCGTGTACGGCGGTTTCGACTATGTGACCGTCGATGTGCAACGCCGTCGAGTCTATGCCGCCCACGGCGGTGCGCGCTCGCTTATGATCGTCGATGCCGACAGCGGCAAGGTCTTAGGCCAAGTGCGCGTCGGACCGATGGCAGGCGTTGCGGTCGATGCGCAAAGCGGCCATGTCTACACCGGAAACGGCCTCGAGCGCTCGATCTCCGAGGTGGATCCGGTCGCGATGAAAGAACTGCGCAGTGTTGACGTTGACGGACCGGTCGACGCCATCGCCTATGACGCCGGCTCCGGCAGAATCTTTGCCGACGAAGGTGATGGGACGCGCGTCTTCGTCATCGATGCCAAGACTTTTAAGCAAATCGGTACGATTGCGCTTCCGGGGCACAAGCCCGAATACCTAGACATCAGCAACGATAAGCACGAGCTCTACCAAAACATTGACGATCTAAGTGAAGTTGCTGTGGTCGACGCTGGTACCCTCAACGTGAAACGCATCATAAAGACGCCGGAACTCACCCACAACCATCCGCTTCAATACGATCCCGCGTTCGATCAAATTCTAACTGCCGGGTCCAACGGGGTGCTATCGGTGTACACTTCGGCGGGTCGGCTGCTGCACAAGATAACGATTCCCGAACACGTGGATCAGTGCTCCCTCGACAAACAGCGCCATCTTCTGGCTTGCGCGGCCGGCGGTAAGATCACGCTGATCAAGAACGATGGAACGTCGGTGCCCCAAATCGTCGGGCAAATCGACGTAGCCCGTGGAATGCACACGCTCGCGGTCGACCCGAAAACCGGCAATATCTGGGCGGTTTGGGCGACGCAGGATGGCGATTTCGTGCAGCAGTTTACGGCTGCGCCATAGCCGGGCCTAGGTCAACAAACGTGAAGGCCACTGGGAACACTTAGACGATCGACGGAAGGCGACCAAGAAGCGCCATCGTCGTGCGAGACGTAAAGGCGTCCCGACTGGTCGATCACCGCGACCGTCAAACCTCGAGTCGCAATGCAGTTGGTGTCGGCGATGCCGTCGATCCACTTCGGCATGCCTCCGCCCAAAGGCAGCAGGGGGCCGTTCCTGTCGAGCGGGCGTCGATAAACTGCGCCTTGCGTCGCAAAATGGTCGGTGGATGCTGCCACGAAAATGTCGTTTCTGCCAAAAGCAACGGCGGAGCAGTAATGCGCGTGAAGCCCTTGCTCTTCGATGGTCCATGTCGCTGCGGCATCGCGACTAATGCAAAGGCCCGCCGCAGCCGCCGCTATCACTATGTCGGGCCGGGTTGGATGCGCGCATACCTGATGGATATCTTTTTCGATATCAATTGTGGGCTGCCAGGTTCGGCCGGCATCGGTTGACCGCGGAATTCCGCCAACGTGAACATTGGCCAGAAGCACGGCGCCATCGCATGTTGCGGCGATTGAACGAATTCCAAGGGGCGGACCCATCAATCTTCCCTCGACGACCGCCGCGCCTGCATACCACGTGTCGCGCCCTTCTATGGCGTCAAAACCGCTCAGGCGTTGTTGCGTACCGTCAGGATCCACGCGCCGGATGTGCGCGTCGCTTGTTCCGGCAAAGACTACGTTCCCAATCGGTACGAGCACGAAAGCTCAAACTCACTTGTTGCTATCTCAGTCCATTCGCCATCGGGAGATCGTCGACGAAGCGAATGCCCGCCAACAATTGCGAGCACGCCTCCACGTCCGTCGGCCACCATACTGCAAACCGATTGACCGGGGAGTTCTTGATGGACCGTTTTCCCGGTGATGCTGAATAACCCGTCCTCCCAGGTCGCTACCAGAATTGAGGGCGTTTGCATCAGCGAAGCCCTGCGCCATTTGCATTGCCGCAACCTTCCCGTCTAAGTACCTTTTTCGTTATCGATATACTTTATGAGTTTGATCAGGAAATCGTGAGCCGTGTTTGTGGCATTTGCATTTCCAAAGGCCGCATATAGCTCGAACGGACCAAACTTTGTGTGGTAAGCGGCCGACGTCAGGATGACGCTGGTTGTGGTATAAAATATGAACGAACCAAAAGCGTAGCGCCCTTGATCACTAAGCCGCGCCGCCATATTAAAAGTATAACACGCTCTTAGGCAACCAGTTCCCAGACCCGTCGACTGCGAGGTCACCGAATGCGTCGTGGTGAACTTCGGAGCAAGTTGAAGCACACGGACGCATACCGGTACGATTGTATGATTACCGCACACTTCGCAAAAGCCGAGGAACTGCCGCGCGGCAGCTCGCGGAGCAACCGGGAGTGAACAAATGCGTCGCCGCTAGCGCGCTGACCATCGCTGCCTTTTCAATGTTCGGCCTGCGCGCACAAGGCGCTCCCCTTGGCAGTGCGGCATTTGCATACGACGGCGCAGCCCCGCTTGGGGTAAAGGTGCTGCAGCAGAACCGCCAAGGCACGCTCACGATTGAAGACATTACCTTTCCGTCGCCCCAAGGCGGCATAATACACGCCCAGCTGATCCTCCCGCGCAATCAGAAACGGCTCAGCGCAGTCCTCTTCGTGCACTGGCTTGGTGACGCTAAGACCACGAATCGCTCGGAGTTTTACCGCGATGCGATAACCCTAGCGCGGCGCGGAAGCGCGGCACTGTTGATCGACGCGATGTGGGCGAAACCAAATTGGTTTATGAAGGTTCGAACGACCGACACGGACTATGCCGCTTCGATTGGCCAGGTGATTGAATTGCGACGTTCGCTAGACGTGCTGTTGAGCCAGCCGGGTGTTGAACCCAGCCGGGTCGCGTACGTTGGACACGATTTTGGAGCTATGTATGGCGCCGTCCTTAGCGGCGTCGATCAGCGGGTGCGCTGGTATGTTCTGATGGCTGGCAACAATTCGTTTGCAGATTGGTATTTATTGTACAAACAGCCGGCCGACAAGGAGGCGTTTGTCGAATCCATGGCGCCACTCGAACCGCTCCAGTACCTCGCGAAATCGAAGGCGGATGAGTTTCTCTTTCAATTTGCAATCAAAGACAGATATATTACGCCTGCACACGCCCTGCTTTTTGCAAGTGCGGCACCATATCCGCACGGAATGTTCTTTTACAAAAGCGACCACAGTCTCAACGTGCCGGAGGCGTTCCTCGACCGAGTTACCTGGCTCGACGCCAGATTAAATCCCCTTCGGTAATCCTCATCTTACGGAAGCAATCGCGGGGCGACCCCGGGAAAAAGGGTCGGCCCGCGCGGGGAAGCAAGAAATGCGGGACTCTTACGCACGAAAACATGTGCGCCGACGTAGCTCAGTTGGTAGAGCAGCTGTTTCGTAAATAGCAGGTCAGCGGTTCAAGTCCGCTCGTCGGCTCCACAAAACACCTTTATAATCAGAGTTTCCGGCGCATCACCCCTTTATTGACTTCCGGCTGTCAGGGATAAAGTCAGGGACTTTTCCCAAAAAGCACCCCTCCGACCAAGGTGGCCGCTTCGCGCCCGGCCTTTGGCAGGTGGTGCACGTAGAGATCCAGCGTGGTCCGGACGCTCTCGTGCCCGAGCCGCGCCTGAACGTCCCGCGGGTTCATGCGCAGCGAGAGCAACAGCGTGGCGTGGCTGTGCCGGAGGTCGTGAAAGCGCACGCTTTCGGGTAACCCAGCCTTCGTGAGCAGCGGCTTGAATTCGCGGGTCGTGAGGTTGGAGGCGGAAATCGCCTTGCCGGCGGTGTTGACGAACACTAGGTCGCGCGGCCCGGTGTCGTGCCCTTCGGCACTCATGCGACGCCGGTGCGCCTCAAGGCGCCGCATGGTTTGCGGGTCGAGATCGATATGCCGGACGCTCGCGCGCGTCTTTGTTTGGGCGGCCGCTTTTCGCCGCGCGTCCAGGCGTCCAAGCACAGCCACGTGGTCGCCCTTGATATGCGCCCACCGCAGCCCCAGTATCTCACCCTCGCGCATCCCTGAGGCCAACGCGATAACCCACAACGCTTCCAGTCTATTTCCGCGGGCCGCTCTTATGAAAGCACGCTGCTGCGCTTGGTCTAGAATTTGCATTTCCCGACGCTCGACGCGCATCTTCACGCGGCCACGGCCGGCAATCTTAAAGGGCATCCGCTCGAGGATGCCCCAAGTAGACTTCGTGCGCGAAATGCACGTTGAAGAACGCCAAGCATCGCCACCGCGCCGCTCGCCACCATCACGGCGACCCCGATTGCGCGAAGATGAAAAATAGCCTTACTCATGCTGCGGATCATGCAGAATATCTGCGATAATTCGGCGGGGTCGCGCCGAGGTAGCCCGCAAAACGAATCACCTAGCCGTCAGCCAGTGCCCGAACTCAGCAGGGTGGCAACGAGAGCGACCGCGCGAATCACGCTTCGTCCTCTTTGCCGCCATCGCCGTCATGCTCGGATTTTTTCTCGCGCAGCCACTCATCGTAAGCAGCCCGCGCTTCCATGACATGCGCTGGGCAATAAGCGAACGAGCCGACAACCTGCGTCGCTTCCTCGCGACAATAGGGCTTCGCTCGGTTCGCGCACCGTGGCCTGCCTTCAGCCGTCGCGAATTGGTTGCGAGCCGCTACGCCGTCAACGATTGGCGCGTTCGCGCGCCAGGCGTCACGCGAGACTTGCTCATGTAGGAGCTCGTATTGTCGCTGTGTGAGCGTCCCGAAATCAGCGTACGCGGCACGGACGGACGCCCAAAATTTGTTGCGATCCGCGAGTGCGTCGAGCCGCGCTTCGTCGCCTTGCGAAAGTGAGATCTGTTTATGGGGTTGGCTGTGTTTCTGTACTGATTCGGGCACTGGCTTAGGCCTCTGTCATCGTCGGTGCCGCAAATGCGGTCCGGCCAGAGGCGGCCCAAACGACTCTTGTGGTCGTACCCGTCCGCCAAACGAGACGACGTTAGCCGCTACGTTGTTCCCATTGTATCCGATCTTGTTAAGAGAAACCTCTTTGTCCGGGTCAAATGTCCGGGTCCCACATGTCGCTTACGACCCCATATATGCCTCGTGTGCACGAGGGAAATCGCCGCCTCCGTTCCTTCGGCGATAGGGGCGTTCTTTTCCGTGTAGCAAGTCGGAGAAACCCATGTACTTTGCTTCGCCTCTCGGCATTTTCTCACTAACGCCTGACCACGCACGCGGCACAACGCTTGGCCAAAATCCCACGCGCCATGCAAGTGTTGAATCGACGAGTGTTTTGATCACGGATCACGTCGCCGCGGCGCGCTTCTCCGACTTGCAACAGCAGCTGTCGTGGCGCCACCAGACACAAGCCTTATACGCTTGACGTATGTCATAAAATGCGCTAAGCTAGAGTCCATTGATCCAGTCCTTCGCAGACAAAGACGTAGAAGCGCTTTTTCGGGAGGGGAAACGCGCACGACGTTTCGCCGCGATCGCCAATGTCGCTGAACGAAAACTCGCCCAAATCAACAGTGCCCGGACTCTTGCTGACTTAGCGGCGATTCCGGGGAACCGGTTCGAACAGTTGAAGGGTGGACGCCACGGCGAATGTTCGATCCGGATCAATGACCAATTCCGATGCGTGTTTCAATGGCACAGAGATGGCCCGCACGACGTCAACATAGAGGACTATCACTCATGAAACGGCCTATTCACCCCGGCGAAGTGCTAAAAGAAGATGTGTTGAACCCCTTGGGTCTCAGCGCAAACAAATTGGCGGCCGCTCTGGATATTCCGACCAACCGGCTAACTGAAATCATCGGCGGCCGCCGGGCGGTCAGCGCGGATACCGCGCTACGCCTGGCGCGCTACCTAGGTACCACGCCTCAGTTTTGGCTCGCCCTGCAATCCGACTATGATCTCGATACGGCCCGAGCGGCAGAAAAAGAGATCCTGAGCAAAGTACGGCCACGGCGGAAGAAGCTGCTTGTTGTCGCCTAAAGGGCCTCGGATCAACGCCCGCGCAAAAACAAAACGACTGCCTCGCAATTGGATCGAGGTGGCGCAGCATCCGGACCGAGTTTGGGAGTTGTAGATTGCCTAACGCGCGCGACAGACGCGGCTCGCAACCAAGATATCAGCCACGATGAGCGGGCGGAGTACGTGGCTGAAGCTCGGCGTTTCCAGTATCGGCTCGAACAACTTGCAATTCAGGCTCCTAATCGCAAGACGCGACGGGAAACCGAGAGACTTTGTGCGCACTGTGCCGTCCTGATTGACGCCCTTTCCAATGAGAGTGGGCGAACTGCGCGGGGGAACTGCGCGGGGGAACCAGTAGTTACATAGATATATTTGAGTTACCAAATCGTGAGGGAAATCGGTATTGCTCGCCCGCTAAGGCACGAAGAGCGAGAATTCGTAAATAGAAGGTCAGCGGTTCAAGTCCGCTCGTCGGCTCCAGAAAAAAGCCCGTTCTATAAGGGAACGGGCGTTTCTTTTTCTGATAGTTCGACCGCCGAGAGCCTTTTGACAGCAATTCTTGACAGCAATTGCCAAATTATCCGGTTGGGGAAAACATCGCATCGAGCCGAGGGGCCGCGTCTTTCAGCGTCGACGGCACGACGTGTGAATACGTGTCGGGCGTGACCGCAATGTTCGAGTGACCGAGCATCTCCTGAACGAAATTCGAGTGAACGCCGTGCGTTAGCATGGCCGTGGCAAACGAATGCATAAGATCGTGGAAGCGAATGCGCGGGAGGCCCGCTTTCGTGAGGAGTGGCTCGAGGTTGCGGCGGGTGACGTTGCGGCTTTGAAGCGGCGTCCCTGAGCTACTTGGAAACACGAACGGCGAAGCCCGAGAGTCCCTCGGCAAGAAGGCGCTTCCGCTGCTCGCGGAGAGCCGCGACCGTCATCGCCGTAGGGTCGATGCGGCGTTTGCCCGCGCTGGTCTTTGGCGACAAAGAACAGCTTGCCTCTGAGATTTTGCAAGGACCGCCTGACCGAAAGCCTCCTTCGTTCAGGTTCACGTCTTCCCGATGGACGCGAATAGTTCTCCGGGCCGCATTCCTGTGGATCAAGGCAAGAACGTAGACATCCTCTAGACGGTCGCCGCGGGCGGCTTTCGAGTAATGCGCGCGCTTGGTCATCCGACAGGGGATGCATCTCTTTCGGAATGTACTGTGGTGCATCCACGAGCTCACGGCCGCATGGCGTATTCGCTTAGCACTCGACAACGCAGGAAACCTATATTTAGGCTCGTTGACAAACATTACTGTCTATAGTCAGAGGTGGCCTCGGTTAGTCG
>QHBJ01000015.1 GCA_003243975.1 Candidatus Meridianibacter frigidus | reverse complement strand
AATGTGGGCGGCTTCTGGATCATTGACGTGCCGTCGAAAGCCGAGGCGATCGAGTGGATTTCGCGTGCACCGTTCGCGGAGGGCGACGTCGAGATTCGCCAGATCGCGGAGGCTGCCGACTTCGGCGAGGAGTTTACTCCAGAACTTCGAGCGCATGAGGAAGGTCTGCGCGCGAAGATGGAGCGCGCCTGAAACCCCTTTGAATCTTAGGCAGTTCGTAGTTTCATGGATTTAACGAAAAACGCACCGCGTAGCCCCAAAGATAAACACGCCGGCTTGGTTTCCCTCAAGCGCACGATCGACAAGGCCAAAGCGCATAATGAAGGACACCTCGGCGAGTACGACTACGACTGCCCGCACGACAAACCGCTCTTCGAGTTCTTAGGGACGGACGGCGGAACGTTTGCGCGGAAAGTTAAAGAATTGGATACGGACGGCGCAATCGCCGGATGGGTTCAAAGTGAATCTCTCTCCAAGAAGAGCCCGGCTGATATCGAGGCGTTCAATGCCGAGCGTATGCGCTGGCATCCAGAGCCGGGCACGGGCAGCGAAAAGTATTTCAAAGATCTTCGCGACAAAGTTGCGCCGGGACGTAGTGAAATCGTTACGTGGTTCGACCTGTTGGATCTCGACGAAGGCCGGACGGTTCCGCAGGCCACCAAGCTCGACTAAACGCGAACGCCCACGCCTCGTCGCAGATCGCGCATGCTCCACGTGGCGAATTCGGTTTTTGGATAGCGGTCGAGCACCAGCGCCAGCATCCGAATCGCGCCGTCCCGCGCGTCTTCTCCCGGCAGAAACTGGTAGAGCGCCGCAAGTTCCCAAGCGCACCGGGCATAACCCGCGTTGGAGCCGTCACGCGAAAGCGTGCGGAACGTGGTTTCGAGATTTTGAGCAGCCTTCACACCGCCATCATCGGGGGAGGAACTTGCCGCGCTCTTCGTTTCAACATTCTTTATGGCTTGAAGTAGACTCGGAGAGTCGGTAATCGCGACGGTGGAGGCTCGCGTGGCGTCCACCCCTGCCCCCTGCGGCCAGGGTCGAATGCCCACTCCCCGCGCCAACTCTTTACGGCTTTCCACCGCGAACGGAGAGCTTTGAAAGCGGTTCTGCAAATAGTTGAGCAATGCGACAGCCCGGTCGCGCGCCGCAGCCCCGGGAAGCTCCTCATAGAGCGTCGCGAGTTCCCATCCCGTGCGCGGCAGCCAGCGATCTTTGGGAAAGCGGTTCGCCCAATCGAGATATGCATCGTTCAAATCGTCGGTTTCATGCAGAATCGCATCCGGGCGACCGCGTTGATGGTGGATGTCGTCTTTCAGGGCGAACACTTGGTGGTGGATGCGTACGATGCTCAGATGCGCGTGCCCAAAGTATTCATCGGCCGGCGCAAGGTCAGAGATAACTGCGGCCGACGGCGTAACAGTGGGGGAAGGGGATCGAGAAGTTGAGGGCGAGGCGATCGCTTCGAGGACGAAAGCTGAAGCAACCGCGAGTCCGAGCATCCAGGCGAGCCGATGTGTTCGTCGCACTGGAACGATTTTATTCGCCGCCCGCTTCGGTTTTCTTGCCGAGTAATACCGCTCGGAAGGCGCGACTGGGCGGTCCTTGGAGTGGACTGCATGAAGCGTGTTTTCGAAACGGGCGCGGCGCATTGATTCCTCCGCCCGATCCGTGGCCGGCACTGCCATACGACCAGATTGCCCCGACGGCGAAGCACATTCACCGGCTCGTGCAATTGGCAGTAAGTATACGCTTGATCAGCCGTTTCACCGAATTGGGGCGGCATCACGCTCTCGGTAACGCCACGCGGCTTTGCTACGCCGGTCTTGTGGTCGGGACAAGTTACGTTCCGGGTGCAGTACGATATCCTCGACGACCGGATCGTCGTGAACGCTCGACCGGCCGAACTTCGCTGCCGCTAAGGGCGGGCACGATTGAAGATGCGTATGCCAGTTTCGTCAAGGCGATTTCAAAACTCGGAATCCCCGCACCGAGCAACAGGCTGGAGCCGGAGATTGCGGCTCACCTCATTTCGATACCGATATCGAGGGGCGGCCCTACGATCCCGCAGCTGCCCGCCTTATTTGGGGGCTAGGAGCTGTTTGGCGGGAGTGTCATTTTCTATCAGCGAACATACGTTTGCATGCGGCTCTCCGCCTGGGCAAAACAGCAGGGCATCCACTACCAGACGGCTTGGAGGTGGGTCAAAGACGGGACTATGCCATAGAGATTCGCTGATAAAATCGAGAACGGCTCATTTCTCTGCCTTGGGATGGGATGCCGTGCGCAAAAGCGATCACCCCCGCGCGACCATTCTTAGGTTTGCGGATGCCGTATACGCGGCCGCCGTTGAGCTAGGCGGCTGGCCCGCCGACTGGGTCGGCGAGCGCCGTGACGGCTGGTACGCGAGCGCTCACCGAGTTTGATCACGCTGCACCGTGGCGACGTGGAGCGCGCCGCCAAGGCGTGCGGTTAATCTTTGGCGATCGCTAAAGGCAACTTTGCCGTGCGCTTCTGGGACGGAACGGTGCATGCTGCGCAAATCGACCCGCGGTTCACCTTGTGCCTGAGCCATCCAGCAGCGCTACGCGTCGCGTTTCGTCCGCACTCCCGGCTACGCGTCGCGATCTGTACTTGCAGCGCGCGGCTGCCGTCACAGCATAGCGCTGAAACACTATTGAAGAGTATGGCTTCCCTACGTCACCGGGCAATCGCCAAGCGCGTGATCGCCGCGGTGCTCGGGCTAGTTGCGCTCACGGGGGTCGCGCCGGCGGGCGGCACGTCTCTTCACGCCAGGCTACTAGCTGCCAACCGCCTCTTCTTAAATCACTACGACCAAATCGAGCGGAGCGGCGGCCACAACCTAGCCGTAGATTTGGCCGGCCGCTTCAATATGGACATGGCCGCACTAGAAGTAAAGACGCTGCCTGCCGGCTACGCGATGGCCGATTATCAAGCCCGTTTGAACGAGACGATCACACTGGATGCGACACTCATCCGTGAGTTGCTAGCCGGTTCCGAACAGTCGTACGCCGGTAAGTCCGGCCTCTTTGAAGGCGTGATCCGCGCGCAGGCCGACGGGACGCTGCAGCCATACGCAGTGTA
This sequence comes from Candidatus Meridianibacter frigidus, assembly GCA_003243975.1. Lineage (GTDB taxonomy): Bacteria > Vulcanimicrobiota > Vulcanimicrobiia > Vulcanimicrobiales > Vulcanimicrobiaceae > Meridianibacter > Meridianibacter frigidus. The sequence goes on along the minus strand of QHBJ01000015.1, from coordinate 146,287 downwards.
CATTCCACCCTCCTACTATCACACTAGCTCGCCGTCAATCGTCGTAATTCTGCACGGTCAGCCGCAAACCGAGAGCGAGATCTTGAGCTCGATCTACTTTCGCAATCTTGCCGACGCGTCCGGCTCGGTTTTAGTGGCGCCATACGGCCGAGGGTTGTACGACTTTCCGCCACCGGCCGACGAAGAAGTCTACCAAACGCTCGATCACGTCAACAGTATCGTGCATGCCGCTTCGCGCCGAATCTACCTGGCCGGCTATTCGATGGGCGGATTTTCGGTCTACAAGGTGGGCCCGCTGCATGCGTCGCGCTGGGCCGCACTGATGTCCATTGCGGGGGCGATCCTCAACAGCGAATCGCAGCGTGTCGCATTTCTCTTCCGCAATACGCCGTTCTACGTAGTAACCGGTAAGCAAGATCAGGTGATCCCCTCGGTGTACGGCGAGATGAGCGCGTCTTTCTTGGACTCCGCCGGGATCCCGACCGGCTTCTACGAGGAACCGGCAGGCGAGCATTGGCTCGGCACGCTGCTGCCGAGTCTTACGCGCGCTTGGACCGACATGATGGCCGGCACCGTGCACCCTCCTTCGCGCAAAGTTGGCGGCAATTTGAATGCGATTCCGGCGGCGCCGAAATCGGTACCCATGAAGCCCTAGGTTCGGGTTTGAGAAACATTTGAATTCCCGCCATCTTTGACAAAAAAGGAACCGCGGTATGCGCTCTTAATTCCGCACAACGAATTGAGGTTTCCATGACGCGGTTTTCAGCCGTCTTTCTCTTTGCAGCGGCTCTCTTGATTATGCTGCCGGCCGATCCGGGTCGTGCGCAAGTCCCCAACGCCCCTGCCAAGCCAGCGCCTGCCAAAGAGGACGTTACGCCCAGGCCTTCCGCGTCGCCGTCGCCGAGTCCGAAGCCCACGCCGGCCGAGACGGCAGGGCCGATCTACAAGAGCATGCAGTGGCGCGAAATCGGTCCGGCGTTACCCGGCGGCCGTCTCTCCGCGGTTACCGGTTCGGCCAGCGATCCGTTGCTGTACTACATCGGCGCGGCGGGCGGCGGCGTTTGGAAATCGACCGACGGCACGCACACCTGGAACGCCGTCTTCGAGAAACAGAGCGTTTCGGCCATCGGCGCGCTGGCAATCGATCCAAAGGATAACAAGACCGTATGGGTGGGCTCGGGCGAGTCCAATCCGCGCAACGACGTCAGCTATGGGGACGGCATCTATAAGACCACCGACGGCGGCAATACCTGGAAGAACATGGGCCTAGCCAAGACACGCCATATCGCGCGCATCCTGGTCGATCCGCGGAACTCCAACCATGTTATCGTTGCCGCGCTCGGTGACGTTTTTGGCGATAGTACCGACCGCGGCGTTTATGTAACACAAGACGGTGGTGCGACGTGGAGCAAGACGCTCTATATCTCGCCCATCTCGGGCGCCTCCGATCTAGCGATGGACCTACAGCACCCCGAGGTGGTGTACGCCGGAATGTGGCATTTCCGTCGCCAGCCGTGGACTTTTACCAGTGGCGGCCTGGATGACGGGCTCTTTCGCTCGGCGGACGGCGGCCTGACATGGACGCGGCTGAGCGGCCACGGCTTGCCGTCGGGAATCACGGGGCGCGTCGGACTTGCGGTGGCCCCCAGCAACGGCGCGCGCGTCTACGCCATGATCGAATCGGCCGACGGCATCCTGTGGCGTTCCGACGACGCCGGCCAAAATTGGAGCATGGTAAATAAAGATACGCTGGTCGTGCAGCGCCCGTTCTATTTCTCGCGCATGGAGATCGATCCGAAGAATCCCGATCACGTCTTCGCGCTTTCGGCGCAATTTTCGAGCTCGCGCGATGGCGGCAAATCCTTTAAACCTTCCGCCTTCGCCGTTCACGGCGACTTTCACGCAATGTGGATCGATCCGTCCAATCCGTCGCGCATGGTGGTGGGGGATGACGGCGGCGTGCATCTCTCCCTCGACGGTGGCGCGAAGTGGTTCGATGGCCGCGCAATTCCGATCGGTCAGGTTTACCATGTCGCAATTTCATTGAAGGAAAACCCATATTGGGTCTGCGGCGGCTGGCAAGATAACAACGGGTGGTGCGGGCCCTCGAACTCGCTGGATCCGTCCGGCATCCAGAATAAGCATTGGCGCAGCATGACCGGCGGCGACGGCGAGTGGGTCGTGCCCGATCCGGTTGACCCGAGTTGGGTGTGGGCCGATTCCCAGAACGGCTCCGTCACCGTGTTCAACAAGGACACCAAAGACACGATTTTCGTGCAGCCGTACATCGCAAATTCCCTTGAAAGCTTCGACATATCCAAAAGCAAGTATCGCTACAACTGGGACACGCCGATTGCTTTTGCACCCTGGGATGGGCACATTGCATGGCTAGCCGGCAACGTGGTCTTTCAGAGCGTCGACCGCGGCCGACATTGGAAGGCCATCAGTCCCGATTTAACGCTCAACGATAAGTCGCACCAGCAGCCCACCGGCGGCCCGATCAAGAAAGACGTTAGCGGGGCGGAGAACTCCGATACGATCCTAGATATCGAAGGGTCGCCGTTGCGTCGAGGCGAGATTTGGGTCGGCACGGACGACGGGTTCGTGCAAGTAACGCGCGATGGCGGCAAGCATTGGAAGAACGTGACGCCGCCCAGCCTCCTGCCGTATGGCCGCGTCGAAACGACCGCGCCCTCCGACCTCGACGCGGGCACGGCATACGTCAACATCGATCGGCACCGTTCCGGCGATTTTCAGCCCTACGTCTTTGTAACCCGCAATTTCGGCCAAACTTGGAAACCCATTAGCCGAGGATTGCCGGCCGATCAATACGTGCGCGCCGTTCGTCCCGATCTGCACGATCGCGGCATCGTGTATGCCGGCACGGAGAACGGCATCTGGATTTCGATTGATGGCGGTGCCAGTTGGCAAGATTTCAAGAACAATTTGCCCACCGTCTCGGTGCGCGACATTCGATTCCAGCCGGAGTGGAACGATTTGGTGATCGCCACCCACGGACGCTCGCTCTACATTATGGATGACATGCGCCCGCTGCAAGCCATGCGGCGCGAGGGCGCTTCCGGTTTCATGCTTTTTGCGCCACGAACCTCATACGAATACAATCTGCAGAGCGATGATGAGGGGACCTACACCGATTATGTCGGTGCCAATCCTCCCTATGGCGCCATCATTACGTACTACCTAGGCACGCCGAGCACGGTTCTTCCCAAGTTAGAGATTCTGAACGCTGCCGGGCATCCAATTCGTACGATTTCCGGATCGCTGACAGTGGGTAGCAAAGAGGTTCCCAACGCGCCGAACAAAGCCGGTATCAACCGGTATACGTGGGACTTCGGCATCGACGGCCCGGTTCGATGGAACGGCGCGGCCCGCGATTTTTTCAAGGGACCGCAATCAGGGCCGGGCGTTCCGCCGGGGCGTTACGGCGTGCGCCTCACCGCCGCGGGCAAATCCGCTACGCAGTGGTTTGAGGTAAAGGCCGATCCCAAAACGCTTATCAGCCAAGCTGATTTGGTGGATGCATTTAATTTCTCCAAGCGAACCTATCGCGAGTTCGGCGTGATCGACGCCGCGCTCAATACGCTGGACGGCATCAAGAAACAACTCGATGCGTTGGCTGCCGATCCGAAGGTCAAGGCGAACGCCGCGCTGTTGGCGCAAGTTCAGGCCGCTTCGGCAACGCGCACCGACGTTTTCAAGCGCATTACCGCAGACTACCAAAACGGCGAAGACTTCATTCAATATCCGGGAAAAGTGCGGGAGGACTTCGTCGGGCTCTTGCGGGTGGGGGGTGCTAACGCCCGCGATCCGCGAGGTCGCCGCCCGCGTCGAACCGGAGTACCGCGGCGCGATTAGCGGCTACAATGCGTTCGTGAATGCCGATGTGGTCAAGCTCAACGCCGCACTGAAGGCGGCGGGAGCGAAAACCGTTACCGATGCGAAACCGGTAACTCTTTAAGGCCCAACCGCTTTGATCACGCAACTTTGCGTCCGCGTGTTGCCATCAATCCCATCCAGAGGACCCGCAATGCGTCCAACACCGCACGCGCGCCCGTGAGAAACCCCTCTTCGTCGAATCCGGGAGCGGCAAAGGCCGTCTCCATTTCATCATCGGTGTGCGCGGCGTGCGTATCTTTCAAGTGGTCGTGCCAGGTCCAGAATCCCAGCGGCAACTGGGGTAGTTCGCGCTGCTTAAAAATGCGCAACCCGGCGATGAGTTCTTTTCAGAAACCTTTCGCGGCCCAGTTTTCAATGCCGTGCGAGGCGCCGGCGGCCGTGGATGGATCGGGCGAACCATAGACTTCGCGCAGCGTATCGCAGAAGTGGAGCGTCGCAGGCGTTCCGAGTGCGCGTTTCCCCAACTCCTCGACGACCCAAGGCAAGCGCAGCGGTTTGCTCTCAAAATGGCGAAGCCGCAGGGTGTGATCGACTTGCACCCCATCGCCTCGCTTATCTTATCGGCCATTCTGGGCGGCGCAATTGGCTTGCAGCGCCAGGCCGCGCAGAAGCCGGCGGGTTTTCGCACGCACCTGCTGGTTTCGGTCGGTTGCTGCGCCTTCGTGGAGATTAGCCGGCTCTCAGGCGACACGCGCATCGCGGCCAACGTACTCACGGGCATCGGGTTCATCGGCGCGGGGGCCATCTTTCGAGCCGGCGTCACCGCGCACGGGTTGACTACGGCCGCCAGCATTTGGGCGGCTGCGGCTATCGGCATGGCCATCGGGTTCGGATACCCATCTTCAATCACGCTTGCAGGCGCAACCACGGTTATTACGGTGATCGCACTTGCGCTCTCCGATAGTGCTTTCGACCGCATCTTCAGACGGAAGGCTAAAGTCAGTGTGCTCTACGCCGGAGAGCCGGCCGCGGTCGCCATCGTGCAGCTGCTGTCGAGCCGTGATGTCCAATACCGTGCGAGCGATGAATATATGGTTTCCAATGCCGATGGCCGGCGGCTGACCCAGATGCATTTTCAGGTCGCTCTGCCGCACACGATCGCGCTCTCCGAGGTCGTTCGCGAGATGGCCGCGCTGCCCGGGGTGCAGACGGTTTCCGCCAACGAGCATCTGCCGAGCAATTAGGCGGTGAGTTTTCTAGTAAAATGGCTCGGCCTACGAATCGAGCGACCGGCCAGCATTGCCGTGCGGCCATCGCGCGCCTTCACCGTGCCGTTTTCGTACGACTGGGTGTTCGAGCGTGCGCTCAGTGGGATGCGCGACACTCTCGGTGCGGATATCTCTCGTGAGGACCGCGCCGCCGGCGTAATCGAGGGAGCATTTGGCTTACTGTTCTCCGAGCGCATCAGCTGCTCGCTTACGCGGCAGAATGACCACGCTACCGAAGTGCGTCTGGAAAGCCGGCGTAGTGCCAACGCCGAGCTCCCAAAAGCGTCGGCCGCGCTCCAGCGGCTGGAGCAGCATCTGAAAGGCGGCATTCTTTAGGCCGCCGGTACGGGGACCGGTCCGTTGAGGTGCTAGAATACAGCAATGGGAGCAACCACGGAAACGATTTTAACCGACATTGCGCCGGATATTTACCGGATCTCTACCTACGTTCCGGAGGCCGGTCCGCACGGCTTCACGTTCAACCAGTTCCTCGTGGTCGCCGAAGAGCCGCTGCTTTTCCACACCGGATTACGAAGCGACATTCGAAAATGTCTGCAAGGCTATCGAGGGCATTATGCCCGTTTCAAAACTGCGCTGGATGTTTAACGACGCAAGCTCTTCATTGAGTCGCGCGTCGTTGGCTGGAGATCAGCGCGCCCACGCTCCGCCGTAGATGGCTACGATGATGGAGCGATTCGATGCGCTGCGCATGGAGCGTCTCAAGAAACGCGACCTTTGGAGGAGGGCCAAATTCGAGCGCGCATGGCGGCCCAGATCGCTCCGCGAGAGGCACGAGCGCTCGCAAACTACGTCATCGAAAACAATGGCGACATGAATGCGCTCCGCGAACGCACGAGGCCGTATACAAGCAACTACGCCTATTGCGAGTCGCTGCGGACCGGTAGCTCAATTTCAACGGACGCTCCGCCGCTTCTGCGGTTATGAAGGCGGATTTGGCCGCGCAGCCGTTGGACGATTTCATAGGCAATTGCCAAGCCAAGCCCTGCGCCTCCGCGCGATCTCGCCGCATCGTCGCGCCAAAACCGTTCGAACGCATGAATGCGTGCTCGATCGGAAAAACCCGGCCCGCGATCGTCGATCTGAATCGCAGCTGAACTCCCCCGTTTTTCAAGCGACACGCCTACTACCGCATGTTCGCCTGAGTACTTCATCGCATTATGCAAGACCGCGAACAGCATTTGCCTCAGTGAGGTGGGTTCCGCGCGCACATAGATGCCTGAGGCGATGTGGGGTTGAAACGTGATATTCCGAGCGCCCGCCAGCACGGACAGGCGACCGCAGACTTCGGTAACGGCGCAACTTAAGTCACAGTCTTGGAAATCCTCGGGCACCTGTTGACGTGCCGCGGCGAGCAGGCGCGAGGTCAATGATTCGACGTGTTCGCTTTCATGCAAAACAGTGAGCAACGCGCGCCGATATTCATCTGTAGTGCGCTCGCGACGCAGAGCGAGTTCGGCCTCGGCATGCATGACGGCAATAGGTCCACGCAACTCGTGCGATGCGTCGCTTGTGAATCGTCGCTCGCGCTCAAAAGCGGCCTGCAGGCGGTCGAGCATACGATTGAAACTACTGCCCAAGGCAGCGAGCTCGCTGTCGTCCTTTTCGACCGCCAGCCGGCGCGAAAGATCATGCGCCTCGATCTCGGAAGCCAGGGCGGCGAGATCTTGTAAAGGCGCCAAGCCGCGGCGGGCGACGACGCCGCCGAAGAACATTGTGAATAGTAGCACGATCGGAATTGCGATGCCGAAAACAAGCGCGGAACGCGTGTCGAGATCTTTGATTGTCTCCACCGGCCGCCACACCATGATCGTCCCATACCACTTGTTGCCCTCAATAATTGGCGAGGTAAAAACTCGCACAGTCTGGGCGTCGAGCATGATCGTTTGTGCTTTGGCAAACGGATGAAGCGCGAATGGGCGCAGCGTTTCCGGTACCACGACATCGGTTGAAGTTAGCACGTGGCCGGCAGCGGCAAAGACCGCGCCGCTCGCGTTGATACCGACGATCTGTGCAAATTGCTTTCGATCATCTGAATCGACAACGAGTTTTCCGTTTCGTGCTTCGATGAGCGCGGCACTGGCACGGATGTCCGTCTGGAGGCGCTGATCCAGCGTTGCGTGTTCAGCTCGATCCAAGAAGAACACGGAGATCCCGGCGAAGAGCACGAGCCCAAACAGCAGGGCTAAAGCGTATACCAGCGTCAGCTGGCCGCGAAGAGTCGAGCCCCCCAGCCTCATCCTTCTAATCCAAAACGATAGCCCGCGCCCCGGACGGTATGCAAGAGTTGCGCCTCCCCAGCCGGTGAAAGCTTCGCGCGCAGTCTGCGCACGTACACTTCGATCACATTGGATGTCGTATCGCGATCAGTTTCCCACAATGCATTCTCCAGCATTGCGCGCGTGACCAGTAGGCCTTCATTTCGCATAAAATACTCTAAGAAAGCAATTTCGCGCGCGGACAAAGCGATTTCTCGGCCCTGGCGAAAAGCGCGGCGCGTTCCGAGATCCATGCGAAGGTTCGCTACGCACAACTCGCCACGTTGCGGGGCGTTTTCGCGTCGCGCGATCGATCGTAAGCGGGCTTCCAGTTCGCCGAAGGCAAACGGTTTTCGTAGGTAATCGTCGGCGCCGGCGTCGAGCCCGGTGATAATGTCCTCAACGGTGTCGCGGGCTGTAAGCATCAAGATTGGCGTGCGCACTTTGGCAGCGCGTAATTCGCGCGCGACCTGTAGGCCATCTACGTGAGGCAGCATAACGTCTAAGATGATGGCGTCAAAGCGCTCAGTGCGCGCGGTCTTCAGCCCGCCGGCGCCATCGTGCTCTATATCGATGACATGGCCGTTTTCTGAAAGACCACGGCGCACGACATCGCACAAAGCGCGATCGTCTTCAACCAGCAGCAGTTTCATCGTTCATGTCAGTTTCAGCTTGACCGGCTAGGATGACTGCATGATGAATGCTGGCCCGGCGGCAATCCTAGCGCTTCTGGCCGTGCCTGCCACGGCGCGCGGGCTCTCCCGCAATCTTGGATGACCTTCAACGGGTGGAAGACCGCTGCGAGGCCACTGCGGAGGGCGAGATGCCACAATCGCGCATCTGTCTAGCCGTTTCAGAAACCCGATCGCTGTCGCTACAACTTCGCGAGCGATTGCGTCGCGGACACGCGAGCGTAGCACAGCTCAAAAGGCTCGATAAGGACATTGGCATCTTGGCCGCAGCTACCACGGAGCGCCGAATAAATGCTGCCAACGCGGCGCGCGGGATCGGCGCTGCTGTTGATGGCTTGGAGAGTGTCTTCACCGGTGGTTAAGTGAAAGCGTGAACTTGGCGCGGTTCGGGCTGCGCTTTGAGAAGCCCATTATTTTCGTAGTGGGCGCGTTGACCGCTCTCGGCATCTACGCTTATACAGTCGTACCGGAAAGTATCTTTCCGACCATGACGTTCGCGCGCATCGATGTTGTCGCAAATGCGGGCGATCTTCCGCCGGATCAAATTCGTATTGCCGTGAGCTTACCGCTGGAGCGGGCATTTCAAGCGCTTCCCTCGGTTACACGCGTGCGCACAACCTCTACCCAGGGCTCATCCGAACTTATTGTAGAGTTCGATACGCACACCGATGTACAGATCGACTTGCAGCATGTAAACGACGCGATTAGCCAAGTGCGTTCGAGTCTTCCTTCGGGATCCAGCGTCGTGTCGGTAATCATCAATCCGAGCAGCGAACCCGTTATCTCGTACGCATTTACATCCAGAACGATGTCGCAGACGCTATTACGCGAGATGATCGAGCAATCCGTCGTGCCTCAGTTTTATGGAACGCCCGGGCTTGGGCGCATTTTAGTTACCGGCGGCCCCGAGCGGGAGTTCCACGTCCTGCTCGACCCTGCGGCCCTGGCAGCACACGGCTTAAGCCCGCAGCAGGTTTCCAAGGCGCTCGCCGACGCCAACACCGTTAGCGCCTTAGGCATTCGGCAACAATACTATCAGAGTAACGTGCTCTTGCTCGACGCCAAGATCACCAACGCTGAGGCGCTTCGCAATGTGAACATTATTGACGCCGAAAAAAACCCGCTTCCCTTAAGTGAACTGGGCTCCGTTGCCGTTGGGGTCGCTCCCTTACAGAGCCAAGTGTCGTACAACGGCAAGCATGGTGTGATTTTTAATGCATACGTGTTGCCCGGAGCTGATGCGGTCAAAATGGCCGAGGCAATAAAAGCGCGCTTTTCAGCTATCGTGCCGCGTCTGCCCGTAGGGATCGCCGTTGACCGCTTTTGGGATCAGACGGATCTGGTCGTGGAGTCGCAGCATTCGCTGCGCGATGCGATACTTTTAGGAGCGCTGCTCGCTATTCTGGTCATTTACGCATTCTTGCGCAATCTCCGCATGACGCTCGTTGCGGCAATAATCATTCCAATTGCGATGGCAATTACGCTTTTTGTCATGCAGTGGGCCGGAGAAACCCTCAACTTGATGAGCGTCGGTGGCCTTGCTGTGGCCGTTGGGCTCATTATCGACGACGTTATCGTCGTTATCGAAAATATTGCCCGAAATTATCACATCCACCGGGATCTCCCCAAGCGGGATATCATTACGATTGCCATGGGACAACTGGCCCTGCCAATGGCGGCCTCGACCATCACAACGGTGGTCGTCTTTCTTCCCTTGGCGCTGCTAAGTGGCGTAAGCGGCTTTTTCTTCCGTGCGCTGGCTTTCACGCTCGCCGCTTCGTTACTGGTATCGTTAAGTCTGGCGCTTTTCGTAGCACCGGTCCTCGCAAAGGCGCTTATCCACGACGAGGCCCAGGCACACGATGACAGTGGATTTATCGGGAATTTGCTCGCACGCTACGATCCGCTCATCGCTTGGGCTTTGCACAATCGTTCAAAGGTATATATCGGCTCCGGCCTCATTCTTGTCGTCACCGTGTTTCTGATGATGATCCTGCCCAGCGATTTCTTGCCCAAGTTGGATGAAGGACAATTCGAAATTACGTATCGTATGCCGGTAGGAACCACGCTGGTCGCAAGCGACGCTGCGGCTACGGCCATCGAACACATCGTCCTGCGAGATCCGGCGGTGGACCGTGAAGGCCGCTTGACGGGTGTCGATTCAAACGGATATTCGCCGACTCCGCAGAGCGGCGGCCTCATACGTGTGAAGCTGAAAGCGCGTTCGCAGCGCGAGGGATACGATGCGGTCACCGAACGGCTGCGCGCGCATATTGCGGATGCTGTGCCCGCAGCGCAGTTGGATTTTCATCAAATTTTGGAAGACATGGTGAACGATCTTTCGGGAGCCCCGGCACCGCTGGAGGTGAGTGTGCGCGGCCCGGAGCAACCGTCGTTAATCTTCTCGGCGGCCGAAGTCGCTCACGCGATTTCAAAAGTTCCTGGCGTAAGGGATGTGTTCGACGGCGTAGTCTATGACGATCCGACCATCCGCATCGCCCCCATTGGCTCGCAGCTCGCGGCGCTGGGCCTGACAAACGCCGACATTGCCGATGCATTGGCGGCCACGACTCAAGGCCAAGTTGCGACGACGGTCGCCGGGTCCACGCAGCTCATACCGGTACGCGTTATGAGCGCGGGCGCCGGACAGGGGCCTGACAACGCTCTGCTTGCCACGGCTAGTGGAGCGGTCGCACTCTCCGACGTGGCGCGAATTCGGCACAATCACCTTTCCAGCGATATCAACGAAGAGAACGGGCAACGAATCGTGCGTGTGATCGCCAACAATGCGGCCGGAAGCCTGTCGTCGGTTATTGCCGGAATTCAGGATGCGCTAAAGCACGCTCGGCTGCCCGCCGGGTACACGACGGAAATCGGCGGTCAGTACAGTGCCCAGCAGCAATCGTTTCGCGAGTTCATCGCGGTCATTTTCATCGCAGTCGTCCTTGTCTTTGCCGTCATGCTTGCCGCATTCCGCTCGTTTCGCGTTCCCCTGGTTATATTGACAGCTATTCCGCTTGCGCTCATCGGAGTAGCGTTGGGCCTCTTTCTTACGCACACGCCGTTCAACGTGTCCTCGTTCATGGGCCTGCTACTGCTCGTAGGGATCGTCGTAAAAAATGGTATTCTGTTGGTTGACGTTGCCAATCGGCGCCGCGCCCAGGGCGATGCTACGGTCACCGCACTATTGGTGGCTGGCCGAACGCGTTTGCGCCCGATCGTCATGACGACATTTGCGGCCATCGGCGGACTCTTACCTCTGGCGTTGGGCTTGGGATCGGGCGCCGAGATGGAGCGCCCGCTTGCAATTGCGGTCATCGGCGGGCTTTCGACAGCGACGGCGTTTACGCTGGTGGTGATACCGGTTCTGTACGCGGGTTTTGTGGGAAACAAGGTAATTGAGGAAGCAGACATATGATCGCCCCTTTGATGTTCGCGGCGGCGACGCAGTTTACGACGTCGACCTATCCGCAAGGTTTTGTGAATCTAACCCCCCAGGTTGCGCAAGAAAGCGCGCTTTCACATTCGCCGGAGGTTCAAGGCGCGTCGGCACGCGTGCACGAAATGCAGGCGGCGCTGGCCGTTGCGCGGGGAATAATCGGCCCTTCCGCTTACGCAAACTACACACAGGCGCCGCAGGCCGGTGCCGCGGGCGAAACCATAACGCAACGGTTTTCCACCATAGGGCTGCAAACGACGTCGGGTGATCTGCTTGCGTACTCTCCTGGGGTCCGCTTAGCGCAGTTCAACCTGCAGAGCGCACAAGCGGATCTGCTGGCTGCTCAGGCTGCGGAGCGAATGAAGGCCATCGCGTTCTTCTACGACGCGCTGCGGGGGTGGGCAAATCTAAAAGCCCGTGAGAATGCGCTGGCCGTTGCTCAAGCGGACGAGCGCGCGGCGAGTCTGCGGTACTTCGCCGGGGATGCGCCGCGCCTCGATGTGCTGCGCGCCGACGTCGCGGTTGATCAGGCCCGCGCTGACCTTGCAACCGCGCAAGCGGGCCAAGCCAACGCGTACGAAGCCTTATCCGTCGAAACCACAATCGTGCCGGGGCAAATTGCGTTTGCCGATGTAGTCACAATTCAACCGGGCATTGCACCACGGGATGCGGTTGGACGGGCGCTGTTAATGCGCCCGGAGGTTGCTTCTGCGCGGGCGGCCGTTGATGCGCAGATCTCGGCACTGCGCGCAGCGCAGCGCGGCATCTTTCCGACGGTCAGCGTTCAAGGTGGGTATACGCGCGGCACCGATACCGGCCAACGCGTCGCGGGGCCGAGCGCTAATATTCAAATGAGCTTACCACTCTCGAACTCCGGCGCTGCGCGCGTGAACATTGAACGCGCGAAACTCGAACAGGCGCAAGCGCATCTCGAGTCCGTCAACCGCAAGGTCAGCATCGAGGTTGCGGCGGCGACGCGCACGTACGACGCCGACCATGTCGCCGCGCTTGCTGCGCGCCAGGCGCGCCTGCAAGCAGAGGCGACGCTGAAGGCAACGCAAACCGGCTACCGGAGCGGAGCGAGTTCAAGTCTCGATGTAACCGCCGCGCGACAAACGTACGAGCAGTCGCTCTTGGCCGAGCTCAATGCCTACTATGCCGAATTGCAAGCACGAGCGACATTGCGTTTGCTCATGGGAAGCTGATGCCCAGAAACCCATTGGTACTCACGGCCGTCCTGCTGCTTATCGTCGGTGCTCTCTTCCTGTTTGTTCATAAGAAGTCAGTGGTGAGCACGCCCGAAGCGCAGCCTCAAGTTACAATTTCAACGGTACGTTACGGAGAATATATCGCGCGCATTACGGCGTATGGCCGCGTCGGTGCCCCCGCCGGAGCAGTTGCAAAGCCGGCGTTTGCATTGCCCGGCATCCTCGCCGGCGTTGATGTACGCGTGGGCGAGCAGGTAGCGCAAGGTCAGCCGTTAGCGCACTTGGATACCAGCGGGCTTGCGATCTCGGCGGAGCAGGCACGAGCCGACGCCGCCGCCGCCGCCGCCGGCTACAGCGGCGGCGCGGTTCCGCAAGCGCAACTCCAAGGCGCATTCGCAAAGGTCGAGGCGGCTCGCACGCGCCTGCAGGCATTGCAGGGTGGCGGCGGATCCGCACAGAGCGACCTCACCTCAGCTCAGTCCGTACTTCGCCAAACTCAAATCAAGGTGCAATTGGATGAGCAAACGCTTCAGAGGCAACGCACGCTCTTCGCGGCTGGCGTCGCTGCGCGCAAAGATGTCGATGCCGCCCAAGCGCAGCTCAATGCCGACCTTGCTGACGTCCGCGCCAACGCTGCCAAAATCTCCGCAACCTCGAATGGCGTGGGCGGGGCGCTCACGCAGGCGCGGGCGGATTACCAGCAAGCGCTGACAGACCTACAGAATGCGCGCGCTCAGCAAGGTGTGCTCTCGGGGCAGGCGGCGAGTGCGCGCGCACGCGCCGCGGGGGCGCAACGCGACCTGAACAACGGTACGCTTCTTGCCCCGCACAGTGGTGTTGTTACAGCCATCTATCGGCACGCGGGCGAATCGGTGGACTCCACGACTCCAGTGGTAGCGCTCGGGCCGGCATCGCAGAACGTCGTCACGTTGGAAGTTGCCGCGGGCGATGCGCGCAAGATCCATCCTGGCGCGTTCGTCAAGTTGCGACTTTCAAACGGCAATGCGTCCGCGGCGGGCCACGTAGCCGGCGTAGGTGCGGCAGTCGATCCAACGACCCAACGTGCGACCGTGGTGGTAAACGGCGTTCCCCCCGGCGCCATTCCCGGTGACTCGGTGGAAGCGACGATCTTTATGGGGCGAGACCGCGGCGTCATCATCCCGCAGAGCGCCGTTGTTCAAGATCCCCAAAGCGGCGAAACCGTCGTGTTTGTTCAACAAAAAACAAAAGAGACAACCACGTTTGTACAGCGCTCGGTACGCATTGGAAAGAGCGACGGGACGCTAGCACTTATTCTCTTTGGCCTGCGGCCAGGTGAGAAGATTGCAACGCAAGGTGCCTTTCAATTACTGGCACCATCTGGCGCTTAGCGGAAGCCTGGGACCTTAACTACCCAGACGACCGGTTGTTAAACCTGTCATTGCAACAGATCGCCAAGAAACTGACCGAGGCCGGCGATACCACGCGACGCGGAAAGTTCCTGGAACGCCGTGCAGGTCAGCCGAGTGCTGAAGCGGTGCAGCGTGTGAGCATGAGCTGCTGCCCTCTTTGGATTCTGCGCGGCGTTCTTTTTTGGAATCATCCGCGGGATACTCCACTTTTAGGGTGGATTCTTATTCGACGATGCAGCGCCGCCATGTTCGCGATGGATAATGCACCGCCAATGATTGCGCATTTGAGGTTAAAGATGAGGCCCGTGAGTGACCCGGCGCCCTACAAAGGGCCGCTTCCGCACTGATGCGGACCTGGATAATTTTCCTCTTCGTGCTTGCGGGCGTAGGTGCCGGCGCGCTCGCACCCGGGCGCTTTGAGCATCTCTTCGGAACGGCGACACTCTACGTGTTCTTACCAGTGCTCTTATTTGAAGCGGCATGGAACTTGAGTGCTCGGCAATTGCTCACCTGGTGGCGTCCGATTTTTCTGCTTGCCGTTCCGGGAGTCTTCATTACAACGGCCATCGTCGCGATTGCGGTGCACTTCGCGGGGTTGCCCTGGACGAGTGCCTTACTCATCGGCGCCATCATCAGTGCCACCGATCCGGTCGCCATCGTTGCAACCTTCAAGCGCGCGAAGGTCCCGGAGTCTCTCGGCACTATCGTGCAGAGCGAGTCATTGCTCAATGACGCGATGGCGGTCGTCCTTTATCGGACGATACTTGTGATTACGTTGCTGCACTCGGGTGCCGGCGTAGGACTCGTTGTGGTCGAAACCCTGGCGGGTGTGCTTGGTGCACTGGCGCTTGGTATCGCGGCCGCATACGTTCTCGCAATGCTCGTAGTACGGCGCAATGCAAGCGGCATTCAGTTGGCTGCAACAATTACGGGGGCGTACATCGTTTATTTTGCGGCTGACATTGCACGCGCATCGGCGATTGTCGCGGTGATCGCCTTCGGCGTTGCGTTGCGCGAATTTGAGCGCCGGTCGATCGTGGTGGATGTTGCTTTAAAAGTAGAGCGCGTGTGGGATCGCTTGACGTTTGTTTCCAACGTAATCATATTCTTCCTCACGGGTGCGGCCCTGGAGATCGGGCGCCTCACACACGCCCCCTTAGTTGCAGTTGCGGCGCTCAGCGGAATGGCGACTGCGCGCGCGACGCTTGCGTACGTATTGACGCCCTGGGCGTTGGGTCGCATTGCGCCGCCAGGATGGCTAAATGTGATTCGTGCGGCAGGAGCGCGCGGCGCGCTAGCCCTCGCATTGGTAATCGGCCTTCCTCACGGTATCGAGAACCGTTCGACCATTATCGACGTGACGTTGACCTTGGTGCTGGCGACGCTATTGCTTTCGGCTTTCAGCGTGCCTCGCGCAGTGCGTTCACTGCAGCCTGCTTTGCAAACGGCAGATTTTCATGAAAACGGCTCAATCTCGTTCTAGGCAAGCCTGTGGGTGGTGATAACCAAAGTTTTGGCAAATATGCGGCGTGATGGTGGAGGGGGTCGTCCTTTGGCTGGTTTTTGGAATTGTGGCGGCTGCGATTGGCAGTGCTCGAGGCGTCAATGGATGCCTTATGTTCGTCTGGGGCATTCTACTTGGTCCGATAGGCGTCTTGATAGCGGCGGTCTGGCCGTCGCCGCAGCCTGTTCGCGTCACCGTTCAGGAGCATGGCGCGCCCTCCAGTGGCGCGGTACGGCATTGCCCTTATTGCCTTTCTCAAAATTCCCGCCGCCGCGACGGTTTGTCGGTACTGCCAGCGTGAAAGTTCAAGCACCCGCGAAGAGCCCGCAGCCCTTGAAGCTCCCCCGACATCGGACCACGAACATGTTTGGCGGCCTCACGCAGTTTTTACCGACACAGAATTCTGCGGAAAATGCGACGTGCAACGGAAACATTGAAAAATGGTTCCGGAAAGCCGGCACGATCTTCAGGCCGGTCGAATGCTCTCCACGGGCGAACCATTGATGGCAGCTGGGTGATGACTCCGGAGGACTTAGCGGCAAGTCGCAAGTGAACGAAGTCGCGTTCGGGCAGCGCGCTTAGAACTCTAGTGGGAAGCAACCTGTTCAGGCCGGAATCACCTGACTCAATTACTCTCAGCAGGCTGGTCCATATCGCCTTTGCAACCCCCAATAGAGATGCTGTGCCATTTGCGCATCACAACCTTCTCAGCTCCGTGGTGACCGATGCCAGCACCATCGTTCGTGCTGCAGCGACGGCGACTGCCGTGGCCACGATGGCTGCCACAATTAATAGAGCCAGATAGTTCCATGGATAGACCAGATGCTCCGGAGGCGGATCGAAGACGCCGGTAAGGACGCGAACGAGCATTTGGGCGATACCAATTCCGAGGGCGATCCCAAGAACGGCTCCGGGCACGGCGATCGCCAAGGCCTCGGTCCAGAGAAAGGCGCCTAACTGAGAGGGCTTCGCCCCGATGGCCGTAAGAATCGCGAACGCCCGCCGGCGTTCCGCGAGCCCAAGCGCGAACATAAGCCCGGTTGCGGCGGCGATGAAGATGACCGCAAATGTCAGCTCCAGTGCGGTGAGTCCACGCAAATCGATAGAGGTCATGGTCGAGCCGATGGCGAGCTGTGCTTCCAAGATCGTTGTGACATGAGCGCCGGGAAGGTTGGCAACGAATTTGCGCGCTTCGGTTGCAACCCGCTCGATGTTTCCGGGGGCTACGTTGATAAGCACATATTCTGCCCCCGGATTTTGCGTCATGCGCGCAACATATGAGGCGTTCGTAATCAGGAACGAGTCATGGGGTGCGGTCGGGAACTCGCGCGAGATTCCAATAAAGGTAAACGGAATTGCTACGTACCGGTGCGACGGCAAAACCTGCAAGCGCAACTGGAGTCGATCGCCTTGCTGCAGTTGGTAGTTCGTAACGGTTTCTTCAGAGACCAGCACGCCGTCCAGATGCGCCGCAAGCGCCGCCAGTGATCCCTTTGCGTCTGCGTTGCCAAAGAATGCATCCGACATCGGAGTGGCATTCCAAATTGTAGGCGGATTGATTGCATACAAATCTTGTAGATCGTTGCCAACGTACGCGAACCGGTGAATTAGCGGCTCCGCGGCAAGGACGCCGGGGATGGCACGCAAGCGGCGGAGGACCTGCATCGGTGATGCGCTACCCTGAGCGGAGATCGTGACATCCGCGCCATTCGTGAGCTGCGCATCGACCAGGGCTTGTGCGTTGTAGGTTGCATTGAAAACCGCAGTTGCGGTTCCGAAGGAGAATGCCAGCAATACCAGCACGAGCGCTCGCGTCATTAAACTCCATTGCCGCGACAGCGCAGAGGCAAGCGCCGGCGCAAGCGCGCCCGCGAGCGGCTTTGAAGCGGCGACGACCACGGGCCGCCCGTGGACGAGGAGAAGACGATAGACACGCATTGACAGGAGGGCCGCACCAAGCCAAAACAACACGGGGCCAAGAAATGCTTGGTAGTGAACGGCGCTTTGAGGCACCCCCTCAGGGGCGAGCACAACCTGATAGCCGCTCGCCGCAGTTAGCCAGTACGTCAGAGCGGCAATTCCCAGAAGCAGAACGTCGGGATACAAACGCTCCCACAATGGTGCCGTAGCACGACCGATTGCATTTCGGCTTGTCCGAACTGTGCGCGAACGCATTTGCATAAGAGCGGGCACAAGCACTGCCCCGAGGGCGAGAAAAACGCCCGCGACGATTGCTGCAAACAGCCACTGCAGGTCGCCTCGTACGGGATGCGGGTGCAAGAACAAGAATGCGGCCGCTCCAAACACACTGCCGCCGATTGCGACGACAAGAGCTTCGATCGAACTCAATGCAAGTAACGTTGAGCTCGACGCGCCACGAATACGCAGCAAGGCTTGTTCGCGATCGCGACGCGTGCGGCCCGACGTCGTGACGCCGATCGTCAGCAGAATTGCAAGAACAATGCCGGGTACGCCAAGGAAGAGGAAAAGCACGCGCGCGTAAAGAGCGTCAGCTTGCGTCCCCAAGAGCTTGGCGGCAAGATCATCGCCAATGATTCCGCTGCCTGCAATGCGCGCCTCAACATTTTTTGCGCGTCCGTCAACGACCTTGTATGCGGCGAGCGGATCGCCGGGTAAATCGTGCGAGATACGAATGTGCAGTTGCGTGCGCATCGAGTCGGGCCGCACCGCGGTCTGCGCATCGAAGAACTGGTGCCAGAGCGTTTCGGGCAAGATCAGAATATTGTCGGGCGGTGCCTGCGGTGCCGAACCAGGCGGCAAGCCGACCGCTTGGAAAAATGCATCGGCGTCGGGGAAGTCGACGATTCCATCGATTCGTGCCTGGACCGGCGGCAGCGCATCTCGCTTAATCGTAACGCGATCGCCGACACGCGCATGCAGATTCGCGGCAGTTTGCTGCGCGAGCAGTACGCCAGCCGGCTTTCCGACGAGTGCGCGAAATTCACGTGGATAGTCGTACTGATAGCTGGCGCCCACGCCGACAACTTTGCCCGCACCGGTGGTTTGAGTGGTGCCCCGGGACTGCAATTCAAAGCCGGGAACGGAGGCGTACTCGACTTGCTGCATTGCCGTGAACGGCGTTGCGGTTGCAACGGCCTTTTTTACGGCCGCGATATCTGCCCCATGGTTGACGAGTAATTGCCAATCGACGCTGACGTTTGCAATCGCTTGTTTTGTCATTGAGGCCGCACTTGAGGCAGTAAATGCACCGAGGGCGGCAAGAAGTGCGATGGTCAGGGCAACGCCCGCAATCGCGCCCAGCAGCCGTCCGGACAGGCTTGAGAGAATGCCGCGCAGCCAGACGAACGCAATCATCCCGGTACTTCCAAGACGCCGAAGCGCATCGTCCAGCGCTCACTCATGCGTTCGCCGACCGTGCGGTCGTGGGTGGCGAGAACGATTGCGCTGCCCCGTTCTTCGATCCACGGGAGAACGGCATCGAAGAATTCGTTTGCGGTGTGATGATCCAATTGCCCGGTCGGTTCATCGGCAAGAATCAATCGCGGTTCGCCGACGAGCGCGCGCGCAAACGCAACCCGCTGCGCCTGGCCTCCGGAGAGTTCTTCGGGAAGCTTATCTGAAAGCGCCCTCAGCCCCAGTCGCTGAAGGGCTGCACGTGCACGCTCGCGCGCATCACTATTGCTCGCGCCTTGAAGCTGGAGCGGGAGTTCGACATTCTCCAGTACGCTCAGTGCCGGAATGAGCGTTTGGTTTTGAAACACGAACGCGAGGTTACGAGGGCGCACGTCGGGCCCGAATGCGGGCCAGGTAACCGTCCCGCTTGTCGGAATGTCGAGTCCGCCGAGTAGTTGCAGCAGCGTCGATTTGCCGCTTCCGGAAGGCCCGAGAAGCGCGATGCGAGCCGCGGGCGGTACGGTGCATGAAGCATCGCGAACGGCGCTCACATCTTCGCCCGGAGTATAAAAGACTTTGGAAACATGATCGGCCGTAAGCAGAGCGCCGTTCATTCAATGACCCGGCCGTCCAGAAGTTTGATGTTGCGATCAGCCCAGCGCATAAGCGCTTCGCTGTGAGTTGCAATAATCGTGGCGCCCCCGCTTTTACGGCGATCGTCGAGAACGCGCAGTAACTTGCTTTCCGTTTCCTCATCGACTTCGCCGGTCGGTTCATCCGCGAGAAGCAGCGGAGGATTGGTGCTAAGTGCAATGGCCAGGGCCGCACGCGCCATTTCACCGCCCGAAAGCTGGCCCGCCTTTGCGCCGGCGCGGTGGCCGATCTCGGCACGCTGCAGCGCACTGTGGACGGCGCTAGAATCGGTCACGCCGGCCAGCGCAAGTTGCAACCGGATGTTATCGGCCACGCTCAAATTCATCAAGAGATTTTCGGATTGCATCAAGATGCCGATGTGCCGCGCTCGCAACTCCGCGCGTACGGATTCGGGACGCCGTGTCATGCGCGCGCCCGCCACCGTAACATTGCCGCCGTCCGGCTCGTCCAGTCCCGCTAGACACGCGAGCAGCGTTGATTTCCCACTCCCCGAAGGGCCGGCTATTGCAACGACCTCACCCGCGTGCACTTCCAAGCTTACGCCGCGCAATGCTAACGTTTCTTCCTCGCCTGCGTGATAGAAGCGGTAGAGGTCGTGCGCCCGGAGGACCGACGACGCGCTCAACGCGTCTTAAATGTGGATGCGATGTGTTTCCACTGATCGACGTTGTCAGCTCCTAAAGGCGCCCAGAGATCGAGTGCCACCGGACCGCTTGGGGCTTTAAAGATGTAGGTGTTGTTTAGGAGGCGCACTCGCTTGCCCGTAATCGCATTCGGGAGCGAGTTTGAACTGTAGGTCAAAAGCGTGGCTACTCCGCCGGGTGCCTTCGCGGTCGTGCTTTTGAGATCACGAACGGCGGATGCGTCGGCAATACCGCTGCCTTTCCGAATGCGTTCGCCGTTGAAATCATGAACGAACGTAACGCCGGCTGGCTGCGATGTGCGCTCCCAGCCTTCGGGATAGGCGACGGTGACATGTCCATTTGGAGACGTGTACACCACAAATGCTTGCGAATCCGGAATGTCGCCGGGAGGGCTTGTCTCAGCAAGAAGGGGTGTGTCGGCGCGTTGGGCACCGTGCGCAACAGCGGCGCTCGAAGTGGTCCTGATTTTAGCAGCCTGATTGCTTGCGCACGCGCAGAGCGTCGCACACAGGGCGCAAAGTGCAAGCAATACGGTTCTTGTCGGCATTCACCGAGTATGCCCAATATGCTGGACGACTCCTATCAATCCACCAAAGCGACCTTATGATACAAGACGTCGGGTTGCTACGTGATGCCGCTGTTCTCCGGATGATCTAGCCCCAAACCTTAAGCCGCTTCGAATTGTGGTGTGTGGTGCTAATTTGGTTTTCGAGGTGCGGTTGCGACGAGTCATACCTAAATGCTATCGAAGAAGTCCTCGACCTCGCAAAAAGGCTGTTATCCACATTCCCCACGTCGGTTCCGCGGAGACACCGAAGGGTAAGAACGAACAGGTAGACGACGTTCTCGAATTCATTGCAGACGGCGACGCAAGCCGCGTCGTTCGCGATAACGTGACCGGGTTCTACCGTGTCACGCGGCCCGATGGCGCTGTCCTGAAGGGCGCCGACCTCGTAGACGACAGCCCCTACCGAGAAACAGTCCTCGCGAGCCTACGCAAAGTGGAGAAACGCGCGGATCTTGACATCATCATTGCCCTCGCACGTTCGCGCAGATGCACAATGCGACGTGGTCTGGTGATGCTAGCGTGCCGCTGCGCGAGTTGGCAAGGTGGTACGGCGCGCAATTGTCCGCGCTAACTTAAGAGCGTACGATGCGATCCGCTCCGAAATGCGGGACCAGCGCGGATGGAATGCGGACGGAGCCGTCCGCTTGCTGACAATTCTCAAGAATTGCAACCAACGTACGTCCGATCGCCAGCGCCGAACCGTTGAGCGTGTGGACGAACTCGAGTTTGCCTTTGGTGTCGCGCCGAAAACGAATGTTCGCCCTTCTGGCTTGAAAGTCGGTACAGTTGGAGCACGAACTAATCTCGCGATAGACCCCTTGCGAGGGCAGCCACACCTCGAGGTCGATCGTCTTGGCAGCATTGAATCCAACGTCGGTGCCGCAGAGCGCCACCGCGCGGTAGGGAAGCCCTAATTCCTGCAGTAGTGATTCCGCATCGGCTACTAAGCGCTCGAGCGCCGCATCGGAGCCCTCCGGAGCGGTCAACCAAACCAATTCGACTTTTTCGAACTGATGCTGCCGCATGAGTCCGCGCGTGTCTTTGCCTGCGGCGCCGGCCTCCTTGCGGAAGCACGGCGAATATGCGGTGTATCTTTTCGGCAACTCGCCGAAATCCAGAACCTCATCTGCGCGCAACGCCGTCAGCGGCACCTCCGACGTGGGAATCATGAACAAATCCGCGGCCTGGTCAAAGAACATCTGATCGGAGAATTTTGTCAATTGGCCCGTTGACCACATTGTGTCGCGTGTCACCAAGTACGGCGGAGCTACCTCGGTGTACTCATTGCGGGCTGCGCGTTCGAGAAAGAACGTAGCGAGCGCGCGTGAAAGGCGCGCTCCGGCTCCCGAAAGGATGCTGAACCGGCTGCCTGAGAGTTTGACGGCGCGTTCGAAATCGAGAATCCCCAAAGATGTGCCGATCTCCCAATGGGGCTTCGGTGAAAAATCAAACGCCGGCGGCGCGCCCCAAGTTCGTAGGACGGCATTGTCGGCGGCCGACGCGCCGTCGGGCACGGCATCGTCGAGCAGATTGGGGATGTTCTGCAAGACTTCGGCCAGCGGCGACGCGGAGGCGTCGGGCCCCGTTGCGGCGACCATCGTCTGCGCGCTTTCAATTTGCGCCTTCAGCGCGTCGAGCGCGTTCCGGTGCTCGTCGGCTGCGGCGGCCTTATCGGCGGCGCGTCCGATTTGGGCGGAGAGCGCATTCCTTTGCGATTGCAGCCGTTCGAGTTCCCCGAGCGCGTTTCGAAACTCGGCATCGAGCCGCAGCAGGTCTGCGACTATTGCCGAGTCGATGCCGCGCCGCCGAAGCGAGCGACGAACACGATCCGGGTCGCGCCGAATAAGAGCAATGTCGAGCATGAAGAACGAACGGCGCTTTATGCGGGGTGCAAACGCTCTCCTACCCGGTCGCGGTTTCGAAACGCAATTGCTGCATGCCCCGCAGCAAGCGGTGATTGCATTTCTCTCCGCCGTTCCACTGAGACCGCTGGGCGCGGAAGAAGTAGACATCGACGATGCGTCGGGCCGCTTCTTGGCCGGCGATATCACCGCGCGCGAAGACGTTCCGCTAGTCGCGCGCTCGACGATGGACGGTTTTGCCATTGCCTCCGCGCAGACGCCGGGAACGTTTCGAGTCGTCGGGGTCGCGCGGATTTCGAAGCCTTGGCCCGAGCGCCTGGTGACGGGTGAGGCCCTGCAAGTACCCACCGGCGGCGTGATCCCTCATGGCGGCGATTGCGTAGTGCCCATTGAAGACTCGAATGCCAAAGATGGCACCATTACGGTAGATCGCGCGCTTCTGCCGCGAGATTGCATCGCGGCGGCGGGAGAAGATATCGCCGCCGGCACGCTCGTGCTGCCGGCTGGGCGGCGCGTTGGTGCGCCGGAAATTTCGGTGCTGGCAACGTTGGGATATGCGCGCGTTCCGGTTTTTCAGCAGCCGCTCTTTGGCGTTCTCTCGGGTGGCGACGAACTGATCGAGGTGCGCGAATCGGTGACGCCGGGCAAAGTTCGCGACTCAAATCGATATGCCGTTGCCGCGGCGCTGCGCGCGATGGGGGCGCGCGTTCGGCATTTTCCGATCGTGCGTGACGATGAGCGCGAGTGCGCGCGCGCTTTGCGCGATGCGCTCGAGCAGTGCGATGCGCTCGCAATGAGCGGCGGCTCTTCGGTCGGGCAGCTCGATTTTACGCCCCGGGCCATCGCCTCGCTCGGAAGTCCGGGTGTGGTCGTTCACGGACTGCGCGTGAAGCCGGGGAAACCCACCGTTCTGGGCGGCGCCGGAGGAAAGCCCGTTCTGGGACTTCCAGGTAATCCGGCTTCCGCGCTGATGATCCTACTGGCGGTGGGCGCGCCCATTGTTGCAGCTTTGACGGGCGCACGCCGGCGCGAGTCCGAAGTCGCTTTTCCTTTGGGCGCGCCGGTCGACAAGCGCGCCGGATGGACGTGGTTTTTACCCGTGACTCTGCAGGAAGCAGACGGTAGGTGCGTAGCAATGCCGTTGCCCATGCGCTCGTCGTGGAGCAGTTTGCTGGCCCGGTCGGCGGGCTTCATCGTGTTAGGCGAAGACATCGAACACGTGGATGCGGGCACAGAAGTCGGCGTTCGGTTTTTTAGAGAGGCATATTAATGAAGAGAGGTCCAAACATCACGCTCGCGGCGCTCTTCATGCTTGCTGCATGCGGCGGCAGCGCGCAAAAATCAGCTCAACAGGCCGCGAGCGCCGCCCCGGGAGAGGCCAAGGACGCGCTAATCGCGGCGACCGTAAAAACGAAGGTATCGGCGGTGGATCTGGATGCAACGACTGCCGTTCGCGTGGACGTTTCCGACGGGCGAGTGGTTCTTACGGGCGAGGCGAAGAACGAAGAGCAGCGCCGTGAGTTTGAGAACTCTGCGCGATCGGTTGACGGGGTCAAAGGTGTCGATGACCGCACGAGAATCAATCCTCACCTTCGCGGCGCCAAGGAAACCCTCAGCGACGCCGCATTGACCGCACGTGTAGCCGGCGCATTGGCGGCGGAAACCGGCATCAACGCGCTCGCGATCAAGCCCACGGTTCACGACGGTGTCGTGACGCTCGACGGACATGTGCGCTCCATCGCGACAAAACAAACCATGCTTCAGACGGTGCGCGGCGTGGGCGGCGTGCGATCGGTTGTCGATCGGATCGCCGCACCCTAAACGATGAAAACCGCCCGCGAGCCCGAGTTGCGCGCCGCTCCGCACATCGAGGCCATCCCACCCACCATTCCATTCATCGGCCCGGAAGAACTAATGCGTGAAGGCGGGCATGGATCGCTGCTGCGCCTCGGTGCCAATGAAAGCAACTTCGGTCCCTCTCCCAGCGCGGTGGCCGCCATGGCCGCCGAGCTTCCCCGCGTGTGCCGCTATGGAGATCCGGAATCATACGATCTGCGCGAAGCGCTGGCTGCGCGCGCGGGCTGCGAAATCGAAAACATCTGCGTGGGGGCGGGGATCGATGATTTAATGGGGCTGGCGGTGCGCGCGTTCGTCGGTCCCGGCACGCTCGCACTCGCGACGCGCGGCACCTATCCAACGTTTGCCTATCACGTCACCGGGTATGGGGGCGGATTGAGCACCGTCGATTATCGTGCTAACGGCAGCATTGCCGTCGAGGCGCTCATCGAGCGCGCTTGCGCGCTGCATCCCGCCATTGTGTATCTTGCCAATCCCGACAATCCCAGCGGCACCTTCGTGTCGCGTCCGCATGTGGAAGCGTTGCTTGAAGCGATGCCATCCCAGAGTCTACTGCTCTTGGATGAGGCCTATGCAGAGTTTGCACCTCAGGATGTCTTGCCGGCGGGCATCGATCCGCGGCTGGTTCGCATGCGCACGTTCTCCAAGGCCTATGGGATGGCGGGCGCCCGTATCGGTTATGCGATCTCGACTCGCCGAACGATCGAAACGTTTCAAAAAATTCGCTTGCAGTACGGCGTAAACCGGAACGCGCAGATTGGCGCGCTCGCGGCCCTCCAAGACGACGGGTACATGCAGGGCGTCGTAGCAGAGGTCGCGCGTGGCCGTGATGAGTACGTCCGCTTGGCCGATTCGCTGGGACATAAATCCATTGCGTCTCACACGAACTTCGTTTGCATCGATTTCGGCAGCGCGGCGCGAGCAGAAGGGGTGGTTCGCACCCTCATGCAGCGCGGAGTCTTTATTCGCAAGCCCGGCATGCCGCCGCTGGATGGATACATCCGCGTGACCGTCGGCACCCCACCTGAGCGCGTCGCATTTGCCACGCACCTGCGCGCCGTGTCCGCAGCGTGAGATACGCGGTTATCTCCGACATCCACAGTAATTTGGAGTCCCTGCAGGCCGCACTTGCTCAAATTCCGGAGGACGATGCCGTTCTTTGCTTGGGTGACATGGTTGGATACGGTCCCAACCCCAACGAATGTGTCGATCTTATTTCGCAGCGCGCGCAATCGGCGGTTCTCGGCAACCACGACATCGCAGCCCTCGAGAACTTTGGCGTGGAGTACTTCAACCCAGCCGCGCGAGCCGCCATCGAGTGGACGCAAGGCGTCATTTCGCAAAAAAGTCGCGACTGGATGAATGGCTTGGGATATGAGATTCGCACGCCCGAGTATCTCTTGGTGCATGGCGCACCGAAGAATTACTTCGAGTATATTTTGGACAAAGCCGCGGCGAAGCGCGCCTTTAAGAACACCGATGCGCCGATTATTTTCGTCGGTCATACGCATATTGCGGATTACTACTGCTTGGATGGCGCCGGCACGGTCTCGCACGCGCACATGCAGAACGGTGGCGAGATCACCTTAGACGAAGGAGCCCGCTACATTATCAATGTGGGCAGCGTCGGGCAGCCGCGCGATCTCAATCCGCAGCCGTCGTTCGTCTTTTACGATCCTCAGACGCGCACCGTAAGCTTCCGGCGCTATGACTACGCGATTTCAACGGTGCAGGAGAAGATGCACGCTGCTGCTTTGCCGGAAGCGCTGGCGTCGCGACTTGAAGCCGGGCGTTGAAATGCCGGCCCAGCTAGCCGCCGTGCCGATTGACGACGGCCGTTGCTTCGCGTGCGGCCCACAGAATACGGCCGGTCTGCAACTGTGTTTCGATTACCCCGACGATCGTCACGCGCATGCATGCATCCGTTTGGCGCCGCGGTTTCAGGGTTGGAAGGAGATCGCGCACGGCGGCATCGCGATGGCCCTTTTGGATGAGGGCATGGCACATGCGGCGGCGGCCGCCGGTTATCGAGGCGTAACCGCCAAACTCGATGTTCGTTTTCGAGCGCCCGTGCCGCTGGAGCGGGAGGTCGAGATCTTCGGTGAGGTCGTGTGGATTCGCCGGAACGTGTTGGCCGTGCGGGCCGAAGTGCGCGAGGAGGCTGAAGTCTTGGTCGAAGCTGAAGGATACTTCGTTGCCAAGGGGCGCGTTACGGACGTCGTCGATTTTCGTTCGAACCGTGGCGAAGAGTAAGACGCTGCGGACCGCAGAAAAACCCGCCGTGCGCGCGCCGGCGGTGGACAACCGTCGCGCGCGCTACGAGTACGAGATCCTCGAATCGATGGAAGCGGGGCTCGTCCTGACGGGGACCGAGATTAAGTCAATCCGCGCCGGCGGCGTGAGCTTGAATGAAGCATACGCGCGCGTGCGCGACGGAGAGTTGTGGCTCTTGAACATGCACATCCCTCCTTATAAGGAGGGCAGCTTTTCCAATCACGAGCCGGGCCGTCCGCGCAAGCTGCTGTTACATAAAGATCAGTTGACCCGCCTCGGTAGCCGGGCCGCCGAAAAGGGCCTCACCATCGTGGCGCTTCGTTTATACTTCACCCGTGGAAAGGTCAAGATTGAAATTGGCCTTGCGCGAGGGAAGAAGATGTGGGATAAGCGCGCGGCCTCTCGCGAGCGCGACGTGCAACGCGAGCTGGCGCAGCATGCGCGGCGCTAAACCGCAGCGAGCGCTCGAACTTTCGCTGCAGCGTGATTCCCTTTTCACTGCGGGCCAAGGGGTACTCATCGCTTGTTCGGGCGGCGCTGACAGCGTGGCGCTAGCGGCTGCCGCGGCCGCGGTTGCCCCGGCCTTGCGTTTGACGATTTGCTTGGCCCACGTGAACCACGGCTTGCGAGAGTCGGCTTGGCAGGACGAGGCGGTCGTGCTGGCGCTTGGCGCGACCCTGCGCGTGCCGGTGGATGTGGCCGCGTTTCCGGGCCGCCGACGAGGGGAAGCAGCGCTGCGCGCATCCCGGTACGGAGCGCTGCTCGAAATCGCCGCGCGGCGGGGAGCCGCATCCGTTGCGACAGCCCACACGGCCGAAGATCAGACCGAAACCGTGCTTCTGGCCCTCTTTCGAGGCAGCGGCCCTCAGGGGCTGGCGGGCATGCCGGCCAGCCGTGTTTTGGGACCGGGCGTGCAGCTATTGCGACCACTCTTGCGCTACGACCACGAGGCCCTGCGCTCGTACTGTCACGCGCTCTGCTTGCCGTACGCTCTGGACCCCAGCAACGCCGACCTGACATATCGTCGCAACGCGGTGCGCTCGGCCCTAAACGTCTTGCGACCGTTCTTTCCGGGCCTGGACCGCGCGGCCGCCCGGGGTGCCGGGCTCTGCGCTGACGAGATGCAGGCCGCCCCGCGAGCGCTCCTGCGGGCCCGGCTCCGCGCCATTTTGCGAGAGAATGATGCCTTGGCGGATGTAGATTTTGAGCACATTGAGGCTGCCGTGCGGGCCTTGGAACGCAACGCTTCAGGACGTTTTTCGATGAATTCGAGCGTAGAGCTGCGCGTCGATCGCGGTGCAGTTTCCCTGCAGCGCCGCCGCGGCGAAACCGTTCGCGCAGAAGAGAACGTTTAGATTATCCAGAAAGGTGTCGCTCCGTGGGAAAATACCTCCGCACCATCCTGCTGACCGCTGTCGCCATAGCGGCCGTCTTCCTCATTGTGAAGTACTTCGTGTTGCCGCCCAACACGACCGCACGCCTTTCCTATACGCAATTCTACGAAAAAGTTCAGCACAACTCGGTGAAGACGTTCCACGTCGTGGGACACGATGCGAACGGCGACCTAAGGAACGGCGAGAAGTATACCGTTTCGGTACCCGATCCCAACGACCATCAGTTCAATATGCTGCTAATCAATCACGGCGTGTCGATCGAATACGAACAGGCCAGCAGCAGCGCCCTGCTCTCCAACATCTTCGGTCTTTTGCCGCTCTTGTTGATGGCGGCACTCTTGTTCATCTTCTTGCGGCAGGCGCAGAATGGTGGAAGCCAGGCACTCTCGTTCGGGCGCTCGCGTGCGAAAATGCTTTCCGAAAACCGTCCGAAGGTGACGTTCGAAGACGTGGCGGGCATCGATGAAGCCAAACAAGAGCTGGAAGAAGTCGTTGAGTTCTTAAAGTACCCCAAGAAGTTTCAGGCGCTTGGTGCGCGCATCCCAAAAGGCGTTCTGCTGCTAGGGCCGCCGGGATCCGGCAAGACCTTGCTAGCGCGCGCCATTGCCGGCGAGGCGGGTGTGCCATTCTTCTCGATCTCGGGCTCGGATTTCGTCGAGATGTTTGTGGGTGTTGGCGCATCGCGCGTTCGCGATCTGTTCGACCAAGCCAAAAAATCGGCACCGTGCATCGTATTTATCGACGAGATCGATGCGGTTGGCCGCCAGCGCGGCGCCGGTTTGGGTGGCGGCCACGATGAGCGCGAGCAAACGCTCAATCAGCTCCTGGTCGAGATGGATGGTTTCGATCAAAACACGGGCGTTATCTTAATTGCAGCGACGAACCGTCCCGACGTTTTGGATCCGGCGCTCCTACGCCCCGGCCGCTTCGACCGCCAGGTGGTCGTGGATCGTACCGACATCAAGGGCCGCACGGCGATCTTGGGCGTGCACGCGCGTAACAAACCGCTCGGAAAAGACGTCGCGCTCGAAGTGCTGGCAAAGCGTACGCCCGGTTTTTCGGGCGCGGACCTGGAGAATTTGCTCAACGAAGCGGCGCTGCTGGCTGCGCGGCGCGACAAGAGCGTGATCGAGATGATCGAATGCGACGAGGCAATCGACCGTGTCATGGTGGGCCCAGAACGCCGCTCGATTGTGATGTCGCAAAAAGAGAAAGAAGTCACAGCCTACCATGAAGCCGGACACGCCATCGTGGGCGGCATGCTCCCGCACGGCGATCCGATTCATAAGGTCACCATCATTCCGCGCGGCATGGCCCTGGGCATCACGTGGTCGCTCCCCGAGGACGACCGTCACAGCCAAACGCGCGAGCAATTGCTGGCGATGATCTGTCGAGCGATGGGTGGCCGCTTGGCCGAGGAGCTGAAGTTCAAAGACGTTACGACCGGGGCCAGCAACGACTTCGAACAGGCCACCGAACTGGCGCGCCGCATGGTTACGCAATACGGGATGTCGGAGGGCTTGGGGCCGATCCAATACGGACGCGGAAATCACCAAGTCTTCTTAGGCCGCGAGCTTGGAGAGGATCGCAACTACTCCGAAGAGATCGCCGGCCGAATCGACACCGAAGTGCGCAAGATTATCGATCAGTGCTACGCGCGGGGCAAAGAGATTATGGATGCCAACTGGCATAAGCTCGAGCGCATGGTGGAGGCGTTGCTCGAATACGAAACCGTTGAGACCGAAGAAGTGCGCGCCATTCTGGGTGACAAGCCGTACACGCGTCCGGAGATACCGGTTGTAGTCGCAAAGCCGCCGGAGCCGGGCGCCAAAGCACCGGAATCCAAGCCGACCCGCCTGCCGCCCAACGTTTCGCCGGAACCGGCGTGATCCGCGCGGGCGCCGGACTCACAGCGATGCTCTGCGCATCGCTGTTTCTCTTTGAGAGCCCGGCCGACGCGACGGTGGAACGAACGGTCCTACCGTTCGGCAGCACACTCATCGCGGCGCCCAATCCGAACGTTGCCACCGCAACGGTGGAGCTGTGGTTTCGCGCACCTTCGACCGGTTACGGCCATCCGGTCGCGGGGCTCGCCCGGTACGCGGCTCTGGCCGTCGCGGCTTCGAAGGGTGCTTCCGGCAGCACTTTGAGCCAGTCGGTCAAGGATTTGGGCGGCACATTCTCGATCAGCGTGTATCCCGATGCGCTGGCGGTTGCCGCTTCGGTTCCCGCAACCGCGGATGCTGCGGTTTTGAGAAGCATGACGGCCGCCTATTTTACGCCGCAGCTCACGAACGATGGTCTGCGCGCCGGTTTGCGCGACGCAGTAGTCGCCGCAACGCAAAAATCTTTCGATCCGCAAGTCACATTGCGCGATGCAATCTTCGCTGCTATCTTCTCCGAAGGCCCGGCGCATTACCCGACACTTCCCGAAAACATCGTCGCCCTCAGCACCCTGAGCGCGCAAGACGTGCGCGCATTCGCCAGTCGCGCGTTCCGCTCTTCAAATGCGGTCGTTTCGCTCGCAGGCAACCTCAGTGCGAATCCTGCGAGCGCGGTCCGCGGGGGGAGAGTGGATGGGCAGCCGGCCGCGGCACCGGTGGAGTCGCTGCTTTTCGGCGCACCGCAGAGCGTCCGTGGGAGCTTCGGTGAAGACGCGATTGGGTTGGGGTGGCGTGGCCCGCCAATTAGCGATGCAAGAGCATGCACCGCCATGGACTTTCTTTCCGACTACCTCTTCCGCGATGAAACCGGCGTCGTAGCACGGGTCGCTGCCGCGCGATATCCCGATGCATATTTTTCGGGGCAATACATCACCTTGCACGATCCGGGTGTCATGCTCGTCGCGATTGCCGGAAAAAACGACGTTTCGATCTCGACAGCGGCCCTGGAGAGCGTTGTTCGCGCGCAAACCCCGCTCGAGCCGAGCGTTTTTGCTGCCGCGCGGACTGCGTTCATTTACCATATCTTGGCCGACACCGAATCACCGGCCGACGCCGCCGATAATTTCGGGTGGTATGCAGTTGAAGGCGATCCGGCGTATGCCCCCAGCGATGATGCCGGCAAATACGTGCAGCTGGCGGGATCATTGGATCCGCAGTACGTCGCGCAGATTGCCAAACGCTATCTCGTCACGCCCACCGTTGTTACGCTGACGGCGAGCGGCAAATGAAGTCGGCGCGCATTCTGTTGTTGTCGATACTTGCAATATCATGCGCTATTGTCCCCGCACGCGCCGCCGTTCCGATACGGCTACCGGTTCCACAGGTGCAAAGCTATCGGAGCGCATCCATCGTGCTTGCCGCCGATGCGACCGCGCGGCTCAGCGGGGCGCAGATCTTCATTCGCGCGGGCCTGGATCGTCAAACCTCAGCCCAGAATGGTTTGGCCGCGCTGGTTGCCCAAAGCATTCTGCTTACGCCCGTTCGGCCATCCAATCTCGGCCTGCGCGACGCAGTTGCGGCGCAAGGCGGCTCCGTCGACTTCGTGATCGATGGGGGCTTCGTCCGGTTCTATCTGGAGGGTATCGCCGGCGCATTCGAGCGGGCACTCGTTCCGCTATTTGCAACCGCGCTCGCGCATCCGAACTTCGAACCGGTGATGCTCGCGCAAGCGCGGGCCGAACTGGACGCAAAGATTGCCGACGATCAGAAGATTCCGCTGACCGTCGGATTGGAGATGCTCAACGCTTCGTTTTTCACGGGATCCAATGCAGGGCTGCCGCCATACGGTCTGCCCGGAACCTTGGCGCAACAAAGCGGCACCGATGCCGCGAGATTCTATGCGGCCAACTACCGGAGCGGCGGCGCGGTCGTGAGTGCTGTCGGCGCGTTTGCGAACGGCGGTTCCCAAAGCTTGCGCAGCATCGTCGATGCGCTGGCGCCGGGGTCGAGCGACCCGGTGCGCGTGCGCATTCCGGCGTTGCGCGGCTCCGCGCGCCGTTTGGTCACGCATCGCGACATTGCCGTGCCGTGGGTGGTGGCTCAGTTTCCCGCTCCACCGCTCACATCGCCCGACTTCGGCGCGATGCTGGTGCTTGCGTCTTTCCTGGAGCGCACCACGCAAGACGTGGCCGCCAATCCAACCATAACCAGCGCGCGTTTTGCCGAGCGAGCGGTCGGGTCGTTTTACAACTTTGACGAGCGTCCCGCCAGCGTGGTGCTCTATATCAACGGCGGGCTCGGCGATCCGACGCGCCCGCTTTCCACCGCCCTCTCCGTCATGCAGATATTCGCCAATAGCAAGCTGGCGGGCGACATCGGCAAAATGAAGACGATCGCTGCCGGCAGTTACCTCGAAGGGGCCTCCTCATTGGAAGATCGGGCTTGGCTGGCCGGAGTTTTTGTGTCGCAGGGCCTGACGCCGGATTACGCCGCGCATGCGCTGCAGGCAATCGCGGACGTTCGCGCCGCGGATTTACAGCGCGTTGCCCGCGGGTACTTAGCCAATCCGACCCTTGCGGTCGTGCTGCCGCGCGATACCAACGCTTCACAGAACTGAAAACCGCCCTCGTCCACGACTACCTGAACCAGCGCGGAGGCGCGGAGCGAGTCTTCGCCCACATTGCCGCAGCTTTCCCGGATGCACCCGTTTACACGGCGCTCTATGATGCGAAATTGAACGGCGACATCGTCGCACCCGCGCGCGTCCGCCGCTCGTGGCTGGCGCGCGTTCCTTTCGCGAACCAATCCTTTCGCATGCTCGCGCCGCTCTATCCATCCGCCTTTGCGCGTTTTGACTTTTCCCGCTTCGACACGATTGTTAGCTCCACCACGGCGTGGGCGAAAGGCATTCGCGTGCCAACGGGTGCCGTGCACGTCTGCTACATCAATACCGTCAGCCGCTTTCTATTTGCGTACGACCGCTACGTGGGTGGATTCGGCGTTCGACAGCTGGCGCGGCCGTTGGCAGCCGCGCTGGCACGCTGGGATTTGGCCGCCGCGCGGCGCCCCACAGCGTACATTGCAAATTCACAAAACGTTGCCGCTCGCGTTAAGCAGTACTACGGACGCGATGCGTACGTGCTGCCATGTCCGGTGGACGTCGAGCGTTTCAGCGTTGGAAACGGAGGCGGCGGATACTTTTTCGTCGCGTCGCGTCTGCTGCCGTATAAGCGCATCGATCTGGCCATCGCAGCCGCACAACTGGCGGGCGTACCTCTTTTGGTAGCGGGAACGGGACCTGCCGAGCGCGCGCTTCGGCAGGTCGCGAAGGGTACCACAACGAGAATGCTCGGGTTCATACACGATGACGACCTCGCCGCTTACATGGCCAACGCACGCGCGGTGATCGTGCCGGGAGAAGAAGACTTCGGCTTGGTCCCGCTTGAAGCGGCCGCCGCCGGGCGCCCCGCGATCGCTTACCGTGCGGGGGGCGCGTTAGAAACCGTGATCGAGGGCGAAACGGGCACCTTCTTCGCGCACCAGGATGCGCAGTCGCTGGCAGCGGTGTTGCGAACGTTCGACGAAGACACATTCTCTAGCGTGCGTCTGCGTTCTCACGCGGAGGGTTTTGCGCCTCAGCGGTTCATCGAGCGGTTGCGCGCGATTGTAAATGAAGTTCGCGCGGCGCAGTGATCAAGATGCGCGTACTCAACGAACGCGGTGGTCACTTTGCTGCGCTCCGAAATTCGACCGTCTTGATTTACTGGCCCCATGGCCTGGGAGATTGGGTGCACCTTGGCACGATTCTGCCGCTGCTCGAACCGTCCAACCGCTACTTCGTCACGCGGTTTGGCGATGATTTCGTGAGCGTGATTGAAGGCAATGCATATGCGCGACCTCTCTACAGCGGAGCGCGTAAACTCTCAGACGGAGCAGAGCAAGGCGCGCGCCACTTGGGAATCGATCCTCGCCGCGTAGCGGGCGCGCTGATGGACGTTGCGTTACCGGACTGGTTAGAACGGCACGTAAGGTTGGCCCGCATCGACACGCTCTTTTATACCGATTATCCCGAGCCGGAAGGGCGAGCGGCCTTTCCGTTCCACACGAAGGCGCGTGCGCTGGCTAAGAGCCTGGTTGCGGCGCCGCGGATCGCACATTTTGACCTTTCCAAAGCGCTCGCGTCGACGATTGATTTTTCGGTGCGGCCCGAAATAAATACGTTCGTCGAATCGGTGCTCGCGGATTACATGCAGCCGGCGGATCCCTTGGTTCTGTTGGCTTTGCGCGGACACACGAACGAACGCAAAGCGTGGCCTCCGGTTCGGGCGCGCGAGCTGATCGCGCTCTTACGCGCACGTGCCGCGCGTGCAACATTTCTGTTGCTCGACGAAGGACCGGTTCCCCCGGAACTTGCAGGGGCGGTTTTTTCATTTGCGGAGCTTTTCCGTGGCGAACAACCGTTTGCGGCTATATACAAAGCCCTACTTGCACGCGCGAAACTCTTTATCGGCGTTCCCGCCGGACCACTGCATATGGCCTCGGCATACGGCTGCCTCCCGATCATCGGCATTTGGCAAGTACACCACCCCGACTGGTACGACGAGCTCAATCGCAACGCGGTCCATTTGATCGGTGCCGACGTCGTGCGGCGCGGGTTCGCGCGCCGGCCGGCCACGGTGACCAAGCCCGAGGCACTCAAGGATACGTGCGAGGTCGTAGCGCAGGCCGTAGTTCCGGCGCAGGCGGTGGCCGCCCGCGCTTACGAGTTACTTTAGATGGGCCGCATGCGGAGCGAAGCGCGCGAGCAACACGCCGGATACGGTCGCCGAGTTGAAGAGCCCGTGCGTCACCATCGAGGCGTATGCATTTGCACTCGCGTAGTAGACGTAGCACAGAATCATCCCTCCCAGAGCCAGTGGCACGAAAAATGTAAGGAAGAATGGCCCCGCGGGCGCTTGAAAATGCGCGGCGCCAAACAGCAGCCCGCTCAGGAGTGCAGCCGAGACGATGCCGAGAAATCCGCGACCGGCGTTGAAGACGAAAACACGGAAAAACAGCTCCTCGATGATGGGCGCGATGACGGTGGCGAAGATCACGAAGAGCAGCAGCGTCCCGCCGGTTCCCGCTTCCTGCAGCATCTGCACCGGCGTCTGCTGACTCTTTATGTGAAAGAGGCTGGCCAGCAGCGAAGCGAGCCCGTCCACGATAATAATCATCGCAACTGCGCCCAATGCAGCAATCCCGATTTCGCGCAGCCGCAGCGGACGAAACCCCAGCTCGCGCAACGTTTGCCCGAGCATCCGCGGGACGACGATGAGCAGGTACGGCACCAATGGCAGCTCGGCGCACATGCCGACCAAGATGGTAGCGAGGGTCGAGGGATGGCGCGGCGGATGCCCTCCGTTGGCCGTTACGTACACGCCCGTGCCGAGCGCTGCGAAGATGAATGCAACCAGCAGTGCGCCCGCAAGCGCCACTAAGAAACGCAGCGCGCGCGAGGCCGGCGATAATTTACTCGCCGAGGCGGTCGCTAAGGGCGGCGAACTGAACGAGGTCGAGTTGTTCCCCACGGATCTCCGGATTGTAGTGCAGCGATTCCAGCGCAGCAACCACGCGTGCGCGGTCGACTCGCAGCGAAAGTGACACGCTGTTGGCAAGCGTTTTTCGCCGGTACGCGAACGCTCCGCGCACAACCTGCTTGAAAAATTCGACGTCGCGAGGTGTTACGGCCGGAGTCTGTAGCCGCCTCAAACGCACGACCGTTGAATCCACCTTGGGCCGTGGGTAAAAAACGGATGGCCCCAATTTGAAGAGCCGTTCAACTTTGGCGAGATACTGCACCGCGACGCTCAAACTGCCGTAAGCGGATGTACCCGGCTTGGCTATCAGCCGTTCCGCGACGTCCTTTTGGATCATGAAGATGAGTTGCTGCGGGCCGTCGCGCATGTCCAGCAACTGCAGCATTAGGGGCGTGGCGATGTTGTAGGGCAGGTTTCCGGTCGCGCGCCAGTACCTGCCCGCGAAGCGGGCGTAGTCGAAGCGCAGGGCGTCGGCTTGTTCTATAGATACACCCGGGAGGGCGCGTTTTCGTAGTATGTCGACCATCGCAGGATCGAGGTCGAGCGCGAGGACGGTCACTCCGCGATCGGCAAGCGCTTTGGTTAGCGTTCCGGTCCCTGCGCCGATCTCCAAAACAGCGAAGGGCTCGCCCGGTGGCGAGCCCTCCACAACTGCGGCTGCGATGCGCGCGGCTGCGCCTGCATCCATTAAGAAATTCTGCCCGAGCGACTTCCTGGGCCGAAGGCCCGCCCGCGCGAGCAGCGCACGGGCATGGTCTTTATCGAAGTCGATAGACCATCACGGTGCGCCGGCCAAACTGCAGCGCGTCGGAGAGCGAATTGAACCCGAGGTCGATGCGGTTGCCGACAATAGCTCCGCCGGTGTCGCCTGCTATGGCCAGGCCGTAGCCGGGAATATAGAGGCGCGCGCCGAGCG
The DNA here is from genome assembly GCA_003243975.1 of Candidatus Meridianibacter frigidus. Taxonomy (GTDB): domain Bacteria; phylum Vulcanimicrobiota; class Vulcanimicrobiia; order Vulcanimicrobiales; family Vulcanimicrobiaceae; genus Meridianibacter; species Meridianibacter frigidus. Next base: position 109,645 of record QHBJ01000015.1, on the reverse strand, counting down.
GAATGATGCGTGGATCGACGGCCACAATGCCGTGACCGGCACGATACCCACTCGCCGTAATGCCCGAGCATCCCGAGCAACCCGCCGTATAAGCGGTTGCGACCATGCTAAGCGCCGCTGCCGCTTGGTACGAGGTCTTTTGCAAACCGTATTTCGCCATCGTGGCAAAGGCGAGGTATTCGCCGATTCCTTGCGCGATGACCCGCATGCGCGGCTTGCGCACAACCCGCGTGGCAATAACGCGTCGCTGAACGGCCCCGTCGTCACGTTGAGTGAATGATACGACCGTTTCGCGTAGCCCGTTAGCACCGCGCGCGATAATGCGCGTTGCACCCGCAGGCAGCGTGAAATCGATGCGTCGGACGATGCGCTGGGCGATCTTCTGCTTCGTGGTGTTCGTCCACTTTGCAACGTGCGTGATGCGAATGATTTCGTTGGGGACGAGTGTGTCGGAAAGCGAGGCGCTTACCTCGTCTTGCGAATTCAGATCGACGTTTTCGCTTTCGAGCAAGGCACCCACATCTGGCGCCGACGTCAAAAGAGTCCGCGAACTAGTGGCCGTGACGATGCGAACCGGAACTGCCTGACGGTACGTAATCGACAGGTGATCCGAGACGAGCGTGTCCAATGCGGGGTAGACGTAGTCATACTGCCCCAGAGTGAGGCCGCGCTCTTTGAGAAAATCGCCCACGGTCTTCGCCGCCGTGGCGTGTTCGCTGGTCGCTCCGTTGGAGACGAAGTCCACGATATGTGAGATTTGATTCGTTGCTGCCGCTGCAGCGGGGGCCGCGAAGGCCGGGTGGCTGATACCCCCGATTGTCAGTCCGAGAGTAAGAACGCTCGCGGCGAGCAAGCTCGCTTTTGAGGTGATGCGTCCTATCAACCCAACTCCTTTCCTGGTACGACGGCCACGCCGCGGCTAGGGATGGCCTTACAAGGCCCCTTCAAGCTCAACAACAAGGTCGTCTTCGAGGTAGTAATCGGTTGACGGATCCGTTTAAGGCACGGAAACGCCGTAACCATGGACGGCCGAGACCTCGCAAGGTCTCACGACTCTGTCCTGAAAACGGGGCGCCGGAGCGCTCCGGTAACCCGGGGACTATAGCACGGGCCTTCGTTTAGCGGTATATGGCAAAAGTCGGTGCCGGCTGGCAGCTGGTTGCTAAGCCGAATAAAGCAAGCGACCTACGGACCGATGGCCATCCCGAAGATGGCGAAGCTGCCTGACTCCACGAGCGTGACTGCCGGACTGCTGGCGGCGGAGAACGGCGGTGTAAAGACCCGGATGGTTCCGTCGCCAAGATTTCCTACGTACAAATTGCCGGCGTTATCGAAGGCGAGCGCTTCGGGCGAATTGACGTTGGTCATGGAAAATGCCGGGGTGCTGGCGGTTGTGAGGGGGGTATTGTACACGTCGACGCTCCCGGTCGCACCCGATACGTTGGCGACAAAGAGCTGGTTGCCGCTGCCGGCCATTTTGCGGTACGCCTTGCCGGCCTGCACCGAAGTGATGATCGGGGTGCCGCTATAGGGCGGTGCAAAGACGTAAATGTTGCTTCCTGCACCTGCGCTGTTGCTTACGTAGAGATTCCCGGAGCTATCGAGCAAGGTACCGATTGCGGCGCTCAGACCTGCCGAGGTTATTGCCTGCGAGGGGGTGCTGGCGGAGGTCAGTGGATGTGTGAAGACATTAACGCTGATATCCTCCGTGGCAGCAAAGAGATCACCCGCATTGTTAAATGCCATCTGCCCGACTGGTGTAGAGGCCCCGTTGTTGAATGTCGCGCTCGGCACGCTCGAAGAAGTGAGCGGCGCTGTGAAGATGGAGATTTGCCCGGCGGTATTGCCCGCGGCCAAATTCCCGGCTGCGTCCAGAGCAAGGGAACCTTCGCCGCCCGAGCCGATCGTGGCGCTTGGCATCGATGCGCCCGTCAAGGGGAGCGTGTATTGAAGAATGGGGCCACCACTGTGCGCATCCGCCACGTAGAGGTGCTGAGGGGCGAGCGGAACGGGTGTGATTGTATTCGAATTCGACGTGCAGGCGGCCAGTCCAATAAGGGCGGCCGTAGTAAGGAAGAGGCGGCGAAAGTTCATGATCTTCTCCGAGAAGCGCAACGCGTGAAGCTCCAGGGTTTCCCAGCCGCGGCGAAACGCCTATAAAATGGCGCCTGCCTTGCGCGTCGGATTCTTCACCGAATGCTACCACCCCATCGTCAATGGAATCGTTGCCTCGGTGGACACGTTAGCGGAGGGCTTGCGCAAGGCGGGGCATGAGGTGTTCGGCTTTGCACCGCACGCGCCGGGTTACTCCGAAACCGATGGGCCGATCTTCCGCATGCCCTCTCTGCCCTTGCCGGTCAAGACGGCGTACCGGCTCACGCTACCATTCGTAAGCCGCGGTAACTTGAACGGCGTGATCAAGCGGCTTTCGATCATTCACGCGCATTCGCCATTCGTTACGGGCTGGATGGGCATGCGCTACGCTCGTCGCTTTCACATTCCTCTGGTATACACATATCACACGCAGTTGGAGAAATACGTGCACTACGTTCCGTTTGAGGCTGGAGCAACGCGGCGCGCGGCATCCTCGCTGACGCGCACGTATGCCAATGCGGCGGACGCCGTCATCGTGCCCACCATGGCCATGCGCGATCATCTGCTTCAAGTTGGAGTGCAAGCACCTATTGAAGTGATACCAACGGGCATTGACTTAGAGTTCTTTCGGACGGGCGTGCGACGCGAAGACTTGCGTGCACGTTTTGGGAGCGTGCGAGGTCAGGTCTTGATTCTCTGCGTTTCCCGCTTGGCGCGCGAAAAGAATACGGAGCTTTTGTTGGAGGCTGTCGCCAGAGCCGAGCAGCCGTTGCAGCTCGTGCTGGTGGGCGGTGGGCCCGACCGCGCGTACTTAGAACTCGTAGCGGGGCGACTGCAGATCGCCGATCGGGTGATTTTTGCGGGCGAACTCCCGCGCGAGCAGCTCCCCGACCTGTATGCTAGCGCCGACATCTTTGCATTTCCCAGCCTGAGCGAAACGCAGGGCCTGGTTTTGGCCGAAGCGCTAGCGGCCGGCGCGCGGATCGTGGCCGTAGACACTCCGCAGGCGCGCGACGTGCTCGGTGGCTGCGGGACCTTGGTCGACAACGATGCCATAATGCTGGCACAAGCCTTCGAGAAGCTAGCCGGGTCGAACCAAACGGCATTGGAGCGCGACATGGCGCTGGGAGCGGCTAGCCGCTTCCGGGCGGAGCTACAAACCGAGCACACGCTCGATCTTTACCGCTCTTTGCTGGCTCGACGCGTGGCCCTCGCAACTTGACATCGAACATATGTTCGATATAGAATGGGTAAGGAAATTATTGTGAGCAGCAAACGCGGACACCCCTTGATCGACGTAGCCGTGGGCTTCGCAGCCGACGAAGCGGGGCAGGGTTTGGCCTACGCAAAGCTTACCGTCGACGGGAATCAGAAGCTGCTCCGCGTTCCGTTCCGTGTGCGGCGATACCCGTCGCTTCTTGAGCGCGAGGTTTCCTATGCGGCAACGACCGCGGTGGTCACGCGTTTGGCTGATCTGGGCTGTCGCCGGCTCAAGATCGAGGTTCCGGACAGCCGGCTGGTTGAGGACGCGCAGGCACATAGCGAACTGCCGTTACCGCTCGCTCTGGAGTACGTTCGCTTGGGCTGCGCACTGAATCGCTTCGCCGAGTATTATGTTCAAGCAGGGGGCGCGGTGGCCCAAGACCTCACCGCCCGTGCTCGCGCGGAGGTCGCTCTGCACGTAGCCGCCTAAAGCGGCCAAGAAGTTGACCCTTCACAAGAAGTTGACCCTTCAAAGGATACGGCGCGAAGCGTTGCCGCACGATACCCTCGCCTTGGCCAAGACGTTGATCGGCTTAGTGCTGGTGCGCGACGCGCGCGCGGGCCTTTGCGCGGGAAAGATCGTGGAGGTTGAGGCCTACGTCGGCAACGATCCGGCCTCGCATGCGTACCGCGGCCAGACTTCGCGCAATCGTTCTATGTTTCTCGAACCATTTCGCGCCTACGTTTACCGGATCTACGGGACGTCGTTTTGCTTCAATGTCACCGCCCAATCCGAAGGCGAAGGCGAAGCCGTTCTCGTTCGTGCGCTCGAGCCGCTCGAGGGGCTTCCCTTGATGATGGAGCGGCGCGGCACTCAGCGCATGCGTGACCTATGCCGGGGACCCGGACGTTTGTGTCAGGCACTTTCCATAGATAGTAATGACGACGGCCAGGATCTTATCGGCTCGGCGGACCTCTATTTGGCGGACGCGCGATTCGCAAGTCCGCTTATTCGAAAGAGCAAACGGATCGGCATCACCAAAGCGGCGCACCGCCATCTGCGCTTCTACGAACGCGGCAACCCATTTGTGTCCGGTCCCAAGCACCTAAACCCATAACTTACTAAAAGGACCGTCGGAAAAAGTGCTCTGCAGAAAGCTCTGACTTTTTCAAGCTAACACGATTTTATTTCAAAACTTCGTTCTCTTGAAAAAGCAGGAAGCAGCAAGATTGCCATGGACGGCAATTTGCGAGCGGTTTCTGCAGTGGACGTTTCCCGCTGGCTCAAACTTCCATGGACGGAATTCCGAACGTTGACCGGCCCACGTGTGCCTTTTCGACTCGACTCTTGCAGAAAAAAGGCGGCCTGTGCTATAGTGACCTCGACGCCAAGGCGGCCGATCTATGGCCGCGGTGGCAGTGTTCATTCCCCCGCGTTTTTCCTCACCGGTCGGTCCAGGCAGCCTCGCCTGAATTGATTTGCGTATGATGATGCGCGACTCTACGAGAGAGACAGACCAATCGAATTCCAAAATCGACCCAACCCAGGCGGCCGCCCGGATCAAGGCGCAGGACGCCGTCGCAGGCCGCGGCACCATGGCCGGCGCTTCAACCAACACCCCAGCGCCGAGCACTTTCCACAAGTCGAAGCCATCGGGCCGCCGATGCTCACCGCGCAGCAACTCGACGAGAAGACCAAGACCGAACTGAACACGCTAGCCAAAGAGTTCGACATCGAGAACCCGCTGAAACTAAAAAAAGACGAACTCATTCCGAAGATTCTTGAGATTCAGGCTATCCGCTCGGGATTGGAGATGGCCAACGGCGTGCTCGACGTCTTGCCGGAGGGCTACGGCTTCCTTCGCCGCGACGGCTACCTCATTGGGCCCGACGACATCTATGTGAGCCAGTCGCAGATTCGCCGCTTCGAACTGCGCCGCGGCGATTTGGTGGACGGCCAAGTGCGCCGCCCCAAAGAGGGCGAAAAATACTACGGCCTGATTAAGGTTGAAACCATCAACGGGTTCGACCCGGAAGCGATTCGCGGACGCCGCGTTTTCGAAAAAGGCACGCCGATCTATCCGCAGGAGCGTTTCAAACTCGAAGTTCGCTCCACGCAGCTCTCGACGCGCGTCATCGACGTGTTCTGTCCGATCGGCAAGGGGCAGCGCGCGCTAATCGTTTCCCCGCCGAAAGCCGGCAAGACCACGCTCCTCAAGAACATCGCGAACTCGATTTCAATCAATCACCCCGACGCGCACATCATCGCACTGCTGGTCGACGAGCGTCCGGAAGAAGTGACGGATATGCAGCGCACCATCGATGGCGAGGTCGTGGCCTCCACCTTCGACGAGCATCCCGAGAACCACACCGCTGTAGCCGAGCTGACGATGGAACGCGCAAAGCGTTTGGTGGAGCTGGGCAAGGACGTCGTGATCTTGCTGGACTCGATTACGCGCTTGGCGCGTGCCTACAACCAAGTCATTCCGACCTCGGGTCGCACGCTGTCGGGCGGTCTCGACACGGCCTCCTTGCACAAGCCCAAGCGCTTCTTCGGCGCCGCCCGCAAAATAGAGGAAGGCGGATCGCTCACCATTATTGCCACCGCGCTCATCGAAACCGGATCGAAGATGGACGACGTGATCTTTGAGGAGTTCAAGGGCACGGGCAATATGGAACTCAACTTGACGCGGAAACTGGCCGAGTCGCGCGTATTCCCTGCCGTTGACATCAAGCGCTCGGGCACCCGCCACGAAGAGCTGCTGCTGAACGAAGAGGAGATGCGCAAGATCTGGATGCTGCGCCGTGCCACCGCTGTGCTCAACGCAGGCGACATCACGGAGCTTATCCTCGATCGCATGGCGCAAACGCGCACCAATGACGAGTTCCTACAAACCGTTACCAAGGAAGCGATGTCGCTTTCACGGGGATACAACGAAGACAGCGGTAACGGCAAGTACTGATTCAGCAATCAACTGGAAACTAAAGAAACGCGCTTAACGGCGCGTTTCTTTAGTTTGAAGTTACGAGGCGCGGCTAGCCAGAACTAAACTGCTCATGAGGATTGATTGTGGAGTTTGCGTCATCCGGTCGTACCGGCATGACGATATCGACGCGCTCGTAACGCACGCCGACAATCCGAATGTTGCGCGCTACATGACCTCACGCTTTCCGTCGCCATACACCGTAGCCGAGGGGCGCAAGTGGATCGGCCACTGCATGGACATTGATCTGCCCGAAGAGAACTTCGCCATCGAATATAAAGGTCGGTACGCAGGTGGAATCGGATTTCGGCGCTTGCAGCTGGATTATCTGTATACGGCTGAGTTCGGATATTGGCTCGGTGAAGCGGTGTGGGGTAAAGGCATTGCTACCGCCGCCATCCGCGGTTTTCTTCCGTGGGTCTTCGAAAATACCAATCTCGAACGCTTGCAAGCTCACGTATTCGCCCTGAACGCCGCTTCGCGCCGCGTTCTGGATAAAGCCGGCCTCACATTCGAAGGCACGCATCGCCGCCACATCTTCAAGGACGGCACATTTTACGACGGCCACCTGCTTGCAAAGCTGCGTTCGGAATAAGATGCGCCTGCAAAAGTATCTCGCGCTGGCGGGAATTGCGTCGCGCCGCAAGGCCGAGGAACTGATCGTTGCGGGGCGCGTATCGGTTGACGGTCACGTTGTGCGCGAACTCGGCACGAGCGTTGAAGGAAACGCTCGCGTTACGGTTGATGCCAAACGGGCGCGCGCCGTTTCAAAGTTCACGTACTTGATAATGAACAAACCTGCTAGCGTGATGACGACCATGCGCGATCCGCAAGGGCGGCGCACGATCGTGGATCTCATTCCGAAGGGAACGCCTCGCGTCGTCCCGGTGGGTCGGTTGGACTACGACACCTCGGGCGTTCTCCTACTGACCAACGATGGCGAGCTGGCGTTCAAACTGACGCATCCGCGATTCGGTGTGGAGAAAACCTATCGTGCGCGCGTGCGCGGGCAACTCACCCAGCGCGCAATGCAGGCTCTCCAAGCCGGCGTCGAGTTGGAAGAATTTCGCGCGGGCGGCGCAAAGCTGCGCGTGATCGCTGCGCGGGGAGATCACACGATCGTGGACGTGACCATTCACGAAGGCAAGTACCGGCAGGTGCGACGTATGTTCGAGGCTTTGGGCCATCCCGTGCTGGATCTGCAGCGCATGCGTTTGGGTCCACTTGCGCTAGGTGCGCTGGCGGCCGGCGCCGTGCGCTCCCTCACCGGACGCGAGATAGCAGCGCTGCGCGCCGCCACGGCGAAGACCCCGCGGCAGTGGAAAACCAGCTTGTCCGGCGTGAGGCCCGCACCGAAGGAACGATCGTCCACCTAAAGAACGGGGCGTCGTTCGGTGGCGATGTGCTCGCGGTCTGTGCCGGGCCCTGCAGCATCGAATCGCGCGAGCAAATCGAGCGCACGGCATCCGCGGTGGCCAAGCAAGGTGCCAACGTGCTGCGCGGGGGCGCCTTTAAGCCGCGAACGTCGCCCTATGCGTTCCAGGGGTTGGGCGAAGAGGGCCTGCGGATGATGCGCGAGGCCGCCGGCTGCAATGGCTTGGCCGTGGTAACCGAGGTGTTGGACGTGCGCGACGTGGAGCTGGTTTCACGTTACGCCGACATCTTGCAGATCGGCACGCGAAACATGCAGAACTTCAGCTTGCTGCGCGAAGTGGGCGAGTCGGGAATGCCGGTCTTGCTCAAGCGCGGGATCTCGGCGACCGTAAACGAGTGGCTGATGGCGGCCGAGTATATCGCCCTGACCGGCAACCAACGGATCATCCTCTGCGAGCGCGGCGTGCGCTCATTCGATTCGGCGACGCGCAACCTACTCGATTTGGCGGTTATCCCGCTGCTGGCAACCCTCACGCATTTACCGGTAATCGTCGACCCTTCGCACGGGACCGGCATCGCCGCTTTGGTGGAACCCATGGCCTTGGCCGGCGTGGCGGCGGGCGCCGATGGATTGCTGGTTGAAGTGCATCCCGACCCGGCAAGCGCCGCCTCGGATGGCCCCCAGTCACTGACCTTCGAACAGTTCGAGCATCTGATGCGTGTGTTGCCGGCCGTGGCTCGGGCCGCGGGCCGCGGAGTACCCGCCGCTACCCTCGCTGCCTAGGCCTCAACGAAAGACGTTTGCAGAACGTTATTCTGCGGAAAGCATCGGGCAGAAGCCCCTCGCAATTATCGCTACATCGAGGTAATTTATGAAGTCCATCCTACGCGCCGCGGCCGTGGCGGCCGCTTTCGGAGCCCTGGTTTGGAGCGCCCTTCCGGTAACTGCAGCATATAAGGCCGACTATGTGCCCGCTAAACTGAAAACACTTGGCAGGAGCACCGTTCCGATTGCCGGCACCGGCACCGTGATCGTTCAAGTGCTCGTCAATGCTGATGGTTCGTTTCGAGTGCAACGCGTCATAAAATCCACCAATAGGGCCGACAACCCGGCCGCGATGGATATTGCCGCGCACTCAACCTATCGTCCGGCGCTACAAGGCGGCAAGCCGGCCATGAAGTTCTACGACTTCACCATTCATTTCCGGGGAAAGTCGGTTTCCACGGGGGGCTCGTACCCCAGCAGTGGCGGCAGCGGTACGCGAATGTCGTCTTCGTCCGGCTTTTCCGCCGAAGCGATCAAAGTCAATCATATGCTGCATAACGGTAACTATGCGGGCGCCAAGGCAGAGGCCACCAGTTACTTAGGCCAGCATCCCACCGATCAGGGCGTCCAGCTCTTCTTGGCTTTGGCGGACGCCAGCACGAGCGACAGCCAGGGCGCGGCCGACGCGTTTGACAAGCTCAACACAATACCGTCGGAGTACCGCTCCGCGGCCGCCCAAGCGTACGCCGTGGCCGCGGTCAAGATGAGCGCGACCCAAGCCGATCAGGCGCTGGCATATGCGCAGAAGGCCTTCGCTATGCAGAAGGACGGAAACACCTACTTCGCAATGGGCGTCGCCCAATTGGCCAGCGGTAGCACCTCCGAGGCCGTTACCAACCTCAAGCGCGCGCACGATATCGCCTTCGCAAATTCAAGAATTCCCGCGCGGGACAAGATTGGCATCGATCAAAAACTGCTCGAAGCATATACGAAGGCCGGCGACCAGGCTGGCGCCGCCACCATCGCAGGCGAGATCAAGCAGCTGGATCCCAGCAGTAACGCCGCGGGGGTCGCGATGGCGAACACGCATTTCGCTAACGCGAAGGTGGCGATGGACGCGAACAAGTTCGATGTTGCCGCCCAGGAGTTCGAAGCGGCCGGCAGTGCGAACTCCAGCGACCAACTCACGCTAGTCACGGCCTACGCCAACGCCGCGTTAACTGTTCGCAGGATGGACAAGCCGAACTTAGACCGCGAGAAAGCCGATGCCGACCGCGCCATCGCTGCCAAGAGCGATGATGCGCTCGCCAATTACGCCGAGGGGCTAGCTCTCCTGGACCTCTCGCAACAAAAACGGGACAACTCTCTGAAAATTCAGGGCATCAGTTTCCTTAATAAGGCCGACGCAGAAGCGAAAGCCGCAAACAATATCGGGCTGGCGACATCCATCGAAAACATCCTAAAACAGGTCAATAAATAGGGGGTAGGAATCCGCCCGGGGGTGGGCCAATGGTCCGCCTTCACGCCACAGAGCGCACCGCGCACCGAAAGAGGGTCGAATAGAGTGGACTACTTTGCCGGATTTTACACCTTCATCCAAAAGGGCGGGCCCGCCATGTGGATGCTGCTCGTCTGCTCGATCGCGGTCGTAGCGATCGTCATCGAGCGTCTGGTTTTCTTCTCATCTCAGCACGGCGATACCAAGGGCCTGCTGCGAGACATCGGCACGAAAATTGCGGCCGATGACATCGACGGCGCGATCTCGGTATGCCGCAATCAGAAGGGGATGCTGCCCAGAATTCTGGAGTTCGGCCTGCTGCGCGGCGAGAAGAACCGCGCCGACATTACTGACGCGCTCTCCATCGCATTGATGGAGCATCTCAATTCGCTCGAGCGCAACCTCGGCATCATCGGCACCATCGCGGTCATCGCACCCTTCGTGGGTCTGTTCGGAACCGTCTTGGGCATCATTCGCGCGTTCGAAGATATCGCGCTCAAGGGCAACTCGACCCCTGCCGTCGTTGCGGCCGGTGTCTCCGAAGCACTCATCACCACGGCCGCCGGTTTGTTCGTAGCGGTCGTGGCCGTTATTTTCTTCAACTACTTCAAGACGCGCATCAAGGCGTACAACCAGGAGATGATCGTCGCGGCCAACCAACTGGCCGAGATGCTGCACTTCCACAATACCGGCGCACCGATTCCGACCGATCTCTACCAGCCGGGAACCGCTCCGGCAACGCGTTCGGCCACCACGTAGGGACGGGTTTCCGTGTCGCTGTTATCGGCCAAGCAAGAAGATGAGGTCATGGCGGAGATCAACATCACGCCGTTCACCGACGTGCTGCTGGTGCTGCTCATTATTTTCATGATCTTGGCTGCCCTGATCACTCCGCCCGGCTTCGAGAAAGAGCTGCCCAACAAGAACAGCACGAACGCGAACGAAAACCAGAACAAAAAAGACAACATCGAAGTCGATGTTAACAACAAGGGCGTCATCTTCGTGGATGCCAAGAAGAGCGATGTCGCACATATTTACGCCGATATGCAAGAAGCGTCCATCAAGAAGCCGCACAAACACGTCTCCATCATTGCGGATGCCAAAGCGCCCTACGGGATCATCATCCGCATTTTGGATGCGGCGAAGATCGCCGGCCTCGAAGACGTCGGCTTCGTTACGTCCTAGGCAGGGAAGGAAAGCACGTGGCTGTTTCGACCGGTCAAGGCGAAGAAGAGGTTATGTCGACCATCAACATCACGCCGTTTACCGACGTGCTGCTGGTGCTCCTGATCATCTTCATCATTCTCGCCGCGGTTACCAAAGAACCCAAGATGCCTCCGGCCAAGAACCGCGACAAGGTGCACCCTTCGCAGATCGTGGTGATCGTCGACAAAGACAACAAGATTCAAATCGGCTCCAATACCGACGTGCCAATCAATCAGGTGTCGGACACGTTCAAGACGCTGCAAGAGCAGACCAATAAAGTCTACAAGAGCGTGATCATCAAAGCCGACCCGGCGGCCAATTACGGCACGATTTTGCAAGTGATGGACGCGGCGAAGTCCCAAGATCTAACAGACTTCGGCCTCGCCAACAAGCCCGAGGGTCAAAAGTCCTAAACGATGGCCGTTAGCACGAAAAACTCTCCGTTTCTAACCACCGGCGAGCGGGCCCGCAACTTCTTCTGGTGGGCGCTGGCGATCTCGCTCTTTGCCCACGCCGTTCTCGGTCCGCTCATTCCATTCAAACAGGCGCACACCGAAGATCAGCAGACGGAGAAAGTTTCGGTCGAGCACAAGGCCAAGATCAAGGTGCCTACGCCACCGCCGCCTACGCCGACGCCCAAGCCGACCGAGCAGCCCAAGACGACGCCGCCGCCGAAGCCGGTGCCGCATCAGGTCGTGCCGCAGCTCAAAGTTCAGCCTCCGAAGACCACGAGTAAGGGCGGCGGACCCAGCGAAACGAAATACGTTGCGCCGGTGCATGGTTCGCAGAACGGCGTTCCCAACGGCACGGCGGCCAGCACGCCTTCGGGCGCCGGTTCCCCGGGTCCGGTAGCCGCCGCGACTCCGACCCCCACCCCGAAGCCCCAGTGTGCTGAGCCAAATAAGGATGCAGTCGCCACCAGTCTAGTCGCGCCCGAGTATCCGGAGAGTGCAAAAACGGCGAATTTGGGACCGGTCGTCGTAATCGTGAAGGTTGCGCTTTCCGCCGGCGGCTCGGTTCTGGACACCTCCATTATTCAGAGCGGAAATAATAGCGCGCTTGATCAAGAGGCGCTCCGTTCGGCGAGGCATTCTTCGTACGCGCCCGAGGTCAGAAATTGTGTCCCGGTCGCCGGCGTGTATTCGTTCCGCGCGCAGTTCGATCCGAATCAATAGCTGAGCGATCGCGAAGAGTTCTTCTCTTCGCGTTTGTGCTCTCAATCGCAATTCATCTCTTTGCCGCGCGCGTCGTGCGGTGGACCATTGCCTCGCCCGTCGAGCCGCCTGAGAGCACAACTATTGCGCGTATGATCGTCGTGAAGATCGCCCAGCACACGCCGCCGCCTCGCACGCCACAACCGGCTGCCTCTAGGCCGCCTGCCGCGCACAAAGCGCAGACACACATCAACGTGCCGCCGGTAGCCGCATCTGGAGAAGGTCCCGGAAAATCGGTGGCGATGGCGCCGCCTTCGCCTACGGCCCCTGCGGCGAGCCCGACGCCTCGTCATTCTCCGACTCCCGCACCGAGTGCGTCGGCAGGCGGGTGCTTAAAGACCAATGCGCCGGCTGCCGTAAGCTCGCCCGCACCGGTGCCGGAGATCCCGGCGAGCGCTCGTGCGCCAAACGTAAGCGGTATAGCGCAGATTCACGTCAGCTTATCGGATGTGGGCGCTGTTCTGAATGCCACGGTGCAAGTCGGCAGCGGCAATGCCGAGTTGGACTCCATTGCCGTAAACATGGCCCGGGCTGCAATCTACACGCCCAATGTCGTAGCTTGCAAACGCGTTGCGAGTGAGTACGTTTACCGCGTGAAATTCGCGACCAAGTGACGACCGTACAAGCGCTTCTGCTGGCGCTCTTGCAAGGCGTGAGCGAGCTCTTTCCGATCAGCAGTTTGGGTCACACCATTCTTCTGCCGGCGCTTCTCCAATGGAACAACATCCGCCGCAACGATCCAACCTTTTTGGCTTTCGTCGTAGTGCTGCACTTGGGCACGGCTATTGCGTTGGTGCTGTTTTACCGCCGGGAGTGGTCCGCGATCGCTGGCGCACTGTTCAAGAGTCTCGTGCGCGGCAAGATGGGCGGCTCGCGCGACGAGCGCATCGGGTGGCTGCTCGTGGTCGGAACGATTCCGGTGGGCATCCTGGGATTCTTCCTGGAGAAGCCGGTGCAAGCGCTCTTTGGATCGGTGGTTCCGGTCGCCATTTTTTTGATGCTCAACGCATTGGTTATGTTTCTTGGGGAGTATCTACGGCGCCGCCAGCATCGGGACGGCAAGAGCTACAAACGGCTCGAAGAACTTTCGTTCGCGCAGAGTGTCATGATCGGCCTCGCCCAATCACTGGCGCTGTTACCGGGAATTTCGCGTTCGGGTTCGTCGATTGTCGCGGGCTTGCTGGCCGATTTGGATCATGAGGATGCGGCGCGCTACTCGTTTCTGCTGGCGACGCCGGTTATCGCCGCCGCTTCGCTGCTTGAGATTCCAAAACTCTGGGACCCTGCGGCGCACGTGGTCGCGATGCAGGCGATAGCGGGATGCCTGCTGGCCGGAATCGCCGCGTATGCATCCGTGGCGTTCCTGACGAAGTATTTCCAACACAATGATCTGCAGCCGTTCGGATGGTACTGTCTGCTGGCCGGGGGCATCTGTTTGATTCTTGCACTAAAAGGAGTAATCGCATGAAAACCCTTGCGCTCGTCCTAGCAATCATTCTCTTTGTTCTGGCCTTACTGGCGTGGAGCGGAATCGCCGCCTTCCTCCCAGCGCTGGGTATCGATGGAACGCACCATCTCAAACACGGGATCCTGTATTTCGTTCTGGGCATTTTGTGCTTGGTGTGGATGCGCTTCAGCGCGAGCGCACCAACGGAGGCCTAGTGCAGCAAAGCTCGCATATCACCCCGGACGGATCGATCGCAATGGTGGATATTTCAAATAAGAATTTATCCCATCGGTCGGCACGCGCACGCGCGCGTGTGCGTTTAGCTCGCGCCGCCAAAGAGGCGCTCGTAGCTGCGAGCCTTGACAAAGGCGATGCCTTCGCCGCGGCTCAGATTGCGGGGATTATGGCTGCCAAGCAAACGGCGACGCTTATTCCGCTCGCGCACCCGATTCCGCTGAGCGAGGTGCAGGTGAGTTTCGCGTGGGACGATGATGTGTTGCAAATCGAAGGGCTTGCCCGCACGAACGCCGCTACTGGGGTAGAAATGGAGGCCATGGTAGCTGCCTGCGTGGCAGCTCTGACAATCTACGACATGATGAAGAGCTTGGACAAGGGAATCACGATCGAGACCGTCGAGCTGCTGGAGAAGCACGGTGGCAAGAGCGGTTCATGGCGGCGAGCCAGTGAGATTTAGCGCCGCTCTGCTCGTACTTTCCGACCGTGCGGCGTCGGGCCAGCGTGAAGACGGATGCTTGCCGGTTATGAAGGAGCGTTTGGGGCCTGCGTACGACATTGTCGAGGAAGCTGTGCTAGCAGACGATGCGGGGGAATTGCAAGCCAGGTTGATCGAGTTGTGCGACACCGGTAAAGCGGCGCTCGTGCTAACCAGTGGGGGCACGGGCTTGAGTCCGCGCGATCGAACCCCGCAGGCCACCGCCGCGATCCTCGACTATGAAGTGCCCGGTATTGCCGAGGCGATTCGAGCGTCATCCGGCCAAATCATCAAGACTGCGATGCTCTCGCGATTGATGGCGGGCGTGCGCCACCGCTCCTTAATCGTGAACTTACCGGGTAGCCCGAAAGCCGTTGCCGAGTCACTAGACGTTATCGTATCGGTGCTGCCGCATGCCTTGGAGTTGCTGGCCGGAAGCGTTGTGGACGGATGAACTTCGAGCAGGCGCAGCAGTATTTGCTCGGCACCGTCAACGAGACGATCTCGCGCCGCGTCCCGTACCGCTTAGAGCGAATGCAAGCGCTGCTTGAGGCGCTCGGAAATCCCCATCGCACGTATCCGGCCGTTCACGTGGGCGGTACCAGCGGCAAAGGGTCGACCTCAACGATGATCGCTTTCGTGCTCAGCGCGGAGGGAAAATGCGTCGGACTGCACACCAAACCGCATCTCTCTTCCATGACTGAACGCGCCCGCATCAACGGAGTGCCTATTGAACCGCAGCGGTTTGCCGAGCTTCTTACGCAGATGGAACCAGCGATCGATGAAACCATGCACGAGTACAGCCGACCATCATACTATGAAACCCTCTTGGCCCTCACCTTTCTGTATTTTGCGCAAGAGCATGTTGACATCGCGGTGATCGAGGTCGGCGTGGGTGGAAAGCTGGATGGTACGAACGTTCTGGTGCCATTGGCTAGCGTGATCACCAACGTCGGCTTAGATCATATGGAGATTCTAGGGGACACCCTTGAAGCGATTGCGCAAGACAAGGCCGGCATCGCAAAACCGGGCATCCCGTTGGTTTCGTCGGTGGAGCAGTCCGGCGCAAAAGCCATCGTCCAGGCTCGATGCGCGGAGGTAGGCGCGCCGTTTGTAGACGTCGCCGCCATGGTCGAAGACGTTGCGTTGATTCAGGAAAGCAACTATGGCCAAGTATGTGAAATTCGGACAGCGAAGGGCCCGTACCGCATCGAAATGCCGCTGCTCGGGAAATTCCAGCGAGCCAACGCTGCGACCGCGATCGTGGCCCTGGAAACGCTGCCGCCCGATTTTCGGCCCACATCGGAAGAGGTAGAAGAGGGCTTCGCGCGCGTTTCCCTACCGGGGCGCATGGAGGTATTTCCAACGCATCCGGCCGTCGTTTTCGACATTGCTCATAACCCCGATAAAGCGCGCAACCTGGCGGCATCTCTGCGCGAGCATTTTGGCGCGGAGCAGCATTACGCGTTCGTCTTGGCTGTGGGTGAGTTGAAGGATCAGCGGGAGATCATTCGGGCGTTCAGCTCGCAGCTTTCGGCCTCGTTCATCTTCACCAGCTTTGAGGCCACTGGGCGGGTTGCAACGAAACCGCAGCGCCTGGCAAGTTTGGCGGGGGATCTGGGCGTATGGGGTCGCGCGATCAACGATCCGGTCGAAGCTTTGACCGTTGCGCGCCGTAATGCGGACGCAAACGACGTGGTGGTGGTTACGGGGTCAACGTTCATCGTTGCGGACTTGCGAAGCTGGTGGCTTGAAAATGTCGCTTCCGAAGCTGTCGCGCAGTAGCAGCCGCGGGGCGCTCAACCTGCGAGGCCGGAGCCTCCAATGGGGCGCGCGCACCTATCTCATGGGGATCGTCAACGCCACGCCTGATTCGTTTTCGGGCGACGGACGTCCCGATGCTTCCGACGCGGTCGACTATGCCGTAAGGCAGTCGGAGCAAACGGCGGACATCATCGATGTCGGCGCCGAGTCAACGCGTCCGGGTCACACGCCCCTCTCCGAGGCAGTGGAACGTGAGCGCTTGCTCCCGGTACTCGCGGGAATTCGCGGACGGCTCGGGGAGGGTGTCATCGTTTCGGCCGACACTTTCAAAGCGAACATCTTCCGTGATGCGCATGCTGCCGGCGCGGATATCCTCAATTCAATCTGGGGAATGCCGGACGAACTCCTAGCCGTGGCGGCCGAGCTGCGCGTACCGGTCGTGATCATGCATAATAAAGCGGTTGCGATCTACGAGAACGACGTGGTTGATGAGGTTGTGGCATTCCTCGCGGAGGCTGCAGAACGCGCCGTACGAGCCGGGATTCCGGCCGAACACGTGATCGTCGATCCAGGTATTGGATTCGGCAAAGACGCCGACCACAACATTGCGGTGCTGCAATCGCTCGACCGGCTGGTGTCGCTGGGCTTTCCCACCCTCTTGGGAACCTCACGCAAATCGACGATCGGGAAACTGACGGGGCGCGAACCGGAGGAGCGCACGTACGGAACGGCCGCGACCATTGCGCTAGGAATTGCGGCCGGAATCGATATCGTTCGTGTGCACGATGTTGCGCAGATGCGCGACGCCGTCAGCGTAAGCGATGCGATCGAGCGCGGCTGGAGGCCCCACGGTTGGACGTAATCGAGATTTCGGGGTTGCGCGCGCATGGCCGGCACGGCGCTTCGCCGGGCGAACGCGATCGCGTGCAGCCCTTTGACGTGCACGTTCGGCTGGAAACCGACCTGCGCGCCCCGCAAGATTCAGACGACCTGGCCGACACCATTGATTACGACCTGCTGCACAGACAATTGTGCATTATTATTAAGGAACGCTCCTACGCGTTGCTGGAACGCTTGGCCGGTGCGCTAATGGACGAAATCTTTCGGGATGCGCGAGTGTCAGCCGCCGAGGTCAGCATTTCAAAGCTCCGGATTCTCGACGGTGCCACGCCGGCGGTAATGCTGCGCCGCAAGAACCCTCGCTTTTCCGCATAAATGGCGCTCGCGACGATCAGTCTGGGCTCAAATATCGGCGATTCAGTCGCAAACGTCGAGCGCGCAATTGAAAAACTCTCCGAAGCAGGCGCCGTTATGGCGGNNCCGCCTCTATCAGACCCGGCCGTGGGGCGTGCGTGAACAGCCGGACTTCATCAACGCAGCGGTGCTACTTGATACGCAGCTCGATGCACGGGCGCTCTTGAGAAAATTAAAGGCGATCGAGAAAGAACTCGGCCGCGTCCCAACCTATCGCTGGGGGCCGCGGTTGATCGATCTCGACCTTATTACTTACGACGACAAGCGTATCGACGAACCGAACCTGAAGCTGCCGCATCCGGAACTCTACGAGCGTGCGTTCGTTCTGATCCCACTGGCCGAGATAGACTCGCGCTACGCAACCGCCGCGCAACAAGTCGACGCCTCCGGCGTAAAGCTCCTGTAGAGGCGACTAGCGTACAGAGACCGCCTCGTAGACGCGGTTTTGGATGAAGACGTCCAGCAGCAACGGATCGATTTTGCCGCGCCGCGCGAACTCGTTCGTGAGAATGTCAAGGGCTCGGTCGAGAGGGATGGCCCGCTTGTACGGACGGTCCCCTGCCGTAAGCGCATCGAAGATGTCGGCAATCGTGATCATGCGTACTTGCGGGACGATGGCATCCCCGCGAAGTTTGCGTGGGTACCCCGTGCCATCCAGATGTTCGTGGTGCGCATGAGCCAGTTCGGCGACATTCTGCCAGGGGGTCGTCTTCCACGGGATCTCGGCCAAGAAGCGATACGACTGGGTGACGTGCTCCTGCATTCTCTCTCGCTCGCTTTCTGAGAGAGAACCGCGCGGAATCTGTAGATAAGCCAGCTCTTCGGAATCCAAGAGCGGCAGGTCGCACTCGTGGTCGCGATAGTGCCCTTTCATAACGGCGGCCAACGCATTGTCCGTATCGGCTGCAACTATCGCCGGTTCGTTGGCACTCTCAACTGCCACCAAGAGCGCGGCCAATTCGCTCTTCGCTTGTTCGGTGCGCAGTTCGATCGCAGCGATCTGTGGATCGCCCGGCGGCACGCCTTGGCGCAAGAGTTCGAACTTCTGTTGTGCCGCCGCCGACGAAAGCTGCTCGATGGCCAGCAAGAAACGCATGCGAATGGTGTCGAGGCGGCCGTCCGGCAACTTCTTGGCCTTGCCGAAGATATATTCGGGAACTGCAACCTTGCCAAAATCGTGCAGCAGCGCGGCGTACCGCATCTCGCGCAGTTGCTCCGGGTCGAACTTCAGGTGCTCGAATTCGGATAGCTGTATTTCGTTCAACACTTTCGCCTGCGCCACCGTAAGCCGCGCCACGCGCTCCGAATGACCCTGCGTTGCCACATCGCGAACCTCGATGGCTTTCACCGAAGCTCGCACGAACTGCTCGAAGAGATCTTGGATGGCCTCAATGAGCCGGTTATTTTCCAGCGCGACGCCGGCCTGTGAAGCCAGCGAAGCCAGCACCCGCTCGTCGTGCTCGTCAAACTCGGTCACGACCTGCTCGGTAAAGGCCCGCGAGGTGAGCACGACATCGAACGAAGGTTTACGATTGATGAGCTGGATGACGCCGATCACTTCGTGCTTGTGGTCGCGCATCGGCGCGCACAGCACCGATTTCGTGCGATAGTTGTTCGCTTGATCGAACGACGGGTTGAAACGGTATTCGTGCTTATCGCCGATTAGGGTCGCGTCCGGAATGCGCAAGGTTTCACCCGTGATGGCGACGTTGCCGGATATGGAAGAGCGCGAGAGGTCTAGCACGGCTCCCAAATGCTTCTCTTCGTCCGTGGGGCCGGTTTGCGCCACCGCAAAGCGAAGCTTGCACTCGCCCTCAATCTCTTCGATCAGGAACAAGCTCCCGGAATCCGCATTCGTAAGCTCGCGAGCTTTGCGCACGATCAATGACTGCAATTTCGCGATATCGCGCTCTGCGCTAAGCGCCACGCCGATGTTTAGAAGCTGCGCGGATTCGTGCTCCGTGTGCGCCTTTGAGTCCAAGATACGTTCCATTTCGGAGCGCAGCGAGTACATTTGCTCCGCTGTACGAACCGCGGATAGTAGCGCGGCCGGATCAATTGGGCGGCCAAGGCGCGCAATTACATTCGGATATGACGCAGAGTCGAGGGTTTCCGAAAGTGAATTGGTTCGCACCAAAATCGTAAGCGCATCGGAATCGCCAAGATCGCGCAGGTGCGCCTGCTCGATCAGATAGATGTGATCCTCGCCCTCTGAAACGGCAGGCAACGGAATGTCGATCTCAGTGAACGTAATGCCCGCCGAGGCGAGCTGGCGCAGGGTGTCGCCTAGTTCCAGGCCGCGCGCGTACTTAACGGTGACCACAGTGCGGTACCTTTTCGAGTTCCGTACATCTTTCCCACCGCAAGAGATGCCGCAGCGGCCTTTCAGGAGAGCTAGCGTGGAAGGGCGAATGGTCAGCGCTCATGCCCGAACACGAGCCCGAGAGCTCCGCACAAGACGCTATAGCCGCGCGCGTTCGCCGCATGGCGGAAACCATGCGTGAAAGCGGCCTGGTGAAAATCGGGATTACCGAAGCAAACGGCGATTGTATCGAGCTTCGCGGCGGCGCGTCGAGAGCTGCCGCCAGCCCGAAATCGTCGACCAACGGAGTTGCCGCCGGCCACGCCGCAAAGCAGCGTGCGGTTGACGTCATCACATCGGATTTGGTCGGAATAGCGCACCTTGCGCGCGCGGGCCTTAGCCCCGGCAGCGAGGTCGAACCAGATCGCGAGCTTGGTTATGTAGAGGCGTTGGGAATCCGCACGCCATTACGTTCGCTAAACCGCGGGCGTATCGCCCGCATTCTGGTAGCGGAGGGCGACCCGGTTGAATACGGTCAGGCCCTCTTTGAAATCGAACGTGTTTAAGAAGGTTTTGATTGCCAATCGCGGCGAGATCGCGCTGCGGATCAACCGCGCGTGCCAGGAGCTGGGTGTATCCACGGTGGCGATTTTCTCGGAGGCGGACCGGCAATCGCAACACGTGCGCCAAGCAAATGAAAAGTTCTGCGTGGGGCCGGGCCAGGTGGCGCGCTCGTACCTCAACATCCCCAACATCATTTCCACTGCGCTCATTACCGGCGCGGACGCGATCCATCCAGGCTACGGCTTTCTTGCGGAAAATGCGCGCTTCGCGCAAATCTGCGCCG
This sequence comes from Candidatus Meridianibacter frigidus, assembly GCA_003243975.1. GTDB lineage: Bacteria > Vulcanimicrobiota > Vulcanimicrobiia > Vulcanimicrobiales > Vulcanimicrobiaceae > Meridianibacter > Meridianibacter frigidus. The sequence goes on along the minus strand of QHBJ01000015.1, from coordinate 88,980 downwards.
ACCACGGGCTGACGTTCATCGGCCCCACACCTGAAGTCATCGCGACGATGGGCGATAAAGCTACTGCAAAGAGGGTAATGCACGACGCCGGGGTCCCCACGACGCCCGGCACGGGAATTCTGCTCTCCGTAGATGAAGCGCGGTCCGCCGCGAAGCGCATCGGCTATCCCATACTATTGAAAGCTACCGCCGGCGGCGGCGGAAAGGGAATGCGCGAGGTGCGCTCGGCGGCCGAGTTGGAGAATGCGTTCTCTGCAGCATCGGCAGAGGCCGAAGCAAATTTCAAAGACGGCCGCATGTATCTGGAGAAGTTGATTGAGCGGCCCCGCCACATTGAAGTGCAAGTGCTCGGCGATGCGTTCGGGAATGTGGTCCATTTGGGCGAGCGCGATTGCTCGGTCCAGAAACCTTCCCATCAGAAGTTGATCGAAGAAGCACCCGCGCCGAACCTCCCGCAAGGCACGCGACGCAAGCTGCACGACACGGCGGTGCGTGCTGCTGCCGCCGTCGGCTATACCAACGCTGGAACCTTGGAGTTCCTCGTCAGCGGTAACGAGCTCTACTTTATGGAGATGAACACGCGAATTCAGGTCGAGCATCCGGTCACCGAGATGGTGTACGGCATCGACCTCGTGAAGGAACAAATCCGCATTGCTGCCGGCGAGGCGCTGGGTTACGTTCAGCGCGACCTGACGTGCCGCGGCCATGCGATCGAGTGCCGGATTAATGCCGAGGATCCGGAACACCAGTTTGCACCTGCCGCCGGCACGCTCTCGAGTGTAGTCTTCCCCGGTGGGCCCGGAATCCGTGTCGATACGCACATCTTTGCGGGCGCACAGATTCCGCCGTTTTACGATTCGATGTTGGCGAAAGTTGTGGCATTTGCGGAGACGCGCGAGGGCGCGATTGCGCGTATGGAACGCGCGTTGCGCGAGACCATGGTCGAGGGCGTTGCGACTACCATCGGGCAGTGCTTGGCGATTCTGGGAACCAAGGATTTTCGTGCCGGAAAATACGACATCGGTTTCTTGCCTTCGCTGCTACGCGAAACCGCCGGCGCAAAATAGGAACCGACGATGCCGACCCGCCGCATGGCGCGTGAACTGGCCTTGCAGGCACTCTTCAGCGTGGAGATTGGAAAACGGGACCCTGACGAAGTCTTGGACGAAACCTTTGCCCATGCCGGAACGAACGGAGCACACCGTGCATTCATCAAAGACCTGGTCTACGGCACGTTGGAGCACGCGTCGGAGAGTGACTCCCTCGTCTCCCCGCTTCTGGAGGGATGGACGATCGAGCGATTGCCGACGATCGACCGGTTGCTTTTGCGCATGGGCGTGTTCGAGCTAGGTCATCGTCCTGACACCCCGCGCCCGGTTATCATCAACGAAGCTGTGGAACTGGCCAAGAAGTTTTCGACGGATGATTCTGGACGGTTCGTGAACGGCGTGCTTTCGACGGCCATGAACGCGGAGCGGAGCTAGATGGCTCGTCGTCGGAGGCGCAAACCCGTCGCGCCCACGTGGTGGCGAGTCCTGCGCGTCGTCTTAATCGTGGCGTTCTTCGTGGTTCTCTTTGCTGCCGGAACGATCGCCGGCGTCATTAGCTCCTACTCCAAGAATCTTCCCGACATCAACCGCATGGCAGATTATCAGCCCGAGCGTTCCACGCGCGTTTACAGCCGCCAAGGAACGCTGCTAGCTAACCTGTACCGCCAAAACCGCATATGGCTTCCGATCAACAAGGTCCCGCCTATGGTTCGCAATGCCTTCATTGCGGTCGAGGACCAGCACTACTACCAACACCACGGTGTTGACTTTGCCGGCATCGTTCGCGCGGCTATGGCAGATTATCACCATCAAAGCGTGCAAGGTGCCTCCACGATCACCCAACAATTGGCACGCGCTCTCTTTCTGTCGAACGAGTTCTCCATCTCACGGAAGATCCAGGAAGCATTGCTGGCCATGGAGATCGAGCGGTACTACACGAAAGACGAGATCCTCGAACGATATCTCAATCTGATCTTCTTCGGTTCGGGCTCGTACGGGGTTGAAGCGGCATCGCACACCTATTTTGGCGAGGGCGTTGATAAACTCTCACTCGCGCAAGCGGCGATGCTGGCGGGGATCCCCAACGCGCCCTCCGATTACTCGCCCTACGTTAGCTTGGAGCGCGCCAAGTCGCGCCAGCGTCACGTGCTGGACCGCATGGTCGCCGCTGGCTACATTTCTGCCTCGCAGGCCGATAACGCCGCCACTGCCCCGCTGCATCTTTCGGGCTTGCGAAGAGAAGGTTTGCAGGGGTATGCGTATCCGTACTTCACGACCTACGTCGTTTCCGAGCTGCAGCGGCAATTCGGAACCCAGACCACCTTCGAGGGCGGGTTGCAGGTCTATACCACGCTCGACGAGCGCTTGCAGAAGATCGCTCAAGAGGCCGTCAATTGGGGCGTCGACCATTCGATTGCCGAAGGTATCGATGGCCATCAGATGGCGTTGGTCGCGTTGCGTCCCTCAACGGGGGAGATACTGGCCATGGTCGGCGGTGCGGGCGCGTTTTCTTTAAGCAATCAGTTCAATCGCGCGTGGCAGGCCCATCGCCAGCCGGGGTCTTCGTTTAAGGTGTATGTGTATACGGCCGCCATCGACTCGGGCATGCCGCCCACGGCCATCATGGAAGATACGGCGGTTTCCTATCCGATGGGAGACGGGACGCAGTGGACGCCGCAAGACGACGACCACAGCTATATGGGTGCCATCACGTTACGCACCGCACTCGCGCAATCGCGCAACATCGTGGCGGTGAAACTCGCGCAAATCCTGGGCGTCGATCGCGTCATCGCCTATGCGCAGCGTATGGGTGTGAGTTCGCCGCTTGAGGCTAATCTGTCGCTAGCGCTGGGAACTTCCGTCGTCAGTCCGCTCGACATGGCCAGCGGCTACTCGACCCTCGCCAATCAGGGGATTCATATCGAACCCTCGCCGTTTCGAATGGTGAAAGATTCACTTGGAACCACGGTCCTCGATAATCTCTATCCGCAGCAGAACGAAGTTCTGGGCGCGGGCACCGCCTACATTATGGACACGATGCTGCAAAGCGTCATTACTTCGGGAACGGGGAATCCCAACGCGCAGATCGACCGGCCGGCAGGCGGCAAAACCGGTACAACTTCCGACTATCGCGATGCGTGGTTCGTCGGCTTCACGCCCGATTTAGTAGCTGCCGTTTGGCTGGGCAACGACAACTATTCGCGCATGAGCGAATCGTATGGAGGCAACATCCCGGCGCGCACGTGGGCCCGTTTCATGCGCGCTGCGTTGGAAAAGATACCACCGCACAACTTTGCGTTTCCCTCTGGAGAGGTCGTGAAGATCGCCAACTGCTCGGGGGGTGGATACGAATACTATCTGGCCGGCACGGAGCCGCTGTCATCCTGCGCCGGACCGGGCTCGCGTGGCCGCGTCAGCGATATGAGCACCTATGAACCGCCGGCGAGCACCATCACGCCGATCCCGTTGGACACGGGCGCGCCCGGCTCGCCTCCGCCGTAGAGTCGCATGCAGCAAGAGTTGACCGGCGTCCAGCACATTTTCACGGTTTCCGAGTTCGCAAGCCGTCTCGAACGCTGGTTCGAAGCTCAGTATCGCCTGCGCAATATCTCGATCAGTGGCGAGATTTCCGGGTGGAGAGTACTCGAGAATGGCTCGGCCTACTTCAAACTCAAAGATGCGGGAGCGTTGCTCGAGTGTTTTGCGTTCGCAAGCCGCGTACGTGCATTTCCAAAGGTCGAAGACGGGAGTGCCGTCGTTGCCACCGGCAGCGTGTCCACCTACAAGCAGCGCAGCCAGTATCAGCTTCTCGTTCAGGATCTGCGGCATACCGGGCTGGGCGAGCTTTACATCGAGCAGGAGCGTTTGAAGGCGCAATTCGCGCGCGAAGGACTCTTCGAGTTGGATCGCAAGCGCCGGTTGCCGCGCTATGCTTTCTCCGTTGCACTGGTTTCAAAGCGTGGCGGCCAGGGTCAAATCGACTTCTGCAGCGAGCTCCAGCAGAATGCCCCGCACGTGGACGTGACAATTATCGACGCGCCGGTGCAAGGCGTGGGTTCCGGTCCCGAGATTGCCGAAGCTCTCGACCGCGCAAACAAGACCGGCGCCGATGTCATCGTATTGGTGCGCGGTGGCGGCTCATTCGAAGACCTCTTTGTTTTCAGCACAGAACCGGTCGTGCGCGCCATCGCGCGCAGTAAGACGCCGGTGATAACCGGGGTCGGCCATAAAGCAGACACCTTTCTTTGCGATCTTGTCTCCGATTACGCGGCGCCGACGCCGGGCTTGGCCGCGATTTATTTTTCGGAAGCGCGAAACACCGCGCTCCAAGTGCTTGCCGTGCACCGCCGCCAGATGATGAATCAGCTAAACCGCGCGATGCTAAAGTTGGAGCAACGGCGCGACTCGGTCTCCGCACGCTTGGTTGCGCGCATTTCGGGGTATGCTAGCGTGCGGCACCAACGGCTGCGTGCCCTGGAGAAGTCGCTGGAAGTCCACTCGCCGGTCGAACATCTAACGCACCGGCGCGAGCGCCTTGCGGTTGCAAAATCGCGCTTGCGACATATCAGGGAGCGGCTCGTGACCCCATACCGCGCGCGTTTGGAGCACCTGAGGCCCAGATTGCCGGCCGCAATGCAAACGTACGCCACCGGTTTGGCGCGCGCGCTCCTTTTTGCGCGGACGCGTCTGGGCGGGAAGAACCCAGAGACAATCTTGAGCGCCGGCTATGCAATCGTGCGCGCGCGGGGCCGCGTTCTCACACGTGCCGAAGGCGTAAATCCGAGTGATGAAATCGAGGCGCAGCTCGCGCGCGGAAGCCTAACGGCGAGGGTCGAACGGGTGAATCGATATGGCGGATAAACGGAGCGGCCAATTCGAAGAAGCGATGAAGCAACTCGAGGAGATCGTGGCTAAGCTGGATTCGGGCGACGCCAATCTCGACGAGGCGGTCGAATTGTTCAAGAAGGGCCTCGCCCTCTCCAAGAAATGTGAAACGTTGCTTAAGGCCGCGCAAGATCAAATCGATAGCGCAATGGATCAGGATAAGAGCGCGGGCACAAACGAAGACCTTCCGTTTTGATCCGCAGAGACGGGGTCCCTCAAAGATCTGTAAACGCAACCAGCTCGGGCGGCGGCTCGTTTGCCGGTCGCAGGCGCCTTTCGAACCACAGAACATCGCGCCACGCCCCCCGTTTAAAACCGACTGCGTGATAGACGCCCACCGTTGTGAATCCGAAGCTTTCATGGAGATTGCAACTTGGCTCGTTCGGCAAAGCGACCCCCGCGAATGCCGCGCAATAGCCCTGTCCGGTTAGGATACGAAATAGTTCCACGTAAAGCTTGCGCGATATACCGAGGCGCCGCGCCTCCGGTGCCACATAAACGCTAACATCGACCGCCCATCGGTAAGCGGCCCTGGATCGATGTGGCGCCGCATAAGCGAACCCCGCGACGATACCGTCGCGCTCGAAGACCAACCATGGGAACCAGTCTCTTGCAGCCGCGATCCTGCGGTTCATCTCTTCGGGTCCTGGAGGAATCTCTTCAAAAGAAATTGTCGTATTCGCAACGATCGGATCGTAGATTTGCGCGACCGGGCCGGCGTCGTCTACGCTACAATGCCGAATAACTTCAATCATGGCACGCATGTTCGTCTCTGGAGCTGCGCGCTCCGGGATGAGCCTCAGGGCCGGACTCGAAAACGACGTCCCTTGATGCGCATGCGTACTCGTCTCGACGACATCGTGGCCGCGCGGGAAAGCATCACGCGCTCGCAGGCGCGCGGTTTAATCTTGGCAGGTCGCGTACGAGTGAATGGTGCCCCGGTTACAAAAGCGGGAGCATACATTACGGAAGAAGCAGTTCTTGAGATTCAGAAATCCCGGCGCTTTGTCAGTCGCGGCGGTGAGAAGCTCAATCATGCGCTCGACGCCTTCAACATGAACGTACAAGGCGCCACTGCGCTCGACATCGGCGCTTCGACCGGTGGGTTTACGGATTGTCTGCTTTCGCGCGGCGCGGCCTGCGTGACCGCGCTCGACGTCGGTTACGGCCAGCTTGCGTGGAAGTTGCGTAACGATCCGCGCGTAACGGTGATCGAGCGCACGAACTTCCGAAATCTTCCCGATGATGCATTCCCCGGTGGCTTTGATGTCATCGCAGCGGATACGTCATTCATCTCGTTGCGCACAATCATTGCTCGAGCAAAGGCGCTCTTGCGCCCCGCAGGGTCGATGGCGGCGCTGGTTAAGCCGCAATTCGAAGCGGGGCGCGAGCGAATTGGCGGCGGAGGAGTTGTCCGCGATCCCGAGGTTCACCGCGCGGTCTTGCGGGAAGTTCGGTCCGCAGTGAATGATTTAGGGTTGCGAGCAGTAGCGGTTACGGCCTCGCCGCTGCGTGGGCCGGCCGGCAATCGCGAATTCTTCTTGTTCATCCGCCACGAGGGCATTCCCATCAACGATGCAACAATTGACTCCGTGGTGAATTCAGAGGCCTGATGAGCGTTTCGACCAAGGCGCAAACTATCGCGCTCTATGTGGATACCGAGCGCGAGCATGCACGCACGTTGGCAAGCCGGGTTGGGGAGAGCTTCCGGAAAGCGGGTTATCCCATTGCGCTGTGCGACGGACAAACGCAATCGCTAAACATTCAGACAAGCGGAGGCGCCGTGGCCGATGCGGCGCTGCTGGTCACGGTAGGCGGAGATGGAACGCTGCTGCGCGCTGCGCGCATCGCGATCGAAAGCAATATTCCGCTGCTGGGCATCAATACCGGCCGTTTGGGCTTCTTGACCGAGTTCGATGAAGATGATCCGCGCATCGATAGCTTGCCGATACTATTCGAGCGCGGCCTGTTGATCGAAGAGCGTCTCGCGCTTCAGGCCGAATACGAGGGCAAGAAATATTTCGCTCTGAACGATGTAGTCGTGCGCAAAGGCGGTGAATCGCGCATCGTGCCCTTCGGATTGTCCTTAAACGACGAACAGGCCGCGCATATTCCGGCAGACGGCATTTGCATCGCTACACCTACCGGTTCGACCGCATACTTTCTCTCGGCCGGTGGCGCGATCGTAGCGCCTAGCGTTCAGGCCCTCGGAATAGCGCCGCTGCTGCCGCATACGCTCTTCTCGCGTCCTCTGATTGTGCCCGCCGATTCGCGCATTACCATCACCTGCGATTCGGAGATCGTCTTTGCCAACCTGGAGTGCGACGGCGAGGTAATGAGCGAAGTGGCGCCGGGTGCGAGCGTTTCGATCGTGCAACATCCGCGCAAGGTACGCTTCGCGCGCACAGCGGCGCTGCAATTCTTTTCGCGCTTGGAAGAGAAGATGCGTTGGGGTGTTTCGATCAAGGAAAAATTGAGATAGCCGATCGTGCTCCGACACTTGAGCATCGAAGATTACGGTCTCATCGAGCGCGCGGAGATCGATTTCTCCGAAGCCGCGACGATATTCACGGGGGAAACCGGATCGGGCAAGACGATGGTCGTTGGCGCGGTCGCCTTCGTTCTGGGTGAGCGCGCGAGTGCCGAAGCCGTGCGTCGCGGCTGCGAACGCGCAGTAATTAGCCTTCGTTTCGATGCTCCGAAACCACTCGCGGAAATGTTTGCGCAACAGGGTATGGAGCTGGATGCCGGCGAGGATTGCATCATCGTGCGCGAGATCAACGCGGCGGGGAAATCGGTCGTTCGCGTAAACGGGCGCCAAACGACGGCCGCCTTCGTTCGTGACATCGCTGCCTACGTGGCTGACATCGTCGGACAGCACGAAGCGCAGCGCCTTTTGAGCCCCGCCTACCACCTTAACCTGCTCGATCGCTTCGGCGGGCCACAACTTTTGCAGCAACGTGCCGAGGTCGAACGTTTGCACGGCGCCGTTGCCGGTTTACGGCTTCAGCTCGATGCGCACTCGCAGGCCGAGCAACGCGCACGAGCTGAATTTGACTTTGCGCGGTTCGCCGCTGATGAGATCGAGCGTGCCGCCCCGCAACCAGGCGAGGAAGAAACGCTGGAACAGCGTCGCCGCTATCTCGAAAACATCGAGCGGATCACCAACGCCTTGCAGAGCACGCACGATGCCCTCACCGGCGAGCGCGCTTCGGCCGCCGACGCGCTGGGAGCCGCGAGCGTCGCATTGTCGCCAGTTTCTTCGATCGATCGCAACTTGGAAGAGATGACCGAGGCGGTCATGGAAATGCAAGAAGGGATCAATGAGCTTTCGGCCCGCATCGCCCGCCAACTGGCAGACACCGAGTTCGATGCGGCTGAACTGGAGCGAATGACCGAACGCCTTGACGAACTGCAACTCCTCAAACGCAAGTACGGTGGATCGCTGGAGACAGTCTTGGAGGCGGCGAAACGCTATCGCGAGCAAACCGACGATTTTGCCAGTCGTGACGAGCGTCGCGCCGCGCTTTCCGCGCAGTGCGCAACGCAAACGGAAGCCCTTCGACATGCCGCGCAAGCGCTCAGCGGTCTGCGAGAAAGCGCTGCGCAAAAGCTACAGAAAGCCGTCGAGGGTGAACTACCCGATTTGGCGTTGGGCGCCGGGCGCTTTCGCATCGAGCTTCGCGGGTTGGCGCAACCGGAGCCCTTCGGTTTTGAGACGGCGGAATTCGTTTTCTCGGCCAACCCTGGCGAGCAGCTCAGACCGCTGGCGAGGATCGCATCGGGCGGCGAGCTCTCGCGTCTGCTTCTCGTGCTGGTCGTCGTGCTGGCCGATCGCAGCGAGCAAACCGCGCTGATCTTCGATGAAATCGACGCCGGCATCGGGGGAGCCACCGCGACGGCGGTGGGCGCGCGTTTAGGCCGGCTCGCGGCCACTCGACAAGTGCTGGCGGTAACGCATCTCGCGCAGATTGCCAGTTGGGCCGAGCGGCACTACGTGCTCGAAAAGCGTGAAACTGCGCGAAGGGCCATCATCGAAGTGCGTTTAGCCGAACGTGATGCGCAACGCGCGGATGAACTGGCGCGCATGCTCTCCGGCGAACCCAAGGGCGTTGCCTTACGTCACGCGCACGAACTTCTCGCCAAGGCGCGCCGCTAGCTTATTTGATGAATCTTCAGCACGTTGGTCCCGCCCGCTCCCACCGGCATGCCGCTGGTGAAGGCGACGCAATCGCCTTCGATCGCCAAACCCTCTGCCTTCAACCGGCTTTCCATAATGTGCAGGAGCACATCGATCGATGAATACTTTTCGATCAGAAAAGAATCGACGCCCCAAATTAACGCCAACCGCCTCGCAACTTCTAAGACCGGCGTTAATGCGATGATGCGCGCCGTTGGACGAAACGCGGCAATATGGTGGGCCGTGTTCCCGGTGGTCGTACCGGTTACGATGTAGGGTAACTTTAGCTCGCCGGCCGAGCGCGTGGCCGCTTCGGCAATCGACGTAGCGACGTCGGGCGTTATATTCTCCAACCGGCGTGCCTGCAAGGCGGAGTGCGGGTAGTGTTTTTCAACTTCGCGGGCGATTTCGGCCATTACTCGTACGGCTTCGGTGGGATAGGCCCCGCGCGCGGTTTCTCCCGAAAGCATGATTGCGTCGGTGCCATCCAGGATGGCGTTTGCGACATCGGCCGCTTCTGCGCGCGTCGGCCGGGCGTTGGCGATCATGGATTCCAGCATTTGCGTAGCCGTGATGACCGGCTTTGACGCACGGTTGCAGCGTGCAATTAAATCTTTCTGGATGATCGGGACGACTTCCAGCGGCATCTCGATGCCGAGATCACCGCGGGCCACCATGATCCCGTCGGAAGCTGCGAGGATATTCTCGATGTCATCCAGCGCCTCGTGCTTCTCGATCTTCGCTAGAACGCGCGCGGAGCCATCACGCTGCGCGATAAAACTCTTGACTCGCCGCACATCCTCGGCGGACCGCACGAAAGATACGGCCACCCAATCCACGTTCTGTTTGAGTCCAAACTCCAAAAACTCCAGATCGCGTTCGGTAACCGCGGCCAGATTGAGCGAGCCATCGGGATAGTTGATCCCCTGCGTCGGGCGCAAATCGCCGCCGACCTCGACAACGGTATCGACGGAATGAGCGGTCTTCGCCGTGATTCGCAGGGTAATAGCGCCGTCGGCCAAGTAGATGCGATCGCCCACCGCCACATCACTCGGCAGAGCCCGATAGGAAACGGACACCCGCTCGGAGCTGCCTACGACCGAATCCGTAGTGAGCTGAAATGCGGCACCGCGCTTCAATTGTACTTGTTGTGTTCCCGGCGCCAGCGTGCCCGTCCGCACTTTGGGGCCCGGCAAGTCTTGTAAAACCGCCGTATGAATCTTCAATGCTTTGCTGATCTTGCGAGTGTGCTCGATGACGGCTGCGTGCTCGTCCGGAGAGCCGTGCGAAAAGTTTAACCGCACGACATTTGCGCCCGAAACAAAGAGGGACCGTAAAATTGAAGGGTCGCGCGACGCGGGCCCGACCGTCACAACGATTTTCGTGCGTTTGTGCACGACGTTTTCCATAAGCGGTTGCGCTTGCGCTGCAGTTACGGCAGGCTCCTGCGATGAGTGCGGCGCAAGGAGATGCGCCATGTTGCGCGGAGATCCAACCGACGAACGGCTCTATCGCAGAACGACGGCCGGATTTATCGCGTCGTTGTTTCTCCATCTGTTGGCGGCACTGCTCTTCTTTACGGTCGCAACGACGTCATCGCAACAGTCTGCGAGCGAGTCGGTCGAAGGGGCTCCGCTCTTGGTCTCCGTTCAGCAACGAGCCCCGGCAAAATCGAAGAGCCAGCCAACGATGGTTCTAGCGCCGCGGCCCCACGCGCCGCGTGTTGCAACCGTGCAGGGTAAGCCGGCATTGGCCGGTCACCGAGCAGTTCCGACGCACCGCGAGCTGGCCAAAAACGTCCCGCACGCACCGCCCAATCCAACGCCCGCTCCGCTTGCACCGTTTTCTCCCAACCCGGCGCCCAGCGCGGTTGCGCTCTTCACGCCACGGCCTGCGCCGCTGCCGGCAGTCCCGGTTACCATTCCGAGCGTCGCGCCGGCGATTTCGCAGAAGCTTCCCTTTACACCGCAACCGTCGCCGGCGCCCAGCGCTCCGCCCACGGCTAAGCCCGCGAAACCGGCTCCCGCTTCGACCGCGAAGCCGCTGCCCAGGGCGTCGGTGCAGCCATCGGCGGCGCCCAGCGCGGCACCGATCAAGGCCCCGGCCACCGCCGCGACTGCCCTACCCAGCAAGGCGCCTGCGACGCCGGGCCCGGTTGCACAAACCTTGCCCGTTCCGAAGGCATCCGTGGCCGGCATTCACAGTCCGGCGCCCACTGGCGCTGCGAGCCCATCTGCCCAGCGGGGGAGTAACCCAAGCCCGGGGCCGCGCGCGCTCGCCTCGGCCGGTCCACTCCCCGGTCCGAGGCAAGCCAAGCCTCAACCCGTCAAACCCGTGACTTTGCCGCCGACCCCATCGCCGCCGCCCGTGACGCCGCGACCGAAGCCCACGAAAACCCCTTCGGCTCGTCAAAGAAAAACCGCCGCCGATTTGAATGCGCGTCTTAAGAGCATGCTGCCCAATAATCCCGTCAACCCCGCCCAAGCGCACTACCAGATCGATACCTCACGCTTGGGGCACAATCAGGATCCCACGCCCCCGCCGGAGGTACTGGCGCACACCAAATACATCTACCGTTCGCGGGGCAAACGCGAGGATCGCGTGATTATGTACGTCACCGATGCGGTAAAGCACGGACTCTTCACGACATGCAAGGGGTGGCTCGTGCGCTTTCCTTCACCACCGGGACCATATGGCGCCAGCGTCGCAAACTCGCCCGTTCACGCGGACCGCAACGCGGGCGTGATTGTGGACAACCCGGGTCCGCGCGGAGAGGCGGGCTTCATGCCGATCATCGAGCCCGACGCGTCGTTCTTGTGCGAAACCGGTCGTTTGGAACCGTTTCCGCCTCCGGCCGGCCCCGGCTCGCCTAGGCCTTAAAAGAGGGCGCTTCTTTGTTGTATTCCGGTTTTTTCGGGAGTACAATATGATCATCTCGATTTTGAGATATGTGAGCGAAAGCATAAGGAGGGCGGTTGGAACCGCAGGATCCACCGGGTCAGTCTGACCCAGGCGAGCGCGCCTGACGGGCGCAAAAACTTTAAGCGCTCCACGACTGCCGGACGTATTCCGGCTGGCGCAATGCTCGAAAAGAGACCGTAAATCCACGAGAGGCCGTGCCCAGCGATCGAGGGCACGGCCCTCTTGCGTTCTGCGTTGCGCTTCCGGCGAAGATTTGGTATTCTAGCTTCGGTAAATCCAAAGCGCGGGCAGGTCCCGCGCTTCGTTGTTGTAAGAGGCGCAGAGTTGTCGTTGAGTCAGATCTTCGAACGCACCGTTTCGGACGTGGCGCACGATCCGAGTTTTTCAGGAATCGAGTTCGTTTCACAAAGCGCGCGCCGGCAGGCGGGCACGACGGTCCTGCACGTGATGATCGATCGCGAAGGGGGCGTCGATCTAAAATTGTGCGAACAAGTTGCCTCCGCAGTCAATGCGCGACTGGAGCCCGCCGGAGAAACGTACACGCTGGAAGTCGAATCGGCCGGCTTGAACCGCCCCCTGACTAAAGCCGGCGATTACGAGCGCTTCTCGGGTCGGACAGTCAAAGTCGTGACCACGCTGCTTATCGAGGGCGGCAAAACCCACCGCGGCGTTCTGGGGGGCGTGCAAGGTACCAACGTGATTCTGCACACCGGCACGGGCCGCTTGCCCCTCCCACTGGCGGTCATAAAATCCGCGAATCTTGAATACGACATTCGCACCGATCTCAAACGCGAAAAGAAAGAGCGAAAATCCCATGCTTAATGCGAGCGAACTTGTCACGGTGCTGCGCGAAATCGAGCGAGAGCGCAACATTCCCTTCGAGATGCTGTTGGAAGCGCTCGAAGCGGCGCTCATTACCGCTTACAAGCGCCACTTCGGCGGTGACGCCAACGCGATCGTTACTGTCGATCGCCAGTCGGGCGAATATACGGTCTACCATCGCCGCATCGTCGTGGATGAAGTGACCGATCCGAAGCTTGAGGTGACGAAGAAGAAGGCCGGTCCCAAGTATGAAGCCGGTGACTTCTACGACGAAGTTGTCACGCCCAAAGATTTCGGGCGCATCGCTGCGCAGACTGCCAAGCAAGTCATTGTGCAACGAATTCGCGAGGCCGAGCGCGATACTGTCTACAACAAATATGTTGCGCGGGTCAACGACATCGTGCGCGGCACCGTGCAACGTTTCGAGCAGCGCAACATGTTCGTGCTACTTGAGGGCAAGGACGAGGCGCTGCTGCCCCTCTCCGAACAAGTTCCGCGAGAGAATTTTCGCATCAACGATTTCATCCGCGCGTACGTACTGGATGTGCGAAAATCTCCCAAGGGGCCAACGGTAATTCTCTCGCGGGCGGCCGAGGGCTTGGTGCAGCGACTCCTCGAGTTCGAAGTGCCCGAGATCGAAGACGGCACGGTTGAGATTATGGCGATTGCGCGCGAGCCGGGCAGCCGATCGAAGGTCGCGGTGCGCAGCAATCGTCCCGAGGTGGACCCCGTTGGGGCTGCTTTAGGTCCAAAATCCAGCCGCATTGCTAACGTTTCCGATGAACTGCGCGGTGAAAAGGTGGACGTGATTCGATGGGACCCCGATCCCGTCACGTTCATCAATAATGCGTTGCAGCCGGCTAAGGTGATCAGCGTCGAGCTGTATGACGACGATGGCACGGCGTTGGTTGTGGTGCCCGAGTATCAATTGTCGCTTGCAATTGGGCGCGAGGGCCAGAACGTGCGTTTGGCGGCGCGCATGACCGGCTGGCGCTTGGATATTGCGAGCGAGAGCGAAGCCGATGAGGCGCGCGAGCGCTATTTCAGCGAACGTGAAGAGCGTTTGGCCGGCGCCGCGGCTGCGCAAAATGGCGAACCGGTACCGGAGGACGCAGAGGACGTTGCGCAAGAGGAAGCCGCGGCGCCTGAGCCCACGATTGACGAGGAACTCATCCGCAAGCTCGAGGAGTTTAAACGGGAACGGCTCAGCCACTAGGCCCGGTTCGGACCTGCGTGGGCTGCCGGGAGTGCCGTGAGCAGCGCTCGATGCGACGTTTCGTGCGGACCGCGGAAGGCTGGACGGCCGACGGGCGCCGTCGGGCGCAGGGGCGAGGCGCGTATTTATGTTCGTCTGCATGCGCTGAGAAAGTTATCAAGAATAAGCGCTATCCCGGCCTCGCATCCGCGGCGCTGGGAACCGTGTTTAAGGTTGGTTATGACGTCAACGACTGAATATGTCTAACAAAACCAATGCTCGTTAGGGGCCGCCACCGCAGGTGGCTTGGGGTGCCCGCGCGACATCGTGACAAGAAGCTAATGTAGAAGCGCCCCACGTTTGGGGCCCCGCTGGGCGGGGGGCGCGTAAGGGTTTGACCCTGGAGCGCCATTTGACGAAAGTTCGAATTTTTGAACTGGCCAAGGAAGTTGGGTTGACTTCCAAAGAGCTTATCACGCTCTTCAACGAACGCCTCGGCGGCGTCTTCGAGGCCAAGAATCAACTCAGCGTGGTTCCCGACCAGATCGCCGATCTGGTTCGTACCGTGCTGGCAAAACCCGCGCCCAAGGCTGTCCCGGCGAAGCCGGTTGCCAAACCGGTAACGGCAGCGACTCCGCGTCGCCCCGCAGTCAAGGCAAGCGAGCCGGCGTCTATTGCCGCTCCCGCGGCCGCCGTGCAGACGCTCAAGCCGGTCGTGGCCGGGTCTCGGAAGGCCGTCGCAGCCGTAAAGACAGCGGCTCCCATCGCCGCTACGCCCGCGATCGAAGGCAGTGCCCCTGCGGCCGGTAATGGCTCCGCCGCACCTGCGGCTGTGCTTAAGCCGCGAGCCGTCCCGAGTACTCCGGAGGCGGCGGTGCAAACGCTCAAACCTGTTCCTTCCGGTCAATCGTCCGTCGTGCGGCGGGCTCCGCTCGAGCCGCCGCAGGCTCCGAACTCTGCTTCGCCGGGCCCCCAGGTCGGCATCCCAGGACGTCCCGGGGTCGCCCCGCGACCGGGATTGCCGGGATTGCCGGGGCAGGGGTACCAGGCCCGCATCGCTACTCCGACGCGACCCGCTTCACCGATCACGACGGGCCGGCGGCCAGCCGGCAACGGACCATTTCGCCCGCTCGGGCCGCCGCCCGGAGCTCGTCCGTTTGAGCCTCGCACGGGGGCCGGTCTTCCCGAACAAGCGCCCGCCCCGAGTTCGGGCGGCCGTCCCGGGGATCGTTCGCGCGACGGGCGCGATGAGAAACTGAGCAAGAAGGATCGCGAGAAGGATCTTCTCCTCGAGAAAGACCGCAACCGCAAGAAGCGCCCCGAAACCGCGCCCGTTGCTCCGGCCCTGCAGCTCGAAACCATCGAGATCCCCGACCTGCTGACCGTGCAAGAGTTGGCAACTTCGATGATCGTGCCCGCCAAAGATGTGATCACCGAACTCATCAAAGTCGGAACGATGGCCACCATCAATCAGAACATTCCCGCCGACATCGCGATCTCGGTGGCCAAGAAGTTCGGCTTCAATGCGGTCGTCAAAGAAGCGGGCGAAGAAGTCAATGTCGAGCAAGAAGAAGACAAACCCGAGATGATGACGACGCGGCCGCCGGTCGTTACGGTGCTCGGTCACGTCGATCACGGGAAAACCTCATTGCTCGACAAGATTCGCGCCGCCGACGTTGCCGGTGGGGAAGCCGGCGGCATCACCCAACGCATCGGTGCCTACACCGTTGAAAAAGAAGAACGAAAGATAACCTTCATCGACACGCCGGGACACGAAGCGTTCACCGCCATGCGTGCGCGCGGTGCGAAGGTAACCGATGTAGCGATCCTGGTTGTGGCGGCCGACGACGGCGTCATGCCGCAAACCAAGGAAGCCATCAGCCACGTCAAGGCCGCGAACGTTCCGATCGTGGTAGCGATCAACAAGATGGACAAAGCCGACGCGCAACCCGACCGCGTCAAGCAACAACTGGCGGAAGAGGGTTTGCAGCCGGTGGATTGGGGCGGGAATATTGAGATGGTGCCGGTTTCGGCGCGCACCGGCGACGGGATCGCCGGCTTGCTGGAGACCGTGTTGCTGGAAGCAGACATTCGTGATCTCAAGGCCAACAAGAATCGGCGCGCGGGCGGCGTCGTCATCGAGTCCGCGCTCGATCGCGGGCGCGGCGCCGTCGCGACGGTGCTGGTGCAGAACGGTACGCTGCGCGTCGGCGACATCGTCGTGGTCGGCGGCACGTTCGGAAAAATTCGTGCATTGGTTGACGACAAGGGCAAACAGGTCAAGAAAGCCGGGCCTTCGATTCCCGTTGAAATCATGGGCTTGCAAGACGTGCCTTCGGCGGGCGATACACTAATGGTCGTGAGCGATGAGCGAGTGGCGCGCGAAACCGCCGACAAGCGGAAAACGCGCCGCCGCGACACGCGAATCGCAACGTCCGGCGGACAGAAGATTTCGCTCGAAACCTTCATGCAGATGCCGGCGGAGGGCAAGAAGACGCTCAACCTGATCATCAAGGCGGATGGCCAGGGATCGCTCGAGGCCCTACGGACGCGCATGGAATCGCTTTCCACTCAGGATGTAGACATTCGCGTCATTCACGGTGGGGTAGGTGCAATCACGCCGAACGACGTGAACCTGGCCAGTGCCTCGGGCGCAGTATTGATCGGCTTTAATATTCGCGCCGACGAAACCGCAAAGCGCTTGGCGGAGAACGAGCAGGTTGACCTGCGCTTCTACCAAGTCATCTATGACATCGAGAACGATCTCAAGAAGGCCATGCTCGGCATGCTCGAGCCGACGTTCCGCGAGATTACGCTGGGTCGCGCCGAGGTGCGCAAAATCTTCAAAGTCAGCAAGGTCGGCACGATCGCGGGCGCCTACGTGCAGAGCGGCAAGATTACGCGCAACGCCAAGGCGCGCGTGCTACGCGATAACGCGGTGGTATTCGACGGGGAAATCGAGTCGTTGCGCCGCGTCAAAGACGACGTTCGCGAAGTGGCCGAAAACTTCGAATGCGGCATTCAGATCGCCAAGTTCGGTGACCTCAAAGAAGGCGATGTCATCGAGGCCTACGCCAGCGAGCAAGTGGAACCCGGGGACGCGGCTTGAAGCAGCAGCGCCTGAGCCGAATCGATCACGAGATCCAGCGCGTTCTTGGAACGGTCATAACCCGGCAGCTGCGAGATCCCCGTTTGGGTTTCACCACGGTAACGTGCGTTGAGGTTACGCAGGATCTTAAACATGCTAAGGTGTTCGTGTCGATCATTGGGGACCGGCATGTGGCCCGGCAAACGATGGATGCGCTCGGGCACGCATCTAAGTTTCTGCGCGGGGAACTCGGACACGAAATTTCACTGCGCTACACACCCGAACTTACGTTCGTGGAAGACCGCTCAACAGAACGGGCCATCGCGCTCAGTAAGATGCTGAGCGAAGGATGATGCCGCAGGCGGTCGCCGACTCCAATTCGACCACTGGGGAAGTGGTCGCGGAACTGCGCAAGCGGAGCGCTTTCGTTATGGTCAGCCACGTCAAACCGGACGGCGACACCCTGGGTGCCGGATTGGCGCTGGGCCTAGCGCTTAAACGCATGGGCAAGCGCGTGCACTACTTCCAGCAAGATCCGGTTCCGCGCAACCTGCGCTTCCTGCCGGATTCCGATAAGGTGGCACGGGACTTGCCGGAGGATTTGCCCTCCGACTCGCTGTGGGTCTTTGGGGACATGAGCGATACGTCGCGCGCGGGCGAGTTTTTGCCCCCGATCGACCGCGAAAACATCTTAGATATTGACCATCATCTCGGAAATTCGCATTTCGGCCGTTTTAACTACGTCATCGAAACCGAATGCTCGACGGGAACCTGCGTCATGCGTCTGCTGAGGGCGATGAACGTCGAGATCGACGCAGAGATTGCAACCTGCCTGCTGACGACCATCATGACCGACACCGGCGGTTTCATGCACAGCAACACCACGCCTGAGGTCCTCATGCTGTCAGCGGAACTGATGCGTGCGGGCGCCGACAAAGAGGCCATAACCGAAGAGATTTTTGCGAACAAGCGCGTTGCGGCTGTCAAACTTCTCGGGCGCGCTATTGATGCGGCAAAGCTCGATCACGAAGGACGCTATTGTTGGTCCTATGTGGACGACGCAATGCTCCAAGCATGTCGCGCCGATGGAGAGGATACTGAAGAGATCATCGGCCATCTGCGTTCGATCGAAGGCGTGGAAGCTGCCGCGTTGTTCAAGACTTTCGATGGAGAGATTCGTGTGAGTCTGCGCAGCAACGGGCGCGTCAACGTTCAAGCAGCCGCGGCGCGCTTGGGCGGAGGCGGTCATTTTCGCGCGTCGGGCCTGACGTTTATCGGCTCCCTGAAAGATGCCGCCGCGGCGGTCGAAGCGGCACTCGTAGCCGAAGGCCTCTAACCCATCCTTCGCACACCGCGCCCATGATCGGGTTTGTGAATGTCTTCAAACCCGCCGGTCCGAGCTCGGCCAACGTCGTGGGACGCCTGCGGCGGATTTTCGGTTTATATGGCCGGGATCGGCAACTTGCTGCCGGTCATCTCGGCACCCTGGATCCGCAAGCCGCAGGGGTGTTGCCGATCGCAATTGGAAAAGCAACCCGGCTCATTCCGCTCTTACTCGATCAGCGCAAAGCGTACGTTTGCATGCTGGTCTTGGGCCGCTCCACAACCACCGCCGACGCGCACGGTAAAACCCTTGAAACGGGCGAGGTCCCTGCGGACTGGGAGCAACGACTGAGTGCGGCGCTCGACCGGTTTACCGGAAGAATCGAGCAAACTCCGCCCATGTATAGCGCGCTGAAACACGAGGGCAGGCGCCTCTACGACCTTGCGCGAGCTGGGGAAACCGTCGAGCGCAAGAAGCGGTGCGTTACCATTTATGGGCTGCGAATTCTTGGGTTCGAGAGCAAGATGGCCCGCTTGCGTATTGCTTGCTCCGAGGGTACCTACGTGCGCGCACTCTGCGAGGATCTTGGCGAGGCGATCGGCGTTCCCGCGCACATGGGAGCTCTACTGCGTGAGGCGTCGGGGCCGTTCGTTCTTTACGAAAGCCGCACGCCCGAAGAGATCGCAAGCGAGCCTGGTGCCGCGCTGATCTCGCCCGAACATATCATTCCATTTCCGACCGTTACCCTGGACCTGCGCGAATCGGCGGATTTTCGGGCCGGACGCGCCGTTCCGGTAGCGTCGGGGCCGGCGGAGCGACACGTATTCGTCCGGGACATGTCTCGCACGCTGGTGGGAGTCGGCGAGATGCATGGCGCGCTGCTCGCGCCGCGAAAAGTTTTCGTGTGAACGTTCGCGGCACATGGCAGCGGCCGGACGAGCGGAGCATGGTTCTGGCCATCGGATTCTTCGACGGCTTTCACCGCGGGCACCAAGCCATCGTCAAGCAGCTGTTGCGCTTGCGGCGGCCGGGTTTTCGCGCAGGGGTGCTAACCTTCCGCGACCATCCTGCCGCTTTCTTACGCGCTAACGCACCTGCATTGATTACGACATGCGAAGAGCGTCTGAACCTGCTGGCGCAAGCCGGAATCGAAGAGTGTTTCTGCGTGCCGTTCGATGACCGGGTCGCGTCCATGTCGCCGCGCTCGTTCATCCACGAGGTGCTGTTGCAAGGGCTGCGCGTGAATGCAGTGGTCGTCGGGCAGACGTTTCGTTTCGGAAGGGAGCGCGCCGGGGATGTGAGTTTCGCGCGGGAAGAACTCGAACGCTCCGGCGTGGCGTTCGTCGCGGTGGAGAATACGATGGATCGTGCCCAGCGCATCTCCAGCACCCGCATACGCGAGTACCTTGCGTCGGGAGACCTCGTTACCGCTGATGAGTTGCTCGGGCACGCGTACGCCTTGCGCGGGCGCGTTGTTTTCGGTGCGGGCCGCGGCCACGATATGGGGTTTCCCACCGCCAACCTGGTGGTCGCGGGCGGCAAGGCGCTCCCCAAAGACGGCGTTTACGCAGCGCTCGCGCGTCACGACGGCCGAGACTATGCGACGCTTGTTTCGGTCGGAAGCAATCCCACGTTCGGCGTGGGAGAGCGCACGGTGGAGGCGTGGCTGCGCGATTTCGACCGCAGCATCTATGGGGAAGAGCTGTTGCTGCATCAGTTCCGGTTCGTCCGTGACCAGCAACGCTTCGATTCTCCGCAAGGCCTGATCGAACAGATGAAAAGCGACAAGTCGGCGGTGGCGTACCCAAGCTATGGCTGATGCGAAACCGCCAACCGGCTGCCTACGTTAAGGGTGTAATGAAAACGTTTTCTTTCGTGCTCCTCGGCATGGCCTTCGCTACGGCCATCGCACTTGCGGACTTGGCCCAATCCGGCAGACCGGCGCCGCAATTCAGTGCGCCGTATGCGGCCGGAGGAAACTTCAAACTTTCCTGGTTGCACGGGAAACCGGTTTATCTCAACTTTTATGCAAGTTGGTGCGCGCCGTGTAATGAAGAGGCTCCGGACATCAACGCGCTGCAGAAGAAGTACCGCAAGCGCGGGCTGACGGTGCTGGCGGTCGACGAGCAGGAGAGCGCCGACCGCGCACAGGGCTTTATAAACAAGTACCGGTTAACCTACCGCGCGGTGTTGGACCAGCACGGGGATGTGCTCGCGCCCTACGGAGCGCTAGGTCTGCCGGTGCACGTTTTCATCGACCGGCGCGGCACGATCAAATTGGTTCGCAACGGCGAGATGAGTAAGACCGAGATCGAATCGGCTATCCGGTCGATTCTCTAAGCCGCTGCTACGATCAGTTCTTTACCGTGCATCGATACCGCGGCGGCGCTTCCACCGCGAATCTCGCCACGTAGAATAGCGGTCGAAAGCGGCGTGCTGACCTTGCGGGCTACGGTGCGGTGCACGTAGCGCGCGCCGCTGCCCGCGCTCATACTCTCTTTGGCCAGATAGCGCTTCGCATCGTCGCTTAAGCGAAGTTCGACATCGCGTGCTCCTAGCCGTCGAGCCAACGATTCGACGTGAATGGCGACGATTTGCTCGATGTCCTCCAGTCGCAAAGCATTAAACTGCACGACGTCATCGATACGGTTCAGAAACTCCGGCCGGAAGTACTCGCTCATTTGATCGTTCTCGAGGTTGGTCGTCATAATGATGAGCGCGTGCCGAAAATCGATCGTGCGCCCCTTGGCATCGGTTACCCGGCCGTCATCGAGAATCTGCAAAAGAATCGCCGCGACATCCGGATGCGCCTTCTCGAGCTCGTCGAAAAGAATCACGCAATAGGGCCGCCGGCGGACCGGTTCGGTTAATTGTCCCGGCTCGTCGTGGCCTTGATATCCGGGCGGTGCGCCAAGCAGGCGCGAAACGGTGTGCGCTTCGGTGAACTCCGAAAGGTCGATACGCACGAGGGCCTCCTCGGTTCCAAACAGATTCTCCGCCAGCGCTTTGGCTAGTTCTGTCTTGCCCACGCCGCTTGGTCCCATAAACAAAAAACTGCCTAGCGGTTTGCGCGGGTCGTGCAAGCCGGCGCGCGCGCGACGAATGGCTTCGCAAACCGCGGCGATGGCTTCACTCTGCCCGATCACCCGCTTTGAGAGCGTGCCCTCCATCGCGAGTAAATCGTTACTCTGTGATTCGCTGAGGGTGGCTTGCGGGATGCCGGTCCACTTGGTCACAATGGCTGCGATTCTCTCGGCGGTGACTTCGGGGTTGGACACTCTGCCCGCATTCAGCAACGCGGTGGACGCAGCCGCCTCGTCCATCAGATCGATCGCTTTGTCGGGCAAGAACCGGTCCGCGATGTAACGCGCTGCCAAGTTGGCTGCCGCCTCGATGGATTTATCGGTGATCGTAACGCTATGATGTTTGGCGTAGCCCGCGCGCAGGCCCCGAAGGATGGCGATGGTTTGGTCGATGGTCGGCTCCTCGACCATCACCGGCTGGAAACGCCGCTCGAGCGCCGCATCGGATTCAACGTACTTGCGGTACTCATCAAAGGTGGTGGCGCCGATGCACTGCAAATCGCCGCGCGCCAGTTCGGGCTTGATCATCGAGCTCATGTCGAGCGCACCTTCTGCGGCGCCCGCGCCAACCAGCGTGTGTAGCTCGTCGATGAACAGAATAATATCGCGTGCCGCTCGGCGAACTTCGTCGAGTATTCTCTTGACGCGGCTTTCAAACTCGCCGCGGTATTTGGTGCCTGCAACCAAAGGGCCGAGCGAAAGCGCAAGCACCCGCTTTTCGCGAAGCGGCTCGGGTACGGCGCCCGCGACGATGCGTTGAGCCAAGCCCTCGACGACGGCCGTCTTCCCGACGCCGGGCTCGCCCACCAAAACGGGATTGTTCTTGCTCTTGCGGGCCAGAATCGCAATGACGCGCTCGACTTCCTCGTCCCTTCCGATGACCGGATCGAGTTTCTTAGCGCGCGCCAGTTCCGTAAGGTCGCGCGAAAATTGGGAGAGCGTCGGCGTTCCGGTGCGAAAACGGCGCTTAATCTCGCTCAGCGCGTTGGCTGCGGGCTCTGCATCCTTCCCCTTGGCCATGCGATCGATAATTAGCGCGCCGCCCGCAAGGATGGCGGCCGCACCGAGCGCGGCACCGAATGCGGGTACTGCAGCAGCCGTTCGCTCTTTGCGCGCGCAGCCGGCGCACAAGGAGATGGTCTGCCAGCGGCCGCCTTTGAAGACGGCATCGGTGGTTGTGGCCGGATGGTGCCCGCACTGCTGACAGGTGGTGGTCATGATGCCTGTGATACTGAGGCGATCGGCCGGGGTTTCGCTACGGCGCCAGCAGGTACGTAACCGTGACGGTCGCGCGCACATCCAGATTTCCCGGTGCGATCTCGGTGGGAATCTGCGGCGTCGGAGAGGGTGCGGTACCCATCGCGCGCATGACCATCGGCTGCGCGTAGTATCCAGATTGCAGCGATTGCACGCGAACGATCCGAAGATGCGCAGCTTCGGCCATGGCTTGCGCTTGTTGCTGAGCATCCGCGACCGCCATTTTAAGCGCCTGGGCGTGAAGCGTCCGCTCTTGGGAGTTCGTGTAACCGACCCCATAGATATTCGTGACGCGCGCCGACAGCGCCTGATCGATGATAGTTCCCACGGCGTTGAGATCCTTGGTAGTGATCTGAACGTCGCGAGTCACGTTAAAGCCCGGATGCGGGCCGTAGTACGGCCCAGGCACGGGCCCCGCCGTTGTCGGGCCACCGGGGGGTTCCGGCTGCGGCTGGACATAGTTCACGTTATAGGACGTGGTCCGAATTTGGTCGTCGCTCACGCCAATTGCATGCAACTTGTTGCGCATGTCGTTGTAGCGGCCGTTATTGTCTTCGGCCGCGCTCTGCGCGGTGTCCGCGTTGGTTTGTATGGAAGCCGTTACGGCCGCAGTGTCAGGGGCTTTGGAAATGGCGCCCTCGCCATTGACCGTGATCGTGATGGCATTGGGCGGCTTCGCGGGTGCCGCGGCCAGCAAGGCCAATGCCGCCGATGCTACAAGAATGTGCCTCATGCCACAAGAACGGTGAACGTCCCCCAAAAGGTCCCGCCCGCGTTACCAAGCAGGACAACCCCCGTTTAATCGCAAGTCCTTTCGGGAAGATAGCTCTCGCTGCAATCCGAGGCATCCAAGCCCGGATTCTCTGTAGGGAAGGACACGAATGGGTATCTTACTTTGGATTATCTATGGCCTCATCGTAGGTGCAATTGCCAAGTACATCGTTCCCGGTGAGGGCCCTGGTGGAATCCTCGGGGACATCATCGTCGGTATCATCGGCGCTCTTTTGGGCGGCTGGTTATATGGTTTAATAACGCATACGGCTATCCCAACGAGCTTTTCGGTGGGAAGTTTTATCGTCTCGATCATCGGCGCCGTCGTCTTGCTTTTCATCATTCGAATGGTAACCGGGCGCCGTACGGCCGTCTAGCCGTCCGGGGCTTCGCATCAAAGGCAGCGCCCTCGCAGTAGCGGGGGCGCTCCTGTTTTTAGGCGCCTACCGCGTGCGACATAACCAGGAGGCCCGCGCGCCAGCTCCCAAATACAATGAAGCGCCATGGCCTACATCATTACCGAGCCCTGCATCGGCACGAAAGATAAATCGTGCGTTGATGTGTGCCCCGTCGACTGCATCCACGGCACCGAAGAGGATACGATGCTTTACATCGATCCAGAAGTCTGCATCGACTGCGGCGCCTGCGTTTCCGCCTGTCCGGTCGAAGCGATCTTTGCCGATTCGGACGTGCCGGAGAAGTGGGAGAACTACACCGCAATCAACGCGGAGTATTTCAAGAAGTAAGCTTTTCTAGACCATGAAACGCGCGACGACCCGGGAACTTATGGATGATCCGGTCGAGTCGCTGGCCGAGCTGGAAGCAAGCCTGGCCGATCTCGAACGTGCGAACCGTTACCTCGGCGGGGTCACTCCCTTGCGGGAAATGATCTTTTCGCGCGGCGCCACCTCGGTGCTGGACGTCGGGTGCGGCAGTGCCGATATTCCGCTAGCGGTCGCAAGCGCGGCGCAAGCGCAAGGCCGCAAGATTTCCATAACATGCACGGATGTCAGTGAGCAGATGCTCGACATAGCTCGCCGGCGCACCCGCGAGCACCCGGCGCTGCGCTTCGAGCGCGCGGACGGAACCGCGCTGCCCTATGCGGATTCTTCTTTTGATGTCGTCACATGCGACTTGGCTCTGCACCACTTCGCGCCGGATCACGCCGTGTCACTGCTTGGCGAGATGCGCCGCGTGGCGCGCATTACGCCGATCGTGTGCGATCTACGCCGTGGTTTTCTCGCCTGGCTCGGCGTTTGGTTTCTCGCGCAAGTCGCTACCCGTAACCGGTTAACACGCAACGACGGCCCGCTCTCGGTGCGGCGAGCGTACACGCCCGATGAAGCGCTGGCCCTTGCCCGGCGTGCGGGCTGGAGCAAGCCGTGCGTTCGAAAAACGCCGTTCTTTCGCATGCTGCTCTGCGATGCCTGAGATCGTTATCGTAGGCGCGGGGCCGGCCGGTTCCACCTGCGCGGCGGAGCTGGCACGGGCGGGCCGGGAGGTTCTCTTGGTGGAACGAGCCGCTTTTCCGCGCACGAAGGTCTGCGGGGAGTATCTCAACGCGGCCGCGCAGCGTGAGCTGGATCGCGGTGGGCTCGCCGATGCGGTTGGGCACCTGGCGCAACCAATTCGCGGCATCGCGCTGAGCGCGCATGGAATGAAGATGATCTTCGATTTCGCCTCGCCGGCATGGTCGCTGCCGCGCAGCCGCTTCGATGCACTCCTGCTCGAGCACGCACTGGGCACGGGCGCCAAAATGCAGCGCGGACAGGTCCACGACGTTAGGCGAAGCGAGGCCGGCTTTTTGATAGCCTTCAGAGATGATTCAGGTTTGGAGCGCATACTGGAAAGCGAGTTCCTAATCGGTGCCGACGGCATCGGATCGGTGGTCGCGCGCAAGCTCGGCCATGCGCGCAGCTCGCAGGGCGGGCGCTTTGCCATCGGTGGGCATTTCCGCGGATTCGAACGGCTGGACGGTCGCATCGAGATGTACATCGGCAGGAAGAAATACTTCGCTATCAACCCGCTGCCGCAGGAAGGTGAGGCGAACGTGATGCTGGTGATGGATCGCGAGGTGATGCGCGCTTGGAGCGACGATTTGCAGGCACACATGGCCAGAGAGACGCGAACACTCACGGCAAATACCCGCCCCATCGATTCTGTCGAGCTGCTGGGGAAGCGGGTTGCAGTGGGTCCGTTGCGCCAGCGCACGAAAACGGTGGCCGACCGCGGCGCCTTCTTGGTGGGCGACGCAGCCGGCTTCGTGGACCCGTTCACGGGGCAGGGCGTCGCGCTTGCGATGCAAACCGGCCGCGCGGCCGCAGCAGCCCTCTCGCAACCGCGCGCGGAGGCGCGATATCGCGCTGTGCATCGCGCGCTCTTTACGGAGCGCAAACGCGTGGGAGCCTTCGTGGGATTGCTCGTAAAGTCGCCGTTTCTGGCGCGGCTCGCGGCCCGGTGGCTGCAAACGGACGAGCGCCTGCGGACGTTCCTGATTCGCAAGGTGTCGGGGATTTAGGGCCGGCGTGAAGACGACCAACGAGCTCTTCATGCAAGCGCCTGCGCAGCGAATATTCGCTCTTGCCGGTGACACGGAGCGCTGGCCGGAGATTCTTCCGCATTACCGCTACGTCCGCGTTCTTCGCGAGGAGGGCGAAATTCGCACCGTCGCGATGGGGGCTTGGCGCGATATGATTCCGGTTGCATGGATCGCCGAACAGCGCAACGACGAGTGCACACCCGCCATTGACTTTCGTCACGTTGGCGGATGGACGCAAGGTATGCAGGTCCGGTGGCAGTTCGAGCCCCAGGGCGGCGGCACGCTCGTGCGCATCGTGCATGAGCTGGATTTCAAGTTCCCGGTTGCTGCGAAGCTTTTGGGGCGCGCGGTCGTGGGACGGTTCTTTGTTGAGAATATTGCTGAGAAAACGTTGCGCCGGATTAAAGAATTGAGCGAACGTGGATAGCAAGAACGCGCGGCACCGGGTCGTGATAACCGGAATCGGATTGGTTACACCTCTGGGGTCCGGAGATGCGTTTTGGAAGAACCTGCGCGCCGGCACGATCGCCACCCGCGAGATTTCACGTTTCGACGTTTCCGCATACCCTTCGCGGGTCGCCGCACAAATCGATGATTTCGATCCCGCGGATTATTTGGAACCCAAACGCGTGCGATGGACGGACCGTTTCTCACAGTTTGCCATCGCAGCCGCCAAGCTCGCGCTGCAAGATGCGGACCTTCACTTCAACGGTTTGGCGCGGGATGCAGGCGTCTTCGTCGGCTCCGCCCTGGGCGGCCTTGGCTACGCCGAAGAGCAATTGCAAGTTTTCGGTGGGCGAGGGCTAGATGCCATCCGTCCATTGCTGGCAGTTTCTGTTTTCGGGGGCGCGGCGGTATCGAATATCTCCATGGAGTTTGGATTGACGGGTCCGACCATCTCGAATGCCAACTCGTGCGCGTCGGGGCTGGTAGGCATCGGGCAAGCGTATCAGGCGATTGCGAATGGCGATGCTCGCGTTGCGCTAGCGGGTGGTGTCGAAGCTCCGCTCTCACCGCTAATCTATGGTGCGTTTACGGTGATACGAGCGATGTCGCGAAGAAACGACGATCCGCAGACTGCTAGCCGCCCGTTCGACCGCGCGCGAGACGGTTTTGTGATGGCCGAGGGCGCTGGCATCGTTTTATTGGAGCGCTATGAAGACGCGGTTTCGCGCGGCGCGAAAATGTATGCGGAGGTGCGCGGATTCGGCTTGTCTAGCGATGCGTACCACATGTCTGCGCCGCGCCCGGACGGCGTTCAAGTTGCGCGCGCGATGGAACGTGCACTGCAAGATGCGCGCGTTGGGCCGGACGAGGTTGAAGCGATCAACGCGCATGGATCCTCCACGCTCTTGGGCGATAAGGTCGAAGCCCTCGCGTATTCGCATCTCTTTGGTGAGCGCTCCAAGCGCATTCCAGTGAGCGCCACCAAAGGTCAGCACGGTCACGCGCTCGGCGCCACCGGTGCCTGGGAAATGGGGATCGCGCTTATGGGCATGCGCGACGAGGTTATTCCCGGCGCTGTAAACTTGGAAGCGACCGACACGGACTGCGCAATTGCACCGCAAGCCGCGGAAGTTTCTTGCAGCTCGCGCATTGTGTTGTCGAACTCCTCGGGCTTTGGAGGTCTGAACGCCGCGCTGGTCTTGCAAGCGACCGATTAGCCGCAAGTTTCGCACGTGCGAAGCCCGGGAAACATTCCACCATGCACGTGCACGAGTGCCAGGCGAATGCGGTCCGGATCTTTCTGAGGACCCTGCGCGAGCTGCCGGATTCGCGGAGCTTGTCGTGGAGCGGCCGCATTTACGATCGCGCGCGTTCGCTTCGATTTGCGCGCTACTGCTCGGAGTTTGTGATTGCGGCGAGCAACGGCCGTGAAACAAGAGAAATCTACGTAGCGCTTTTTGATGATGGGAAGTGTTTGCACGACTGCAAGAGTCTGGCCAGCGCTTTTCAGGCGGCCGTGAGCGAAACGGCCCAGACGCTGGAGGCGGCCTAGAGCAAGTCTATGAGGAACGTCGTCTCGCCCGCATCCATTACGAGCTGAGTCTTCTGCACTACTGGTTTCGTTCCGAGTCGGTTGCGAACGGCATGGATGGTCATCCCATGTCTGCCCGGGCGCCCGCGGTTCTCCCATTCATCGAAAAGCTCCAGCATGCGCTCGCCCAAGCTCAAATCGGGCCCATATTGGTTGATCACGACATAGGTATTGCCCAAGGCCGCCACATGCGTGTCGAGCAGGGCGATTGAATCGTTCAGGACCAGTCCCGCGCTGGAGCGCGTGTACCATTGCGCGAAGAGCGAAGGCAGGCGGCTGGCGCCCTCGCCGCGGGCATCAATGCGGCAGAAGCGCTGGTCGTGTGTTCCGATCCACAAGAGCGCGGCAGCGTCGATTGTGCCGGCTGCAGGACGGCGCCCTGGATGAAGGGTTTTCAGGGGTTCGTCGAGGAGCCGCCGCGCGATCGCCGGCAAGTCAACCTCCAAACCGCTTTCGAAGAAGAGATACACTTCTGGGCTCATTGCGATTCGGCGGGCCTCTTCGCGTTTTGCGTGTCCGCGCGCGGTGACGAAGCCGCAATCAACCATCGAAGCGCTCTGCAAGGTGTCGCCGGTGCGTTGAAAAGCAATGCTTTTTTGCGCACCTTTGAGTGAGAGCGGCAACACGATGATGCCTTGCGAATTGAGTTGGTTCCACCAGGCGGCCTCAATGTCGGCGGCGCAAACGGTCAGCAAGATGCGGTCGTACGGCGCGTTGGCCGAGTAACCGAACGTCCCATCGCCGGCGATGGCTTGCACGTTTCGATAGTGGAGCTCGTCGAAACGCGACTGCGCGTGTTGCGTGAGATCGGCCTCCAAGTCCACCGTGGTGACGAAGCCTTGAGGCCCTACGATTGCCGCCAGCAAGGCGGCAGTATATCCGCTCCCGGTTCCGATCTCCAGCACGCGCTGCGCGGGTTGCAGCCGCAGTTGCTCCAACATCTGCGCGATCATGCCCGGTTGCGACATGGAACTGATGAGAACGCCTTCATCTTCCTTCAGCCGAACGACTTGATCGGCGTAGGCCGATTCCATGGGCGTGTTCGGCACGAATGCGTGCCTTGGAACGGTGCGAAAAGCGTCCTCAACGGCGGGGCTCATAATCGCACCTTGCAAGCGTAAACTCTCCGCTAAGCGCTGCCGCAGCCGAAACGAATTCTCCACGCGCGTTGCTTCGCCAGGCGATGCGCGAAAGTTTACAAAATCAGATGAACGTCACCGAACTCATGCCAAAGCATTCGTGCGCCAATTGCCGCCGAGTAGGCGACGCGCAAGAAGGTTGGACGGCAGAATGCTTCCAGCAGTGCCAGATGAGAGGCGCACGGTTCGTGGAAACCAGTGAGGAGGCCGTCCGCTGCAAGCGGCCGATAGTTGCCGTCGACGATGTGCTCGGTCCATCCGGTAAATGCGGTGACTCTCTCATGACGGTCCGCGGCACTCTCGAGCGCGCGAACGACGCTTGTGCCAACGGCGATGGTGCGGTTTCCGCCGTCGGCCGCGGCGTTGATACGCGCTGCTGTCGCTGGAGAAATATCCATCCACTCCGCTGCGGGCGGTTCGTGCCGTTCCGCGCTGGCGACGCCGCAATGCAGCGTAATCGGCACAATTGAGATGTTGCGCCGCGCTAAGCGGTTCAATGTTCGCAGTGTAAATGGTCGTGCAGCCGAGGGCATCTCGGCGGAACCGGGCTTGCGCGCGAAGATTGTTTGGTACATTTCCAGCGGCCAATCTGCGCGCACGTATGAATACCGGATCGGTTTTCCGTAACGCTGCAGATACTCGAACGCAGAGACAGGAAGGTCCATGCGCGCGTACCAGAGGCGGCGGTGTTTTTCATCCGTTTGTGCCAATAACTCCGCGCGGCCTTCGCCCGGCAGCGTGACGGTGGCGGGCTGGAGAGCCGAATCGGTACGCGGCTCGACGGTCCAAAGATGGCCGGCGATGTGTGCCGAGAGGTGCAAGCTAAAGCTCACTCCTCCGAAGCGAGCTGGTAGGGCGGCGGGGAGTGTTTGGGAGTCGTTCACCACGAGCAGATCTCCGGCCCGCAAGAGCTCAGGGAGATCCGAAAAGAGAACGCTACGATGCACGTTAGTTGCGCGATCGCTTACGAGCATCGCTACGCCGTCGCGCGGCACTCCACGTGCTTCCGGAGGCACCGTTGCTTCTAGTTCGGAGCGCAGCTCAAACTGCAGCGCCAAGATTGACCTCGTACCGCGCGAACGGCTCAGATGACCGCTCAAGGAATCCAATGATCTTGGGTGCGACTGAGCGCGGATGCGGTAACGTGCTCAAGTCGACGCCCGGCTCCGCGTCGGCGTGCATCTGGGTATTCATGTTGCCGGGGTCAACAAGGCGCACGCGCACTCCGGTATCCGCCAGCTCTTCGCTTAGAATTCGCGAAAGATGCTCTAGCGCTGCCTTACTGCTTCCGTAGGCTCCCCATCCCGCATATGCTTGCACGGCAGCGTCGCTCGTGATATTGACGACCGTGCCGCTTCCCCTGCGCTGCATCGAGGGAACAATTCCTTTGATAAGCGCCAGCGGGGCCACCAGATTGACTTCAAGCACCTGGCGGAATACCTGGTCATCAAGACTCAATAGTTGTGGCATCGGGCTTCCGCCTAGCGTCGATGCGTTGTTGATCAACATATCGAGGTGTCCGAAGTGCGCGAGCGCCGATTCGACCAAATGGTAACCTTGTGCGCGTTCCCTGAGGTCGGCTGTGATCGCGAGCACGTCGGTGTGCTTGCGCAGCTCCGCTGCGATGCTATCGAGCCGATCCTTGTCGCGTCCACTGAGGGCCAAGCCGTAACCGCGCGCGGCGAACAGTCGCGCCAGCTCCGCTCCGAGCCCCTGCGAGGCGCCCGAAATCAAGACGTTCTGCCGTGTCATGGCTCGAGCATAGCGCCACGTGCGTTTTGCCGCTTCGAGCTGCGGGACAGTCGGCAACCTGTCCGTTGGGACAGGTTGCTAGATCAGGCCGCGTTCTTTTGCGATCGAAACCGCTTGTGCGCGGCGGGTCGCGCCCAGGCGGCCCAGGATCGAGGTGACATGGAACTTCACGGTGCGCTCCGAGAGGTGCAGCGCCCGCGCGATCTCGCCCGTGGAAAGCCCGCGCGCAATCAGGTTGAGTACTTGGGTCTCGCGCCCCGTCAGGCGCTGGCCACTGGTTTGCAGCGGGAGCGAGACGCCCCGGCCCAGGTAGGTGCTTCCGTTAGCGGCGCTCCGCACCGCCGCGATAATCTCATCCGCCGGCGCGCCTTTGAGCACGTAGCCGCAAGCCCCGCTTTCAAACGCGCTCGT
Organism: Candidatus Meridianibacter frigidus; assembly: GCA_003243975.1. GTDB lineage: Bacteria > Vulcanimicrobiota > Vulcanimicrobiia > Vulcanimicrobiales > Vulcanimicrobiaceae > Meridianibacter > Meridianibacter frigidus. The sequence goes on along the minus strand of QHBJ01000015.1, from coordinate 57,525 downwards.
TACCCGGTCGGTGCCGGCGTATGCACTAAACACCACGATTCGAACGTCCGGCAGCCGTTTGCGCAAAGCTTGAATTGCACCGACGCCTCCCTGCGCATCCTCGAGCTCCCAATCCAGAAGCACGACGTGCGTGCTCTTCGGGATAACTTTCAACGATGATGGAACGGCTACGACATTTGCAATAGTTAGCCCGTGCTGCATTTCCAATACCGCGCGCAGACCGTCTCGTACCACGGGATGGTCGTCGATGATGCTAACGCCGATCATTGCACGCCTACCTCTACACGCGTTCCTCTGGGCCTCCGTTTCCGGATGGAAAACCCCCCGCCAATGAGCTCGGCGCGCTCGCGCATTCCGGCCACGCCGAAGCCCTTGCGCGCGCTTCGCGGGAGATAGCCGGCACCGTCGTCGTCGACGCGCAAGCGTATGCCATTCCGGCCGGTCATCGAAATATCCACATGTTTGGCGGCGGCGTGCTTGCGCACGTTGGTCAGGGCTTCGGTGAGAACCGCATAAAGCTGCTCTTCGTGCTCGATGCGCGGATGCGCTTGAAGGGTAACTTGCACCTGAATGCCCGTTTGCGACGTAAACGTGCGAACCAACTCTGACACGGCGCGCTCGAATGAACGTCCGCGCAATGCCCCGCCGCTCAAACGCTCAACGGACTCGCGGGCCTGCGCGACTCCCGCACGCGCGAGCTCCAGTGCTTGCTTCACCCGCCTGCCGGCATTTTCGGGGCGCTGCAATGACTGCAACGCGGCCTCGAGTTGCAGACTGAGCGCCGTAAGATCTTGGGTAAAGGTGTCGTGCAGGTCGCGCGCCAGGTTCGCCCGTTCTTGGGTACGGGCCAGATCGGCATTTCGTTCCGCCAACCGGGCACGCTCGATGGCAATTCCCGTTTGGTAGGCAATTGTCGTAAGCAAACGCAGCCGGCTGCTGGACACTTTTCGAAATCTGGGTGCCGTTAGATTCATGATGCCCAATTCGCGGTCGCCGAACTTCAAAGCAACGCTGGCGTGATAGGCCATACCCCGCGTGAGGGCGGTTTGGCGTTTCTTGACCGCCGGGCGCAACCGGCTGCATTCAATCGCGTCAACGTTCTTGGTTGCAAAATCGCCGTCCAGAACCGACTCGATGCACCAACAGGGAGTGCCGGTCATGCGAACGGGTTCTTGCAAATACGGCGGCAGATTCCGGGAGGCCGCAAGATAGAAGCTGGTTTCTTCGTCCGAGCGCAGCCACACCCAACCGCTCTGAAAGCCGAGAAGCTCGATTGCAATACGCAGCGTTTCGTCGAGCGCGCGTTCGACATCGGGGGCGCGGTTGAGCGCTTCCGCAACGTCGTAGAGCAGCCGTAGGTCGCGCGCGGAGAGAGCCACGGCGCTGTCTTAGCGGGGCCGCAACGGCATTCCCGCGAAGCGAAGCCACCGCTATGGCAGACCGAATCAACCTATTTTTCGCGTACGCGCCGATCGTCGTCTTTGCGCTAATCGTGCTTGTGGTTTATTTTTCAACGCGGGGGCAGATCGCCAAAATACCGATTGGTCAGACGTTTGCATGTAACGCCTGCGGCCACCGCGATAAGCGCGACCACATGGTTCCGGTTGCGCGCGAGGGTTCGGTGTTGTGGTACTGTCATCGATGCGTCGCCCGCTTGTAGTGCTTTAGATTTGTTCGACCGCTGTGATTTCGGGAACATCCTTTTTCACGATGTCTTCGATAGCGAACTTGAGGGTGGCGTTGGCCATGGAACATCCACCGCACGCCCCTAGCATCTGAACCCAAGCAATGTGGTCCTCGACTTTGATGAGCCAAACCTCACCGCCGTCCATGTGAATACCAGGCCGGACCTTGTCCAGCGCCGCGTTCACCCGTTCTTCAATCGTCGTCTGCGTTCTATGCTCCGTAGCGTTTCATAAGTTCGTGCATGCGACCGGCGACTTTGAGCGCGTCGTCCCAATCGCGCTGCCACATGTTGCGCCCGAAGATGAGTCCCACGCAGCCGGCTTCCATGGCCACTTGCGCTTTGTTAATGGTGTCCTCGTCGCCCATCTTGCTACCGCCCGAAACCAAGACCAAGCTGCGTCCCGCCGATTTGACGACCTTCTCCAGGCCTTTCCTTTCTGACAGCTCCAAGGTGTTGTATGGTTTCGGCATCTGTGCGGCCGTGGCCGCGTCCCACTTGGGAAGGTTTAGTTTGATGACGTCAGCCCCGATTTCGCATGAGACTCGCGCCGCATAGTCGATGGCGTAGAGTGAATCGATTCCGCCTTTCGCTTTGATTGCGGAACCGCGCGGATACGCCCAGATGACGAGCGGCATGCCGTAGCGTTCGCATTCGCGGCGCACTTCGTTGCATTGAGAAATGTCGACATCTTGAGCGGGGCTACCGACGTACAGCGTGTAGCCGACCGCGTCCGCACCAAGTCGCACGGCATCTTCAACCGAAGAGGTGAGGGAGCTGAAGGCGTCGTCATCGCTCGGAACGTTGGTTTTCCCATTGATCTTGAGAACGAGCGGGACCCGGCCCGCGTACGCTTTGAAGTATTTCTCGGCGAGGCCGATGTGCAGCGCGATGCCTGAGAAGTTCCCTTCAACGGCCAGCCGGAAGATCCAATCCGTATCGATCGAGTCGGGATTGGCAAAGAAGTCAATCGGACCATGTTCGAGACCTTGATCGATCGGCAATAACATCAGAGTGCCGTTCGCTGGTCCGTGTTCGTACATCAGACGTTGCAAGCGCACGCGCTTGCCGGTTGAGAGGTTCATGTCATCGAATGTCGGACGGCGCAAGCTGGTCAGCATCGGGAACTCCTACTTCAAGAGGGCGGTTCCGTCGCGTTCCCCGGACGCGCAGCCGGCCCCTATGGTTCGCGCGCAGGGGCCATGGTCCGCGCCACGCAAGTGCTCCGGCCATGTTGCCACCCGATACAAAAGTCGGCTTTATCGGCATCGGTGCCATGGGCGAGCCGATGGCGCGCACACTCCTGCGCAATGGTTACGCAGTTACGGCCGCGGTGCATCGCCGTCGCGAGCGATTGGAGCGTTTGCTGCCGGATGGATTGCGGGAGAGTGGCGACGCTGCGGCGGTAGCCGCGGCGTCCAACGTGGTGATCATCTGCGTGCCGGATGCCCCGCAAGTCGAAGGAGTGTTTTTCAGCGCGGGCGGCTTGCTGCGGGGCGCTGCGCCGGATACATTGTTTATCGACATGTCGACGATTTCACCCGTCGCCACACGCGCGATCGCGCAGCGCGTTCGCGATGCCGGCCATCGCTTCATCGACGCGCCCGTAAGTGGCGGCCCGCAGCGCGCGAAAGACGGCACGCTAACCATCATGGTGGGCGGGTCGGCGGAAGATTTCGCACGTGCGAAGCCGCTTTTGCAAGCGCTCGGCTCCTGCACGCATTTGGGACCGGTGGGAATGGGCGAGACGGTCAAGCTCGTCAACCAAGTGATGATTTCGATCATCATGCTTGCCAATGCAGAAGGGCTTACATTCGCCCAGCGCGCGGGAGCGGATGTCTCGGAGGTTCGAAAGGTTATCGCGACGGCGACGGGCGCCAACTACTTGCTGGAAAATTGGCTTCCGAAGACGTGGTTCGCTGGTCGCTTCGACGGCGGTTTTGCGATGGATCTGCTGCGCAAAGATTTGAGGGCGGCTCTGGATGCTGCTAGAGAAGCCGAGATGCCGATGCCGGCTTCCGATCTGGCCTATCAAATATTTACCGCTCAATCCGAAAAAGGCGATGGCGCACTGGACTATAGCGCCGTGGTGAAATTCTATGAACGCAACGGATAAACAAACCGCCGCGCGCAAGAATCCGGAGAGCGGCAAGAAGATTCTCGTGGTCGACGATGAGTCCGCCATCTTACAAACACTGCGCTACAACCTCGAGCGCAGCGGATACACCGTGTGCACTGCGGGCGACGGCCGCGCCGCCATTGGGATGGCGGCTCGCGAAGACCCCGACCTGATTGTGCTGGACATTATGCTTCCCGTACTGGATGGCATCGAGGCATGCAAGGCGATTCGCAAGAGCAGTTCGGTGCCGATCATCATGCTTACGGCCAAGGACCAGGAGATCGACAAGGTGCTGGCTCTCGAATTGGGCGCCGATGACTACGTCACCAAGCCATTTTCCTTGCACGAGTTCTTGGCTCGCGTCAAAGCCCGTCTGCGCCGCGGCCAACCGCAGGAAAGGGAAGATGTGATTTCGGCGGGAGGGATCGTGTTGGATCCTTCGCGCCAGCGCCTCATGGTGCGAGATCGCGAGGTTCCGCTGGCTCCGAAGGAATTTGCGCTCCTACAGCTGCTGATGGAAAACAGTGGGCGCGTCGTAACGCGGCAAACGCTGCTGGATAAAGTGTGGGGATATGATTTTGAGGGCGAGCATCAAACGGTGAGCGTACATATTCGCTGGCTGCGCGAAAAAATAGAAGTCGATTCGCGCAATCCGCGCCACATCGTAACCGTTCGTAGCCGCGGCTACATGTTCAAGGAGTAGCTGCACGCTTTCTTCCGCACTGTGGCTGGCCGTTGCGGCGGTGGTCCTGGGCGCGTTCGCGGGTTTTCTGATCGCGCGCCGCAGTCAGTTGATCCGTCGTCCGATTACGCCGGAACCGAGCTTGGTGCCCCAGATCGACCAGCGATTCGACCGCTTGGTGCGCGCTCTTCCGCTCGGCGTCTTGATGCTTGACATACACGGGCGAATTATATTCGCGAACCGTTCTGCGGGTATGATTTTTGGTTTCGACCCGGAACGCGCCGAGGGGCTGCATGTGATTGAGGTGACGGCATCCATCCAGTTGGAGCGTCGCGCGAATGAGGCCTTGGCCGGCGAAGCCTCGATGGGACCGCTCATCGTGCCGGGAAAGGTAGGCAGCCGTAAGTACGCCGTGTCGGCCTATCCGATGGCCGATGAGGGTGAAAACATCGGCGGCGCCCTCATCCTAGCTGAAGACCAAACCGAGCTGCTGGCCATTGAACGTGCGCGCCAGGAGTTTCTTTCCAGCGTTTCCCACGAGCTTCGCACGCCGCTTTCTTCGATTAAGCTGATGCTAGAAACGGTGAGCGCGTCGCCCGACGATGCCACTGCCGACTTGTTCTTGCCTCAGGCGCTGGGACAGGTTGACCGGCTCGTGACGCTGGTGAACCGCTTTTTAGAGCAAGCGCGCGCCGAATCCGGTGACCTGCGCCTGGAATTCAAACGCACGCGACTCGACGAAGTGATCCGCCCGATCGTGCAGAGCTTCGAACCGCAAGCTGCCGCCGCTGGTGTGAAGCTTGTAGTGAAGCTCGGCGAAGAGGTTTTCGCGGACATCGACGGCGATCGTATCGGGCAAGTGGTTGTCAACCTGGTCGATAACGCACTGCGGTTCACGAGTTCGGGCGGCGCGGTGAAAATAGAGCTCGCCCGCAAAGACCAAGACGCGCGCATCGTCGTGGCGGATACGGGAATCGGAATCCCCTTCAAAGATCTGCCACATATCTTCGAGCGATTTTACGTGGTGGATCCTTCGCGCACACGCGCGTCGAGCGGTGCCGGCCTGGGGCTCTCCATTGTTAAGCAAATCGCCGAAGGCCATGGGGGCACGATCACCGCCCGCTCGCTTCTCGGCAGTGGGGCGCGCTTTGTGTGCCGCATTCCGCTGACCCAGGCGGGCGTTCGCAAAGCTTAAGCTCGTCATAAACTGGGCTTTATCTCCACATGCAAAGATTTACGCATGCAGCAGATGTCGACTATTCCGGCGATCGGAGACCTGCAAGTTCGCGCGTGGCTCCTGGCTTTGATAAACGACTGTCGCAACGAACTCACGTGGCAGCACGCGCGTGACCTCTTTACCGCGGCGTTTGATTCGGACGAGCAACAAAGTACCGCTTCTTAATCTTCCTTAATCTGCGCTTAAGGTGGGCTTAGAAAAGCTCTCCTTACGATGGTTGGACCTGTGATTGCGACTCATTCGAGCCGTGCCCACGTTCAAGAGAGTATTGCGCGGGGCGTTCTCTTAGCGGCCAGCGCCTTTGTCATCCTGGCGATGGCCGCGATCGTTGTTTACCTGGCCAGCGAGGGATTGCGGCTATTTTTTGTCGACCACATCTCACCGCTCGCGTTCTTAGGTTCCGCCGCCTTTGAGCCGGACAGCCGCTCTCCGGGAGCCCTCGCTTTCATCGTGGGATCGCTGGCGGTGACATTCTTTGCCATCGTGATGGGCGGCCCGTTGGGAATCGCGGTCGGGATTTTCCTTTCGCAACTTGCTCCACCGCGTTTGGGATCCATCATGAAGCCGGCTATCGAAATTCTAGTTGGGATTCCGTCGGTGGTCTATGGCTGGTTGGGCCTCACGCTGCTGGCGCCGCTGATCCGTCTGCACCTCGGTAGCCAAACGGGATTCGGTCTGTTGACGGCCGGCATCGTGCTTTCGATCATGATTCTACCTACGGTCATCTCGCTCTCCGAAGATGCGCTCAAGTCGGTGCCGGTTACGATCAAGGAAGCGTCGATGGCGTTAGGGGCGACGCGCTGGCAGACGATCTTCCACGTTTTGCTGCCCGCGGCGCGCAGCGGTCTGACCGTCGCGCTCATCTTAGGCATCGCGCGTGCCATCGGCGAGGCTCTAGCGGTTCAGATGGTCATCGGCAACAGCGCGGTCATCCCGCAGGGACTACTCAATCCAGCGGCAACGCTCACGACCGAGATCGTTACCGACATGGGAAGCGCCCAGCAAGGCTCTGTTCTGCAGCACTCGCTTTTCTCGATGGCCTTCTTACTGTTGCTCATTGCGATGGCGCTGATCACGCTGGTGCGATGGGCTCTCAAGCGAAGCGCGCTATGACCGCGACGACTCCGTCAACGGCCACCCCGTTCGTTCGAAAAGATAACGCTTCGCAGCGACGGTTGGCCGACGCGGTTGCGACGGGGCTTTTGTGGACCGCAGCGCTTGGTATCGTACTGCTGCTTGCGGTGTTTATCGGCTATCTGCTCTACTTGGGCGCGCACGTCATATCGTGGCATTTCCTGACGGCGCCCCCCAGTGAAATAAGCGCCGGAGGCGGCATCGGTCCCGAGATCTTCAATTCATTCTATATTCTGGTGCTAACGCTCATCTTCACGGTACCGGTGGCTACCGCTGCGGGCATCTATCTGCAGGAGTATGCGAGGCCGGGTCTATTCAACTCCACGGTTCAGTTCTGCGCCGAATCGCTGGCAACGATTCCATCAATCGTCATGGGCCTCTTCGGGTTAATCGTCTTCGTTCAAGTTTTGCATTGGCATTTTACCGCGCTGGGCGGAGCGCTGGCGCTGACGCTTTTGAATCTGCCGGCCCTGATGCGCGTCACGCAAGAAGGACTAGCCAGCGTGCCTCAAGCCTTGCGCGAGGGCTCGATGGCACTGGGCGCTACCAAGTGGCAAACGATCCGGCGCGTCGTCCTCCCCGGTTCCATTGCCCCGCTAACCACGGGCATTATTCTCATCGCCGGGCGGATCATCGGCGAAACTGCGGTGTTGATTTACACAGCGGGAGTCAGTGTCTCGCCGGGAAGGAGCGCGTTCAACTGGAATCCTTTCCATCCGGCGGAAACGCTCTCGGTGCATTTGTGGTACACCCACTCCGAAGGTCTTGTTCCTGATGCCGTCGATATTGGGAATGGTTCGGCGCTCGTTCTGTTGTTGATCGTCTTGGTATTTAACATTAGCGCGCGCATTTTGGGGCGCGGCCTCAGCCGGCATTTTACAGGAAAGTAGCCATGCTTTCAACCGAGCCCGTAACCACGCCGGTGCGCGCGACGAAACTAGAAGTTAAAGATCTCAACGTATTCTACGGCGAATTTCAGGCGATTAAAGACGCATCGATGGACGTTCCCGAGAACCGTGTTACCGCGCTGATCGGCCCGTCGGGATGTGGAAAGTCAACCTTCATTCGAGCGCTGAACCGCATGCACGATCTCTCCCCCGGGGTGACGGTGAAGGGTCACGTGCGACTGGACGGCCAGGACATTTACGGCAAAGACGTCGATCCCGTAACCATTCGGCACCGCATCGGCATGGTATTTCAGCGGCCGAATCCGTTTCCGAAAACGATTTATGAGAATGTGGTATACGGTCCCAAAATCCACGGCTTGAGCGACCGGCGCAAGCTGGCCGAGGTTTGCGAGCGCGGCCTGCGCCGTGCGGCATTGTGGGACGAGGTGAAGGACCGCCTGAACGAATCCGCCTTGGACCTCTCCGGTGGTCAGCAGCAACGGTTATGCATCGCCCGCGTACTCGCGGTGGAACCCGAAGTCATCTTGATGGACGAGCCGGCCAGCGCCCTGGATCCGATTGCGACCTCCAAGATCGAGGATCTCATCGGTGAGTTGAAGCGTGATTACACCGTCGTCATCGTCACGCACTCGATGCAGCAGGCTGCCCGGATATCGGATTTTACCTCATTCTTCTTGCTGGGTGATTTGATCGAGATCGGGACGACCTCAGAAGTCTTCACGAAGCCGAAAGATAAGCGCACTGAAGACTACATCACCGGCCGTTACGGCTAATTTCGACTCCAAAGTGCCTCCTTAAAGCACGAGTGGCCTTAACGTGTCTTAAGCGCCGTCTAACGCAGGGTTAATCTTGGGCCGCTACACTGTGGCCGTTACCACTCGCATGCTGAAAAAGGGATATCTTAACGTGCGAAATTTCGTGGCGCACCTGTTACTGGGAGCGCTATTCGCGCTGTGCGGTGTTGGGGCGGCCAAGGCGGATACAACGAGCACGCCTTCGCCAAAACCGGCTCCCACGGCCGACGTCATCAAGATTAGCGGCAACGCCCGCGCTTTCTACTTTACCCGAACCAACAAGTTTAACTGCGACAGCGCCGGCGTGGGCGCGGGCAGCATTCCGCAGTGCAACGCGGCCGCATTCAACGTGGGCGGAAAACTGCAGGCCGAGTATCAGTTCGGCACCTCGCCTTGGATCATCGGCGCAACCTACTTCGCAGCGGAACCGTTTGGTGCCAACGGGAACAATCCCGGATTCAATCCGCGCGTAGACAACACGTTGCCGGGGTATGCGCTCTCCCTTCTGGGAGAGTACTACCTGCAGTACAAGAACAAGTACGTGAACGCCCAAACGGGCAAGGAACTCATCAATACTCCCTGGGCGGGCCCCTCGGACTCGCGAATCGTGCCGACGGTCTACCAAGGCACCCTGCTACAAGGCAGCGTTACGCGAAATCTGACGCTGGGGGCAATGTACATGGCGCGCTTTCGCCATCGCGTCACCTCGACGTTCGACTCCAATACGCTCCTGACGAGCTGCGCCACCGTGAATCCCACGGGCAAGGTGCCGGGCGTCGTTGGTCCGCCGTTTCCGGCGCCCCCCGTAGCCGGAAATATCCCCGTGCCGGGAGACCCGTGCAATCCGCAGCGCACCACCAAAGGATTCCTGTTATTTTGGGGCAGCCAGAAACTGGGGGCAAATGCTACCTTGAACCTTTATAACTACAACATTTACGACCTGATAAATCTCACGCACGCCGACATCAAATATAACTACGCTCCGAAATCGCCCATGAACCCATTCGTGGCCGCGCAGTACATCGCTGAGAACGACACCGGAGCGGCGTACCTTGGTACGGTTCACAATCATACGTTTGGAATGCAGATTAGCGCGAGTTTTGGGAAGAATGTGGATCTCGCATTCAGTCTCAACGCGATGCCGCACGAGCTCTACGTCACCACCAAATGCGGGCTGGGGCCCGGTGGCGTCTTTGGCGGCATCAAAGGCGGCGCCGTGGCCGGCGCGCCGGCCGGCACGATCTATTGCTACGGCGGAAGCGTCGCGTCACCGTACTCCGACAGCTATGCGACCGATCCGTTGTACACCACAACCATTTCGCAAGGGCTGGCCGACGTGCATAAACCGGGCGATGCACAAAAGATTTCCGGAACGTTCCAAACCAGCAACCACCGATTCAAAGCCATTGTTGCCAAAGCATGGTACGGGTATAGCTTGCCGGTTTCGGGCGGCACCGACGCACGGCAAGAGTTAAACGTCGACGTTCAATACTTTTTCAATCCGGTAGATCCGAAGAAAACCTATCACGGACTCTCCATCCGCCATCGGTACGCCGATCGCACTCAAACGGGTTCCCCCTTCGACTTCAAATACAACCGCACTCAACTCGAGTTTTCGTTCTAACGCTAGATGAGGATTACAATGTTAAAATGTCTTACTTTCGGTGCGGCCATCGGGACAATGTTGCTTCCGCTGGTTGCGACGGCCGACACGAACGTCACGGCCGTTGGCTCCAGTGCGCTGTTGCCGTTGGTCAAAGAGTCCGCGCAGGCTTATCAAGAGAAGCATCCGGAAGTCAGGATTGCGGTTTCTGGAGGTGGCTCGTACGTGGGCATCTCGCAGGCCATGTCACGTTCGGTTGACATCGGCGATTCCGACGTTATTGCGCCGGGTAACAGCGGCCTAAAAGACCACAAGGTTTGTGTCGTTGGATTCGGCGTGATCGCAAATCCGGGCACGGGCGTTACAGGTCTCTCAAGAAAGCAAATTCGAGACATCTTCGCCGGACGGGTAAAGAACTGGAAGGACGTTGGCGGTCGGGATGGTGCGGTTATCGTTATCAACCGGCCGCGCTCATCCGGAACGCGCGCGGTTTTTAATGCCACGGTGATGGGCACTTCAAAGATTGCCGAAGGTGGCCAGGTGGAAGATTCTTCGGGTCAAGTCGTCACTACGATCGCATCGCTGCCGGGGTCCATCTCCTACGTTGCGTTTGCATATACCAAAGGCAAAGCGGTCAACGTGCTCAAGGTTGACGGCACCGCCCCTACGGAGCAGAACATCGAAAGTGGTCGCTATCCGATTTGGTCGTACGAGCACATGTTCACGCATGCTGGCAGTCCGCCGGCAGCCGAAGACTTCATTCGCTACGTCACGCAGAACAAAGGCACGATTCAGAAGCTCGGTTACATTGTAATTTCAGAGATGAAGATCCGAGAAAATAACCGCTAGGGACCCATAATACCGCGCGTAGGGCGCGCCGTGCCCGAGGCGAATAACGCTGCCGTGATCGCCTCCAAAGCACAGCGCGCCTCCGCATCTCCCCATCTTCGGGACTCGATGCTCGCGCTGCGCAAGGTTGCGCCGCAGAGGGGTTTCGAGCGAAGAGAGATCGCAGTGCCAAACTTCGGCCCCTCCGAAGTGCTGATTCGTGTGGAGAAGGCCGGCGTGTGCGGGACCGATGCGCACATCTACGACTGGGACAAATGGGCGCAAAAACGCATTAAGCCGCCTTTGACGATCGGGCATGAGTTTATGGGGCGGGTAGCGGCCTGCGGGGCGACGGTTCGCTCGCTCTCCGTGGGGGACCGCGTTTCGGGCGAGGGGCACATTGCGTGTGGAATTTGTTTCTTGTGCCGGACGGGCGAAGCGCACATTTGCGAGCACGTAAAGATCATCGGTGTCGATCGGGACGGATGCTTCGCACACTGTATTGTTATGCCCGAGGTCAACGTTTGGAAGCTTGATCCCGCCGTGCCGGACGAATTCGCCGCCGTTTTCGATCCGCTGGGCAATGCCGTGCATACCGTGATGGCGGCGGGCGTTAGCGCCAAGAGCGTCGCTATTACGGGAGTCGGATCCATAGGATTGATGGCCATTCCGGTTGCGCGTGCAGCGGGAGCGGCCTCGGTTTACGCAATCGACGTCAAACCCGCAAAACTAGAACTGGCGTCGCGCGTCGGCGCCGATGAAGTGTTCCTCGGATCCGACCCCAATCTGGTTGACGAGATCCTCAAACGGACCAACGGCGACGGCGTTGACGTGCTACTGGAAATGTCCGGCAGCGGTTCGGCGATCGATCGCGGATTGGCTATGGTGCGCAATGGCGGGCGCGCGGCATTATTGGGGATTCCCAGCGACACTATCAACATTAACTTGGCCGAGCGGATCATATTCAAAGGTCTGACCGTGCTGGGCATTAACGGGCGCAAGATGTACGGGACGTGGTATCAGGCGCAGGCCCTGGTAAAAAGCGGGCGCGTTGACCTGCGTCCGATCATTACCCATATTCTGCCGTTCGATCAGTACGATCGTGCCTTCGAGTTGATGAGCTCCGGTGCAGCGGCGAAAGTCGTGCTCGACGTAAAGGGCGATTTGGCAGAGTGAACACGCGATTTTCGCAGCGTCTGCAAGGCGAGCTCGATGCCTTGAAGGCGGCGGGCACCTACAAATACCTGCGGCACTTAACCTCACCGATGGCGCCCGAGGTAGACATGGAGGAAGCCGGCCATGTGATCGTGCTCTCCAGCAACAACTACTTGGGGTTGTCGGATCAGGCAGACGTGATAGAAGCGGGCGTAGCGGGATTGCAGAAGTACGGCGCGGGCACGGCATCGGTCCGGTTCATCTGCGGAACGTTCGCTATACACCGCACCCTGGAAGACCGGATCGCCGAGTTTCTATCGATGCAGTCCGCGCTTACGTACGTGTCGTGCTGGAACGCAAATACCGGCCTCTTCCCAACGATTGCAGAAGAGGGCTCGACGATCATCTCCGACGAGCTGAACCACGCATCGATTATCGACGGATGCCGGCTCGCGACAAAATCTAAACGCGAACGCTACAAACACAGCGACATGAGCGAACTCGAAGGGAAGCTGAGGGCCGCCGATCCGCGAGGCCCTATTCTAATCGTTACCGACGGTGTTTTTTCGATGGAAGGCTCGCTTGCAAACTTGCCCGCCATCGTGCAACTGGCCAAGAAATATAACGCCGTGACCGTTGTCGACGACAGCCACGGCACCGGCGTGATGGGGAAGAGCGGACGCGGAACGATCGAGCACTTTGGCCTGGAAGGCCAGATCGACATTATTACCGGTACGTTGGGCAAAGCGCTGGGCGGCGCAGCCGGCGGCTTTGTGGCCGGCAGCCACGCGCTCATCGAAACGCTCATTCAGCGCTCGCGGCCACAGCTATTTTCAAATGCGCTGCCGCCGACGGTAGCAGCTAGTTCGCTTGCGGCCATCGAGTATTTGGAATCCCATCCCGAACTTGTCGAGAAACTACGTGAGAACACGACGTACTTTCGCCAGGGCCTGAAGAAACTGGGGTTCAACCCGCTGGAGGGCGAGAGTGCAATTCTCCCGATCATCGTGGGCGAACCTTCGTTCGCAATTGCAATGAGCGAGCAGCTTCTGAAGCGCGGCTTATTTGTTACCGGCTTCGGTTTTCCGGTGGTTCCCGAGGGTACCGCACGCATCCGCGTGCAGATCAGCGCAAAACTGACCAAGGCCGAGATGGACCGCGCACTTGCTGCCTTCGACGAAGTGGGCCGGGAGATCGGCGTTTTAGACCGCGCAAGCTAAAGCACCTATATTGACATTTTTCGATTCAACCTCTAGTATCGACATATGTCGATACAGCGATGCTGCCCGCCCGCGCGTATCTTTAAGTGCGACACCAGCGACGCGGCGGCAATCCTCAAGGCGGTTGCCGATCCCTATCGCCTGACGATCCTCGGGACGCTCGCTCGAGCTAAAGAAGCTGTATGCGTTTGTGATTTCACCGACGCGATGCCGCTGAACCAGCCGACGGTTTCCCATCATTTGCGGATTCTCAAAGATGCCGGTCTGGTTGAATGCGTGCGGCGCGGCACATGGGTGTACTACCGTCTTGCATCCGGTGCGCGGCGGTGCCTGGATGCCGCAATTGAGTTTGCCCTTCCGCTCAAGGTGACCACATGAAGACCCATTTGAATCTGCGTACCAACAATTTGCAGCAAAGCGTTGCTTTCTATCGCACCCTGTTGAGGCGCGAACCCGAGAAGCAATTCGGCGATTACGCCCTCTTTATCGCCGAGGATCCCAGCATTGAGCTTGCGCTGGACGCCGACGATCGGCCGGTACGGACCGGATCGGCGCACTATGGCCTGGTCGTGCAAGATGCGCGAAGCGTGGACGACGAGATCGAACGTTTGCAAGCTGACGGCTTTCAACTCGAAATCGAACGCGAAGAAACTTGTTGCTATGCCAAGCAGACCAAAGCGTGGGCGAACGATCCGGATGGGCGGCGCTGGGAGATCTACACCGTGCTTGAGGAAACCGCCGACCGCGAAGAAGCCGGCTGTTGCAACTGCGGTTGCTAAAGAAAGTCGCCGCCGAGTTTCTCGGAACCGCGTTCCTGTTGGCGGCCATCGTGGGTTCCGGCATTATGGCGCAGCGCTTGAGCGGTGGAAATTTGGGCGTAGCGTTGCTGGCCAACTCGCTAGCAACCGGCGGAATGTTGCTCTGTATATCGTGATTTTCGGCCCGATTTCAGGGGGCCATTTTAATCCGGTGGTGAGTATTTGCGATGCTATTGAAGGCGGTCTCTCCTGGCCGCTTGCGGTAGCATACGTCTTCGTCCAAATCAGTGGTGCGCTCGCCGGAGTTTTCGCGGCCCATGCCATGTTCGGACTTCCGCTGGTTTTTGTATCGCATCACGTTCGCAGCGGTGCAGCCCAGTGGTTCGCGGAGTTCGTCGCCACCTTCGGCCTGCTCGCGGTCATTTGGGGAACGATTCGTTACCGTTCCTCGCTCGTGCCGTTCACGGTAGCGGCTTATATCGTGGCCGCGTACTGGTTTACCGCTTCCACATCCTTTGCGAACCCCGCCGTAACGATCGCCCGTTCGCTCACCGATACTTTCTCCGGAATCCGCCCGCTCGATGTGGCTCCGTTTACAGTGGCACAGATTCTGGGCGCACTCTGCGCAACCGCACTATTTGCGTGGCTCGTACCCAACATGCGAACCCAGGCGATGCGAATGCTCCTGCCGCGCGCAGATCCCTAATGCCCAAGCCCCTCATTCTTTTCGTCTGCAAGCACAACACGGGGCGCAGCCAGATGGCCGAGGCATACCTGAGGCAGTTTGCGGGAGATGCAATAGAGGTTGCTTCGGCAGGAAGCGTCGCAGTTGACTACTCCGATTTGGTCGGGGGGAGCCGATTCCAAGTCTTTAGATGGCCGCGCTCACGATAGCCGTTGAGAAATCGTGTCCATGTGCCCGATCGACTTGATTGTCATCGCGGCTTCGATAAGGCGTCGTCTTTCCTTGTCGGAGAGAGTTCCAAGGTCTCCGTCCCCAAAGAACGTCATTGCCTTGAGTGATTCTGCAGGTTGAAATTGTTTGCCATAAAGGGCCTGGGCGGCTGCGAGCCCTTGTTCTAGCGAGACACCACTTTGCAGCAACGCAATCATGTCGCGGTAGTCTTTCGATTCGGCTCGTTGCAGTAGAACTTTCAACTTAGTTGCGTAAAGGTCCAGAAGCGAAGCTACCATGCAAACCCCATCCTCGGTAAGTTCGGGCTCGCCGACCCGACCGAAACCGATGGACCCGAAGAACGAAAGTTTGACCGTTTGATCACCGGATGGCGCAAGCGCGGCGAACGAATCGGGGGTATCCTGAATGACTTGGCTCGTACTCAGAATGGGAATATCAGTCAGCAGTGCTCGCTTGTCGAGCGCCTCTTCGGTGAAGAAGTCGAAGTCGATGGAAGCTCGGTGACCGAGGCGCAGCGTTAGCGCCGTCCCGCCATAGAGCACGAAGCCGCTTCTAACTGTGGCCGCGAGCTCCGGCCACAAATCTCGCTGCGAAGCGGGAAGTTGATCGAATCTTGGCTTAAACGTCATCGAGTGAAATTGCGTGCCGGCATCGGCGGGGGCGGTGAAGCTGGTGGAGTGAGGCCGCAGCGATAATGCCAGTACGTCCACGAACGCGGCGAGAACCACCCGGCTTCGGCGGATTTGAGTGCGTCGGCAAATAGCTTCTCGCCGAATGCTTGTGCTATCGTGCGGACGTCCTCAAAGTTGCCGATGTTCATGATTTGCGCCACAAGCCGGCGCTCATCCAAAACCGACTCATCCGGGGACTTCCACCAGATATACTTTTTCGCTAGCGCCTTAAGAAGCGCGTCCTTGTCGATTTGCACGTTCAGCTATTATTCGACACCGTCACCGAATCTGCCGTCCGTCTTGTGCCGGCGCCGCGGCTGCTGTGTGGGTCTGAAAAAGAAACAGGCCCAGAAACTTTCGAGTTCTTGGACCTGTATTTGGTTGCGGGGGCGAGATTTGAACTCGCGACCTTCGGGTTATGAGCCCGACGAGCTACCGGACTGCTCCACCCCGCGATGCGACCCTCTCTATACGCGATGACCACGCCTGAACTCCTGCGCCGGCTGCCCAAAGTCCAACTGCACTGCCACCTGGAGGGCACCACTCCCGCTTCGACCTTCGTCGAATTGGCGCGGCGCTCCGGCGTATCGACCGACTACCAAGAAACTGGATTTCGTGACGTTGCGCCCGCCGACGTATACCGCTTTGCGAATATGGGCGAGTTTCTCTTCAAGTTTGCCGCCCTCTCGCGATCGCTTCGCGACACCGCCGATTACGTTCGCATTCTTGAGGAGTATGCGCAAGACGCGATCGCGCACAACGTTATGTATGCCGAACTTTTCCTCTCTCCGTCGGTTTGGAGCTTTTTTCACCGGGATCTCGATATACGGGCGACGATAGCGCGGCTCTACGATCGCGCAGAAGCAATCGAAGGGCATAGTGGCCTTCGCATGCGGTTCATCTGCGACCTCACGCGCAACTTTGGGTCTGTCCGCGCCATGGAAACTGCGCAGCTGGCCGCGGGCCTGCAAGAGCATGGAGTCATCGGAATCGGGCTGGGAGGGGACGAAGCGAATTTTCCAGCCCAACTCTTCGTTGATGCCTTCGCGTACGCGAGGGACGCCGGTCTGCGCTGCGTCGCCCATGCCGGTGAAGCCGCGGGTGCACAAAGCGTGCGCGATGCACTCAATCATCTGCATGCGGAACGGATTGGGCATGGCGTGCGAGCCATCGAGGACGCTCAACTCGTGGCGGAGTTGGCAGCCCGAAAAGTCCCGCTGGAAGTCTGCCCGACCTCAAACCTGCGCACCGGAGTGGTCGCGCGCGATGGCGAGCAGCCGCTGCGCAAATTGTATGAGGCCGGCGTGGTGGTCTGCGTCGACAGCGACGATCCGGCGATCTTCGGCACCGACATAACGCAAGAATACCTCTTTGCCGAAAACCAGCTCGGGCTGGAGGCGGCGTTGCAAATTGCGCGCAGCGCGATTGATGCCAGCTTTGCATCCGACGGACTCAAAGCCGGCTTGTACCGGCGCTTTGACGCAGCATGCGCGGAACTGCTCGCCGAACGTCGAACCTAATGGCTCGATGCCGGGCCACACGCACTTCGCGGAATCCATCGAAGAGTATCTCGAGGCGGTTTATCGTCTGGAGCGCGAAGGCCCGGGCGTAACGACATCCGGGCTTGCTTCCGAGCTCGGCGTATCGCCTGCGTCGGCGTCCGCGATGATCAAGAAGCTCGCCAACGATGGTTACGTCGAACACAAAGCCCGCGGCGAAGCCAAGCTTACCCGCACTGGTTTGGAAGTCGCCGTGCGCGTCATTCGCCGCCATCGCTTGGCCGAGCGCTTGCTCACCGACGTTTTGGGCATGCCGTGGGACCAAGTGCACTCCGAGGCATGCATGCTCGAGCATGCGATCTCCGCGCGCGTCGAAGAGCAGTTGGTGCGCGTCCTCAATGACCCCAAGACGTGTCCCCACGGTCACCCTATTCCACCTTTGGATCTTTCCGAGCCGCATCGTCCGGGAGTTCCGCTGGCGCAGCTGGAGAGCGATAGCTGTGCGGTCGTGCACGGCGTTACCGAAGAGGTTCCCGAAATCTTGCGTTACTTAGATGAGATAGGATTGCGTCCCGGTGCAAGGGTTCGCGTTGGCCCGAAGGCGCCGCTCGGAGGCCCGGTTTCCATTGAAATCGAGGGCCAAGAGCATGCGATCTCGTTGGAACTTGCGCGAATGGTAATCGTTATCGAATGATAACCAACCTTCTCATTCTGCTCAACGTCCTTGCATTTCTTTGGGAACTCGCAGTAACGGGAGGCGGCGCGCTCAGCGGGCAGATTTCCTCTTCCTCGCCGATCGTAAATTATATTCTTGCTCCGGTTGACGTCAAGGTGAACCATGAATACTACCGGATGATCACCTGCGGTTTCATGCACGGCAGTCTGATCCACGTCGCGGTCAATATGATTTCGCTGGCGGCGCTGGGCCGTTTCATCGAACGGACTGTCGGCTCGACGCGCATGTTTCTGATTTACTTTATTTCTCTCATCGGCGCCAGTTTCGGCGTCGTCTTTTTTTCTCAACCGCTGGTGCCAACGTTAGGTGCCAGCGGAGCTATCTTCGGTCTTTTCGGCGCACTCTTTGCCATCGGATTCAAATACGGGCCGGCCGGCATGAAGCTGATCAAGGCCAACATCGGCATCCTCGTGCTGAACTTGATCATCACTTTCACGCTTTCGTTTATCTCCAAGGAAGCCCATATTGCAGGATTGATCGTCGGCTTCATCTTCACATACGCGACGTTCTTCCCGCCCCGCCCAGTCCGGGCGTACGTCGTCGACGCAAACACGGGAGAGCAACTCGAATCTCATATCGAAACGCGATGACTGCCATCGATGAGGTCTTTGGCGGCGGCGGCCCCATTGCGGCCGCCCTTGCCGGCTTCGAGGCGCGGCCAGGTCAAGTGCAGATGGCACAACTGATCGAGCGCGGTTTCTTGGAAGGCATGCACACGATCGTCGAGGCGGGTACGGGCGTCGGTAAGTCGCTCGCATACCTGGTTCCGGCGATGCGCAGCGGCAAGAAGGTCGTCATCTCCACCGGAACGATCGCGCTGCAGGAGCAACTGTACCACAAGGACATTCCCCTCGTGCTGCGCGCGCTCGACCTCCGCGCGCGCGTTTGTTTGGTCAAAGGACGCAATCACTATCTTTGCAAGCAAAAATTTGAACGTCAGCGCGCCGACCGTTTGCTGGCCTCAAGCGTTACGATGCAGCGCATCTGGGATTGGGGGGTTCGTACCGAAAGCGGCGACCGCAGCGAGCTCCCTTTTAACTCGCCCGCCAACGAGTGGGAGGCGCTGGACGCGGATGCGGACGATTGCGTCGGCGAGTTCTGCGAACACTTTCGCGATTGTTTCTTCTTTCGCAAGCGGGACGAGGCCAAGTACGCCGACCTGATCGTTGTCAATCACGCGTTGCTCTTTCTGGATTTGGCGATGGGCGGCGGACTGCTACCGCCGTATGACTTGGTTGTGTTGGATGAAGCGCACCAAGCTGAGCGCTGGGCGACGGCTGCGCTCACGGCGACTCTCTCGAAAGCGACCGTCGGGCGTATGATGCGCAAGCTGAACCGCACGTACAGCGTTCCCGCTCACTTCGAATTGGAACTCGACGAGCGTTTGCGGGAGCTGGAATCGGCGCTCGCGCGCGTACCCGGCGAACGTTACCCGCTGGCCGCCAATGAAGCAGCGCCGCTTGCGCTGGAGGCCATGCGCGACACGTTCTATCGCTTGGAGAATTGGCTGTACGCTAACTGGCACTCGGCGTTGCGCCACGTGCCGGAGAACGAGGCAGAAGCCGAGCGCCGGCGCGACTTGGCCATGCGTGCAGTTCTGGCGCACATTTCCGCTATCGAACGGGCCCGCTCGCCGCAAGATCAAAGTATCGCTTGGGTCGAGCGGTCGGAAGCCGACGCGCGCTACGAGATCAACAGCGCACCATTCGAGGTTTCCGATTTCCTGCGCGCGACGCTGTTCGACCGCGTGCAGAGCGTCGTGCTTACGAGCGCGACCATTGCCAACGGCGACTCCTTCGAATTTTTGCGACGTTCGCTAGGCGTGGGGGAGGCGCAAGAACTGCTGGCTTCTTCACCCTTTGAATATCCCGTCCAGGCGCGGCTATTCGTTGCGCCCGCACACATGAATCCGAAGCTGCCGAATTTCGCGAAGCTCGCCGCCCCGCTTATCGAGGAGTGTTTGGACCGCACGCGAGGACGCGCTTTCGTGCTGTTCACTTCGCACGCGCGGCTGCGCGAAGTCTACGCGCTCTTACGTGAGCGGATTGCCTTTCCAGCCAAACTGCAAGGCGAGATGCCACGTAAACAGTTGCTCGAATGGTTTCGCAAGACGAAAAACGCCGTGCTCTTCGGCACGGGCACGTTTTGGGAAGGCATCGACGTGGTCGGCGAGCAGCTTTCGTGCGTCATCATCGACCGCTTGCCATTTCCGTCTCCGGGCGATCCGCTAGTTGCTGCTAAGATGCAAGCGATCGAATCGCGCGGGCAGAACGCATTTGAAAGCTACATGATCCCCAGCGCCATCGTCCGTCTTAAACAGGGGTTCGGGCGATTGATCCGCTCCAAGTCCGACCATGGACTGGTGGCGATCTTGGACGGACGGGCCGCCTCTTCGCGATACGGCCAGGTTATTTTGGATGCGCTGCCACCCGCGCGTTCGATCGACGATCTCGACGAGCTCGGCGATTTTTTTGTTGCGTAAGATTGCTGCGTTCGCATTGCTGTTCGCGTTGCAGGGCGCTCCGGCGTTCGCATGGGGAACGACGGGCCACCTCATTATCAATCGGGCGGCAATGCTCGCGTTGCCTGCATCCGTGCCGAGTTTTCTACGCGCGCAGGTCGCGATCGATGAAGTAAGCGCTCTCGGTCCGGAACTGGACCGCAGCAAAGGTTCGGGACGTCCGCACGACCCCGACAGCGATCCAGGGCACTACGTCGACGTCGACGATGGCGGCACGATTGCGGGCGCTATTCCTCTGGGCGCCCTACCTGGGAGCCGGGAAGCGTACGACGCGGCGCTCGATAGTGCCGGAACCGACGAGTACCGTCAAGGGTTCCTCCCGTACTCCATCATCGATGGGTGGCAGCAAGTGCGCAAAGATCTGGCGTACTGGCGCGCAGATAATTACTTATCCGTGCATGCTGGAGCCCGGGATCGAGCGTGGTTCGCTCGAGACCGGGCGTTGAGGGAAATGTTGACGTTGCGCGACGTTGGAGTTTGGGGCCACTACGTGGGGGATGGCAGCCAGCCGTTGCACGTTACGGTCCACTATAATGGTTGGGGGCGCTACCCTAATCCGCGCCACTACACCGGCAGGCGTGGTCTACACAGCCTGTTCGAAGGTGCCTTCACGCGCGATCACGCCCGGCTTAGCGCAGTTCTGCATCTGGTTTCGCGCAACGCTGCGCCTCCCGGCTCTCCGCACGGCGTGATTGCGCAAATTCAAGCATATCTTCGCGTGACTTCCGCGCAGACCGAGCCACTGTACGAGTTAGAGAAGAGCGGCGGGTTCCGTTTTGCCACACCGCAAGCCGTGAACTTCATGCAGCAACAGCTCGCGCGCGGGGCGAGCGAATTGCGCGACCTGGTAGTGGCGGCCTGGACCTCGAGTGCCAATGCCGCTGTGGGGTACCCGGAGATCAACGTCGCGGACATCCTGCAGGGGAGAATTCTTCCCAGTCGGGAGGCCTTCGGCGGGGACTAAGCCTCGTCGCGTGCGCTTTCCGACGCGGCGCGCTCTTGCAGTTCTTTCACCACGGTGCTGTCGGCGAGCGTCGTCGTGTCTCCCAACGTTCGGCCTTCGGCGATATCGCGTAGCAGGCGCCGCATGATTTTTCCGCTTCGCGTTTTCGGCAGTTCTTGCGTGAAGGTGACGAATTTGGGTTGCGTAAACTTGCCGAGTTTTTCCCCAACGTGGGCGCGCAACTCATCGGCGAGCCCCGGGGTTCCCGATTCGGCGCCGCGCAATGAGACGAACGCATAGATCGCTTGGCCCGTCATCCCGTCCAGCTTGCCGCAGACCGCGGCTTCGGCGACTTTCGGATGCTCGATCAGCGCGCTCTCCACTTCGGTCGTGGAGATGCGGTGACCGCTTACGTTCATCACGTCGTCGATGCGCCCCATGAACCAGTAGTTGCCTTCGGCATCGCGCCGGCAGCCGTCGCCCGCCAGATATTTGTGCGCAAACTTCGACCAATAGGTTTGCCGGTAGCGTTCTTCATCGCCCCAGATGCCGCGCAACATCGAGGGCCAAGGACGCGTGAGAACGGCGTAGCCGCCTCCCCCCGGCGGCACGCTTTCGCCTTGCTCGTTGACCACGTCCGCGGCGATCCCCGGCAGTGGAAGCGTCGCGCTTCCCGGCAGCGTAGTCGTGATCCCGGGCAGCGGAGCAATCATAATCGCGCCGGTTTCGGTCTGCCACCACGTATCAACAACCGGACATCGGCCGCGCCCGATGTGCTCGCGGTACCACATCCACGCTTCGGGGTTAATCGGTTCGCCAACCGATCCCAATAAACGCAGCGAGGAAAGGTCGTGCTTGGCTGGATACTGCGCGCCCCATTTCATGAATGTGCGAATCGCCGTGGGTGCGGTGTAGAGAATGCTCACCTTGTAGCGCTCGACGATCTCCCACAGGCGGTCCTTGTCGGGAAAATCCGGCGTGCCTTCGTATATGATTGATGTCGCGCCATTGCACAACGGTCCATAAACGATGTATGAATGGCCGGTGACCCAGCCGATATCGGCGGCACACCAATAGACGTCATCCTCTTTGAGGTCGAACACCAGCTTGTGCGTCATCGTCACGCCGGTAAGGTAGCCACCGGTGGTGTGCTGGATGCCCTTTGGTTTGGCGGTGGTGCCGCTCGTATAGAGTAAGTATAGCAGATCTTCAGCATTCATCGGATCCGGCTCGCATTGTATGGGCGAGTCCGCCACGATATCGTGCCACCACACGTCGCGCCCCGCTTGCATCTGTACGGGGTCGCCCACGCGCCGTGCTACGATGCACGTCCGAACCGACGGCGTCGCTTTCATAGCAGCATCGCAGTTATTCTTGAGCAAAACTTTCTTGCCGCGCCGCCAGCCCTGATCGGCCGTCACCAGCGCAACGCACTGCGAATCGTTGACGCGGTCGACGATCGAATCGGGAGAGAAGCCGCCGAAGATGACGGAATGGGCTGCACCGATGCGCGCGCATGCCAGCATGGCGATCGGCAATTCGGGAATCATCGGCATGTAGATCGCTACGCGGTCGCCCTTCTTGATGCCAAGCTTGCGCAGGGCGTTTCCGAAGCGGCAGACTTCAGCGAGCAGTTGCGCGTAGCTGATGCTGCGGCGATCTCCCGGCTCCCCTTCGTAATAGTAGGCGACGCGCGCGCCTTGGCCCGCGCGCACGTGGCGGTCGAGGGCATTGACGGATGCGTTGAGTTCGCCGTCACCGAACCATTTGGCGAACGGCTCATTCCACTCCAAGGTTTTTGTAAAGGGCTTGGACCATTCAAGCTTGCGCGCCCATGAGGCCCAAAACGCTTCATAGTCTCGCTCTGCTTCTTCGTAAATACCGGGCCGGGCGTTTGCGCCGGAGGCGAGCTCGGGGGGCGGCGGAAAACGGCGAGTCTCTTCGGAGAGCGCCTCGATCGTGGCAGAGCTTTTCATGGCCGCGATTTACCGGGACCCGACGCGCATGCCTGCCGAAGGTTGAGTCCATGCGTATTCTGGCGGCACTGCTCGCATCGCTCTGCTGTCTTCTCGTTTCTCGTGCCGACGCGCGCGGTATGCGGCAGCCCTCAACCGGGTTGCCTCGGGTCCATTTCAACCAGCCGCCGCCCGATTTTATCTTTCCACTTGGTGAACGGTACGTACGCGTGTCGCAGCTCGCCGGCCAAGCGGTCGTAATCAATTTCTGGGCTTCGTGGTGTCATCCGTGCGTTGACGAGATGCCCTACTTCTCGCGCTTGCGCGATGCGTTCGGCAACCGCGTCGCGCTGATCACGCTTTCCAACGAACCGGTTGGGATCGCGCGCAGCTTCCTGCGAACCCACGACATTTTCTTGCCGCTCCTCGAAGACCCACATAACGTTATCTTCGGGGCATACTCGGTCTCGCCGGTCCCGGTGACGGTGGTGGTCGACGCCGGGGGCAAGGTTTCGTACGTTTCGCTAGGCGGTTTGAGTTGGCCCGAGCTAGAGGCAGCTGTGCAGCGCGCTTTGGCTACTCCTTCTGGCACTCCGAGACCGTGACTGCTAAAATAGGAGTATGAAGCCGGCATCCGGAGAGCTCGATGGCCGCAAGGCCTACATCTTGGCTACCATCGTGTACGAATACATCGCGACGGCCGAGCCCGTCGGCTCGAACACGCTGACGCACAAATACAACCTCGGGGTCAGTTCTGCTACGATTCGGAACGACATGGCCGAGCTGGAGGCCGGCGGTTATTTGGTCCAGCCGCACACTTCGGCGGGCCGCATCCCGTCCGATTCGGGATATCGCATGTACGTGGACCAACTGATGCAGCCCGAGCAGCTGGCCGCACCGGAGCGCAACAAAATCCGCGACGAGCTCAAGGCGGCCAGCGACGAGTTGGGCGAGCTGATCGAGAGCACCGCGCGATTGCTGGGGCGGCTTTCGAACAACTTGGCTTTTGCGGTGGCCCCTGCTGCCGAATCTCAGAGCTTCCGTCACATCCAATTGATTTGGCTCACATCATTGACGGGGGTCGCCGTGGTGATGACTTCGATGGGCGCAGCATCGCAGAGTTTCTTCGAACTGAAAACGGAGATAACACCCGACGACCTCTCGCGCTTTTCAAGCGTGCTCAACGCTCGGGTGAGCGGAAAGCTGCTGCGTGAAATCACGGACGAAGAAATTAGCTCCGCGAGCAAAGAAGTTGGTTTGGGCGAAGACGTACGTGCGGCGGTTCTTGGAGCCCTCAAAGTCGCGCGTGCGTCGGAGTCGCCAACCATCAGCGCGTCGGGCGCTCAGAATCTCTTGGACCAGCCCGAATTTCAAGACTTGAGCAAATTGCGTTCGATTCTGCAAATGGTGGAAGAACAGAAGACCCTTTATGACTTGGTCGCGGACTCCATGGTGGGCGAGCAAGCGCGCGTGAAGATCGGCCACGAACTGGGGTCCGAAGATATAAATGAATGCAGCATCGTTACGGTTCCCTACCGGTTCGGGGAGCATGCGCACGGTATGCTCGCGATTTTGGGCCCGCGTCGCATGCCCTACGGGCGTCTTATCGCGCTGGCGAACGGGACCGCGCAGAGTCTGGGCGACCGCTTTTCCGACGTTGAACTAAAATAGGATCCATGCCTGCCACCGATCTCTACCAAATTCTGGGTGTTGGAAAAGATGCATCCGGAGACGACATAAAGAGGGCGTATCGCGCGCTGGCGCGCCGGCATCATCCGGATGTTTCTCAAAACAAGGCAGATGCGGAACACCGCTTCAAGGAAATCAATGAGGCCTACGAAGTGCTATCCGACCCGCGCAAACGCGAAATGTACGACCGTTATGGCTCGGTCAATGGCGCGGGCCAAGGCGGATCCGACTTCGGCGGATTCACCAGCGGCTTCGCAGGATCGGGTTTCGGCGACATCTTCGATATGTTTTTCAACGAAACGCGCGGCGGCCAAGCGCAGCGCCGCAGCGGCCCAGCGCGCGGGTCCGACTTGCGCTACGATCTGCAGATTACGCTCGAAGAAGCGTTTGCGGGGGCCAGCAAACAGATAACCTTCGCGCATCTGGCCGCGTGCGAGCGCTGCACGGGCAGCGGTGCCGAACCGGGTTCGCTGGTCGTACCCTGCGACCGCTGCGGCGGAGGCGGCGTCATGCGTCAAGTTCGGCAAACGCCGCTCGGTCAATTCGTCACGCAAGCCGCGTGCAACAAGTGTGGCGGCGAGGGACAAGTGGTGCAAACACCATGCAGCCACTGCGGCGGCGGTCGCAAAGAAGTCGAGCGCAAGCTTACGGTACGCGTGCCTGCGGGGGTCGACGACGGCAGCCGCATTCGGATCGCGGGCAGCGGCGAAGCTGGAGTACGTGGGGGCCCCCCTGGTGATCTCTACGTCTATCTCGGCGTGCTGCCGCACCCGCAATTCCGGCGCGACGGAATGAACAGTGCCTACGATCTTGTCGTGAGCTTTCCGCATGCAGCCCTCGGCGGAGAGGTTCGCGTTCCTTCCCTCGACGGCGAGTTGCCGCTCTCGCTCCAACCGGGGACGCAAAGCGGAACACTATACCGCATGCGCGGGCACGGCATGCCCGATGTTCGCGGTTCGCACCGGGGCGATCACGTGGTGACCGTCCACGTTGCGGTACCGGCTAAGCTAAACCGGCGCCAACGCGATCTGTTGGAAGAGTATGCGCGTGCCGGTGGCGATAGCGTAGAGGAAGATAAGTCGTTCTTCGAACGCGTAAAAGACGCGTTTAAGCCCGAATAGCCGGCGCATGCCGGCCGACCGTTTCTTTGTTGCCGGCGTGCACGAGTGCGGGGACCGCGTGCACGTCGGAGGTGCCGACGCGCGAAAAATTCGAACCGTCCTGCGAAAACGGACCGGCGATCGAGTGGAGATCGTCGATTCCGGCGGCCGCTGCTTTCGTGCCACTTTGATGCTGCATGCTCGCCGTGTCGAAGCTGAACTGGTTGAAGTGCTTGCGACGCGCGCGGATGCGGGCGAGGGTCTGGTGATCACCGTTGCGCAGAGCGTTCCGAAGGGCACAAAAATGGACTTTGTGGTGGAGAAACTGACGGAACTCGGCGTGTCGCAGATCGTCCCACTGCTATCGCAGCGCGTCATCGCCCGCGCGGAGGGTGCCAAAATCGCTCGTTGGCGGCGCTTGGCGCGCGTGGCCGCGCAGCAATCCGGTGGTCTGAGCGTACCGGTGGTTGCGGATGCGATCACGACGCACGAGTTGGCGCAAACATTTTCGCGATACGACCGCGTCCTGCTCGCATGGGAGTTGGCAGATCCGGTGGCGTTGCGCGACGTGTTGCCCGATTTGTTGAAATCGGCGCAATCCGTGCTGGCTATCATCGGCCCGGAAGGTGGCTTTTCGGCGGACGAGGGCGATGAGTTCCTGGCGCATGGAGCTACTGCCATCTCGCTTGGAACCCGCATTCTGCGAACGGAAACCGCAGCGCTCGTGCTCGCTTCGATTCTTCGATATATCCGCTGAACGGTGGAGAAATCTATATCCACGTCGTATAGTTTTCCTCTTGATGAGCAAGCGTCTGGAAGCACTGCGCCCCGGAACGGCGGTCTTCGTCGGCGAGCGAAATGTCGGGGACGTGCGCGGCGTTTACGCGGTCGGCGGATCGATGCTGGCCGAATATATCAACGTTTTCTGGAACGCTCGCAGCGCGGAGGTTCTGGTTCCCACCGAGGAGGTTCTTGAGATCGACGACCGCGGTGTCGCCTTGCGCGGGCCGTTCCAATCCTACGACGAGCTCAACGAGTTCGATTCGCAGTCGTTTCCAGGCATCAAAAGACTCGACCCTGCATGAAGTTCAGCATCGTCGTCCCTACGTATAATGAAGCCGGCGGCATCGAGCGGCTGATCGTTGCGCTGGATGAAGCCTTTCGATCCAACGGCCTGGACGGAGAGATTATCGTGGTAGACGACAACTCGCCGGACGGCACGGGGGCGATCGTCGACCGGCTCGGGGAAACCTTTCCGGTACGCTGCCTGCACCGTCCCGGCAAGATGGGACTCTCGAGCGGCGTGATCGACGGTTGGAAGTTTGCCCGCGAGCAGTCCGAAGCGCTCGGCGCCATGGACGCAGATTTCAGCCACGACATCAACATCATCCCGCAGATGGTGCGGGCGTTGGAATCGGGACAGTATGGGCTGGCAGTTGGAAGCCGCTACGTACCCGGCGGCGGAATCGAGAACTGGCCGGTGCGCCGGCGCGTTACCTCACTCGTGGCGATTTATTTGGCGAAGCCGTTGACGAAGGTCAAAGATATTACCAGTGGCTATTTTTTGGTAAAGCGCACGGCCCTTGAAGGCGTGGCCCTTGATCCGATTGGTTTCAAGATCGGCCTTGAAGTCATCGCGAAAGCCCATTATGGCAAGGCCATCGAAGTGCCGTACGTTTTCACCGACCGCGTTGCCGGCGAATCAAAGCTCAACCAAAAAGAGATTCTGAACTACCTTAAACAACTGGGAAAGATTTACTCGTCCAAGCTAATGCCGGGCCGTTCCTAGCAATGGCGATGCCGGAATGGCTGCGCCGCCGGCGCAGCAAGCACGAGAATGGCGAAGAGGCCGGCACGTGGACGAAGTGCCCGAAATGCCAAGAAGTCATCTATCGCAAGGACCTCGTGGAGAATCTCTCGGTTTGTCCACGTTGTCACTATCACTTCCGTATGCATGCGTTCGACCGTATATCGCTCATTGTGGACAACGATTTTGCGGAAGTAGGTGGTGATATTCTTCCGGGCGATCCGCTAGAATGGATTGACAAGAAGAGCTATCCGCAAAAGTTGGCAGCCGATCGCGAAAAGTCACAGCTAACCGAAGGCGTGATCTGCGGCTTTGGGACCCTCGCTGGATTTCCGATAGCCCTCGGAGTAATGGATTTTAATTTCCGCGGCGGTACCATGGGCACGGTGGTCGGTGAACGCATTACGATCTTGCTTGAGTCGGCGCGAGAGCGTCGCCTGCCGTGCATCATCTTTACCGCAAGCGGCGGCGCGCGAATGGAAGAAGGCATGCTGGCGCTAATGCAGATGGCAAAGATCACCTCTGCGGTGACGCGATTCATGGAAGACGGAAATCTGTTCGTTACGGTGCTGACGGATCCGACCACCGGTGGTGTGTCGGCTTCATTCGCGTTTCAATCCGATGTCGTCGTCGCCGAAGCCAAAGCCATGATCGGCTTCGCCGGCCGCCGGGTGATCGAACAAACGATCCGCCAGAAGCTTCCCGAGAATTTCCAAACGGCGGAGTTCCTACTTGAAAAGGGACACGTCGACATGGTTGTCGAGCGAGCGGAGATGAAACCGGCTCTCGCGCGCATTTTGGATTATTCCCTCGGCGGCCACGAGGTCGCCTCATGAACGTGATTGTCGAGCGCGAGAAGGGCTTGCTCGAACTAGAGAAACGCATCGCCGAGTTGCGCACACTCAATGCCAATCAGCCCGTCGACCTCTCCGCCGAAATCGCGGCATTGCAGGGAAAGTATGCGCAGATTCAGCGCGAGGTTTTCGGTGCGATGTCGCCGTGGCAACGAGTCAACATGGCGCGTCATCCCAGCCGGCCTGTCGCTGGCGACTACTTGGCGGCGCTCGATCGCTTCGACGAACTGCACGGCGACCGGCATTATCGCGACGATCCAGCCGTTATCGGAGGTTTTGCGAAACTGGACGGTCGACGAATCATGGCGGTGGGCCAGCAGCGCGGGCGCGACACGAAGGAAAACCTGCGCCGCAACTTCGGCATGGTTACGCCGGAGGGCTATCGCAAAGTGAAGCGGCTGGTGCTGCTGGCGGTACGCCTGGGACTTCCGGTCGTAACCTTCGTCGACACCAAAGGCGCCGACCCCGGCATCGGTTCCGAGGAGCGCGCGCAATCCGAAGCGATCGCGTCATGCTTGTACGCATTCTGCTCTGCGCGCGTACCGATCGTTGCGACCATCGTGGGCGAGGGCGGCAGCGGCGGCGCACTTGCGCTCGCAATTGCGGACCGCGTGATCATGCTCGAGCACAGCGTGTACTCGGTGGCTTCACCCGAAGGGTGCGCCGCAATCTTGTGGGGCGATGCCGGCAAGGCGGAAGAAGCAGCATCGCGGTTGAAGTTGACGAGCGAAGATCTGCACGCATTCGGCATCATTGATGAGATTGTGCCCGAGCCATTGGGGGGAGCGCATCGCGATGCAGCCGGACTCATTGCTGCAACATTGCAGCGCGTTGCCGTAGCCTTGGACGGATTGCGCGCCCTGACTTCAAGCCGCCTTCTTGAGGAGCGTTATCGCAAGTATCGCCGCATCGGCGCCTGGCAAGGGCGCAACCGGGAAACGCTGAGCGCCGTTCGATGAAACCCCGGGCGATTGCGCGTTCCCGGTACCGTGCCTATAGCCGCGCCGCATTCGCCACCATTGCCGTAATCGTTTTTGCGTTGGTTGGAATTCAATTCGCGCACATCGTCAAACGGAACATGGCCATGGCACGCTCGTTGCGCGACGCGCAAGCGGACGTCCAAGCCCTGCGCGCCCGCAAACGCGCCCAGAAACGTGTGCTGCTGCGACTGCGGAACCCCGGCGGTGCCGTTCCGGAGATTCACGACCGCTTGCACCTGGTTGGTCCCCACGAAACGATCATCTACTTGAAAGGAAGCAAGTCACCCGCACCGTGACGCAGCGGGTTCGCGGAACGGTGATAAACGTGCACGCCTTTGGCGCCACGGTTCGCCTTGAGAACGGAGAGGTGGCTTCCGTTCCCATCGCCGATGTGAATGCCAACCGCGGGGCATATTCACGCGCGTTCTTAGAGCGCGCAAATCTTCCATTCGATGCGCATGCCGTTTCAAGTTCTACGCTGGGCGGCAAGAAGGCGCCGGTCTTGCTGATGCTGGCAAAGACCCGAATCGATGAGCCGAACGCGAATTCCGCGCAGCCCTCCGATCCTCACCCGGAGCCGGGCGAGGAGCATTTCGAGCAGCAGATCGCGCTCTATCTGAAAGAGACGCAGGAGTGGGAACGGGCCGATCTCCCGCCGGCGCACGAACGGCACTTTTTAAAGAAAAAACGGCGCGCCGCATTTTTCGAGTCGCGTCATAGCAAAGAACGCTGATTCGTGAATCAAACCAGGGCCGTTATCTCGGTTGGGACCAATTCAACGCGCCTGCTGGTCGTCGACTTTGGCGCGAAGCGTTTTGGCATCTTTGGCGATTCGCTGACACGAGTCATGAAAGCGCGATCCGTAGGAACTCGCATCGGCGAGGGCTTAGATGAATCGCGCCATTTGAACGAGGATGCGATGCGCCGCACCCTGGACGTAGTGCAGGAGTATGGCGCCTCAATCGGCCCTCGAACCCCGCGTCCCGACGTGATAGCCACCAGCGCTCTACGCCGCGCGGATAACGCGCAGATTTTTGCCGAGAGCATTCGCGACCTCACCGGCAGCGAGCTGCGCATCCTTGACGGTGATGAAGAAGCCGGAGCGTCCTTTCGCGGTGCGGTGGTCTGCCTGGATGACGTGGACGACGTGCGTGCCGGCGTCCTGGACGTGGGAGGGGGAAGCACGGAGTACGCGACTGGGATGCACGAGCACGCGGACCGCACCGCCTCTTGCGAGGTTGGCGCGGTGCGCTTAACGGATTGGTTTCCCGCTTTGAGTGGCCGGGACGGATTAGTGCAAAACGGAGTTATCGAGGCGGCACGTAACCGTGCCGGCGAAATCTTGCAACCGCTCAAGCAATTCGATTCGGTGCAAGCACTTGCGCTCGTCGGAGGCAGCGCGACCACTGCGCTGGCGGTAAGCAAAGGGCATCGCGGCTCGGTCGGCGAGATGGAGTTGACGCGCGATTCGCTTACCGGCGCTTTCAATCTGCTGTGCGAACTGCCGGTTGAAAAGCGACGAACGGTGCCGGGAATGAATCCGCAACGGGCCGACATTCTGCCCGCCGGTATGCTCATTATCCTGACGGCGCTGGAGATGTTGGGGCACGCACGGGCGACTGTCAGCCCTACGGATCTGCTGTTCGGCTATCTCTTGCTGCAGCATGAAAGAGAGCTCGGCGCCAGGTTTCACGAAGAGCGCGCCGCGGGATAGGAACCCGCAGCCACGGGATGATGGTGGAACCGGCAGACACAACAGACTTTTATTGGAGCCAAGAGTGCGGAAACAGCTCTTGGGATGCGCTCAAATTCGGCGAACCCTCTGCCAGAAGCGTGGCAACGCCGAGCCAAGCCCTAAAGGGAAGGTGTAGAGACTGGACGGGCGCGACCTACGTGATCGACGGATCATATGGTCAAGGCACAGTCCGGACCACAAACGCTGTGCGGTAGCGAAAGCTATAGTGGTGCGAAAATCTGTCGCTCGAGAGAGCATCCGGGTTCGAGTCCCGGTCATCCCAATCTTCAAAACCCATATGTACCAGGGGTTTACGCTTCATTCAGGGGACTGATAGCCCCGGTTTCTCGCATTTTTATCACAGAAACCGGGAAGTTGAGCCCAACGGTCACGAAACCGTCGGAGTCCTCATCAATCCTGGTGGCCCCTACACGGGAATAGTGGCAGAGCATTCGGCCTTCAACAACCAGCAATTCACCCTGGCATACCCTCCGGGCGGCACGAACCCGCAGATTCTGCTGGGCCCGGCGAGTCTTCCGCCCAACGGTTCGTGCTTTGGTGATATGACAGCAGCCGAGAACACCGGCACACAAAACTTGATGTTCTTCGCAGTTTACAAACTTTGCGGAACGCAAGGATTTTCAGCGATCATCCCTATCGATTCCAATTTCCAGAACCGGTACGCATACTACAACAGCGATGGCCGTCTGGTGTATAAGACGATGATCTATACCCCTGACAGCGTCGTTTCGCCGACGTCCGGCTGGGACGTTCTTCTTTGGAATCCTAACACGTCCACCTGGGAATTAGTCACGACGGCAGCCGGCACGAGCCACTTCAATAGCGGCTTGAGCGTCTGGATGACGTTCTTCAATCCCGGACCGTGTTCGGGCGGCTCTGCCAGCATCGTAGCCGATCACTTGGCGCTGGTCGATCCGACAAATCCTAGCGGCTCAGAACTTCTCGCGCCCACCATGGCCCATACGACAACGTCAATTGTTGGAACGGGGTCCGAGTGCTTCACCAACGATTCAACTGGACCGTTCAGCGACCAGTTTATTCTGGCGCGACCCAACAATTACTGGCGCGTTGCTCGCAATCTGAATCCGCAACTGACCGGATGCACGACAGTTCCCGGTATCGCCGGTTTCTATCCGTGCGATCTCCAGCGTGCGTACAAGCTGCCTTCGAATACCAATGGCGTGGGGCAAGTAGTAGCCATCGTAGACGCCTTTGACGATCCAACTGCGGAAGCCGACCTGCACGTCTATCGCGCGCAATTCGGCTTGCCGACATGCACGACGGCAAACGGTTGCTTCAAGAAAGTCAACCAGGCCGGAAATCCCAGTCCCTTACCGTCACCGAATGCCGGCTGGGCGGAGGAGATCTCCCTCGACCTCGATATGGCCTCGGCAGTTTGCCCGAATTGCCACATCTTGCTGGTCGAAGGTAACTCGAACAGCTTCACTGACCTCGCGGCCTCGGTCGACACGGCGGCGGCCTTCCCCGCGCCCTTCAACCCGACCGCCATCAGCAACAGCTACGGAGCGCTGGAGTTCAACGACCCAGTCGAACTGAGCCATAACGCGAGCTACGCGCATCCCGGCATCGCCATTACGGTTAGTTCGGGAGACGGCTCCTACGACTCCGGACCTCAGTGGCCGGCGGCGATTCCAACTGTGATTGCAGTTGGTGGCACCAGTCTCTATCCGCTTAATACGGTTCCGCATAACGCCTACGAAAACGCGTGGGATGCTGCCGGCAGCGGCTGCAGCATCGTGGAGCCAAAACCCGCGTGGCAGACGGACACCGGGTGCACGAAGCGGACCATCGCGGACGTTTCGGCAGTCGCCGACCCGCTCACGGGCGTAGCGGTGTACGACACCACCCCGAACATCCATTGGGCGGTATTCGGTGGCACAAGCGTGTCATCGCCGATTATCGCGAGCGCGTCTACGGTCTCAATGGCAGCAGAGGTGATAGCAGCCTCAATAGCGCTGCATTCATCTACGCAAATACTCCACATCTGTTCGATGTGGTCGGCGGCAGCAATACCAGCGGCACCGACTCAACTTGTCCGGACCTGGGGGCGCCGTACGCGGGCCCATCTCCCCGCTATCTCTGCGCTGCAGTGACGGGTTACGATGGACCCACCGGACTGGGCTCTCCGAATGGCGACCTCGCCTTCGGTGGCGCGCCTGCGTTCGTGCGGACCAGTGGGGCGAATGCCATCACGAAGCCCTTGTTGATTCGCGACGTGCCTTCCACGCTCAAGGGCGGACACGCCGTCCGCGTTTGCGCCAATCCAGCGAAGGGATTTGCCCGCTGTCACGCACAGCGCCTGATCCTCTAGCCGCTTAGTCGGGCTGACAAGCAAGAAGGGCGGGCGCCGGTTTGGCGCCCGCCCTTCTTTTTCTTCCGGGGACGATTTTGGCCCCGGGGCGGAGCTTGCGCAGAGGGGAGATTGGGCGTATAGTCAAGCTCTATATGCACCGCGGCTTTGGCTGTGTGGCATTTTCTCGCACCTTGGGAGCACGCTTTCAACGATGAAACTCTTTTCCTATTTCCCGCGCATGGCTTTACCGGCCGCCATCGCAACGGCATTTCTTGCCGGTTGTTCGGGCAACGGCAGCCTGCCGACCTCAAGCGGGGTGCTTCCAGCGGGCCCCAGTCACGCGGTTAGTCAACAACATTTACCGCCGAGCGAGGCGATGCTCAAGACCTTGCCGCAGCTCCGTGCCCCGGCGCTGCCTGCCGGCTTGAATCTGACGTTGCCCAAAACACTGCAACAACAAGTTGCGCAGATGGCTCGCAATGGCGGCATACGGCCCAACTCGAGCGTGGAACCGGGCGGCTCTGAGATGGTCGGAACCATCATCAACGGCGGCGGTCCCTACACGGGAACCATTGCCGAGCACTCCGCCTACACAACGAGCGATTTTAACCTATCGTATCCGCCGGGAGCAACCGGTAATCAAACGCTCTATGCGCCGCTCACGCTTCCTACGAACGGCGGATGCTTTGCAAGCAGCACGGTTGCGATCAATACCGGTCACCAGAATTATTCGTTTCTAGCCGTTTGGGACTTCTGCGGTTCGGCGCACCTGGTCGCGGCCTTTCCAATCGACGCCACCTTCGTGAACAACTATGCTTACACCAATAGCGATGGTTGGCAAGTTTATCAAACCTTGAGCTGGACGCCCAATCATCCGGTTACGGCGAGCTCAAAATGGTATCTGTTGATTTGGAATCCGAACACGTCGACCTGGAACACCGTCGCCAGCGACACGGGAACAACCGGGCAGACGGCCGGCTTCAGCGTTTGGGAAACGGCGTATCAGCCGGGACCTTGCTCCGGTGCTACGGCGAGCGTCGTTTTGGATAACCTGGCACTTTTCAATCCAAACACTGCGGCGTACGAGAGCGTGGCGCCCACGATGGCCTTCACAACATCGAGCATCACAGGACCGGGGTCGCTTCATTGTTTCAATAGCGATTCCACGGGACCGGCGAGCAATAATTTCTTCTTAGCGCACGCAAACAATTTCTGGCGCGTTCGCCGTGTCAGCGCGCAGACGCCTACATGCACCACCTTGGCAGGTGTGAGCGGATACTACCCCTGCGATCTTCAGGCGATCTATAAGCTGCCATCGGCGACTGCCGGAGCGGGACGTACCGTGGCCATCGTGGATGCCTTCGACGATCCGAACGCGGAAGCTGATCTGGCTGTCTATCGCGCCAAGTTCGGACTCGCGGCCTGCACGACGGCGAATGGCTGCTTCAAGAAAACCAACCAAACGGGCGCCGCCTCTCCGCTTCCGGTTGCGGATGCGGGTTGGGCGGCCGAAATCTCGCTTGACTTGGATATGGCCTCGGCTATCTGCCCGAAGTGCCACATCTTGCTGGTCGAAGCGAACGACAACTCCGACGCCAACCTCTTCCTTTCAGTCGACACCGCGGCGGGTATGACGGGCACGTTCAAGCCCTCCGCGATTAGCAACAGCTATGGCCGCGGTGAGGACCCGGGGGACCTGGCTCTGAACACGCATTTCAATCATCCGGGCATTGCTATCACCGCAAGTTCAGGCGACAACGCTTTTGCTTTCGGCCCACAATACCCGGCCGGAGCGCCGACGGTAACTGCGGTCGGCGGCACGAGCGTCTATCCTCTGGTTGGATCGCGCGGGGCCTTCGAAAATGCATGGAACAACGCCGGCGCGGGTTGCAGTACCGTTGAAGCCAAGCCCACCTGGCAACTTGACACCGGATGCACGATGCGAACAATTGCAGACGTTTCCGCGATCGCAGACCCGTTCACGGGTGTGGCGGTATACGATAGTTACCCGAGCGGTGGCTGGGGCGTATACGGTGGCACGAGCGTTGCTTCGCCGGTCATCGCCGGCGTGTACGCCCTCGGTGGAAGCACGAAGACGAAAGACGCGTCGTGGGCCTACTCGCACGCCGCATCGCTATTTGACGTCGTTAACGGCAGCGATGGGACGTGCTCGCCCGTGTATCTCTGCGGCGCGGTCGTGGGATATGACGGCCCGACGGGAATGGGGACGCCAAATGGTGTGACCGCTTTCTCGCCGACCGTGCTGCAAGCCAGCAGCGTCGCGCGTGTCGACAGCGGGGACGGCCCGATTCGCGATGTCGTATCGCACTTGCGCAGCGGACGTGCGGTTCGTGTTTGCGCGGCGGCGGTTACGCGCAGGCACATGCGCTGCCACGCGCTACGTTTGGTCGGCTTTTAAGGCCTAGCTCGAGAATAGCCAAAAGGAAAAGCCGGACGTGCGAAGCGCGTCCGGCTTTTCCTTTTCGTCGCTAAAACTTTACGCCGAGTCCAAATCCATAATAGTGACTCTGCGCGAAATCTGTCTGCGTATGACCGGCTTCGAAATCTATTTCCAGCGAAGGCGTCGCCAAGAATTGCAATCCACCATCGATGGCATGCCGTTGACCGCCATCGGGACGTAAGCGGGTTTGGGCGTAGTACTCGAAGTAGGTTTGGTATCGCGATGCCCAGTTATAGGTAAGCACTGCTGAGGGCAAGACCGTCCAAAATCGCCTCTGTTCCCCGGCCAATGTCGTTCCAGCCAGCGAAGCAAAGCCGATTGTGACACCGGCGCCGAGATGATCCGTGATCGCATGTGATGCATCGAGATTAATTGTTTCTCCCGGGCCACCGGCGGTGTAGGCGCCGCTGCCGGTAGGAAATGTAACGAGCCCATCGAGTGCGGCCACGTTTTTGTCGTCGTGGTAAAACTCGTACTTGATTCCCACCCCACTGTCGCTGGAACCAGATGTGGTTGTGCCGCCCGATGAGGTCTGATCGAACGCCGGTCCCAGCACGTCCAGTTCGAGATTCTTGCGAAACCCGAAGCGTGAGAACGTTTGCGGGTAAGTCGTGTTTATCGCCGGTGTGCTACCGGTGTTTATTTCGACGGCGTAGCCCGCTTCTGCAAGCAGTGTGTGGGGCTTTACCGCACATGCCGAAAATCCGACCGTCGGGCGGTTTAAGGTGGCCAGCAAGTCCGTTTCGCCGCACGGATCGGGTTGCTCGGTTGGTGTGGGAGTTGGCGCGGGGCTCGAGTCCGCGCGAGCGATCGTCCACGAGAGAGACAGCACAAACAGAATCGCCGCAAGTGCTCCGGTCATTACGCGCCTCCTGTTCAATCTTTGCGCGCTTCGCCGATGGCCTTGTCGATCGCGCCCCAGACCATCGCTTTGGGTACGAGCGGGGGCGATTGGTCGATTGTAAGTTGCAGGGTTTGCGCGCCCGCGTCAAATTGAAAGGACCCGCTGAAACCGCGACTGGATATGTTGCCCGATTCGCCCGGCGGCAAAGGCACATTGGCCTGCGCCAGGGCGGCGCGGAGTTTTTCAAGCGTGCTTCGTGTGACGTCGCGGTAAGTACGAGAATCAGAGGCCATAGGCTGCTTGTACCCAAGAGCTAGGCAGGGTGGGCGCACCCCGGCCTCTAATGGACGAGGCTCCCCGGCAGCACTCGACCGAGCAGAGGCCGGGTTTCCTTATGTCTTGGAGGGCCCTTTCCAGCGTGAAGATCGTGGTTACGGTCAAGCTGGTACCGGATACCAATGCCGTCAAACGCATCGATCCCGCTACCAAACGGCTGGTGCGCACCGGCGTCGAGACTGTCATCAACCCGTTTGATGAGTATGCAATCGAAGCCGCACTTGCTCTGAAAGAGAAACTTGGCGGCGATACCACCGTCACCATTTTTACAATGGCTGCGGAAAGTGGGAAAGAAGTCGTGCGCAAGGCGCTGGCCATGGGTGCCGACGACGCTGTCATGCTCAGCGATGCGGGGCTCGAAGGAAGCGATGTGTGGGCGTCCGCCTACGCCATGGCGCAAGCGCTGAAGAAGATCGGTTTTGACCTAATCATCTGCGGCGCGCTAGCTGAAGACGGTAATACCGGCGGCCTTCCAAATGCGCTCTCGGAATACTTGGGGGTTCCGGCATTGACCAACGCGCGCCATATCGAAATCAGCGACGCCAAAGTCAAAGCGCAGCGCGAAACGGATTCCGGCTACCAAGTCGTGACCGGCGCATTGCCGATGCTCATGACCGTGACGATGGCCGTAGGCGAACCCCGCTATGCTTCGCTCAAAGGCATCATGGGAGCCAAGAGAAAGACCACAGCGGTCATGGCCCTATCCGAGCTGGGCTTGGAGAAAGCAGTCGGCACCGGCGGCGCCAAGACCGAAGTAGTAGAGATCGCTGCGCGCCCCGCGCGTGGCAAAGCCCGGGTTGAGGAGGCGGCCGATGGCCCAGCCGGGGCCAAAATCATCTTCGACTTCCTGAAAGAGCGAAAACTGCTGTGACGCGTAACGTTATCATTTTCGTCGAGCACAAAGCCGGCCACACGCGCAAGGTAACCTTCGAGCTAGCCACGGAGGCCCGTGCGTTGGCCGACCAGATCGGCGGGCGAGCTCTCGCTGTTGCGCTGGGTAATGGCGCTTCCACCGTCGCGCAGGCGCTGGGCAAATATCCTCTGGACGAGATCCACATCTCCGAAGACCCCGATGTCGACCGGTTCCTACTGGATCCCACGGTCGACTATCTTGAGGCAGTCGCCCGCTCCGCCGGACCGTCGATCGTCCTTGTCGGCAACACGATGATGGGGCGCGATGTTGCAGGCCGAATCGCCGCGCGCTTGCAGGCCGGGCTTACGTCGGACGTCACCGGCATCCGGGTCGAAGGCGCCCGGGTTGAGTGCATCGCCCCGAAGCTGGGCGGCAATACCATCACGACATGCGCTTTTAAGGAAGCTCCATACGGGGTGGTCACCATCCGCCCGAACGCGTTCGCGGCGGCATCGCTGGAGACGGGCGCGCAGGTCGTCCAAATTGCGAAGCCGGCGGGCAAGAGCTACGCGCTGACCATTGAGGCCGAAGTCGAAGAGGCCTCGGACGAGATGGGTCTGGAGGAGGCGCCCGTGGTTATTGCCGGCGGACGGGGCCTCGGCGGTCCCGAACCCTTCGATACTCTGCTGAAGCCGCTGGCGCAAGCTCTGGGTGGCACGGTAGGAGCTTCGCGAGCCGCTGCGGATGCCGGATGGGTCCCCTACAGTCTGCAGATCGGGCAGACCGGGAAGGTCGTTAGCCCGCAGCTGTACCTTTGTGCCGGCATTTCCGGGGCCATCCAGCACAAGGTCGGGATGCAGACTGCCGGCACCATTGTCGCCATCAATAAGGACGGCAGCGTGCCGATTGGGGAGTTTGCCGACTTACTCGTGGTGGGCGATGCGTTTAAGATTCTCCCTGAGCTGACCCAGCTAGTTCAGGAGAGCAAGGCGGCGCACGCGTGACAAAGGCCCTGTCCCAGGCGTTACCACCTCGTCCGTACTCTAAAGGAAAGTTGAAAGTCTTGAAGCGTTTTTTTCTTCTCATTATGGCGTTTGCCGCCGCGAGCGCAACCCTCTCGGTTTTTGATTCTCGAGTCGAGGCACGCCCCGCGCGGCCGTCTGCAACCGCCTCGCCTACGGCTGCGCCCTCGGCGCTGCCGACCGCTTCCCCGGAGCCCCCGGACAAAGCCATTCCGCGCTTGATTGATAAGCTCAAAGCCGATCCCAACGATAAGGAATCGCTCAAACTTCTCGCGCAGCAGTATTTGGGGATCAGCCGGCCCGACTTGGCACTACCTCTGACCAACAAGCTGCTGGGCATGGGAATGAAAACCGCGGAAGTGTACTACTTCGACGGTTTTGCCAACGAGCAACTGCAGCGCGTGCCGGCGGCGATTGCTGACTACGAGCAAGCCAGCAATTTAGATCCAACCAACATTGCGGTGCTGGGCGCCCTGACGCAAGTGTATTTGAAGACCAATCGATTGGCGGACGGCGAGCGAGTGGCCAAACGCGCGGTTACCTTCAACAAAGAGGAGAAGCGCGCGTATATCAACTACGGATTGGTTCTTGCGACCGAAGGCAAATTCGACGACGCTCGCACGCAATTTGAGACCGCTTACGCCAAGGACAACTCCGACGTAACGCCGTTGCTGCAAATCGGCCAAACTTACGTTTCGCAGAACGCGCTCCCCAACGCGCTGGCAAGCGTCAATCGAGCGCTTGCGGCCGATCCGAAAAATGCCCAGGCCTACATTTTCAAGGGCGACATCCTGGCGCGGCAGCACGACATCGTCAATGCGCTCGCGGCCTACGAGCAAGCCGTTGCCTTTGCGCCCGATGATGACGCGCGAGCTACCATTACCGATGTCGAAGCGCGCTTCTTGGCGGCGGAGAAGAAGAATGCCGACGCCGAGGCCACCTTCCAGCGCGCCATCAGCAAATATCCAAACTCGCTGGACGCTCACATTGCCTATGGCGACTATTGGAGTGCGACGAACCAGATGTCGAAGGCATCGGCAGAATGGGCGCTGGCCCTCGGCCCGCAGAAAAACTATGTTCCGGCGCTCCAACGCTTAGCAGCGTACAGCCTAAAAACCAACCATGTGGACGCGGCGATTTCGTATCTCGAGAAGGTCGTGCAACAGAATCCCAGCCTGAGCGTTTTCATGCAGCTCGGCCAACTCTTCACCTACCGGCATGATTACCTCCACGCTCATCAGGCATGTCGCGACGCCTATCAGATGCAACCGAACGTAGACGCGCTCGGATGCATGGCCGGCGCCGACTACGGAACGAAGAACTATAAAGAGGCGGCGGCGATCTTCGACGCGCTCGATGCGCGCGTGAAGACGTACTTGTCGCGAAACGGAACGCTACTGTATATCGCCGGCAAGAGTTACGAGCGGACCAATCAAAAGGCCAAGGCGCTCAACGAGTACAAGCGCCTTCTCTCGCTCCTCAAACCGAGCTCGCCCGGCTACAAGCAAGTGAAAGCCGCCATCGACGGTTTGAGCAAAGCATCCCCCAGAGGAAACGCTTCCAAGAAAACCTAGTGCGCATCGTCCACGATCCGCTTTTCGGCGACCACCTGCGTGGGATTCCGCATCCGGAATCACCCGACCGCGTCCAGGCGGTCGCCGATTTCTTAGTCCGCACCAACCGCTGGAATGACGTCGTGGCCGCCGCGGATGCCAGCGACGCTCAGATCACCGCCGTGCACTCCGGTGCTTATTTGGAGATCGTCAAACGCGAAGTGGGCGCGCTAGACGGACATGCCGGTTATCTATCCACCGGGGACACCGTGGTTGACTCGAGCTCGCTGACCGTTGCCCGCCGCGCTGCGGGCGGCGCAATCACGGCGATGGAGGAAGCCGTCCACGCATCGCGACCGGTTCTCGGCTTGCTTAGGCCTCCCGGGCACCATGCCGAGTCGGGACGCGGCATGGGATTCTGTATCTTCAACAATGCCGCGATCGCAGCGCGCGAATACCTGCGGCGTTTCGGCGGCCGCGTTTTAGTCGTTGACTTCGATTACCATCACGGAAACGGAACGCAAGCGGTAGCGGGCGCCGGGCTTTCGTACGTATCGACCCACGGATTCCCGGCTTACCCGGGTACGGGCGCTTTCGAGGAAAACTACGAGCGGGCGGGGGATGCCGTGATGAACATTCCGCTGCCGCCGCATGCTTATGGCACGGAACCCTTCGTTGCAACGTGGCAGCAACTCTTGCCTTTTGCGGCGGCTCGCGTGAAGCCGAACTTCATCGTAGTCAGCGCGGGTTTTGATTACGCAGCTGGGGACCCCGTCGGCGACTTAGGGGTGGATGTACCTGCTGCGCGCGAATTGGCGCTCGCAATCGAGTCGGTAGCGCGCGAGTACTGCAACGGCGCGTCAATCTACTTGCTCGAAGGCGGATACGGTACGAACGCGCTCGCGCAATCGGTTGGGCATATTATTGATGCGCTTTCGTTTCCAGCCGATGGGAGCGTCGCCGATCAGCGCGCAATTCCGCCGCCACAGACGGCGATGCTTGGCCGCTTATTTGGCGACTGAAGATGCGATCTTGACCAGCTCGGCGCGGGAGAGTTCGCCCACCAGCGCAAAGTGCAACCCCTCATCGTGCCATGCAAGCAGCGTCGTCGACCCGTCTTGAACGAAGTCGCCGGTATAATCTTGAAAGTGCACCTGCTGCGTCCGGAAGCGGCTTAGGTCGACCGCCGCGCCCAGCGCGTTCTCATAGAGTGAGAGGGTGCGAATGCCATCGGAGTAGAGCAGGTGCAGATTCCGAATGCTTTTGATGTCGCTGACGTCCCCCGCGACCGGCAAGAACCCATCCGGCAAGTACTTGGGGAAGCCGGCTGAGAAACCGGCTGCTTTCACGACCGAAAGCAGGTCGTTCGAGGGCGCGTGATGCGTCGCTCCTTTGCCCATCGTAAAGCCGGGAAGGTTTGGGGGCTGAAAAACTGGCGCCGGAAGATCGGCGGTGTAACGGATTTCATCGAAGCGCAGCTGCCGCGTGACGGCGCCGTTACTGGAGTACGATTCCTTTTGAAGCACAAGCTTGGTCTCTTTGTCGATCCACAGCCGCATGGCAATCTGCCCGGTATACTTGTTGATGAGCAGCAGCGCGATTGTAACGCGGCCCGCGACCGTCTGCGGGGGGGCCGGCAGCACGCGATAATTCGAAGTGAGCAATCCGAAGTTGTCGTCGAGTGCTACCTGATCGTCAAGAACCTTGTTCGTAGAAACGTAGATGCGCTTCCGCTTGACGTCCACATTGTAGGCCGTCGATCCCCGGGTCAGACTCCAGTCGCCGAAAAGCGACTGAGGCGCCAGATACCAGCGACGCGTCAGGTTGGGAGCGCGGTGTTCGATGCGGTAGATTGTAGCTTCGCTCTTCGATCCGCCGAACTGCACGCTTTCCAAACGCCCCACGTACGAGAGACGCGTAGGCGCAAGCATGCTCAAATGCAGAAGACCGTCGGCGTCTGGTCCCGGCGGCTGATCGCTCGGCGCCGCGCCGAGGACGAGCAGACCCAGCCCTAGCGCGAAAGTCTTGCTAGCGTGAAACACGCGCCATACCGACTACCGGCACGGCATGCAAGACGGTTTGATCGACGTTCGACGTTTCTTCGAACTGCGCAGCCGCTGAGCCGGAGTGGTCGCCGAAGGGGGTAGCTCCGTTCATTGCGGCGTGGTCCTGCAGGTAGTAGGCGGCATCGATGCTAGGTGCGCCGGATGCGTTATGGTGCAGGTAACCCGGGGCAACGAAGGCTGCCACGATAAGAGCGGCGGCAACGGGCACGGAGTAAGCGGGCCGCAACCAAGCGCGCACGCGATCCATCGCGGTCGGCTCCAAACTGCGAACAGCGTTCCAGATTTGTGCCTTTAACATGGGCGGAAGCTCGCGTTCGTGCGCTGCTGCATCGGCGCGCAGCATTTCGGAAAGGCGAATCTGCACGGCGTGCTCCTGCCGGCACTCGGAGCATTCATCCAAATGCATGTGCACCGCCGCGTCGTCTTGCGGTGCGAGCGCGGCGTGGATGTAGTCGATCAGTCGTTCAGTTGTTGGATGCTGCATATTTTTTTCTTATTGTGCCTGAGATTGCTGCTTTTGGACGAGACGGCGCAGAAGCGCTCGCGCGCGGTGGAGGCGCGATCGGACCGTGCCGATCGAACATCCCATGATCTCCGCTATCTCCTGATAACTATACTCCTCGATGTCTGCCAGG
Source organism: Candidatus Meridianibacter frigidus (assembly GCA_003243975.1). GTDB lineage: Bacteria > Vulcanimicrobiota > Vulcanimicrobiia > Vulcanimicrobiales > Vulcanimicrobiaceae > Meridianibacter > Meridianibacter frigidus. The sequence goes on along the minus strand of QHBJ01000015.1, from coordinate 13,892 downwards.
ATGACAACTTGGCGCTGGTCCGGCGAGAGCATTCCCAGCGACCGCGAGAGCGGTTCGCTGAGCTGTCCCTCGACGTATTCGTCGATCGGATTTACGGCCAGCGGCCGCTCACCGCCGAACTCTTGCGGGGCATTGTCTTCGGGTATCTCTTCCTGGAAACGTCCTTTCTTGCGCCGAAGTTCATCCCGGTAGAGGTTTGTTACGATCCGGTAGATCCACGAAAGAAACGAGGTGCCGGGGACAAAGCTTCTCCAGGCGCGATAAACGCGGATGAAGGCGTCTTGGGTAAGATCCCGCGCGTCCGCCTCGTTCCGGGTGAGCCGGTACGCAAAATTATAGGTCGCCTTACCGTACTGCTCGATGGCCCGTTCGAGAAAGGCGGTCTGTTCGCGCGAGGGCGGATCCAGCGGCTTGCGTATGGCTCCCATCGCTTCTACGGGTTTGCTCGCCTCAAGGCTCCGGCCTTGCTCCCGTCATCCGCCGCGGTCCAGGTAATGGACAGGCCCCGCTGAATTAGGCATGCCTAATTTGCTCTCCGGCCCTATTTGCGAGGACTTCGTGCGTTCGTTTCCGTGGCTCGCCGCCTGCTTGTTCGTCATCCTACCCGGGTTCGCGTCGGCGCAGCTCGTCAGGGGCGGGGAGGGGCTGGAGTATTTGCGGCCCGCCGTCCTGCCTGATGGTACGAAGCATTTTGGTCTGACCGCCCAGGTGGTGGATTGGGAGGTTACCAAAGGCACCGTGGTCCGCGCCTGGGCGTACAACGGTATCGTGCCGGGCCCGGTTTTGCGCGTGCGCGTGGGCGATCGAGTCGAGATTGCGGTCACCAACCACCTACCCGAGCCCACGGTCGTGCATCTGCATGGATTACCGGTATCCAACGACATGGACGGGGTCCCGGGCGTTTCGCAGTCGCCCATAGCCCCCGGTCAGACCTTCCTTTACAAATTCGTCGCGCTGCGCTCGGGCACGTATATCTACCATACGCACTTCAATGATTTCGACCAACTCGACCGGGGGCTGTACGGCGCGGTCATTGTCGACGAAAAGAACCCGCCCAAGGTAGACCACGACTACCTGGAGGTCATCTCCAGTTGGCGCATTCGCAACGACGCCGAGAATTTTTTCTCGCTTAACGGCAAGGCATATCCGGAAACCGTGCCGCTCGAGGTGCGCGCCGGCGAAACGATTCGCTTGCGCTTTATCAATATCAGCGGCACCGAGTTTCACACGATGCACTTGCACGGCCATCGGATGCGCATCATCGCCCGCGATGGAAATCCGGTGACGTATAACGACGTGGAAAACACCTTGCTCATCGGACCGGGCCAAACCATCGACACCATCGTCAAAGCCGATGCGAACCCCGGGACATGGCTGCTCCATTGTCATGTGCTGGATCACATGATGAACGGCAACGTCATGCCCGGCGGTTTAATCACGGCTCTGCATTACCGCGGCACTCCGGATACCATGGCCTCCTTGGACACCGCAATGGGTGGCACGTCACATGGCTCTCGCGGGCAGCTTCCCTTTTGGAGCACGATTCTGCTGGGGTGCATCGCGGGCGTCACCATTTTCCTCGGTTTGCCCGTAGCAAAGATTCGCCGCGTCGCGCCGCAAGTGATGGCCTTCCTCAATTCGCTGGCGGTGGGCGTTTTGTTCTTCCTGCTGTTCGATGTCATCAAACAGGCCAGCGAACCGATCCAGGACGCGCTGCGCAACGCACAGTCCGGCGGCGGAGATCCGAACGAGTTTATAACGCTGCTGCTGGTATTCGTAATGGGGCTGAGCGTCGGGCTGGTCGGGTTGGTGTATGGAACGCGTTCTTTCATCCGCGGGGCGAAAGAGGCCGCAGGCCATAGTCCGCTCGCGCTCTCCCTCATCATCGCACTCGGCATCGGAATGCACAATTTCGCGGAGGGATTGGCGATCGGGCAATCGGCCGCCACGGGTGCGATTCAACTTGCCTACATGCTGATCATCGGGTTCGGGCTGCATAATGCGACGGAGGGATTCGGCATCGCGGCTCCCCTTATGCAAGCCCCTTCGGTGAAGTGGCGATTCTTGCTGCTGGCAGGCGTTATCGGCGGCGCTCCGACGTTCATCGGGACGGTTGTCGGCTACCTGTTGGTTTCACCCACGCTTTCAGTGCTGTTTCTCACCCTTGCCGCGGGTGCAATCATCTTCGTGATTAGCGAGATGCTGCACGTGGCGCGCAAAGTTGGATTCGTGGAAGTCGGTGTCATCGGTTTGGCTTTGGGCTTTTTGGTTGCCTACGGCACCGATCTGGTTCTTGCCGCAGCTGGCGCGTAAGTTCTCGACTGCGCCCGAACGGACAGGGTCGCGCTCGGACTGACATGGCGCGGCTCGAACTGACATAAATGGGGCCTCGACCTGACACAGATTGGGGCGTCCAAATCTCTTGTCACTTCGAGCGAAGCGAGGCGGAGTTGAGACGCTAGGGCGTGGCTAGTCGCCGGCGGGGAAGGCGTAGTTGGGAGGCGGTACGATGTGCCGGCCGACTTCGAGTGTTATCTGCTGATGGGCGCTTAGCGGAATCGCACCCAGGTCGCCGCTCCACTTGGCACCATTGACGAACGCGGTGACGGGGCCGGCAAATGGCCCGACGTGGGAACGGCTGAGGTCCTCACCCCAAATATCGAACAAATTTCCAAGCGTATACTGACGAAACTCCGGCGACTCAACGTGCAAAATTCCGCTGCCGTCGTGCGTATGCAGCCAATATAGACAGGTGCCGCTTTCGGAGGGCACGATGCCGATGTAGCGCGGCACCTCAATCTGCGTTCCGTCCACGAAGAGCGCCAAATGGCCGTGCACGTGCATACGTGCCTGCTCCATCGTCTGACACTCAATGCTGTCGACCGCCGCGCCGAACCCGCCGCCTTTCTCATTGCCGGGCGCGAGTGAGGGCTTTCCCAGCGACGCTCCATCGCGCAGCGGTATCGGGCTTTGCGTCGCGTTTGGCCCGGGCGTCGGAGTCGCAACGGCTACGCCGGCGTCGTGCTGCGCCTTGAGGCGCATCGCCAGAAAGATGAGAAAAATTAGGACGATCGCCGCTGCAAAACCAAGGTAGACGGGGAGCATCGGATCGCGCGGTTTCGGATGCTGACCTCCGGGAAGATTGCGTCCCTGGCGGCGACGTTCGGCTCGTGAACTCATGGCGCGACTGCTTGGCGGGGTTCCAAGTAGCACCCTTTCGTCAAGTAGTTGCCCACGTAGTCAAGCACCGCGTCGTGCAGTGGCGTAATTGGAGCGGAATATCCGCTTTCTCGCAGCCGTTTGGTCTGCGCACGCGTGGAGTACTGATACTTCGGGCGCAAGCTTTCAGGCATGTCGATGAACTCAATGTTGCTTGGAACCCCGAGCGCTTCAAAGATCGGGGACACCAGATCGATCCAGGTATTCGCTTCGCCCGATCCGATGTTGAAGATGCCGGTTGCGCCGCATTCGGCCAAGTGCAGCGTCATCTCGACGGCATCTTTGACGTAGATGAAGTCGCGCTCTTGCCGGCCGTCGCCGAAGTCGGGCCGGTAACTGCGGAATAGCTGTACGGAACCGCGCGCTAGAATCTGACCGAACGCCTTGTGGACGACGCTGCGCATCTCGCCTTTATGCTGCTCGTTGGAGCCGAAGACATTAAAGTACTTCACGCCGGCAATTCGCGCAAGCCATCCCTCCCGCTGCGCGTGCAGATCGAAGAGTGCCTTCGAGTAGGCGTACATGTTAAGCGGACGGAGCGTCTCCAGCGGTCGCTCTTCGGAGAGGCCGCTTTCGAGGGCACCGTAGGTGGCGGCTGACGATGCATAGATCATCCGGACCTTGTGATCGAGCGCGAATTGCGCAACATGCTTGCTGTACTCGTAGTTGTTGCGCATCAAAAAGGCGGCGTCGGTTTCAGTTGTTGACGAGCACGCGCCCATGTGAAAGATCGTCTTGACCTCGCGGAGCTTCTTGGGCGAGCGCAATAGAAGATCTTCAAAGTCGTCCGCATCCATGAAATCGAAGAATCGAAGGGGTACGAGATTTCGCCACTTCTCGTCGGCGTGCAGACGGTCCACCACCAGGATGTCCTCGATTGCCCGGTTGTTTAGAGCCCAGATCAGGGCGCTTCCGATAAAGCCCGCGCCGCCGGTAACGGCAATGCGGCCCTGCGTTAAAGCCGTCATGGATGAGAACGCACGTTCTGCGCCCGCGAGGTGCGTCCATTTTGTACCGGGCGGGGTATAATAGGGCGATGACCGACCAGGTGAAAATTACTCCGGCCAACCCCGATCGCTGTGTCGAGGGTCACGCATGCAATGGGCACGAGCTTGCGCACAGCCATGGCTCGGAATGCGGCCACGACCCGGTGTCGCACGGTGACCACATGGACTACGTTGTGGGCGGGCACTTGCATAACGCCCACTCAGGTCATTGCGATAATCACGGGCGCGTAGAAACGGCGTAGACTCGAAGCCGCCGTAGCGCGATGGCAACGAAGAAGCATGCCGTCGCAACCAGTACGATGGTGGCGCCGCTTGCCGCATTAAGGTAGTACGACAGGTAGAGTCCTCCGACCGAGCTGAGGCAACCGACCAGCGCTGCGATTCCCATCATCGGCGCGAAGCGGCGCGTCAACTGAAACGCGGTCGCTGCGGGCGTGACCAATAGCGCGGCCACCAATACGATTCCGACCGCTTCGAGTGTCACCACGATCGTTAGTGCCAGCAGAACCAACAGCGCATAATCGACGAGCTCCGCGTTTATACCGCTGGCTTGCGCCACGACCGGATCGAACGAGGTGTAGACCAGCGGCCGATAGAGCCACGCCAGGGCTGCGCCGACCAAGAGCGCGAGCGCGACGATAAACCAAACATCGGAGCGCGTGACACCCAGAATATTTCCGAATAAGAAATCCTGCAGATCCACGCTGTACGTACGTTGCCGGCTCATCAGAAAGACACCGAGCGCAAACGCGCCCGTAAAGAGCACGCCGATGCTCGTGTCCATGGAAACGCGACCGCGGCGGTGAACGAACCCGATAGCGAGCGCCGTGATGACCGCCACTACGGCCGCGCCCACGTAGAAGTTCGCCGCCCTGAGATATGCAATCACGATGCCCGCGAAGGACGCATGCGCGATCCCGTCGCCGATGAATGCCAGCTTTCGCAAGATCACGAAGGTCCCAATGGCCGAGCACAAGACTCCGACCAAGACGGCGGCGATAAAACCGCGCACCATAAAATCATCGGCGAACGGAGCCAGGAGCCAATTCATCGGTGTGATCCCGCGATATGGTGCCCGTGCGAGAGTACGCGCCGAAACTCTTTTGAGGCCAGCACTTCGGAGGGTCGTCCATAGGTGATGCAACGCCGGTCGAGCAGCACGAGATAGTCGAAGAAATCTTCGGCCCGCTCTAAGTCGTGCGTGGCCATGAGCACAGGGAGCCCGTCGGCTGCCAGCGAGCGAATGAGTTTGGCGAGCACGTCTTCGGTGGATGCATCGACGCCGGAGGTCGGTTCGTCGAGCAAGAGCAGTTTGGGTTCCTGCGCTATAGCGCGTGCCATAAAGGCGCGCTGCTGCTGCCCCCCGGAAAGATCGGCGATGGGCCGGCTCGCGAGATCCGCCATGCGAGTGGCCTCCAATGCGCGTGCGATCAGCGAGCGGTCGTCCGCCGAGAAGGGCTGCCACGGTCGCAAGTGCGCGAAGCGCGCCATTGCGACGACATCCCAAACGGTCGCCGGAAAGCTCCAGTCCACAACTTCCACTTGCGGAACATACGCGATGCTGCCCGGCGGCAGCGAGCGGGGTGGCTTGCCGAAGACCTCAACCGTACCGCGCGCCGGGGCCAGCAGCCCGGCGATCGTTTTCAGAAGCGTCGATTTCCCCGATCCGTTCGGGCCGATGATGCCCACCGCTTCGCCGGCGTGCACGACGATATTGATTTGCTCGAGCGCGAAAGACCCGTCGTAGCGCACCCACAGGTCGTCGATCCACACGGCATCGCGCGGGCGCGCGCGATTACTTGAGGGCATTAACAATGACGTTCGTATCGTAAGTGATGAGCGAAATGTAATCCTTGACCTCGGGACTGGTCCCGAGCGAATCGTCGTACAGATTGCTTACCGTCTTTATACCGGCACTTTCACCCAAAACGGTCGCCAGCTTCTTGTTGTACTCGGGCTCGGCAAATATCACGCGCACGTGATGACTCTTAGCCAGTTTGACCAGCTTGGAGAGGTACTGCGGTGAGGGCTCTTGTCCCGGTGAGAGTTCGATGGCGCCCACTACGCGAAGGCTGTAGCGATCAGCGTAGTACTGCCAGGCATTGTGAAAGACGATCATGTTGCGCGCGCCGGGGGGAATGGTCTTGATCTGCGAGCGAACGGCCGCGTCGAGTGCCTGCAGCTGTTGGATTGCGGTTTGCAGGCGAGTCCGGTAGTACGGAGTGCCTTCGGGGTCGGCGCGTTCGAGCGCGGCCTCGATTTTCTTTAAGTACTCCTGCGCGGCGACCGGGTCCATCCACACATGTGGGTTGCCGTCCTTGAGCTGCACGCCTTGCGTGGCGACCACCACTTGCATGTTGATGTTCCGTGCGGCGTCCAGGAGATGGTTGAGCCACACTTCGATGCCGGCTCCATTTTCGACCAAAATCTGCGCACGCCGGAGGGCCTCGATGTCGCGCGGCGAGGGTTGATAGTCCTCGGGTGAAGCGCCAACCGGGACGAGATTGACGACTTGCCAGCGGTCGCCGCTGACCATTTGCACCAGCGAGGCGAGGGTCGACATCGTGGTAACGACGGTGCGTTGAGGCCCGGGGGGCCCACCCTTGTTTGCACAGGCGGACATTGCCAAGAGGGCGGCTGCAAGTGAGATGATGCTCCGGAGGCCCATGGTCTCGGTCTCGGCGAGCGGGCGAGGAATCCCTCCGCCGATCAAGTGCCACCCAGCTGGCACAGTGGGGCGATATGGTGGCTCCAAAAGGTGTCGCGCTGAGCGGGCGTCCAATGTAAGGCGCCCACCCTCAGGTCGTCCCCGGCACAGAAAGAAGTTGGCCTCCTCATGAACGCCCGGCTGCCCCACGAAAACGCCGATACCGTTAGTCTAATCTGCGCTTTGCTGGTTCGTTTTCCAGAGATCGCATCAGTTCGATCCATGCCCGACGATGGCACGGTTCGATTCACCGTCGTGGTCAGCGCGCGTCTGGACCGGGCCGCGCAGAGCGCCGCCGTGGCCGCGGTGAACGAACACGTCGAGGGGTTCCTGCACCTGCGCGACGAGAGTCCTCGGGTAGTACGCGTGGAGTGCGAAGCCGACCGCGCCGTGACTTTCATCCACCTCACGCGCGACCTGGAAACGTTCTCCAAAGAGGAGCTCATGCTCTTGGTGAGTCTCTTCGCCGAGCGCTTCGGCGAGCTAATGGTTCGCAACCCCGTGCCCGAAGATCATTTCGAAGAGGATCCGATTGCCCAAGAAGAGCTAGTGGACTGCGCGCTGGATTCCATGCGCGATCCACGGCAGTCCAAGAGCTTGGTTGGCTTTCGCGAAGAGAAACGGGTCTTGGTGTACTTTTTGAAGTCCCGCAAAAAAGCAAAGGCAACGGGCCGCTCATAACCGCGCATCCCGAGCTGGAACGCAAGGCGCTCTGCATCTTGCTGGTCGGCGACGTGGTCGGAGGGCCGGGGCGCGATACGCTCAAGCGATGCTTGAGCGTGACACGCGAGCAATACAAAGTGGACGCGTGCATTGCCAACGGCGAGAACGCCGCCGGTGGATTTGGACTAACCGCGCAGACCGCCGAAGAAATGTTCGCCAGCGGCGTGGATTTCATTACTAGTGGCAACCATATTTTCGACAAGCGCGAGTTCAAGGCGTACCTGGAAACCACCGATCGGGTAATCCGCCCGGCGAATTATCCACCGGGCGTACCGGGGAAGGGCAGCGGCACATTCCGCGCCGACGGCGTAACGATTGGTGTCATCAACATTATGGGGCGCACCTTTATGCCGCCGGTGGACGATCCGTTTCGCTGCGTCCGAGAGCTTGTCGACCGGATGCGTCACGAAACGCCGGTTATCATCGTGGATATTCATGCCGAGACTACCTCGGAGAAAGTGGCCATAGGGCGTTTCTTGGACGGTGAGGTCTCGGCAGTTTACGGAACCCATACGCACGTGCAAACCTCCGACGAGCAGATTCTGGCAGGCGGCACCGCCTATCTAACGGATGTTGGGATGACGGGCCCGGCCGACGGTGTCATCGGGATGGAGACGAGGGCCGTTTTGGACCGCTTTCAGAGTGGACTTTCGGAGCGCTTTAGCGTACAAAAGACCGGTCCCAATCAATTTTGCGCAGCCGTCGTGCGCGTTGACCGGCAGAGCGGTCGCGCGACCGACGTCAAACGTATTTTCCAACGAGGCATACCATGATCACCCATCTGCGAAGCGAGCACGTCACAACCGGCATTCTGAAAGTTTCGGCCAAAAGCAATCCGAACTCGGTGGCCGGCGCATTGGCGGCGGTCTTGCGGGAGCATGAAAGCGCCGAGTTGCAAGCGGTCGGCGCGGGCGCGATCAATCAGGCGGTCAAAGCCATCGCCATCGCGCGCTCATATTTAAAAAGCAGCAGTTTCGAGATTTCTTGCGTTCCATCGTTCATCGGAGTCGAGATTAACGGCACCGAGCGCACCGGAATGTCGCTGGCTGTACACCGGCGCCCCCTCTAAAGCACCTGCTGGTCGATTTTCATTGCCATACCTACGAAAGTGACGGGTCGCTTTCGCCGGCGGAGCTTTGCGCCGCAATGGGTAAGCGCGGCGTAGGCATCTTTTCCATCACCGACCATGACACGTTGGCCGCGTACGACGTGCTTGAGAGCGCGCCGATAAGGCCTGCATTCGTTGGAATCGAAGTCAACACCACTTACCGCGAGAACGAGGTGCACGTCCTCGGTTACCGATTGGACCGCAAGAACGCCGCACTGCAGGCAGCGCTGGAAAATAACCGGGCAGCGCGCCGGCTGCGCGTCGCGAAGATCGTGCGCCAGATCCAAGCGGCAGGTTACGAAGTCACGATGGAGCAGGTAGAAGCCGAGAGCCGCGGCGGGGTTCTCGGACGGCCGCACGTGGGCAGAGCGCTCATTCGCCATGGCCACGTTTCCGACATCGAGTCGGCTTTTCGCAACGTGCTTTTCCGTGGGGGACCCGGTTATGTGCCCTCAACGCACATGGGGCCGCACGAAGCGATCGCGGTGATTCGCGCGGCCGGCGGCATTGCGGTGCTGGCACATCCCGGACGCTTGCGCGACCATTCGATTGTCGGGGAACTGGTCGAGGAAGGGTTAGCGGGACTGGAGGTCTTCTATCCGCGCCACGATGCATCCGCAACGCACTACTTTCGCGCTATGGCCAAGCGGCTCAACCTCTTGATGACCGGCGGCTCGGATTTTCACGACGCGCGCTACCACAGACGCGGCGTGGGCATGGAAGTGGATGCCGCCGACATCCAACCGTTCTTGGACGCCGTCGCCTAGTCCGGCAACACGCAAAAGACTGGCGGCCGAACGTGGAGGTTGCGAACGACGACGTTCTTGATGCGCATGATGTGACCGCCCGCGCTGATGCTAAAGGCGGCTTTCTTTGCGGTGCTTTGCTGAACGAATACCACGCGCTCATTGCCGGTAACGCGGCTGCGCCGAATCGTTAGATTTACGCCGCGAGAGGGGAGCACGAGCGCGCGGCCCCCGACCGCTTGGACGCTGCCGAGCGTCCCGCGGCAGAGGGAGAAGTTGCGCTTGATGTCGGCCGGCCCGTCCGCGCGCACGGCGCTCGCCGTGAGCGAGAGGCAGCCGAGAATCGCGAGTACTGTTTTCATGCCGTTCCTTTTAATGCGTCTTCTGTCGCGACCTGAACCGCTTTGAGAATCGTCTGCGACTGGGCTTCGATCGATTCGAGCGTTGCGCGATTGACCTGGATGGTGCGCGAATCGTTCATGTAGCGCAGATTCACGCGAACCGTATACGCGCACGCCTGCAGTGCGGCTCGCAAAAACTCCGCCGCCGATCCGAGATCGCTCATGAGATTTTCACCGGTTACGTCCACCGTTTGGCGCACCAGTGTCAGCGCGTCGAGCATCCTCTGTGCCGACTGCAGCGGCACGTCTGCAGCGTACGCGAGCGCGGATTCTACTGCAGCCGCACGCTCGGTGTCTCCCCGCGGACGTCGCTGCGCCTTCATAACCGCCTCAAATGCGGCCTCATCCTTTGCGGCGGACTCCAAGAACCTTTCCCGTAGGTGGTCGGCGGCGCGGGCAATTCCCTCGCCTAGCTCGCGTTCTTCGGTAAGCCGGAGTTTTTCGGCGCTGATTCGGGCGACCATCGCGAGCAGCGCGACGCCGCTGGCTGCGACGAACATCGCAGCGCTTCCGCCCCCCGGCGTAGCACTGGATGAAGCGAGTTGCGTGAGATAATCGTCGATGCTCTGCACGGCCACCACCGTTGGAGGGCGTTTCGACAAGAGCCTTCCCTATGGATGAAGAACATCTCTCGCCCACGACCTTACTTTAGGAGTTCATCTTGCAAGTTCTGGAAGAACGCACGCAGGCGGCGGCCGCGCGCGGAGATGTGAAAGACCCCGGCTTGGCCGAAATGGGTCGCAGCCGGATCGCTTGGGCGGCCGGCTACATGCCCGTGCTCGCACAGATCAAAGAGCGCTTCGCGCGGGAGAAACCTCTGGCGGGCGTGCGCATCGGCGCGTGCCTGCATGTGACGACGGAAACGGCCAATCTGATGCTTGCGCTGCAAGCGGGCGGTGCGGAGATCGCGTTGTGCGCGAGCAACCCGCTTTCCACGCAAGATGACGTCGCGGCCGCGCTCTGCGATTTCGGCGTGCCGACCTTCGCGATCAAAGGGGAGAATAACGAAACCTACTACAGCCACATCGAAGCGGTGGTGGCCACGAAACCGCACATGTCGATGGACGACGGCTGCGATTTGGTCAACACTATCTATGGAAAGCACAACGATCTGCTCAAAGACATGATCGGCGGGTGTGAGGAGACGACGACGGGCGTCATCCGCCTAAAGGCCATGCAGAAAGACGGCGTGCTGCCCTACCCGGTGATCGCCGTAAACAATGCGCTCACTAAGCACATGTTCGACAACCGCTACGGCACGGGCCAATCGACGCTCGACGGCATCATTCGGGCCACCAACGTTCTCCTGGCCGGACGCACCCTCGTGGTGGTCGGCTACGGCTGGTGCGGCCGCGGCGTTGCTTCGCGCGCTTCCGGAATGGGCGCGCATGTGGTGGTCACCGAGGTCGATCCTCGCAAGGCGATCGAGGCGACGATGGATGGATACCGCGTCATGCCGATGGAGCAAGCTGCAAAGATTGGCGATGTCTTCGTAACGGTCACGGGTAACTATCACGTCATCGGCAAGGCACACTTCGATCTGATGAAAGACGGCGCCATCGTGTGCAACTCGGGGCACTTCAACGATGAGCTAGACCTCGACGCGATCAAGGCGATGGCAGTAAAAAAGAGCGAGCCTCGCACATTCGTCGAGCAGTACGAACTGAGCGACGGGCGCAAGGTCTGCATCTTGGCTGATGGGCGGCTCATCAATTTAGCAGCCGGCGAGGGTCATCCCGCGGCGGTGATGGATATGTCGTTTGCCAACCAAGGCATGGCGGCGGCGTATCTGGCGAAGAATCACAAGTCGCTCGAGAAGAAAGTGTACGACGTGCCGCTGGAGATCGACGAAGAAGTGGCTACGCTCAAGCTGGAGTCCATGGGGATCAAAATCGATACGCTTACGGCGGAGCAACTCAAGTACATGGCCTCGTGGTCGGAAGGGACGTAGAGCAGCATTATGTCGTATCGCCGTTTGTTTACCAGCGAGTCGGTATCCGAAGGCCACCCCGATAAAGTTGCGGATCAAATCTCCGATGCGGTCCTGGATGCCATTCTCAAAGACGATCCGTATGGGCGCGTCGCGGTTGAAACCTTCGCGATTACCGGCCAGATCCACATCGCTGGTGAGGTGACGACCAAGACCTACATCGACATTCCCAAGATCGTCCGGCAAACGATCGCGGACATCGGGTACACAAAGTCCGACGTCGGCTTCGACGCGGAAACCTGCGGCGTAAGCGTGTCCATTGACGAGCAGTCGCCGGACATTGCCATGGGCGTCGACAAATCGCTGGAAGTCAAGTCAACGGGCAGCCACGACGAGTTCGAGCTCACTGGCGCAGGCGACCAAGGCATGATGTTCGGTTACGCCTGCCGCGAAACCGAAGAGCTCATGCCGTTACCGATAACGCTCGCGCACAACCTCACGCGCCACCTTGCCGCGGTCCGCAAGAACAATGACATCACGTACCTGCGCCCCGACGCCAAGTCCCAGGTAACCGTCGAATACGACGGGCAGAAGCCCGTGCGCGTGGATTCCGTCGTAATTTCGACGCAGCACGATCCGAACGTCGCGCTGGAAGTGATCCGCCGCGAAGTGACCGAGAAAGTGATCCGCCACATCATTCCAACCCGCATGATGGATGAAGAAACGCACATCTACGTCAACCCAACGGGGCGTTTTGTCATCGGCGGTCCGAAAGGTGATGCCGGCTTAACGGGCCGGAAGATCATCGCGGACACCTACGGCGGTATGGCGCGCCACGGCGGGGGTGCCTTCTCCGGCAAGGATCCAACCAAGGTTGACCGCTCGGCAGCCTACGCTGCACGGCACGTTGCCAAGAACATCGTGGCCGCCGGCCTGGCGGACCGCTGCGAGGTGCAAGTAGCCTATGCAATCGGCGTTGCGCATCCAATGAGCGTGCTGGTTGAAACGTTCGGCACTTGCAAGATATCCGAGGAGAAAATTGCGCAGCTGGTCATGAGACACTTCGATCTGCGGCCGGCGGCAATCATCCATCATTTGGACCTGCGCCGCCCGATTTATCTGCCAACCGCGTCCTACGGACATTTCGGACGCCCAGAACTCGATCTGCCGTGGGAACGTTTGGACAAGGTTGCCGCTTTGCGCGATGAGTCCGGTTTAAAGAAGGGCGAAGAATCGCACTTCAAAGTCCCAACCTTCGCCGGCTAACAATACTGTCACCCTGACCGTATCGAAGGGTCGAACTGACACGCATCTCATGCTGAGCTTGTCGAAGCATTGTCGAGGGCAGCGATTATCTTGCTTCTCTGCGGATAGTCGGCAGGCACACAAATATGGCCGCGACAATTAAGAATCCGAATGCTCCGCTCATCATGGCGGCGCGTCCGGAAACATGATCTGCAATCCAACCCATCGCCAAAACACCCGGGATTAGGCCGCTAAGCACAAACTGGCGAACGCATCCGATGACGCGACCGATGAGTTCTTGCGGCGTGATGCGCATACGCCATCCGATGATCTGCGATAGCTCAAAGCTGGCCCCCACATTCGAACACCCCCAAATCACGGCCGCTACCCAGATCGAATGCACGAACGGGAAGGGCAAGAAGAAAAGCGCATCCAGCGCAAACGAAACGATGATCATTCGCCCGAACGGCCAGCGGTCATTGATCTTCGCCGCCAGCAGCGAACCCGCGATGCTTCCCACCGCGGTGATTGCAAAGAACACGCCAATGTTCTGCGGCGTCGCGCCGAACGAGCGCTTCAAGTATGGCACCAAGATTGCATAGGTGCCGAACCCGAAGAAGTTCATGAACCAGCTGGAGAGCGACATGGCGCGCATCGTGCGGTCTCCGAACAGCCAGCGGTAGCCGATTAGAAAATCATCGCGCAGTTCACGTAAGTCTGGCAGGCCCCCCACATGGTCCGGCCCAAGAGTCGAAATGCGCGCAAGCGAAAACTGCGAGATAAGAAGAGGTGGCCTCGGTTAGTCG
>QHBJ01000033.1 GCA_003243975.1 Candidatus Meridianibacter frigidus | reverse complement strand
CCGACTAACCGAGGCCACCTCTTGGTACCCACGGTGCAAAGTTTGAAGGCGTATGTGGAAGGAATGTGTTTGCCATGAAAGAGCAAGAGCGGAGGGACTTCCCCGGTAAAATGCGTCGCCGCGAAGTAATTCTGGTTGGGCACGACTGGACATACAACGGCGAAGAAGTCTGTCGGAAAGGCGGCAACCTTGCGCTAGGTGGGGAACCCGAGCGCGCCGCGAGCGCCGTTGTGCACGGACTCTCCGGAGGGATTGCGGTGGAAGGAGCCGACAACTCCATCTGGGCGCACCAGCGCCGCAAACGGCAGCGCGCAACGCCAACGGCGCCAGTCATGCGCTCGAACGACTTCCACATCCGGGATCCCCAAGTCGTGCGCCGCGGCTAACACATCGGGGCTTGGCCGATGCAAAACGAGCGTCGGTGTATATTTCACCAACAACTCGGGCTGCGGCGCGCGCTTCCCAAGCAGCGAGCTTTTTCCCAAGAACAGCGGCGACCGCCAGTATCCCGTATTGAGCATTGAGGCAGCGCGAACAAGGCGATTGGCGAACACTCGAAAGGAAAGCGCGCGCCTCAAGATCGCGCCGATTGGATTGCGCATTGCCTTTGGCATGAGCAATCCGAAGCGGGTGAGAACCTCAGTGAGCCGCTCCACACCCTCGGTGATGGCCTGGTGGCGTTCGGCGTCGTACGAATCGAGCAACAAGTCAACGTTGCCCCCGCGTAGGGCAAACGCCAGCTTCCATGCTAGGTTGTGTGCATCTTGAATGCCGGCATTCATTCCCTGGCCTCCAGCCGGACTGTTTAGGTGGCCGGCGTCTCCGGCCAGTAGCATGCGACCCTTGCGAAATGTCTTCGCATGGCGGCGGTGGATCGTAAACGTGCTATGCCAGAGCAACGTGTATGGCCCGGAGCCAATCGTTTCACGAACCACTTCGCCCAAGAACGCTTGGGGAAGCGTTCCTTCTGCTTGCTCCGGGGAGAGGGAGCCGATCACGCGCCAGCGGCCCGGCTCGAAGCGGATCGCGCCGCGAGGCCGCTCTCCCGCGACCACACGCGGCCACGGCAAGTTATCGCGCTCATCAGCAATGCCGACGTCTGCCAGGAAAACGTGAGCCGGATAGGTCATGCCCTCGAGCGCCAATCCCATGGCTGCGCGCACCGCGCTGTGCGCACCATCGGCGCCCACCAGAAACCGCGCGCGAACTTCTTGCGTTTCGCCGTTCTCGCCAGCTACCGCGACGGCGACTCCGCTTTCGTCCTGCGTCGCACCGATAAGCTTGTAATTGAACCGAACCTCGCACATGCCCGTGCGCCGCAGTTCTTGCAGAAGTAGCTTCTCCGTCGTCTCCTGTGGCAGCACGATCACACCTGCGCTGGGTGTTTCATCCGCTAGTTGGGAGAAATCGATTGCAATAAGTTGCTTATTGGTTAGCGCCGAAACAGGGCGCACCGTCTGAACGAACTCGCCTCGCGCCCGAAACGCATCCGCCACATCCCAAGATTGAAACACTTCTAACGTCCGAGTGAGGACGACGATCGCGCGCGGAAACGGCGGCAGCTCAGCGGCCTGCTCAAAAATAATGCTGCGCACGCCTTGCCGTGCAAGCCCCAGCGCAAGCGACAAACCCACAGGCCCCCCCCCCGCAATGATAACGGGCGTTTGGCTATCAGGCACGATTACGGCGGCCCCTCGACAAGCTCGGGGTGACACCGGGCGGCGGTCAAGTGGCCAATTCGCGAAAGCGCAGTGCGCCGTTCAACGTCTGCATCTGTTCGATCGACTTGCACTCGTGGCGAAAGAGCGCCGGGCTCCCGACGATCACCGCGAGCGCACGCGCGCGCGACACTGCCACGTTAAGGCGGTTGCGGTCGAAAATAAACTCTAAACCGCGCGGCGCATCCTCGCCGCTGGAGGCCGCGGTGCTGAAGAAGACCACGTATGCCTCCTGGCCCTGAAACTTGTCGACCGTTCCAACTTGCACGTCGCGACAACTTCCGCCGCGAGTAGCCATCTCTTTTCGAATGCAGCGCACTTGTGCGTTGTAAGGCGTCACGACAATAATGTCGTCTGACCGGATCTCGCGGCTTGCACCCTTAAAATCCATCACCGTCCCGCGGAGCATCAATTCAATCTCATCCGCAATGCGCTTCGCCTCCTGAGGCGAGTCGTGCCGGTTTTCGCCATGCACGACACCAAGGTAGCGCAGACCCGTGCCGCGCAGGCCAGGGCCCTCGACATGCTGTCGATTTCGCCCGGGCGCTGGATGGAGCTTGCCTTCGTACATCGTCTCCGACACGAATGCGCAAACATCTTGGTGCATGCGCCATGTTTGGTCTAAGAAGATGCCCCGGTGTGGAAGGACCGGCACTTGTGCGTCCCCCAAGAGATGTTCGAGCACAGAAGCTCCAACATTACCGGGATGCTTGGTATGTCCAACTTGAGCCAACTGCAACGGATCCCCTAGCAGGACGACGTTTGAGGCGGCCGTAGCCGCCGCTACCGCGTTCGGCAGCGAGTACTGCCCCGCTTCGTCGATGAATAGCACATCTATCGTGTGGTCCATGTCCTGCGCGGAGAAGGCCCATACGGTGCCTGCCACGAGTTGCGCATCCGTCGGAAAATCTTTTTCGACGTTTCCGATCATCCCGTTTTTGGACTCAAAAGCGTTGTCATCGCTCGATCGCTTCGCACCACGGAATTGGAAATTGCCCTCCAGGGCTGCGGCCTCAACTTCATCCAGCAGTTTGTTGATGGCCTTGTGGCTATTCGCGGTCACGCCCACCCGTTTGCCTGCCTTGAGTTGCTCCACGATAAGGCGCGCGCCCAAGTACGTTTTCCCCGAGCCCGGCGGCCCTTGAATGAAGAGGTAGCTGTCATCAAGCGCGCCCACGATGGGAGCAATCGACGAAATGGCGAGCTTGCCCGGTTGCACGTTCGCGCCCGGTTCCCGATCCCGAAGGCGCGGGTCTGCGCTCGTCAAGAGATCGTAGGCAGCGCGATAGCGGTGGTTGCCATCGAGCAGCGCACGTGCAAAACGCCCGATTCCTTTCCGCACGGTCCCTGCCGGAATCATATCGCGCACGACCAGCGTGCTAGGAAACGGTTCATCCGCCCGCTTCTTGTTACGCCTGAGCTGCAGGACCCCGCGGTCATCGAACTCCTGAATTTGCAGAATTTCTCCAGCGTAGGTCTTATCGCGCGGATCGTACGCATTTCCGCGCTCAATCTTGAGCTGTTGCGATGGAAAATGCAGCGCATAGATCAAGGAGCGGTCGTGCACAGAGGGCTCGCCCTTCAGTTCCAGGCCGACGATGCACTCCGTGTCGTCCATCAAATCTTCGGGATCGTCGTGGAATGTGGCGCACCTATCGTGAAAGCGCCACCAAACCGGCTTGTCTTCGCGGCGGTGATACTCGAGTAAGTGCAGTGTTCGGAAGATGGCGAGGTCTTGTATGCTCGACGCGCTCTCCGCGTCAAACTCGGGCGGCAAAGCAGCAAACAGATCCTGCTTTAGACCGCTAAACTCGTCCTCTTGCTCTTTTTCTGCCTCTTTCTTCTTGCCGGTGAAATAAGGAATCTCTATGCCGAACTGTTCCTGCGCCTCTTCGCGTAGTTTTAACAGCCAATCGTGCAACCCAAAGGTGGAGATGCAATCGTAGCTATTGTATTTCTCTAGGTCGTCGAGAATTGAATCGTCGCGGTGCCCGGGCAAGTGGCGGCTGGCCAACCATTCCTCGAAGCGCAGAATGGACTCGTCGCCCGCCTTTATAGTGGAGCCGTCCTCGCGCTTCCCGTAAAACGCCTCGATTAGTTTGATCGAATAGCCGGGCTGCCCGACGACCACCGACTGCCGCACAACGTTGTATAAGTCAACTAAAACGCCTTCGCGCAGTAAGATGTCAACCTGCTCTTCGCGCGTGCCGTGGCGAATGGCCAATTTCTGCAGCGCCGACTTTTCGTAGTTCGCGTAGTGGTACACGTGAAGATCGGGAAAGCGGGCGCGCCGCTCCATGACGAAATCGATAAACGCTTCGAACGCCTGCTTCTCCGCACGACGATCGCCAACTGGATTTTTCGAACGGTCGCATCCCCAAAATGGGGTGAAAACTCCATCGGGCGTATGCGCTCCAAAGAGATACTCCAAACCGGCGGGCATGTCGTAGTACGGATCGCCTTCCATGTCGAAGAAAATGTCGCCGTCGCTCGGCTTTGGCAGAAGCGCAAAACCGCGTAAACGGTCGGGTTCAACACGTAGCAGCTCATACTTGTAGGGCGGGTCTTCGTGGGCCAGTTGGGCGCGGCGCTGCGCGAGTTGCAAGCGCGCTTGGCGAGCCACTTTCTGGAAAGTTGAGAGGGTAATGCTCCCAGGACGTTGGCCTACGGCGGCTTCTCCCAGCGCCTCCAGCGTTGCGATTCCGCCTTCGCCTAGGCGTGTGCGCTGCAGGCGCGTTACGCCGGCCACCAAACTCAAGTGGTCGTCGCTCGTGCGCCGATGCTCGCATTCTGCATCCCACACGCACAGTGTGCAGTGCTTTACCGGTTCGGGATACGTGTTGACGGTGCCGCCCGCGGCAGCTACCCGCTGCAAGAATTCGGCTTTGATCGCACGGTAGTATGCGGAGAAATCGCTTACCCGGAAGTCCACGCGCTTTCCGTCGCCCAAGATGACGTACATGAACTCCGGCATGCTGCCTTGCACGGTGCCGACTTGCTCGCTGTAGTAACAGAGCTGCAGCAAGAAATAAGGTTGGGCGCTGCGCGCGAGTTTGGTGTCCTCCACCTCATAGCTCCACGCTCCGAGGTTCGGTGACGGCTCTTCGATACGCCGTAGAAAATCGGCGTGACCTAAAAATGTCCCGTCGAAAAACGTCGCTTGATAAATGTAGGCGTCACCGGCGCGCATCGCTGCGATGGTATCCGAAGCCGCCCGTTCAAGGGCGGCGACCCGTTCCGCGCCGGGAACGCGTTCGATTCGCGTGACCGCTTTGCCCGCGGCCTGCAGCCGATCCAGATAGGCGAGTTCGTGCTCCTCGCCCAGACGCCTGAGAATATCGGCTTGTTTGGATTTGACTTCCGGCCGGACGCCGCCGTTCGTTAGAACAGTAAGGTCCAGCGTTGTAAGATGCGCGCACGCCGTGAAGTTGTTGATATCCGACGCGGAGTAAACCGGTTTGCCGTTGATGAGCTGCAAGGGGTGGTCGGTTCTAGGTCGGTACGCGCGCTCTTGCCACGCGCTGCGGGGTGGCAAGAAAATCCAGCAGTGCGTGCAACGAGTCGACGCCGCCGCGAGCGAGATAACGCCGCAGGCACGCGAAGAAGACGTGGCGGGTAACGATTGCGTCGGCGAGAGCCCGGTGCGCCGCGCGCCCATCGAGCAAGGGGTCGGTGATTTTGAAGAACCTGCGCAGGGTCTGGTTCTTGTGATTGGGCGCCTCGGGAACAGTGCGCGCTGCGAGCCTCCACGAGCATGCGACGCGATGGTCACGCAAGAACGAAAGAAAGCTCAGATCGAAGGCGGCGTTGTGCGCCACAATGGTCGCATCTCGGCAGAGCGCGTGCACGAAAGGTGTGATCTGCGAGATCGTCGGTGCGCCCGCGACGTCCGCGTCGCTAATTCCATGGACCGCCGTGGCGTAGTGTGGGATTGGCATGCCGGGGTTCACCAAGGTTTCAAAGGCCGCGCTTACTCTTGCTCGCTCGACGAGGACGACGCCCACTTCCACAACGCCCCCGCATATGGGGTCCAAGCCGGTAGTTTCGACATCGACGAAAGCGTAGCGCGAGCCCAGGAGACGTGTGGCGTCCATGGCCCCATCATCGGACCTTCGGCTGCCATATGGGTGGCACTCAACTCGGTCGCGCGATCACACGGGGCTGAAGGTCCAACATCTGCGTTACCAGCCCCACCGCCTCGAACGCGCAACCCCACGAGAGGGTAAACCCCGACCCGCCGTGCCCGTAGTTATGGATGATGCGTGTCCCCGGCTCGCGCTCTAGCCGAACACCGCTCCCGCGAAACGGCCGCAAGCCCACGCGTACCGGCTCTCGCTCGTCCAGCTGAGCGTTTGCGAGAATGGGTAGAAAGTCGACGCAGCGTTGGAGCATCTCGCGGATTGGTGGATGATTCTGCAAATCGACTTCCAGGGTCCATTCGTCCGGCTCGATTAGGCCGCCGAGCACCAGTTGGTTCTCACCGCGCGGTACAATGAAGACCATATCTTGCCGGTCTTGCGCGGTGTCGTGCGCGATGCAGTGCGCGCCGTTTACGCGGGGCATGTGCGTTCCGTCATTGCGAACGAAAATCAGGGCACCTCGATGGGGCGCGAGATGGCGGTCAGTTGCCAGTTCCTGCGAACCAAGGCCCGTACAATTTGCGATTGCCTCGGCGCGGAAGGACGTCAGCAACGTGCGCTGTTGTTCGGCCAAACTCCCGGAGATATGCCGTTCGAGCAGCTCGCAGCCGGTCTGCGTTACTTGTAATCGCAGCCAATCCAGATAGGCGTCGGTGTCGATCATCGGCGCAACGTAGGTGTATGCATCCACGACACCCGCATGCGGGGAAACGCCATTGCGCTCCGCCAGTTCGGGAGCATGGAGAAAGCCCGCAACGTGCGTTCGAAGTTTCAGTGTTTTCCCAAGTTCGTTCGGGTTGTCGCGAACCGGAATCCTGAAATAGAATGTCGCCGGGCGCAAGAAGACACCCGTGTTCGTGCCCTGTGCAAGTTCCGAGAACTTCCGGTAGGAGGGCGCGCACCACGCCTGCGATCGGTTCAAGAGCGCTTCATCGTAGTGAGATCCGCAAACCGACGGCGGCCATTCCCAAAGCGCGCCGGCGGCGACCGAAGTCGTGGGCGCAAAATTATCGGCAATGACGACTACTTCAAAGCCCTCCTGCCGCAAAGATAATGCGGTTGTCAGACCGATAACCCCCGCGCCAATGACCAGAACGCGTGCTTGCGCCATGCTATTTTGATTCGACCACGAAAGACGCCGCACATGGCGCGCCCGACCGGTACGGTCACGTTCTTGTTCTCCGATATTGAAGGCAGCACAACGCGCTGGGAGGCCAAGCGCGAGGCGATGGCCGGTGCACTGGCGCGTCACGACACCGTCATGCGCACGGAGATCGAGAAGAACCGCGGCTACGTTTTCAAGACCATTGGCGACGAGTTCTGCGCCGTTTTTGAACGGGCGCGCGATGCGGTGAAGGCCGCGCTGGATGCGCAGCGCCAAATGCAAGCCGAAGACTTCTCGGCGGTTGAAGGGATGCGGATATCGATGGCGTTGCACACCGGTGCGGCGGACGAGCGCGACGGCGATTACTTCGGCCCGGCGGTCAATCGTGTCGCACGATTGCTCGCAATAGCCCACGGCAGTCAAGTGCTGGTGTCGGGAACCGCGGCCGACCTGCTACAAGGCGAGATGCCGCCCGAGCACTCGCTACGCGATCTTGGCACCCATCGCCTCAAAGATCTCGCACGCCCGGAGCAAGTGTATCAGGTTGTAGCACCGGATCTGCCCGAAGACTTCCCCGCGCTGCGCTCCCTTGACGCGCTTCCTAACAACCTTCCGCGACAATTGACCTCGTTCGTGGGCCGCGAAAAAGAGCTGGCTGAAATCTGCGCGCTGATTGAGCGGTCACGCCTCGTAACGCTGCTGGGTACCGGCGGCGCTGGGAAAACACGCTGCGCCGTGCAGGTGGGCGCGGAATTGCTGGACCGCGGAGGCGACGGCGTGTGGCTGGTCGAGTTGGCGCCGGTTTCCGATGAATCGCTGGTTGCAAGCGCGATTGCGCAAACGCTCAGCGTAAAGGAATCTCCGAATCGACCTCTGCTCGAGACCCTGATTGCCTATCTGGCGCGCAAGCGGCTGCTATTCATTCTCGACAACTGCGAACATCTGATTGTGGCGGCGCGAAACATCGTCTCCGCGATTCTGCGCAGCTGTGCCGAGGTGCGCATCTTGGCAACCAGCCGCGAAGGGTTGAGTGTGGCGGGTGAGCACGTCTTTCGAATGCCCTCGCTCTCGGTGCCGTCCAACGGCAGGACGCTGTCGGTGCGGGATGTGCTTGATTGCGACGCCGTAGCGCTCTTCGCCGACCGGGCGCGCGCTGCGGACAGCGGATTTACCCTCACCGACGAAAATGCCGGCGACGTCGTCGAGATATGCCGGCGCCTGGACGGCATTCCGCTGGCCATCGAGTTGGCCGCTGCGCGTGTGAAAATTCTCACGCCGCGGCAGCTGGCTCAGAAACTGGACGAGCGCCTTCGCATTCTGACAAGCGGAGACCGTACTGCGCTGCCGCGACAGCAGACGATGCGCGCGCTGATCGACTGGAGTTACGATCTGCTCTCGGAACCCGAGCGTGCGCTCTTCCGGCGCCTGTCAATTTTTGCGGGCGGTTTCACTTGGGAGGCGGCGGCTGCCGTTGGCCGGGATGATGGTGGCGACGAAGTGGACTTGCTCGACCGCCTTTCATCGTTGGTTGATAAGTCGCTGCTGCAAGCTGAACTCGACGAAGAGCGCGCCCGGTACCGGCTCTTAGAGTCCACGCGCCAATACGCGCGCGAGAAGCTGCAAGAGGCGGGAGAGTATGCTACTGTGGCGCGGGCGCACGCAGCTAGCTATCTCGAACTCGCCGAGCAACTCGAGAAGACGTGGGGCACAACCTCTGAGCGCGCATGGCTCGCGCAGGTCGAGACCGAGATGGAGAATTGGCGGTCGGCATTGGCGTGGGCGCTCGTCGCACAAGGGGACATTGCACTTGGGTGGCAGCTTGCGGCCGCACTGCGTTTGATGTGGACCTACCTCGCGGTTGCGGAAGGGCGGCGATGGACGGCGGTTGCGCTCGAAGCGGTCACCGATGCAACGCCGCCTGCGCTCGTGGCGAAGCTCGAGCTTACCGAGGCGCACCTGGCCGGCGTCATGCTCCAATATAAGAAGAGCTACGCCGCGGCCGAGTCCGCACTGGCGCGTTATCGCGCACTTGGCGATGCCGCGGGAATTACGGAAGCAGAGTTGTCGGCGGGGCAAGCGCTCGTGTATATGGGTCGCATCGGCGAGGGGAAAGTGCGACTCCAAGAAGCTCTTGATATCGCGAAAACGCTGGGCGCACGGCGCTTGACCGCGATGTTCACCGAGCGCCTTGCCATGGCCAACGGTGCAGAGGGCAATGTGGATGAAGCACGTGCCTTATACGGTGAATCGCTTGCAATCTATCGTGCGACGGGGGCGGACGCGCAATTGAGCAGAGTTGCCACTAACATTGCCGAGCTCGAATTTCGCGGCGGCGATGCTTCGGTTGCGCTTCGGTACGCCGGCGAAACGCTGGACGCCGACCGCCGCGCGAATAACATGCTGCGTGTTGCATGGACGCTCTCCAACATGGCGGCATACCTGGTGGCGCTGGACCGCTTCGATGAGGCGATCGCGCATGCGCGCGAGGCGCTTCGTTTGTCCGGCGAAATGCAAGACTCGGTTAACATCGCGTTTGCTCTTCAGCATCTGACCGCGGCAGCGTTGCTGCGAGCGCACGCCTTTCCGACGAAGGAGTACAGCGAAGCGGCGCCCGCAGCGCGCCTGCTTGGCTTTGTGGATGCGCGGATCGAAGCACTTGGAGCCGTGCGTGAGTATACCGAACAGCAAGAGTACGAGAAAATTCTCGCCGCTCTTCAAGCGACGCTCGCTGATGATCTGGCCAAGGTGATGGACGAAGGCCGCACATGGACGGAAGAGCAAGCAATTGCCGAAGGAATGGCGGTGTGAGGCATCTTGTACTGCTCTTTTGGTTCCTGCTGGCTTGTGCGCCAGCTGTCGCCGATGAGCCCCAGTATGTGCATGCTGCGATGCGAAGCGCGGCACTGTCCCAGTTTTGGCATCAACCGGTGTCCGTGGATGCCTTCGTCTTGCTGCCTGATTCCTTTTACAAGCAGCCGCAGCGGCGCTATCCCATCTTTTACTGGATTGAGGGATTCGGCGAGGTAGGACGGATTTCTTGGGGGACGATGCTCGCGTGGCAACATCCAATGCGCGCTATGAAAAGCGAGTTCATTGCCGTCTTTCTCAACGGAATGTTCAACGGAGGCCATCACGAGTTCGCCGATTCGGCAAACAACGGCCCCTGGGGGAGGGCACTTACCACCGAATTTATCCCGCAAACCGAAGCGCACTTTCGCGCCATCGCCACGCCGCAAACACGGTTTGTCGGTGGACACTCCTCCGGTGGCTGGTCCGCGCTATGGTTGCAGGTCACGTATCCCGATCTCTTTGGCGGTGAATGGTCGCTTGCGCCGGACCCGGTTGATTTTCGCGACTTCACGGGGCCTGACCTCACGCGGGAGCCGCCACAAAACTTCTACCACGGCGACAACGGTCGCGCCTATGAACTCGACGGCACTCCACTTCGAAGCTTTGTCGTCGGTGAGGGCTGGGAACGTCTACAGTTCGAATCCTTTGATGCGGTATTCAGTCCTCGGGGCACAGACGGAAAGCCACAGCAACTGTTCGATCGCAAATCGGGCGCCATCGATCCGCAAGTCGAGCAGTATTGGGAGGACCACTACGACATCGCGCACATTCTGCGCGCCAATTGGCCTCAGTTAGGCCTGGAGCTGCACCACAAACTTCACATCATCGTCGGTATGCGCGACCAATACCATCTCGATCGGCCGGTTGCGCTGTTGGCCGGAGACCTTAAACGCCTTGGAAGCGATGCGGAGATCGACTTTGCACCCGGCCTGGCACATAGCACCATCTTTAATTGGAAGGGCGGCGCAATTGGCTATATCCTTGCAGAAGCCCGCGCGCTGGCACCGCCCTAAGGCCGCGCTAGGCGCACCGTATCCCGAAATTCTTCGCCGGCTTGGGCCGTGAATTCGGGCAAGGCGAAGCTGAGGATATTACCCTGCAGAACTCCCGGAAGCGCATCGAACATGCCCCCTTTGTCGGTTTGCAGATTTAGCACATAGCTAGTTTTCGAATCAAGTAGGTGTGGAAACCAGATCTCCAGGGCGCTCCCGCCTGCGAAATTAACCGGGTGCGCTGATTGGATGCGTAGCGTAAAAAAATAGCTGGCGCCAGGGTCATCTGCGTGCGCGGGACTACGGCCGGAAAAATCCGAGACTTCAGTGCCGGGCTGCGCGTCGCTTGGGGCGAACTGCAACCTCACGTCGTAGCCACCCATTGCGCCGGGATCCGGGATTATCCCGGATCCAGTTCGGCTGATGAGGTGGTGCACTTCGTACCACTCATACTCGACTGTTTCAACGTCGCAATTGCGTGCTCGACCCTTCGGTGATCCCTCGCAGGCGCGCTGCGCTTCCGCAACTTGAGCATTATGGTCGCGCGAGATCACGGCGAGGTTATGGGGAAAGCCATACCGCTCAAGCGTCGGTACATCTGGCCCGTATCCAATCTGGGCACTTCCGGGTGCACCCGCGAGCGGCGGTGCGTTCGTGAACATGTACGAAACATAGTCCGCACCGCGTACAGCGCGCGAAAGCAGCCACCATTGATGATCGATTTTATGTAAGCCCAGAAACCCGGTTTGAATCGCGTTCGACGTGTGGAACGCATAAGAGGCAACGGCCCAATCTCCAACAATAACTACGTCGCTAATTCGAAGTTGATTTCCACTCGGGCTCCGCTGCGGTACCGGCGCGTTATCAATCAATGTGTTCCAAACAAGATGGGCTGGGGAATCTCCTAGCATGCTCATGATGTCGCGGCGGACCGCCGCGACATCGTGAGGCGGGCCGAAATCGTCGGCGGACGCTTTACTTACGATGAGAGAAAGGGGGATCAGGAGAATGAGAACGATTCGCACTTGATTTGCTGATACCAACGGCCCCGCTCCTCAGACGTGACGCCGGAGGGGCACGCTGCTCAACAGCGGGGGCGGAAAAAATGCTGCGGAATGTTCCCGTATGCACGTTCTAGCTGCTGCGGTGCTTATTGGTGCGGGACACCAGGGGCGCCCGCAGAGCTGCAAGTTCTTTCCCAGTCACAAGTGCAATTTAGGCGCCGCCGGCGAGCGCGAACTGACGCCTCTTGTTGCGGATGAAGCTGCGAAAATATTGCGAGCGCAAGGCGTTTCGCTCGTCCGCGTTCCCGCGGATTTTTCCCAGCACTACCGCGTGCAAGAAGCTGTTTTCTTGCATTTTGACGGCGCGCAGCCGCCGTGTAGCAGCCGGGCGTCGATCGGTTACGCACGCCAGCAAGACGAAGCGGCGGCCAGAAACTGGCGCCAACTGTACGGGGGATACTGGCCGTTTGGATTCCACCGCGATAACTTCACGGCGAACCTAAGCGGCTACTACGGATTCCGGCAGGTGCAGGCGTCGGACGCGGCGCTCGTGATCGAATTCGGTGAACTGTCCTGTCTGCCACAGCGTGCTTGGCTCCACGCGAATATCAAAAAATTAGGCGAATTGGTGGCGCAGTTTTTGCAGGCGCGTCTGGATCGCTCGAAAGCCCCGGCGGGAGAGTTTAAGCGGCGGTATCCCTAATGAACGACCCATGCGCGTTTTCATTGCCTTTGTTCTTGCATGCGTAGCATTGGGCGTTTTGCCGGTTCACGCGGCCGAACCGGAAGCCAAGCCCTCGCCATCACCAAGCCCGACCCCGACACCTGCACCTTACGTACAACTTACTTGGCGTAACGTAGGGCCCGCAACGGCCGGGGGACGGTTAGCGGCGGTAGCCGGCACCGATCAGAACGCGAATCTCTACTATATCGGAAGCGCCGGCGGCGGCGTGTGGCGTTCGACTAACGGCGGTACCGACTGGGAACCGGTCTTTGATAAGCAAGAGATTGCGTCCATCGGCGCGGTTGCCATCGATCCGCGCAATCAAGATATCGTTTGGGTGGGTACCGGCGAAGCGAATCCGCGTAACGACGTTTCGCCCGGTAAAGGAATCTATCGTAGCATTGACGGCGGCAGGACCTGGGCCGACATGGGGTTGCACGAAACAACCGCCATCGGCAGCATTTGGATCGACCCGCGCAATTCGAACAAGGTAGTCGTCGGCGCGCTGGGCGATCCGTTCGCCAGCAATCCGCAGCGCGGCGTCTATCGCACCACTGACGGCGGCGCGCACTGGCAGCAGGTGCTCGCACTTGGCCCGTCGAGCGGCGCAAGCGATCTGGCTAGCTCGCATAAATCGCCCGATGTCATTTACGCCGGAATGTGGCAGTTTGGCCGCACCGGCTGGTCCGTACAAAGCGGTGGTGAGAATGATGGCCTGTATCGCTCCACCGACGGCGGGGCAACCTGGACGAAGCTGCAAGGCCGGGGCTTACCCACCGACACCCTGGGCCGCATCGGACTTGCCGTCGCGCCATCGGATCCCAATCGCGTGTATGCGCTCATTCAATCCAAACAGGGCATCCTATGGCGTTCCGACGACGACGGCAACCATTGGCAAATGGTTTCAGCGGATACCAACATCAACGAGCGGCCCTTTTACTTCAGCCACGTGTTCGTGGATCCAACCAATGAAAATCATGTTTTCTCCGACTCGGTTCACCTGACGGAGAGCACCGACGGTGGGAAGACGTTTAAGATCGGCGGCCGGCGCACTCACGGCGATCACCACGCCATGTGGATTGCATCCGACGGGCGGCGCATTATCGAAGGTAACGACGGCGGGGTTGCATTCTCCAACGATGGCGGCTCAACGTGGGAATGGCGCAACACCATTCCAATCGGCCAACTCTACCGCGTTGGGTTCGATCGCAGTAATCCGTATCGCGTGTGTGCGCCGCTTCAGGATAATGGCAATTGGTGCGCCCCGAACAACTCACGTAGTGGGGCCGGCGTAACGGCCAACGCATGGGAAGATATCGGAGGAGGCGACGGCGCCTGGATCGTTCCCGACCCGAGCGATCGCGCCGTTATGTGGACCACGAGCGGTGGCGGCAACAACGGCGGCGAGTTGGATATCTTCAATGAACGCACCAAGCAAACCGCAATGCGCTCGGCGTACTTGGGTGATCAGAACGTGGTGCCTCCGAAAGAAATGAACTACCGTTTCAATTGGGAAACGCCAATTGCGTTCGACCCATTTAACGCGCATCGCGCCTTTACCGCCGGGAACGTGCTCTTTACTAGCACCGACCGCGGCCGTCATTGGCAGGTCATTAGCCCCGATCTCACGCGCAACGACCGCTCGCACGAAGCCATTAGCGGCGGCGTGACGCTCGAAGGTACCGGCGCGGAAACGTCCGAGACCATTCTGTATATCGAGCCCTCAACGGCGGCACACAGTCAGATTTGGGTTGGAACCGACGATGGGCTCATTCAGCTGACGCGCGACGGCGGCAAGCACTGGAAAAACGTGACGCCTGCGGCTGCTCTTGCGCAGCCGTTCGGGCGATTCGCAAGTCTTTCGGCTTCGCCCATTCATGCCGGTGAGTTAATTGGCGCGTACGACCGTCAGATGACCGGCGACCGCGCTCCCTACATTTATCGAACGCGGGACTTTGGCGTGCATTGGCAGCTGTTGAACGCTGGGCTCCCCGCGGACGCCTTCGTGCGCAGTGTACGCCAGGATCCGCGGAATGCGTCCATGGCCTACGCGGGAACGGAAGCCGGGCTCTATCTTTCGTTCGATCGCGGCGCGCACTGGGCGCGCTTCAATCAGAATATGCCCGTTGCGTCCGTGCGCGACGTGCGTGTGCAGCCCGAGTTCAACGATCTTCTGGTGGGGACGCATGGCCGCGACGCGTGGATTCTCGATGACATTACGCCTTTGCAGCAGGCCGAGCTCGCCCGCTCCGCGGGACGCCGTCTGTTTCCGGTGCGCCCGGCATTTCTGTATCAGATTCATTCGGCGGGAAATACCGGGCGCGGAGCCGGCGAAAATCCGCCGTATGGCGCCATTATCACGATCTACTTAGCGGCGCCGGCGGCCAAGAATCCCACTGCGGAGATTCTAGACGGGCGCGGGCGCGTGGTGCGCCGTTTTACCGTGCACGACGAAAACGGCAAGCAGGTCCCCGACTTGAGCAATCAGGCTGGCTTCAACCGCTTCTCGTGGGACCTCACCGAAGATAAGCCCGTTCGCTGGAACGACACCCCGGATTGGAACCAATTCGATCAGGGCGCAACGGTTGTGCCGGGGAGCTACACCATTGTCGTGCATGCCGGCAACGCGACGCTGCGTGGGCCGGTGCTTGTGAAGCAAGAGCCGCGCGACAATACATCATTGTCCTCCCATCAAGCGGTGTACCTGTTGCAACGCTCGCTGCTCGCCGATTGGTCCCGCATCGACCTCGCCCTCAACACATTGGGAGTGATCCAGCGTGAGGCCGCCCAGCGCGCGACGGCCGTGGCGAAAACCGCGCCAAAGGATCCGCTGCTGGCAGACTTGGAGACGACCAAAGCGCGCGCCGCAGTCCTGCGGAGCACCATAACTTCCAACGCGAAGAACGATCAAGATGACGACTTCTTGCGCGACTTACTTCGCGAGCGGGTGCAGTCGCTGCTCTTCGTCCTCGACAGCTTCGAGGCGCCTTCGGAGCCGCTTTCACGCGAAGCAGCGGTCTTGCACGCTCTCACTGACGACCGCGTTCGGGCCGTCGACGCTTTCGTGGCCACGGAGGTGCGCGCACGCAACGATGCGTTACGTACGCGCAATCTGCCTCCGTTACAGCAGCCAACGAAGTCGCCCTAGACTGCAAATCGCGGACGGAATTCGCTTTCTGCCAGCAATCCAAGCTTGACGAGGCGGGCTCGAACGCAATTCGGCGTGCGCTAAAAATAGAGCGAAAGGTCGTCAATAGAGTTGCCGCTTTTAAAGAGTGCCCGCAACTCGGCGTCGGCTTCCGAGCCCCACGGTTTTCGGGTCATGGGATACTCGTTTGCGAATCGCGGCGTTTGCTGCATCAGGAGGCGTTCCGCTGGCAGCGGATTCGATTTGGGTGAACGCGGCCAAGTCGTCCGTAAAGTTCTGCAGCATGTGCATCTGCAGGCGCAGTGCTTCGGTTTGTAGCTTTTCTGCGTTGCGCCGCTCGGGCGGCAAGCTCTTCCATAAGAGCGAGGTGGCTTGGCGCAACAGGGCAACGATTCGCAAAACGTGAGTATTCACGGCGGTTGCCATTGGGTAGGCTCCTTTGTTCACAAGTGAATGTGTGGACCCTACCTGACTTGAGTGCACCTGTATGGCGCTATCGCGCATGAAGCAGACTCGAAATTCGGGTAAGTAGGCAGGCATGGAGCCTCAAGGAGTCCCAACGCGCGCGGAGCGCTACCGCCAAATCGTCGCAGTGTTGGCGAAGCACGGCTTGGTAGCGGCCGGCGCCGCCCTCACCAAGAGCGACGGTTCGGACCGCGCCCAGTCGCGTGGGGAGCAGATGCGCTTGGCCTGCGAAGAGTTGGGCACGACCTTCATAAAGTTGGGACAAATCCTCTCGACGCGCGCTGACCTTCTGCCGCCGGAGTATCGGGAGGAGCTTGTAAAACTTCAAGACTCGGTCCCGCCGGTCGAAACCGCGCTCATCGAGGCCGAGATTGTGAACGAATTGGGCGATACGACGCTCAAGCTCTTTGAGAATTTTGAACGGACGCCCATGGCGTCGGCTTCCATCGGGCAGGTGCATCGCGCAACGCTACTGGACGGTCGCGATGTAGTCGTGAAAGTGCAGAAGCCCGGTGTTGCGGCGCTCGCCGAGCGCGACCTGGAGATCCTCAACCAGCTCGCGGGCTCGGGGGAAGAGTATTTTCCCGATCTGCGGGGCTACGACGTCCAGGGCTTAGTCGAAGAGTTTGGCGATATCTTGCGGGCCGAACTCGACTATACGCGGGAGGCGCGGAATATCGTGCAGTTCCGCAAGTTTTTCGCAGACGACGACGGTTACGTTTTTCCGGAAGTGATCTGGGAGAATTCGACCGGCCGCGTCCTGACGCTCACGCGGGTTGCGGGTGAAAAGGCAGACGGCGAAACGATGTTGCCCGCTCCGTTGCGCGAGCCGGCTGCGCAGCGCGTCGCGCGCTTCGTGCTTGAACCCGCGCTCGTTCACGGGCTATTTCATGCCGATCCACATCCCGGGAATATCATGATCCAGCCCGACGGTAGGATTGGTGTCGTCGACTTCGGCATGGTGGTGCGTCTTTCGGACGATACGCGCCGGCGTTTGGGCGATGTCTTTATGTCGATGGAGAAAAGCGACGCGCAACGTTTGAGCGATCGGTTGATCGATTTGGCGCCCCCGCTGCGGCCGATTGACCGCAACGCATTAACGCGCCAGTTGGAGCGGCTGCTTGAGCGCTACATGAGCGCATCGCTCGGCCAGGTACAGATGGGTACGGCGCTCAGCGAAATGCTCGAGATCGTCCGAGAGTTCGGCCTGCGGCTCCCGGCCGCGCTCGCAATGTTCTTCAAAATGGTGGCGATGAGCGAAGGCATGATTCTGGAAATCGCGCCCGATTGCAGCATCACCGATTTTCTGAAGCCGATTGCGCGCAAGGTTGGGCTTGCGCGCCTCGCGCCCGAGGAGTGGGCCGAACGAGCCAAGGACTCCGCCATGGACGCTGCGGAGTTGAGTATCGAACTGCCACGCCGCGCCGACAGGGTGCTGGCCGATATCGAGCGGGGAAACCTGCGGGTGTGGGCGCGCCTCGAAGACCTGGAACCCATGCTCAACCGGCTTGAAGTTATGGTCGAGCGCGCGAATGCCACGATGTTGGCGGCGGCCTGCATCGTGGGAATAACGGTGTTGCTCGCGGTGTACCGTCCGCACGGCACGCAGGCCGTTGTTGCCTGGGTTTTCTGGGCCGCCATCGTGATTTGCGTGCTTTGGATTTCGCGCACGGTGTGGGCGACATTCATCAAGCGGAGACAGAAGAAGCTCAGCGCGTAGCCGGCGTGTTCCAAGTCCAGCTTCAAGCGGTCCGAATCTGGGGTAACCCGGGACCTGCGGACGCATTCCCACAATGCCACAATGCAGCCTTGCACGTTTTAAGGTCAAATTTCCGCAAAACGTGCAGGGAATCCGACAACCCGGTCAGGATCCGCTGAGGGCCCCACAATGCCAACCGTGTGGCATTCAGGTCGCCCATACTGCACTCATGGAAGCTACGGAGTACCTCATCGGGGGAGGGGCAATTTTGGAGGCCGGAGCGCGGGCTAGCATTCGGCCGGTGACGGTTCATGCCGCGCTCGCAAGGGAAGGCGACCTGCCTGCCGTGGCGCTCCTCGACTTTGAGGCGAGCTCCCTGGAGCAGGTCCGTCGCCTCGTGCTCGTAGGAGCCAACGAAACTGCTGCCTCGTTTGATCGCCGGGTGAGCGCGAACCTAATGGCTGCAGGCGTTTGCGAGTTGGCCGATGTGGTGCGCATCGTGGCCGTCGGCCTCGCGGAAGCCGAGGTTCACCTATTTGCCCGCTGGGCACCACCGGCGGCCTTGATCGATGAACTACGCGGGTATGGCATCCGATTGGTGGCGCATAATCTGGCCGATCTTGGTCGGGTGGCTTTGATCGCCGAGCGTCGGTTTCACGTTTGGACCGGGTGCTCAGCGGCCTAATCCTCAGGCGTGGTTCAGCAACAGCCCTCAGAATCGCGCTATGAAACAATATGTAATGCCGCTCCTGGCGGCCGTCTTACTTTCCATGCCGGTTGGTGCGGTCGCGCAGCAAGCACCGCCAGACCACAATTCGATGATGTCTCAGCTCACGGACGCTCAGCGCGCGCAGATCATGCCCATCATGCAAGATGGCATGCAACGGTCGCGCTCCATTATGGGCGCCGCCCACGAGCGCGAAATGGCAGCCCTTTCAGCAGAGCACCGTGCCAGGGTGCAAGCAGTTCTCGATCAGTTGCCAGCCCCACCCCCGCGGCCGGCCGCTGGGCAGGGCCCGCCACCGAGAAATGGGCCGGGCATGCACGGCGACGGTGGTCATTTTCGCGCAGCAGGCCAACAGATCGATGCCGTCTTGACGCCGGCCGAAACGCAAGCCGTCATCGCGGTCGGCCAAGATGCACGCACGCAGCTCAAAGCTGTGCAGGATGACATGCACAACAAAATCAGTCCGATTCTCACGGATGCACAGCGTCAGACCATGGATCAAATGAAGCAGAACCGCGGCATGCGTCCGCACACGGACGATGCCGGAATGTACTTGCTTATGGGAGCAAGAGCCGCAATGGGCGCCGAACGTCAACCCTAATCGATGACGACAAAATCCCGCGTAGCGGTCGTCGATGACGACCGCTACGTTCGTGAGATGCTGGAACTGGGGCTCGCGCGTGAGGGTTTTGCGGTCAAAACCGCATCGGACGGTGCGCAGGCCCTGAATCTGGTGCGCGATTGGGAGCCGGAGGTTATCATCTTGGATGTGATGATGCCTAAGATCGATGGGTTTACGCTGCTGCCGATGCTACGGCAAGTCTCGCAAGCGCCTATCGTCATGCTTACTGCCAAGGGCGAACTGGCGGATAAGGTTGCCGGCCTGGCCAGCGGCGCCGACGACTATCTGGTCAAACCTTTTGAATTTGAAGAGCTGCTTGCGCGACTATCGGCGGCGCTGCGCCGTCCGCAGCTCTTCTCAGATGACAGCTTGCGCTGGCACGACCTCTCGCTGAATCTTGAAACGCGCGAGGCCTTTCGAGGGGAAGCCAAGGTCGACCTCACCCAGCGCGAGTTCGAACTTCTGGCGGTATTCATGCGCGAGCCACGGCGCGTTTTCGACAAAGAGCATCTGCTGGAATTGGTGTGGGGTCACGACTTCGAAGGCGGTACGAACATCGTGGAAACGTACATTTCTTATTTGCGCAACAAGCTGGATGCCGCGCGCGAAGGATCGTACATTCGCACTGTGCGCGGCGTAGGATACGGGCTTGCGTAAATCCATCGCGTCACGGCTCGCATTGCAGTACGCGGTGATGCTCGCTGTTATCGTGCTGCTGGTGACCGTAGCCTCTTCGGTGGTATTGGTCTATAAGTTGGGCGATCTGGCGGGCGACGTGGTCGTTGCCAAGCATCTGCAAGCCCGAATTCTGGTTGATCAGTTCAGCGAGCGAAAAATGCCGCTGCAGAAAGCCGCTCCGCAGTTGGTGGCTACGCTGGGCTCCATCGGCTTGAGTGTCGCAGTTTTTGACGAAAAAGGGAAATTCCTCGCGGGCGATCACGACATCCATCCGCGCTTCCTCGCTACTCCCGGCCCACTCAGCCCCGGGAGCGCGCGCCGCGACTCCACGCGTGGCGTGAATGGATTGCTCACGCGGCAACTTATGCGCCCGCCCAATCCCGGTGGACCGGAGATGGGGCGCATGATGGATGCCGTCAGCGGCGGCTACGTCGTTTTTGCGCCATCCCTGGGTTTGATTTGGGTGGCGATGCTGCCCTATTGGAAGCTCATGGCCGTCATCGCTCTGGGCGCAATCGTGCTGGCCTGGTTCTTGGGGTTGCAATTTTCGCGCGCCGCGCTACGGCCGTTGCACGACGTTTCGGCGGCCTTGCACGCGCTGGCCGGCGGCGAATACGCACAACAGCGTTTCGTGCTCTCGAGCGGCGATGAAATGGAGTCGTTAACCGACGCCTACAACGATGCGGCCGCCAACGTGGCCGCCGCGATGGCGGAGCGCAAAAACACGGAAGAGCGTATGCGCCAGTTTGTCGCGGATGCGGGGCACGAGTTGCGAACGCCGCTGACCGTCATCGCGGGATATATCGACGTCCTGCGGCGCGGTGCGGTGGAAGAACCGACGGTGGCACGACAGATTCTCGCAACCATGGCGCTTGAAAAGGAGCACATGCGCTCGCTGATCGACCGCCTGATGCGCCTGGCGCGGCTCGACTCCGAAGCGCAACCGCATCCCCAAGAGATCGACGTGGCCGACCTGCTACGCTCGCAATGCAATGCCGCCAAACGTCTGGATGCGGCACGCAGCATCGACTACAGCGTAGATGGCCCCGGCACAGTAGTTGCCGACCGTGTGGAACTTGGCGAGGCGCTCTGGAACGTGGTTGAAAACGCCCTTAAGTACGCACCCGATGCGGCGATTCATTTGGCCGCCCGGCGCAACAACGGACAAACGAACATCTCGGTGCATGACGATGGTCCGGGGATGAGCGAGTCGGAACGGCTGCATGCATTCGAACGTTTCTATCGCGGCGACGAACGGGGTGAAATCAGCGGCACCGGCCTGGGGCTTGCAATCGCCAAACGCGCCGTCGAACGGGCGGGGGGACGAATAGCGATCGACAGCGCGCCCGGCGCCGGCACCACCGTAACGCTGACACTGTAGACCGCTCAGCAGATTCCCAATGAAAGTTGCTATAACCGTGGGGCCGGCTATGCAAAAATTACTCAACGGCCTTCTTGCGGCACTCTTCACGGTGGCACTCGTGCCAGCGCCGGTTCTGGCACAGGCGGACAGCGGGCAGATCGTCATCAATGTCACCGACGCAAGCACGAAGGCGCCCGTCGTGTTGGCCCGCGTACTCCTGAGCGGGCCGATCATGACCAGCGAGTACTCCGGCGAGAATGGAAGCGTAAAGTTCACCAATGTCCCGGACGGCATCTACGGAGCGCGTATATTCAAACGCGATTATCAGTCAGCCACCTCGGAGCAGTTCGAGGTCGTAAATGGAAAAGTGGTCACCGTAACGGTGTCACTGGCCAGAAGCACGCAACTCAAAGAGATTGGAAGCGTCGAGGTGCGCTCCAAGGCCTCGATCTCCACCACGTCGGTGGGCGACACCAGCGCGCAGCGAAAACTCTCCGACACACTGGCGGACGCGCTCAACAAAATCTCTGGCGTAAGCGTGCAAACTTCGAGCAACGACAGCGACGCAACGCAAACGATCTCGCTTGAAGGCCAGGATGCATCCCAAACCGCTTTGACCTTGGACGGCATTCCGCTCAATGCGCCGGGCACAGCCGGAAATCTGGGCAGCATCAGCACCGATCTGTTTCGGGGTTCCTCGGTCTCGTTCGGTCCGCAAGCCGGCGGCCTCGCGGGTGGCGTTAACTTCCGCACGCTTGAGCCGACGCTGTCGTGGCAAGGCACGCTTACGCTTTCGGCCGGCTCCTACGGAAAGTACAACTGGGCCGTGGGCGAGACCGGTTCTCTGGGGAGACTTGGGTTTGCCGTTCAGCACACGGCCCGTTCGACGCCGAGCTTGGCCAACGGGCTCGTCTTTGCCGATGCTAGCGGCATCGGGCCGTACGAACACGACGCTATTAACAACAACTCGGCCGATTTGTTGAAGCTGCGCTATCGTCTCACTGACGCGCAAACGCTGACCGGTACATTCATGGACACGAATACCGACAACGGCTTCATCTGTCTGCAGGATACCGGAGCGCTGCCGTGCGGATACGGGCCCAACAATAGCATCGCGAGTCACTTCTCGCTGTTTTCGCTCACCGACAGTGCGCTCGTGGGGCAAACCGCCGTTCAGGCATCGATCTATCAGAACAAAGTCAATTTCGACCGCGACTTGCTCAACCGGTTTCTCAACGGGCTCCCCGATCCCGGCGGTTACTTAACCGACACCACTTCGCGCGGCCTTTCAATCAATGCGACGTTGCCTGCCAAAGAACGCCACACGATCAGCATCACTGCCAATTCCGCCACGAGCAGCAGCGCCACAACCTCGCTCACTCCCTCCGGCGTGCAATTCACCGCGCCGGGCTCGAGTAGCACATATAGTACGATCAGCGTGAACGATTCAATTCGCTCGAGCACAAAACTCAAGCTGAATGAGAGCTTCGGCTTAAGTCAAGCAACCAACGCGCCGGCCTCAGTCTTGGCCGGCATCAGCGCGCAGTGGTCTCCCACAACGGCTGATGCCTACACGGCTTCGTACTCGGTGGGCGGCGTGTCGCCCCGCGCGGGGCGCGAGGGGACTCTCTCCGAGCCGGCGTCGCTGCGGTTCGATTGTAACGGGAATGTGGCGTACGGCAACGCGCCGGGCGATTTGCCGGGCGCAAGCGCATCCACGTCGGCGCGCTTGACTTGGCAGCACACGCTCAAGAATGGCGTTTTTAACGCGCAGCTGTACCGCCAGGTGCAAAACGGAATCATTCTCCCGATCTTGGTGAACGGGACGGTCCTCCAATCGGCGGTTCCGCCTGGATACTTCGAAGAGGTTCAATCCGTCTTCGACTCACCTGGCGGTTGCAATGCCGGCCCCGGCATTCCGTTCGGCGCGCAGAATACGTACTTCAGCGTGCCGGTCGGCGGCGTGCAGCGCATCTATCAAGGCGTGCAACTCGCGGCAAACCTCAATTTTGGCAACCTAAATGTCCAGCCGTACTACAACGTTACCGCTGCGAAAGCCAATAGCGCGGATCCGCGCATCGACAATGGATTCTCAATCGTCGTTCCGGGCTCGCAACTGCCGAACGTGCCACTTCATAAGGCCGGCTTGACGTTGGATTACAAAGCACCGAATTCGGCCGTCGAAGGCCTGATAACGGCGCAGTATACCGGCCCGAACAATCCACAGAACTTGCCCGCATATACGGTGCTCGATGCCGGAATCGACGCACACCTCAAATCAGGCGATCTGACCGTCGCCGCCAACAATATCTTCAATGCATACGGTGGTGTGTTCGCCACCAATGCCGGAGCCGTTCCATATACGACGATCGGTGGCCAGCAGATTGCCACGATCGCACGCCCGAACGCGCCGCGTCAGTATTCCCTAACCTTTACCATGCCGTTCGGAGCCGGCGCCGCAACTGCAAAGACGCGTCCGACCTTGGCCAGTCAACTAGGCGCGAACGATCAGGGCGGAGGGCCGGGTGGCCGGGGACGCGGCGGATTCAATCTCACTCCGCTGCCGGCAACGCCGCCCGCTGACCCGTTTGCACCCTCGCAGAATCCACAATGTACTGCGGACGCAGCGAAGAGCGCGCAAGTGGTGCTCGGCGAACTAAAGACGTACGTAGCAAAGATCGAAGCAGCTAAAACATCCAACGGATACCCGGACCAAGTCGCCGGCGCCCCGCAGATTCCGGGCGCGAACGTCGTTTACCACAAAGCCGGTGCCTCGTATGCCCTGAGTTTAGAGCTGCAAGGCCGCGGGTCCGTCGGTCCGGCCGCAGCGCCGGCCGCTGGATCGCTCTCACCGGCTTGCCTGACGATGCACGTTGCTCAACCCGAAGATGTGCAGAGCCGAAATTTGTACGCGCCAAAATCCGTGCCCTTCGCGCGGCCCGCGCTGCAGTTTATGCCGGCGGTTGGATTCTATTTCCCGCGCCCGCAACCGCAAGCCGGGGCGCAGAGCTTCCGTGTCTATAAACTGCCGTCCACCCCGCCGGCCAAGCCGTTCGCATTGATTCCGACCGACGCGTGCATTCCCGACTACAAGACGGTCGCTCAGAGAGATCTCGGCGAGTTGCAGGCATACTTCGCTTCCGGCAAAGCGCTGAGAAGTTGGAAAGTCATCGCGCACACTGCAAATGGTGGAACATGGTACGAGTTGCAGCCGAGCGATCCGGGACAGTCGCTGATTTCATTGCTGAATTGCGGACGGATTGCTGCGGG
The DNA here is from genome assembly GCA_003243975.1 of Candidatus Meridianibacter frigidus. Classification (GTDB taxonomy): domain Bacteria; phylum Vulcanimicrobiota; class Vulcanimicrobiia; order Vulcanimicrobiales; family Vulcanimicrobiaceae; genus Meridianibacter; species Meridianibacter frigidus. Next base: position 2,785 of record QHBJ01000033.1, on the reverse strand, counting down.
CACGCCCGCAGAAGTAAAGGCCGCCGGTTTTGATGGAGCCCGCCCGCCAAGCATCAACTTCAACGCCAAACTTGGACTCTATATCGTCCGCGGCGCACCCGGGCAGGGCAACGCACGACCGGCGGGCACACAGCCCGCAGGTACCCCACCGTTGGGCGCACCGCCGGCGGGAGCCCCGCCTCCGCCACCGCCGGGAATGCCACCGTAGTTCAGGGTTAATACGTTCCCTGACTGCGGGCGCGTTGGACCATTTCTTTCATGCGCGGGTGGTCGCCGGGAATGCTTGGCAGCCACTCTTCGAACGCCGGTACCGGCTCGTTTACGCAGAAAAGGAAGTACCACACGTTCATATCGCCCATAAACTTGAAACGCTTCCGAAAATCTTTCACCAAGCTCAAGTAGTTGCCAAACGAGCGCAAGTAGCTGCGGATTCCGCCATGTCGGCGATCCAGTTCGATGAGCGCCCTGGCATTGGCAACGGTCGCGCGGATTTTTTTCGAGCTGCGCAGGATAGTTGGATCGCGGCTTAAGCGGTCGATGTCACCTTCGTCGAACGTCGCCACGCGCTGCACGTCGAAATCTGCGAAGGCCTCGCGGAATCCGCCCCATCGTTTTGCGATCATCGACCAGCTTAAGCCGGCTTGGAATACGGCGCGCGTCATTACCTCCAGATAATCGTTTAGCGACGACGGTTCAAGCCGCTGCGGAATTGCATCAACCGGCATTTCGTGTGAGCTACGGAGCATGACGGTCCGCCCCGGCTTCGTGCCGCGCATTAACCCGACAACGCCCGTCGTTGCAATTCCGCCGTGCACCTCGAAGCCCAGTTGCTCCAGACGCGCGGTAATCAGATTGGCGGTTACGAACTCTTCGAAACCCAATTCGGGATACGCGTGCAAGCGGCGGCGCATCGCGATAACCTCGTCGCGCAATGCCGGTGGAACCACAACAGAGCTCACGGCCGGAGACTTCTGCCCGACACCGTCGGGGCCTCGCCGCCCGCTGACTCGCGCAGCCTTCCGAGCCCGTTGCAAATGTAGGAGGCCCGTGGTAGGATGGCCGCAAGAAACAGGTTTCGAAGTCCGCACGGTCACTTTTCAAGGTACTAGGCGAGTCGAACCCGATCCAGTAAAAAGCCAGAGGAGACTTCCCGAGTGTACGTTGATGAAAAGTTGAATTGCGTTGATTGCGGCCGTGAATTTGCATTTACTTCCGGTGAACAGCAGTTCTACGCTTCAAAAGGTTTTCAGAACAAGCCCAACCGTTGCCCCGATTGCCGCCAAGCGCGCAAAGCCATGCGCGGTTCGGGAGGCGCCGGAGGCGATCACATGGGCGGCGGCGGCGGCCGCGCGCGCGAAATGTTTCAGGCCACTTGCAGCCAGTGCGGCGGCGTTGCGGAGGTTCCGTTCCAGCCCCGCGGTGACAAGCCGGTGTACTGCCGCGACTGCTTTAGCTCGCGTCCAAGCTATCGCTAAGCGATAAACGCGAAAAGAACCGCAAGGGCCCGCTTACGAGCGGGCCTTTTCGTTTTGCGTCGTCAGAAGTGTCACGGCTACGCATACACCGATATTGACAATTAGCCCGATGAGCCCCACGTTCAGCCCGAACCAACTTACGCCCGCGAGCGCCAGCCAGAGAGCCGTGCACAGACCCGCCGCAATTCCCGCCGATACACCCCACGCGTTGGCACGCTTCCAGACAAGCCCGAACACGAAACCCGGCAGCATCTGAGTAATGAAGTTGTAGTACAGCAAGAGCAGTTCACCCAGCTCGATGTGCGCTCTCCAGAACGCCAGCGCAAGCACGGCTAGAACCACAATTAGTATTCGCGCGCAGAGCGTATTGGCCGGATCTTCAGCTTTCCAGCCGGCGATATCGCCGACGAGATTCTTCGAAAGCGCAGAAGCCGCTCCAAGGAGTTGGGCAGAGACTGGAACCAGCGCGGCTAAGCAGCCGGCGCCCGCCACCAGCCCCAGCACCCACGCAGGATAGAAGCGCTGGACGACCAGCATGAAGGACTGGTCGACCGCGGCACCCTTAAGCCCTGGAACGATTAGCAGCGCCGCGAAGCCCGCGAAAAACACCAGTAGCAACACCACTTGATAAAATGGCAGAAAGATCATGTTGCGCCTAAGGGTGTTTTCATCGCGAGCCGCATAGACCGCCGCGATGCTGTGCGGTCCCATGAAGAATCCAACGCCATTGAGAATGACGGTGCTTACGAACCAAGCCGGTGTGTGCAGTCCGACCGTCTGAAGCGTCAGCCATTGCGGTTTGGCTTCGGCAAGTCGGGAAAATACCGCAGCGGGCGATCCAAAAAAATGTACCGGGATGGCGACTCCGGCAAAGATCACCGCGGCCAACACCAGGATGTCTTTGATGACGCTGGCCCACGCAGTGCCGCGCAAGCCGGCCGTGAACACGAAGACCGTCGTCAGAAGCAGCGCGACTACAACCGCCGTGGCCGGGTTGTAGGCGCCGTACCCCGCCAGCGTCAGCAAGATTTGAATGCCCGTGAGTTGTAGCGCAACGTACGGCACGATGGTGAAGAAGTAAAAAATGCCCAGCACGCGGCCGAGCAACCGGTTGTCATAGCGGAAAGCAAAAAAGTCGGGCGCGGTCAGTAATCCGCGTTCTTTGCCGACGCGCCAAATTGCGGGAACCATGAAGTAACCTAGAATGAAGCCCACCGTCCCGTAGCATAAAATGTAGAATGCGGCAGCGCCGTTGGCGTAAGCCCATCCCGACGCTGCCAAGAACGTGAAGCTTGTGTACACTTCGCCCG
>QHBJ01000028.1 GCA_003243975.1 Candidatus Meridianibacter frigidus | reverse complement strand
GGTGGCACGCAATCGCTGCACACGAACTCCATGGATGAGGTGCTGGCGCTACCCACGCAAAAATCGGTGGAGATCGCGCTGCGTACGCAGCAGGTGCTGGCCTATGAAACCAACGTCACCAATGTGGTCGATCCGCTGGGCGGATCGTACTTTGTTGAGGCGCTGACCGACGAGATGGAGAAGCAGGCCGAAGAGTACTTCGCGCAGATCGACGAGTTCGGCGGGGTCATTGAGGCGATTGAAGCCGGCTTCTTCCAGCGCGAGATTGCCGATGCGTCCTACCGCTACCAGCGTTCGCTGGAAACCAAAGAACGCATCATCGTCGGCGTGAACTACTTTGAAAATCCCGATGAGCGCAGCGACATCGATCTGTTGCGCATCGGAGAAGAGATCGAGCGTGGCCAGGCGGAGTCGGTCCAGAGAGTGCGCACGGACCGGGATGAAGACAAACTGAGTGCCATGCTGGGGCTCTTGAAGAAAGCATGCGGGGATCCCACCGACAATCTGATGCCGCACCTGATCGATTGCGTAAATGCGTACGCCACTGAAGGTGAAGTCGTCGATGCCATGGTGCAAGTGTACGGCCGGTACACCGAGCAGGCGGCGTTTTAGTGGCACCTAGACCGCTTCGTATCATCGTCGCCAAAGCGGGATTGGATGGACACGACCGAGGTGCCAAGGTGATAGCGCGCGCGCTGCGCGATGCCGGGATGGAAGTCATCTACACCGGATTGTTCCAGGCACCCGAGCAGATTGTCCAGACCGCAATTCAAGAAGATGCGGATGGAATAGGATTATCGATTCTCTCAGGCGCGCATATGACGCTCTTTCCCCTGGTCGTCGAGCAGTTGAAAGCGCAGGGCGCCGGCGACATCGTGTTCTTCGGTGGCGGCACGATACCGCCGGAAGATGCGGAAGAACTCAAACGCCTCGGTGTCCGTGAGATTTTCACGCCGGGAGCGCCGCTTTCCAACATCATCGAGTTCGTGCAGCGCGAATGCGGGAGCCGCCGAGAACTGGTCGGTTGAACCCCCCGCGCGTTCGCTTTGCGCCCTCGCCGACGGGCTTCTTGCATGTCGGGGGCGCCCGGACCGCGCTCTTCAACTGGCTCTTCGCCCGCCACAACGGCGGCGTCTTTATCTTGCGCATCGAAGATACGGACAAAGCGCGCGAGCGCGAAGAGTATCGCAAAGAAATCTTTAGCGCGCTGCGGTGGCTGGGCCTTGATTGGGACGAAGGGCCTGACCGCGGCGGGGATTTTGGCCCCTATGTGCAGAGCGAGCGGCTGCATCTTTACGCGCAGGCGAAGGAAAAACTCGAAGCCGAAGGTCGCGTGTATCCCTGCTTTTGCGGCGTGGCTTCCGAAGCGCGCGCGGCGCAAGATGACGAGCCCGAAGAGAGTTACTCCCGAGCCGAACAGTGCGAGTGTGCGTCTCTATCGCCGGCCGAGACCGCAAAGCGCGCAGCCGCGCGCGACGGCGAGCCCGCGCTTCGTTTTCGAGTCGACTCGAGCAAAAGCCACCAGGCGCACGACTTGATTCGAGGCGTCGTGACGTTTCCGCCCGGTGAGATCGAAGACTTCATCATCACCAAAGAGGGAGGGTCGCCGCTCTATAACTTCGCGTGCGCCGTGGACGATGCTGCGATGCAGATTACTCACGTCATCCGCGGTGAAGAGCATCTTGGCAACCTTCCAAAGCAGTTGTTGCTGCACGTTGCACTGGGCAACACTGCTCCGCAGTTTGCGCATCTACCGATCCTGCTGAACACGGAGCGAAAGAAGCTTTCCAAGCGCGACGGTGCAACGGCGCTGAGTGACTATCGCCGCTTAGGTTACCTTCCGGGTGCCCTGCTAAACTTTCTGGCCTTGCTGGGGTGGTCGCCCGGTAACGACCGCGAGCTGCTCTCGTTGGAAGAGATCATCGCACTCTTCGATTTTGAGCGCGTGCAGAAGCACGGCGCCGTGTTCGATACGGTGAAGCTCACGTGGATGAACGGCGAATACCTCAAGACCGCTGCGCATGAGGAGTTGGTCGCCGGCGTGCGAGAATTGCTCAGACGGGAAGCTGACGCAGCCGATCTGCGCACGGATTCCCAACACGTTGGGAAGGTCTGCGAACTTTTGCGCGGACGGGCGAAAACTCTGGCTGAAATCGTCAAAGCTAATAAGTATCTTTTCAGCAGAGCACTCGTGCTGCATTGGGATGCGAACGCGATCTCTCAGCGCGCGGCAACCCGCGAATCGCGGCTGCGCTTGGCGGATGCGCAGTCGGTGCTGCGAGAGCTGCGAACCTGGGATCGGGCGCCGGTCGAAGAGGCGCTCCGCGCGCTGGCGCAGTCCCAGGGCTGCAAGGCGGCGGAATACATCGGCCCCTTGCGCGTCGCCGTCACCGGCCAAGCGGTTTCGCCGGGCATCTTCGAAACGCTCGAGGTGATCGGGCGCGAAACTTCCTTGGGGCGCATCGATGCATTTCTCAGCGTCGTTTCGACACCGTTGCCGGCATGAACGTACGCGCCATCGTGCTGGCGGCGGGTAAAGGCACGCGCATGAAGAGCGCGCGCCCGAAAGTTCTGCATGAACTCTGCGGTCGCCCGATGCTTTGGTACACGCTTCGAGCTTTGCGCGATGCCGGAGTAGTGGATATCGCGGTGGTCGGCAACGCCGAACTGAAGCAGTGCCTCAATGAGTTCGGGGTGCGCGGTATCGTACAGGAACCGCAACTGGGAACCGGACATGCGGTACAAGTCGCGCTTCGCGAGCTCCCGGCCTGGGCTGGACGGGTACTGATCGCCTACGGCGACATGCCGCTGGTTGACGACGGGATTTTTTCAAGAATCCTCGCAACGTTCGACGCTCGCCCCGGCGTTGCACTTGCCATGGTGACTGCACGCATGCCGCTGCCCTCGAACTTTGGCCGCGTGATACGCAGCGGCGACAACGTTCGAGCCATCGTCGAAGAGCGCGATTGCGATGAATCTCAAAAATCGATCGATGAAATGAATGCCGGCGTATACCTGTACGACGAGAGTGCACTGCGGGGGGCGGTTGAAAAGTTGAATAGTATCAACGCACAGAGCGAGTACTACTTGACCGATACCGTTGCTTCGCTAGCGAATTCGGGCAAGTGCGTGATACCGGTGGATGCGGGAGATTACCGGAACGTTCTCGGCATCAATGACCGGGTGGAGCTCGCGCAAGCGCGCAAAGAGCTCAATGCGCGCCTGTGCGCGGCGCACATGCGGGAGGGCGTGACCATCGTCGACCCGGAGCGGACCTACCTGGAGCCCGAATTGCTCATCGGCCGAGACACGGTGATCTATCCGAACACGTCGATCGGGCGGTTGAGCCAAATCGGCGAGGGCTGCGTCCTCGGGCCGGGCGCGCGGCTTTCGAATGCCAAGCTAGCGGAGCGCGTGATCGTTCGCGAGAGCGTTATTACCGATAGCAGAGTCGGAGCCGAGAGCCGAATCGGTCCGTTTGCCCATTTACGTAACAATGCGACGCTAGCGGCAGAAGTGAAGATTGGCAACTTCGTGGAGGTCAAAAACAGCCGCCTCGACCGCGGCGTCAAAGCCAACCATCTGGCATATCTGGGCGACGCGACCGTCGGGGAAAACTCCAACATCGGAGCCGGTACGATTACGTGCAACTACGACGGCCAGCAAAAAAATGAAACGATCATCGGACGCGACGTCATGATCGGATCGAATACATCGCTGGTCGCGCCACTGCGCATCGGCGACGGAGCCCTCACCGGCGCATCTTCAGTGGTAACCAAGGATGTCGCGCCCGGCGAACGAGTTGCCGGGAATCCCGCGCGCCCGCTTCCGGAGAAAGGGTCGGTAACTGCTGCGGACTAGATGGCCACGCACACACGAATGGCCACGTTGATGTAGCCGCTCGCAACGGTGGGGATGAGTTTTGTGCAATTCTTCGCCACGCGACCAAGTCGTCGGCCATCGTGCGCGCCCGGGCCTTGTGCGATGCGGTGGCTGCAGCGAACTTCGGGGTGGCTTTACCGATCACGGCCAGCATCGGCGTTTGTCGCGTATCCCGATGACGCGCGCTCCCAGAGCTTGCGGACGGTGCGATGTACCATAGCAAACGGGCAGGTCGCAGTTGTGTTTCGTTCCCGTACGGCGCCGGTTCATTCATCGCATTGAACAGGGAAGCATCCGCCGCGTCCTAGACGAAGAACCCTTCATGCCCTGCCGTCTTATCTGGGTGACGCCGGAAGCCGAACGTCTGATGGGTTACTGCGCACGCGTGAGCAACCCCGAAAATCAAGAAAATCCCGATGTCGCGAAGCTGCTTGGGTTTTGCATCAAGCACGGACACTGGTCGGTTTTCGAAATGGCCGACATGTGCATCGAGATTCAAACCACGCGCGGCATCAGCGCGCAGATCATTCGACACAGATCGTTCCATTTCCAAGAGTACAGCGCAAGGTATGCAAAGGTGCAGCGCATTGAAGAGGTGCATCCGCGCCGCCAGGATGCCAAGAACCGCCAGTCCTCGCACGACGACCTTCCGGCGGAGACCAGGGAGTGGTTTGCCGAGGCGCAGTCGCAGTTGTTTTCCCGCGCTCGTCAACTCTACGACGAGGCGCTCCAAAAAGGTATCGCTAAGGAATCCGCGCGTTTCCTGTTGCCGATGGCCTCCGGCACGACCATTTACATGAAAGGCACGGTTCGGGACTGGATTCACTACATCGCTTTGCGGTCCGACCCGGCGACTCAACTCGAGCACCGCCAAATAGCTTTGGCCGCCAAAAAAATCTTCATCGCTCAGTTTCCCAATGTAGCGCAAGCACTAGGATGGAGCAATTGAAAAAGATTTTCTTTCTCGGCGTGTTGATCTTGCTGATTGTACCCGCGCAGATGGCTCGCGCAGAGGGTCCTTCGGCGATCGATCGCAGGGTGAGCGCAATTCCCGCGGCGACGCTTCTCTCGCGGCCGCCAGCGCAATTGGTCGACCAGAATCGCCAAGCGGCCGCGCAGCAACTGACCCGCCTTACCCGCCCGGCGTGGTTTGTCTCCGTTTTTTTGGAAATCGCGATTCTGCTGTATCTGTGGCGCTCGGGCTGGGCAGCGCGCGTGCGCGACCGCTTGCGCTTGATGATGCCCTGGGCATTCCCCGTGCGATTTGTCTTCGGCGCTTTCTTGGTGGGGGCCGTTACGGCCGCAACCCTATTGCCGTCGTTTTACGACTACCGCGTGCTGCGCATCATGGGACTCTCGACGGAAAGTTTTGGAAACTGGATTCGCGACGTCATGATCGCAACCGCATTGGAGGCACTGGTCGTAGGCGTGTGCGTGGCTGTAGTGCTCTGGCTGGTGGACCGCACGCACTGGTGGTGGGCGTGGGTGGTCGCGGGTATATTCGGCGTTACGTTCTTTCTCTCGTACCTTTATCCGATTGTGGTCGAGCCGCTATTCAATCACTTCGCACCGTTGCCGCGCACCGGCGACTTAAGCATCCGGATCCGCGCGCTGGCCAGACGCGCCGGTGAAGGCGAACTTCCGATTTACGTCAGCGACCTCTCGCGCCGGACCAAAGCGGGGAACGCCTACGTGGTCGGCATCGGCCCGAGCAAACGCATCGTGATCGGGGATACGTTGCTCTCCAGCGCCACGCCCGATGAAATCGTTTTTGTGGTGGCGCACGAACTGGGACACGACGTTCACCGCGATACGTTCAAGGGTTCGATCTTTGCGTCGGTCATGTTCATCTTTGCGGCCGCCTTGGCCGTCCTGATGGCCGACCGCCTGGGGTTTCGCCGCGATGACGACCCGCTCTCGCGCATCGCCCTGGTTGCCGCACTGCTGGCCGTATTGTATGTTGTCCTCTTGCCCGTTACAAACGGATATTCGCGCATTGTGGAATCGGCTGCTGACGCCTACGGTCTACATTTGACCGCCGACAAAGTTGCGGGTGCGCGCACCTTCGTGCGTTTTGCCGACGAGGATCTCGCGTTGTTGTGTCCGGGGCGGTTAGCACGCATATGGTGGTACAGCCATCCACCGCTGGGAACGCGCATAAGCGTCATGAACGGCCAAGCCAACCCCTGTCCTTGAGCGGGTTCGATTGTTAGCCGTTGGGGATTGAAACTCCGAAAACGCCGGAAGGATCCGCGGCGCGCGAGTATCCGGCCGGAATTTCAAAGCTTGAGGGGTCAGGCGCAGTCGTGGCGATGTTTCGAAGATCGAGTTGAAAACGTCCGTCGAATGAACCCTTGACCGCTCCGCTCAAGCGGACCGGGAACCCTTGCAAGTCATCTGCGAAATAGGCGTCCCCGGTTACGGCTTGCGATTTCTGGCCGCGCTTTTGGCGGGCGTAGCTATAGCGTACGACCGAAACGGTATGTCCGGAGAGACTCTGATGCCCGACGAGCGCGAACGATGCATTGAAAGCGCTGAGATCGCGAAACTCTTTACCAATTTCAAGCAGTTGCAAAACCGATCCCGCGGGTCCATTTTGAGCCGCGGTCATCGTTCCCGACGAAGAGGCCGGCGAACTCTTTCCCGAGTCGAACGTAAAGTACGTCTTCCGCTCGTTGGACCAGACCGTCATGCTATTGTTCTCGTGATTGACCACAAGTGTGAGACCGCCGTGGGGTAGGAATTGCTGAACTAGGGCGTTCATTGCAGCGTCTGTTCCCGGCACCCCGAGTCGCAAAATATCGAGCCGCAAGTCATTCCCACGGCTCATCAGCGTTATATCGCTGCCGATATTGACCGGTGTCCCCGAGAGTGTTGCTTGCGCCACAAGGGTCCCCTGAGCCGTAAAACCGGCCGCCGTAACGGGCGCCGTGGTGGCGTCTTGTGCTTGCGCCACGGATGTGGTACTCAAAACGAAAATCGCTGCGCAGATCGCGGCACGTGTCGTCATCACCTTAGCTCCTTCAAAAATAGACGCCGCCCGTTACTTGCGTGCCCAGATGTCTCGTCGTCAACAATTCGACGATGGTGGCGTGAGCGACGCGGCCGTCGACAATTTGCGCCGCGCCCACACCCGAGCGAACCCCGAGGGCGGCGGCGCGAATGGCGGTGCGCAGATCGATAGGGACGTTCGCCTGTTCGGCGATGTCCAGTGCTTCGGCGGCGGTGAGTTCCGAAATTAACTGCGCGGTGTGGGGATCCGGCACGCCGCCGAGCGCGTGAAAGAAGATCGCCCGAACAGCGTCGGTTGCGCTGGCGATGGCCTGCGCTACGTCGTCGGCTGCTACTGCCACATCATCGCCGAACGCGCTGAAGGTCGTGGGTTCCACCACCGGGATATAGCCGCCCCCCATGAGGGTATGCAGTATCCCCGCCTGGACGTTACCCAGGCCGTTGGCGGCGCCAGGCAGCATCGCCGCATCTGCTCCGGAGAGCCCGACTGCCGAATTCCCGGAACGATTGATGGTCCGCACCAATGCGCGAGCTGCATCCGCGTTGGGTGCGATGACAATGGGGTAGACTTGATGTTCGACTAGGAAAGTCAAGTCGGAGATAAGAGTGCTACGATCTCCCGCGCTCGTCTCGTCGAGCCGGACCACGAATGCTTTGCCGGCAAATGCGCTCAAGCGATCTCCTTGCTACAACGCTATTGCGACTGTTCTTTCTTATTAACGAAATTCATTGCCAATTCGATTCCGCTGGCAAGCCAGCGCTCCGCGCCGTCGGCCGCGGCATCGATGATCTCCTGAAGTTTCGCGCGCTCCGGCCCATTGAAGGTGGTCAATACGTGATCCACCGTTTCATATTCGGGGCGCCCGATTCCGACGCGCAGACGTGGAAAGTCTTCGTCCAGCATCGCGATGACCGAGCGCAAGCCGTTATGCCCGCCGTGTCCGCCGCCCGGTCGCATGCGCAGGCGCCCGAAGGGCAGATCCACATCGTCCGTAATGACCAAGATGCCGGCCGGCTCGATACGGTAGAAATGAGCGATCAACTTGATCGGAATGCCGCTGCTGTTCATAAACTTGGTCGGCTTGACGAGGAGTGCCCGTTGCGGAGCGAACATCGCCTGTTGCGCATCGTGCTTGCTCTTCCACGCGGTAAGGTGCCAACGTTTGGCCAATTCGTCGACAACCATAAACCCGACATTGTGCCGGGTTTGCGCGTACTCGTTTCCGGGATTTCCCAAGCCGGCAACAAGACGGGTTGCGTCTTGCGCCGGCGGGTTTCTTTTGAACAGCTAGGAAGCCGTTTCGGCGGGCTCTTCCGGTTTCTCGCCGATGATTTCGGGCTCGGCCTGCTCGACCGGGACGGTAGCGGCCTCCTCAACCTGTGCTGCTGTCTTGGATGGCTCGACGGCCACGACCACCGTTTCGGGCGGCGTTACCATCTTGAAGTCTTGCGGCAGTTTGATATCGGCGGCATTGATGTGATCGTGAATTCCAAGTTCGGTTACGTCGATTTCAATCTCGCCGGGAAGTTTGTTTGCCGGGCCCGCGACCTCGAGCTCATGCAGAATGACGTCGAGCACTCCGCCAAATTCGCGAACGCCCAAGGCGCTGCCGACCGTGACTACGGGAAGTTTGGTCGTTACTTCCTCGGTGGCCGAGACGCGTTGCAGGTCGGCGTGAATGACCTTGCGCGTGACGGGATCGCGTTGGATATCGCGCACCAACGCCGTATCGCTGTTCTTGCCGCTCATGGTTAGCGTGATGAGCGCGTTGCGCGCGCCGTGGTGCAGCAGCTCCTCGAATGCCTTGGCTTCGAAGGCAACGTGCTGCGTTTGCGAGCCGTGGCCGTACAGAATGGCGGGAATCTTGCCGGCGCTGCGAAGCGCGTGCGCTTTGGTCGTGCCGATTCCCTCGCGCGTTTCGATGGCGAGGCGATGATCTTTGGTGGCCACGTTGTCTCCTTTGCTGCTATGCCGGAACCGGGGTTGCCGGGACAGTCAGCGCTTCGGTTTTCTTTTCGTCGTCTTCGCTAAAGAGTTCAGAAATGGAACGGTTGGTCGTGATGCGGCCGATGGCATCCGCCAGTATTTGAGCGATCGAGAGCACGGCAAATTTGGGGTGGTTCTCGATCTCCGGAAATGGAATCGTGTTGGTGACGATGACCTTTTCGATTTTGGACTGCTCCAAGACCTGAATGGCGTCGCCCGCAAAAATGCCGTGCGTTGCGACGGTATAGACTTGGGTCGCTCCGCGGTCGATAATCGCCTCGGCTGCCTTTGCCAGGGTGCCGCCGGTGGAGATCATGTCATCGACCACCACCGCAATCTTGCCCTTCACTTCACCCACGATGTCGGTAACTTCCGAAACGTCGGGCTCGGGGCGGCGCTTAAAGACGATGGCCAATGAACTGCCCAAACGTTTGGCAAAAATCTCGGCGCGATGCACGCCCCCCGCGTCCGGGGACACGACCACGATGCGATCGTCTCGCAGACCTTCATTCTTCAAATAGTTGCAGAGCGTGGGCATCGCCATCAAATTATCGACCGGGCCGTCGAAAAAGCCCTGTATCTGCGCGGCGTGCAAGTCCAGCGTTACCATGCGCTTGGCACCGGCGCCCTTAAGCAGGTTGGCGATCACCTTGGCGGAGATCGGCTCGCGCCCTTTGGTCTTCTTGTCTTGCTTTGCGTACCCGTAGTACGGGATAACCGCCGTAATGCGCGCGGCGCTCGCCCGGCGCAGAGCATCGATCATCAGCAGTAGCTCGATGATGGAATCGTTGACGCTATTGCCGTTGGGGGCTTTACACGTGGATTGCACGACGAAGACCTCGGAGCCGCGCACGTTCTCGCTGATCTCGACGCGGCACTCCTCGTTCCGGAACTTCGAAACCAGCGCCTTGCCGAGGTGCAGCTTCAGGCGCTTGGCGATCTCTTCGGCCAGTTGCGGGTTCGAATTACCGCTGAAGAGTAACGGGTTGTGGCTCAACGAGTGCTCTCCGGGATGCAAGTGGAAGGGATGGCCTCATTCACGCGGCCGAGCGCTCACTCCTCGAAAAGAGGCCCGTCGTCGGCCTCTTGGGCTTGGCCGTTTTTATTTGACAATATGCCCACCTGCGCGTTTTCGGGTCGTAGCTCATCGCCGGGTCTTTGGGAGCTAAGGGGCACGATTGAAGTGGGAACGGGCATACCTGCCCGGTGAGGCGATCAACACGGACGATGGTACTAGCCGTTGGAATATAAACATATCTATAGTAGGGAAAGATCGCCAAAGCAGCCGCGCAGATTAACAAGCCGAGCGTCGTACCGACAACCTTCTTCCTGCTAAGGGGCCCGACTGGCGGCAACTCCACCATGTACCAAGCCAAGACAGCCAGCATCGCAATGGTTATGGCCGTCACCCATGCGAAAGCGCCAAGTCCATCGCTCCACAACGTTCCGGCAGCCATTGCCAGCCCGAAGGGAAATACCCAAAAAAGCCCCCGCAATAGAAATCAAAATTTTTCCCCATATGTAGGATACATTACGGGAATGCTTTTCCAGAAGTTGTCCGACGAGTCCTCACTGCAACGAGCCGCCGGGCAGCCGGGTATTAAACGGTAGCAATGGCAAACCAATTCAAACTCGTCGCGCCCTATGCGCTGGCGGGGGACCAACCGCGGGCCACCGATGCGTTGGCCAAGGGCGTGCGCGGTGGCGACAAGTATCAAACCCTTTTGGGCGTCACCGGCAGCGGCAAGACGCTGGCGATGGCGCGCGTCGTCGAGCTGGTGCAGAAGCCGACCCTGGTGCTCTGCCACAACAAGACGCTAGCCGCCCAGTTGTGTGCCGAGTTTCGCGATTTCTTTCCGAAGAACGCCGTCGAGTACTTCGTTTCTTACTTCGATTACTATCAGCCCGAAGCGTACATCGCCCACACCGATACGTACATCGAGAAAGACAGCTCGGTCAACGATGAGATTGAGCGGCTTCGGCATTCCGCGACGCAGGCGCTGCTCACCCGCAAAGACACGCTGATCGTCGCGTCCGTATCGTGCATCTACGGTTTGGGGTCGCCCTCAGATTACATGGAGCTCTCGCAGCGGATCGCTATTGGGGACGAAATCGACCGCGACCAGTTCTTGCGCAAGCTCGTCGACATGCAGTACCGCCGCAACGACCTCAACTTGGTGCGAGGCACGTTTCGCGTGCGCGGCGATACTTTGGAGTACGTGGGCGTCGAGGAAGAGCTGGTGCATCGCCTCGAGTTCTTCGGCGACCGGATCGAAGCGATCAATGTGGTCAACATCCTTACCGGAGAGTACGTAGAATCCAAAGACTCGCTCACCATCTTTCCGGCCAAACACTTTATCACGCCGGATGAAAAGTTACGCCGGGCTATAGTTGCCATCGAAGAGGAACTTGCGGAGCGCCTGGCCTTGTTCAAATCGCAGGGCAAGCTGCTCGAGGCACAACGCCTGGAGATGCGCACGCGGTATGATCTGGACATGTTGCGCGAGGTCGGCTATTGCAACGGCATCGAAAATTACTCGCGGCACCTTACGGGACGCGAGACCGGCTCGACGCCGTCGTGTCTGATCGATTTCTTTCCGGACGACTGGCTGCTGTTCGTCGATGAGTCGCACGTTTCGCTGCCGCAGGTGCATGGCATGTACGGGGGCGACAAGTCCCGCAAGGAGTCGCTGGTGGAGCACGGATTCCGGTTGCCAAGTGCGCTGGACAATCGCCCGCTGACCTACGAGGAGTTCGACAGGCACATCAATCAAGCGATCTACGTTTCAGCCACACCGGGAACGTATGAAGTTGGACGATCGCAGCAGGTGGTCGAAATGATCATTCGTCCGACCGGCTTGGTGGATCCTGAAGTCGAGGTTCGCCCCACCAGAAACCAAGTGGACGATCTCATGGAGCAGATCCGGGTGCGCTCGCAGCGCAAAGAGCGCGTGCTCGTCACGACGCTTACCAAGAAGATGGCCGAAGACCTTACCGACTTCTTGCTGGAGATGGGCTTTAAAGTGCGCTATCTGCACAGCGAAGTAGACACGCTCGAGCGCATTGCGATCCTGCGCGACCTGCGCCTCGGCGTCTTCGACGTGCTGGTGGGCATCAATCTCTTACGCGAAGGCCTAGACCTACCCGAGGTTTCGCTGGTCGGCATTTTGGATGCCGACAAAGAGGGGTATCTGCGCAGCGGCACGTCGCTCATTCAAACCATTGGCCGCGCCGCGCGCAACGTGGAAGGCAAGGTGCTGATGTATGCCGACAGCGTCACCGAGTCCATGGCGCGCGCAATCGGCGAAACGCGCCGGCGGCGCGAACGGCAGTTGGCATACAATGCGGAGCACGGCATCGAGCCACGCTCGGTCCGTAAAGAAATTCGCGATATCTTGGCGACCCTGGGCGCAACCGAAGATCGAGCAGCCGCGATCCGGGCCGAAAAAATCCCGCGTGCGGTTGCGATGAAGATGTCCGAAGATATCGAGCGCAAGATGCGCGAGTGCGCCGCCAATCTGGAGTTTGAAAAGGCGGCCGCTTTGCGCGACGAGCTGCTTGAATTGCGCAAACAAATTGGCGGCAACGAATCAGTACTCTTCCAGGGCCGCGCGCCGAAGATCTTCGAGAAAGCGCTAAAAGAACTCGTTGGCAGCTAGCCGGCGTCTTGCACTGACCGTCGAATCGGAAAGCGGCGGCATCGTTCGCTTGCGTGGCGTAATCCCGACGGGGTTGCAGGAAGTCTTGAAGATATCGTACCCTACGCGCACCGGTGCGTTGTTGCGCATTAACGGCGCAGCGTTGGCAGCCTTCGACCGGGAACACGGTGACGCAGTCTGCAGCATTGCCCCCGATTCGCACGTTACTCTCGAAGTCGAAGAACGCTCCTTGCCCACCAGCGGCCTTCCCTCCGGCAACGGCCTGCAATGGTGGCTGTTGAATCTGTTCGCTTCGCAGCGTCCCGCGCGAGCGATCGGCTTGTGCGCCGCGCCCGATCCGCTGCCTGGAACGGCCACGCCGGGGTACCCACTGTTCGGCCACGCGCATTTAGACGTGGCTTGGTTGTGGACGTATGCTGAAGCGCAGCGCAAGGCCCAGCGAACGTTCGCCATTGCTGCCAACTTGCTGCGAGAGTATCGCGCCTTCGTCTTTTCGCAGAGCCAGCCGCAGCTCTACGAATTCGTGCGCTCCGCCGATCCGCAGTTCTTCGAGCGGCTACGGCCCCTGGTGCAAGAAGGCCGCTTTGACGCATCCATCGCGGCGTTGTGGGTCGAACCGGACTGCAATCTTCCCTCCGGTGAGTCCCTGTTGCGGCAGATGCTGCACGCGCATCAATTTACGCGCGAACACTTCAACCAAGCACCGCAGGTTGCGTGGCTGCCGGATTCATTCGGGTTTGCCAACACGCTGCCGACGCTCCTCGAGCACGCCGGCATCCCCTACTTCGCGACCACGAAGCTGCAGTGGAACGACACTACGCGGTTTCCAAATCCGCAGTTTCGCTGGCGCGGACCCGATGGGAGCGAGGTGCTTGCAGCGCTCTTGGATTCGTACGACGGAGCACCGACGCCGGCGCGAGTGGCGCGGGCGAAAGCGCGCAATGAACCCGTCGTGGCAGGCTACGGTGATGGCGGAGGCGGCGTAACCGAAGCGATGATTGCGGATGCGCAGTCCGTTGGTACCTGGACGCGACCTGTGGATTGGTTCGCTACGCTCGATCGCGACAAGCTGCCGGTTCACCGGGACGAACTCTATCTGGAGTACCATCGCGGAGTCTACACCAGCCACCACGATGCGAAGTCGCGCAATGCGGCGCTGGAGCGTGATCTTCTCGCGGTTGAAGAGACCGTCGCTTGGTGCATGGCCATCAAAACGCCGCGCGAACTCACGTCCTCCTGGAATCAGATGCTGCACGAGGCTTGGACGATCGTGCTGCGCAATCAATTTCACGACGTATTGCCGGGCACATCGATCGGCGGCGTGTATGAAGATGTTCATCGTGAATACGATCGCGCGCAGCGCCTGGTCGACCGGATTCGCACGAGCACGCGGGCGGTTCTCCCCCGTGGGCGAGCTCGGCCGCCGGCGCCGCTTTGCCAACCGGTTCAAGATGCGAACGGCAACTTCGCGCTTGCCAACGGACTCATCGAAGCGCGTGTGCACCCCGACGGAACGCTCGAGCATTTGGCGCTTTCCGCGCGCGCTAATGTCGTTTCCGAGGCCAACGCTCTGAGGCTCTACGAGGATCGCCCCCGCAAGTGGGAAGCCTGGAATATCGACAGCGGATACTCGAAGACGGCTTGGCGGCCGCAACCGGGGCCTCCCTCAATAAAGGACGGGGCGCTCATCGTGCCCTTCACCTGGAAGCGCTCGAGCTTCTCCATGCGGATTCACCTGCTGGAAGGCGAGCCGTTTTTGCGCGTTGCCTTGCATTGCGATTGGCGTGAGCGCCACACGCTGCTTCGGGTCGAGAATCTACTAAGCTTTGCCGCTCCGGAGGTGCGTTACGGAACGCCGCACGGAACGGTCGCGCGGAGTACTGCAAATGAAACGCCGGCGGAACAGGCGCAATTCGAAGTTCCCGGCCAACGGTTTGCCGCCGCGAGTGCGGGCAGCGGTGGGCTTGCGATCCTTGCGCGCGATACCTACGGCTGGAGCGGTAAGGTCGCAGATAAGGGTTTACGCCTGGGGCATTCGCTGTTGCGCGCGCCGATGTGGCCGCAGCGCGACGCGGACGTGGGCGAGCACCGCATCGAGTACGCATTTGTACCGTTGACGAAGTTTTCCGTGAGTGAGGTTGAGGCATTATGGGAGCGATTCGCGCTTGAGCCGCGGGTGAGGCTCTTCCGCCCGTCCCACCCCGCAGTCATCGTCGTCGCGTGCAAACCGGCCTGCGACGGCGACGGCGTGGTCATGCGCTTGCGCGAGTGCGACGGTGCCCCTGCCCAAGTACATCTGCAATGTGGCGCGCGCATGAGAAGTGCCGGGCTCGTGGACGCTTTGGAACGCCCCGCTGCCGGTGCGTGCGAGATTTCAGGAGAATCCGTGCGGGTTGAAATTCCGTCTTTGGGCCTGCGCTCTTTGCGCGTGCGTTTCTAGGTGAAGCGGTGCATCGAGGCGGTCCTGTTCGATTTGGACGACACCTTACACGACGATACGCTGGCATACCAAAGCGCGGCCGAAGAAGTGGCGCGCGAAGTTGCGGCCGAGCACAACATCGATGCATTGGCGCTAAAGGCGGCCTACGTAGCGCAGGCCGAAGGTTTTTGGACCCGTTTAGACGCTGCCGCGCTGAAAACGAAGTTGGGGCTGGTTCGAAGAGAGATGTGGGTTGCGGCGCTGCACTCCGTCGGCATTGACGACGAGCCCCTAGCCGAGCGTTCCGCGCACAAATACAACCGCTACCGGGCGAAGTATCTCAAGATGTTTCCAGGCGCCGTCGATCTGTTGCGCAAGCTGCGGGCGGCCGGGGCTAAACTGGGGCTCGTGACCAATGGTTTCGCCGAAACGCACCGCGAGAAGATCGCGCTTTTACAGATCGGCGATCTTTTCGATGCGGTCTTCATCGCAGACGAGGTGGGAATGGTCAAGCCCGATCCGCTTCTCTTCGCGCACGCATGCGCAAAGCTGGAGAAGGCGCCATCCGTGAGCGCCATGGTAGGCGACAGGTACGAGCGGGACATGCGGGGCGCAATCGAGGCGGGGCTCTATACCATTTGGATGAACGTCCACGGTGCACACTTGCCGCCCGGCGCACCTCCGCCCGACATCACCGTTGAAACGCTCGCCGAAGTCGGCCGCGCGTTCGCGCGTTTGGAGTTGCCCCAGGGGACTCTTATCGCCTGACCGAAGCCGCTTTCAGCCCTTGGTCTGCCTTGGAGTTTAAGCTGTATGCAAACTGACCCAACCAAAGACATTGGAAGTGTCTTCGGGCGTTCCTGGACGCTCTTGTCCTCAAATTGGATTATTATCGTGCCCGCCATCATTATCGGCATTATCGCGGGGTTGATCGCTGCGCTGGTGACGCCGACGTATTACATGGACACCTCGGGCGTATATCCTGTCCCTGTCTATCACTCGATGCTCGGTCTGTCGCTCGTCGTCGGAACCATGATCGCCACCTTCGTCGGCATGCTTGCCAACGTGGTGATTCTAACGATGACCACCGGCATGGCCGCTGCCGCTTGGAAGACCGGCAAGGCAATGATTTCCGACGGCATGGATGCTTTGAGGCGCCCGAACGTTCTCTCTGCCATGCTGATGTTGATTGTCGTTTCGCTCGTGCTCTCGCTTTTGACGCTCGTAACGCTTGGTTTGGCCGGCCTGATCTCGCTCGTCGTGTTTTTCTTCTTGATTTACACGATTGCCGCTGCGGTGGTCGGCGGATTCAGCGGCATGGACGCGCTCAAGGAGTCATTCGAGGTCGCAAAGACGTCGTGGCTGACCACTCTCATCGTCGTCGTGCTTTTAGGTGTCGTGGCATTCTTGGCTACGCTGCTTGCCGCCGCTTTCCACTTCGTTCCATTCATCGGCCCAATCATCGCGGCCGCGATCTCGGGGGTTATCGTCGCCTTCTTCTCGCTGGTGCTGGTCGGCGAGTACAACGACTTGCGCGGCCGCGCCCATCCCGCGGTTGCCGCGCAGCCTCCCTTCACGGCACCGCCGGCCGTACCGCCGCTCTAGCGCAACGCCGCGCGCCATTTCACGGTTGATGGTTGTGAATGGCAACTCCGGCAAGCGCTAAAAGCACCGGTCACGACAATGGAGCCAAGCCCCGCGGGCTTGACTCCATTGTTATCAAGGGCGCGCGCGAACACAACCTTAAGAATATCGATCTCGTCCTGCCACGTAATCAGCTAATCGTAGTGACGGGGTTGAGTGGTTCGGGCAAGTCGTCGCTTGCTTTTGACACCATCTATGCGGAGGGCCAGCGCCGCTACGTTGAGTCCCTTTCTTCGTATGCGCGGCAATTCTTAGGTCAGATGGAGAAGCCGGACGTCGACTACATCGAAGGGCTATCGCCGGCCATCTCCATCGATCAGAAATCAACGTCCCGCAATCCGCGTTCGACGGTCGGCACAGTCACCGAAATCTACGATTATTTGCGCCTGCTCTTTGCGCGCATCGGCGTGCCGCACTGCTACAGTTGCGGGCGCCAAATCAGCTCGCAAACCAGCGAGCAGATCGTCGACTCGATCGTGGAACTTCCTGAGGGCACGCGCGTGCAATTGCTTTCACCGGTCATTCGCGGGCGTAAAGGCGAGTACGCCAAGCTCTTCGAGGAGATCGCGAAAGAGGGCTTCTCTCGCGTGCGCGTTGACGGCGAGCAGAAGGAGCTGCGCGAGAAGATTGCGCTCGACAAGAAGCGCAAGCACACGATCGAGGTCATCGTCGACCGGCTAGTGATGAAACCCGAGGTACGGAAACGCCTTACGGATAGCATCGAAACGACGTTGCGCCTTTCGACCGGCATCGTGACGGTGCTGGCAGATGAGCCGGGCAAATCCACGCGCGAGCTCACGTTCAGCGAAGCGTTCGCATGCGTGTACTGCGGCTTGTCGTTCGAGGAACTTGCGCCGCGCTTGTTTTCCTTCAATTCGCCGTTCGGCGCGTGTTCCGGATGCAGTGGGTTGGGCGAAAAGGTGGAAATCGATCCGTGGAAAGTAATTCCCGATCGCACGAAGTCCATCGCGCAAGGGGCGATCGTTCCCTGGAGCCGGACGCTGGGCAGCGGGCGCTTTCCTTCGATGAATCCCTACTATTTGCAGCAGCTGGAGCGCGTGTTGCGCAGTCGGCGCGTCAAAACTTCGACGCCGATTGAAGATATGCCGGAAGACGTCGTAGATATGATTCTGTACGGAACGGAGAAGGAGCAAAGTTTTACGTACGAATCGCGCAGCGGCCACGCGTGGAGCTATAAGGCCACTTTCGAAGGTGTGGTCAACAACCTCGAACGGCGGTACAGCGACACCAGCAGCGATTACGTGAAGGAAGACATCGAAAAGTACATGTCGGCCTCGATCTGCCCCCAGTGCAAAGGCGCCCGTCTCAAACCCGAAGCACTGGCCGTCACGATTGGCGGCATGAACATCGACCGGCTTACTCGCATGTCGGTGGAGAACGCCGAACGGTTCATCAACGAATTCAAACCGAACGAGCGCGAGGAGATGATCGCGCAGCAAATCCTCAAGGAGATTCGCGCGCGTCTGGGCTTTCTCTCCAACGTCGGCTTGGACTACTTGACACTCTCGCGCTCCGCGACCACGCTCTCGGGTGGCGAGTCGCAGCGCATCCGCCTGGCGACCCAAATCGGTTCCTCGCTGGTTGGCGTGCTCTACATTCTGGACGAGCCGTCCATCGGTTTGCACCAACGCGACAACGACCGGCTCCTGGCGACGCTAAAAACCTTGCGGGATTTAGGCAATACTCTGATCATCATCGAGCACGACGAAGATACGATGCGGATGGCCGACCTTATCGTGGATATCGGCCCGGGTGCCGGGGCGGAGGGCGGCGAGATTCTCACGGTCGGATCGCTCGAGGACATCATGGCCAACCCAAAGTCCCTGACGGGCGCGTACTTGGCGGGCAAACAATTTATTCCGATTCCACGCCACCGCCGCAAACCGCGCGCGTGGTTGTACGTAAAGAATGCCAAGGCGAACAACATCGCCGGTTTGGACGTCGATTTTCCGATCGGCGTTTTCGCTTGCGTTACGGGCGTGAGCGGCAGCGGAAAGTCCACATTGGTCAACAACGTCTTGATCAAGGCGCTCAACCAGCATCTACACCATCAACCCGCCGGTGGAACCTACGGCACGGTAAAGGGCGCCGATGCGCTCGACAAGCTGGTCGTGATCGACCAATCGCCCATCGGCCGCACGCCGCGCTCCAATCCTGCAACGTACACGGGCGCCTTCGACCAAATCCGGGAGTTGTTCTCGATGGTCCCCGATGCCAAAATGCGCGGATACACGCCCGGCCGGTTCTCTTTCAACGTGAAGGGCGGCCGTTGCGAGGCGTGCGCGGGCGACGGCATCATCAAAATCGAGATGCATTTCCTGCCCGATGTGTACGTTCCGTGCGAGGTTTGCAAGGGGAAGCGTTACAATGCGCAGACGCTCGAAGTGAAGTATAAGGGCAAGACGATTGCAGACGTACTCGAGATGCGAGTCGATGAGGCCAACGAGTTCTTCTCGGCCATCCCACGCATCCACAACAAGTTGCGCACCATCTGCGACGTCGGGTTGGGCTACATCAAGATGGGGCAGCCGGCCACCACACTCTCCGGCGGCGAGGCGCAGCGCGTGAAGCTGGCGACCGAACTTTCGCGCCGATCGACCGGTCGCACGTTCTACGTGCTCGACGAGCCGACGACCGGATTGCACTTCGCCGACATTCACCGTTTGCTCGATGTTTTGCAGCGCTTGGTGAAAACGGGCAACACCGTCCTGGTGATCGAGCACAACCTGGACGTGGTCAAGACTGCGGATTACCTGATCGATCTCGGGCCAGAAGGCGGTGACCGCGGCGGAAAAATCGTCGCAACCGGAACGCCGGAGGAAGTCGCACGCATCAAGACTTCCTACACGGGCGAGTACCTGGCCGACGTTCTGAAAGACCAACGCGCGGTCGGCCATCACCACATCGACCGGGAAGCGCTCGAGACCCTGACGGCGGAGAATATGCAGGCCCTGGACGATTTGGCGCAGGGCGAGCGAGTCCCAATCGAAGCCTGAACGATGAGCAAATTTACAACCATAATGCTCGTCTGCTCTGACCTGGAACGCTCTCGCGAGTTCTACCGCGATGTTCTTGATCTGAAGGTCAAGTCGTCCGACGACCGGTCGATCGATTTCGATTTGGGCAACGGTACGTCGCTCGGCATCCACCGGCGCACGGAAATTTTGGCTGTGCGTCCCGGATCGCTGCAGCTTGGTTTTAGTGTGGACAACGTGGATGAATTCGTTGCCGATGCACGCAACCGCGGAGTGCCCATCTTTCAAGACCCGTACGATGAAGGTGCTGGCCGCATCGCGATCGTCGGGGATCCGGACGGCTATCCCGTGCAGGTAGTTTCCAATTTCAAAAAGCGGCGCTAGGGCGGCAGCGCCGCAGCGGCTTGTCGTGGAGTTGCGCGCGCAGATCGAGGATGCAAATTATCAGTACCATGTGCTGGATAATCCGAAGCTCAGCGATGCGCAGTACGATGCTCTCTTGCGCGAGCTGCTCGATCTTGAATCGCGCTACCCGGAGCTCGTAACTCCCGATTCACCAACGCAGCGGGTTGGATCGATCGCTTCCCAGCGGTTTCCAGCATATGAGCACCTCCGCCCAATGCTTAGTCTGCCCAATGCCTTCGATGCGAGCGAACTGCGCGCGTTTGGTGCGCGCGTCCGAAAATTGAGCGGCGCTGACCCTTCGTACATTGCGGAATTGAAGATCGACGGACTAGCGATCTCCCTGCGGTACGAGGAGGGAACGCTCATGCGCGGCGGCACGCGCGGGGACGGCCGCGTGGGCGAAGAGGTGACGCCCAATTTGCGCACGGTGGCCTCTATTCCGTTGCGTCTGCGTTCGAAGAGTGCGCCACGGATGCTGGAAGCGCGTGGCGAGGTGTACCTTCGCAAGAGCGCATTCGAAATGCTAAACGCGCAGCGCGAGAAGCAAGGCGCGGCCCCATTCGCCAACCCCCGCAACGCCGCGGCGGGCGGCGTTCGGCAGCTCGATCCCAAACTCACCGCAGCGCGCAAGCTTGCATTCTTTGCCTATGGCATCGGAAACGTTGACGAGCTTGAGCGCATTGGCACTCAATGGGAGGCGCTCGATTACTTGCGTGATGCCGGATTCCCGGTGAATCCGTACATCAAACGCTGCCGGAGTATCGAAGATGTAATCGCGTACTGCGAGGTTTGGGAGCGCAAGCGCGACGAGTTAGATTACGAGATCGACGGCGTGGTGGTCAAAGTTGATGAGCTGGCTCTTCAGAAAGTCTTGGGGAGCGTCGGTAAGGATCCACGTTGGGCGACGGCTTACAAATTCAAGGCGCGCGAGGCGCGAACGAAATTGCTGGACATCATCGTTACGGTCGGGCGCACGGGTACGCTCAACCCCAATGCCAAGCTGCAACCGGTGCAAATCGGCGGTGTTACCGTCAGCAACGCCACGCTGCACAACGCCGAGTACATCTCCTCTCACGACATCCGCGTGGGCGACACGGTAGTGGTGATGCGCGCTGGTGATGTGATTCCGCGGGTCGTCGGCCCCGTCCTCGAGGAGCGCAGAGGCCGCTTGCCGGTCTTTGCGATGCCCGATACGTGCCCTGTGTGCGGCAGTGCGGTGGATCATCCCGAGGGCGAAGCAATGTCGCGCTGTACGAATGCCGCTTGTCCGGCGCAAACCGTGGAGCGTCTGAAGCATTTCGTCTCGCGCGGCGCAATGGACATCGAGGGAATCGGCGATGTCTTAGCCGACCAGCTCATCGAGCTGGGTTTGGTTAAAGATCTTTCCGACGTTTACCGCTTGAGCGATGCGGATTTGGAAAGAGTCCCGCGCACCGGCGAGAAAACAGTGGCCAATCTACGGCGAAATATCGAAGGTTCGAAGAGGCGCGGTTTGGCGCGGGTGCTGGCCGGTCTTGGCATTCGTTTCGTCGGCTCGATTACCGCGCGAGCTCTCGCCGAAGACTTGGGCGATATGGACGCTCTGATGAATGCGGAAACCGAAGATCTCTTGCGCAGCGAGGGGGTCGGCAAAGAGGTTGCAACCAGCGTGCGCCTGTTTTTCGACCAAGCCGAGAACGTCCAGATGATCGAGCGATTGCGCTCGGCCGGTGTTGATTTAAGCGCACCCAAGCGCAAACACCGCGAGGATGGAGCGCTGGCCGGAAAAACATTCGTGCTCACCGGAACGCTGCCGGCCCTCTCCCGCGATGAGGCGAGCGCGCTCATTGTGAATGCGGGCGGCAAAGTCACGGGTTCGGTCAGCAAGAAGACGGACTATGTCGTAGCCGGCGAGGATCCAGGAAGCAAATTTGTCAAAGCACGTGAGCTGGGTATCAGCATCTTAGACGAAAACGCGTTCAGAAAGCTAGTTGGCACATGAAAATGCTCGCAATCGCGACGTTAGCGCTTTCCTGGCATCTGCCGGTCTACTGTCCACTCGATGACTCGCTGGCGACGATGCTGGCAGAACAGGTGGTTCTTGGGCGGGCGATCGGTCCGTGTGCGAGCGCGTACTCCGTACGGCAAAACATTGCCTACGTTCATGTTCGGTCGGGCTGCCACACACGCGCGGTAGGTTCGTTTCGGGAGCACGTTCCCAACGCGTGGCGCGCGGCCTATGTTCGTTACCACCCGCGTTGCAAGAATGCGCTGCTTCCGGTTCGCTATGTGGACGCCGAGGGCCGATTGTACGGCCGAATCACACCCCTGTAGTTTCTTTCAGAAGAGCGGCAATTCTTTGGGCTGGCACGGCCGGATGCAGGCCTCGGTGTCGTTCTCCGGCGCGTTGACGATGGGATCGACCGGGAACGATTCCATCGCGTCGGAAGGGAACGGCTTCAGTATCTTGGGGTCCCCTGCGGCCAGCCATTGTTTCGGATCGGACAGGATGACCGGCATGCGATCGTGCGTTTGCGAGACGAGGGCGTTCGCTTCTGAAGTAATGATGACCGCGCGCCGGTTGGGGCTTTCGCCGAGCGTTTGCTGATAGACGCCCGCGAAGGCGAACGGCTTTCCGTTGCGCAGGCGGTAGTAGCGCGGGTAGCGCGTGCCGGCGCGCGTTTCCCATTCGTAGAACCCATCCGCCAGGATCACGCAGCGCCGGTATTGCAGCGCGTCGGCGAAGAGTGGACGTTGCTCGAGCGTTTCAGCTTTTGCGTTCACGATCAATCTAGGCGGCTGCGACTCCCGACCCACTTCCATGCCCCAGGTGAGTTCCTCGATGGCGCCGGGCTCTTCTTGGGTGATGGCCAAAATCGGTTGGCTGGGGGCAATGTTATAGACGGCACGCTTGAGTCTGAGCGCACGCGCCTGCGCTTTAAAGATTTCCTCGAGGACTTCGAGGCGTTGCGTTAGGGAGTAGCGCCCACACATCTACTCGCGCCTAAGAATCAGTTGCAACTTGGATTCTTCTCGCGTGCCCGCTTGGGCCAGTGCTTCGCCGAGGGCATTGGGCAAATCACCGGCGACCACGCCGCGCAAGCGGCGCGCACCGCACATTTGCGCAGCGCGACCATGCCAAAATGCGGCCGCGCGCGCCGCGTCAACGGGCGCGAGCCCCTGAGAAAGCAGCGTGGCGATCATTCCTGTGAGCACGTCGCCGGTTCCGGCGGTTGCCAACGCGGCGGTGCCACTCGTATTCATGTGTACCATGTTCCCATCGTCGATCAGGGTCGTTCGTCCTTTGAGCAGCGTGGTGCAATGCGTGCGATGAACGAATTCGCGCAACCGTTCGACGCGGTCTTCTTCCTCGAGCGTGCCTCCGCCGCTCAAGCGCGCGAACTCGCCGGCGTGCGGAGTAATTACTGCGCCCGGGTTATTCAGAATGTCCAAGTGCTTGGCGAAGTGGAAGAGTGCGCTGGCATCGGCGACGAATGGGAGTTTAATTTTTCGCAGAAAACCGCGCACGACCTCGCCGGTGCGGCCGTCCAGTCCCAAGCCGGGACCGATGCCGACCGCGGTGCATCGCTTGGAAATCTCCACCAGGTCGCTTATCGCATCGTCGACCGTTGCGTCCTCGGGAATCTGGGTAACGACTTGCTCGACTAGATGCAAGCGCAAGCTGGGTGCCGCCGAAGCGGGGCTCGCCACGGTAACGTAGCCGGCTCCGGCGCGCGCCGCACCGAGTGCGCAGAGTACCGCCGCTCCGGGAAATTGCGCGGAACCCGCAACCAAGAGCGGCGCGCCCGCGCTCCGTTTGTCGGCATCTGCAGGCCGCGCCGGCAGCATCGAGAGCAACTCTTGGTCGTCGAGCGCCGCGAAGCTTCGCGTCTGCCCTTCCAGTACAGCGCGGTCGATTCCGATGTTGCCCAGGTAGAGGGTTCCCACGAAACCGCGAGCGGGGTCGAGCAGCAATCCGGGCTTAAGTGCGGCAAGCGCGATCGTGACGTCGGCACGCACGCAGAAGTCGCTCGCCGTACCCGTAAGCGCATCAATCCCGGTGGGCAAATCGATGGCCACCACTGTTTTTCCGCAAGCATTGATCGCCGCGACGGCGGAGCTGTACGGCTCCGCCAGCGGCAACCTCGAGCCCGTGCCGAAAAGCCCGTCAACGATGCACGTCGCCCGCGCGAGCGATGCTCGAATCTCGGTTTCGCTTGGAGGAAACGTCCGAATCTCTACTCCGCAATCCGCGGCGCGCGCGGCCGCATCTTTACGCGCGTCGGATGCGGTCTCTGCTTCGGCATTGTAGACGGTGATCCGCATATTGGGATTGGCGGCGCGCAGCTCAGCTGCCACGGCGAACGCATCTCCGCCGTTATTCCCAGGGCCGGCGAATGCGACGATGCTGGTGAGATCGAGCGGCTCGCGCGCCATCGCCTCTGCGATGCGCCCCCCTGCCTCCCGCATCAGCGAAGACTCGCCAACCGTTTGCATGGCGCGGCGCTCGGCATCGCGCATCTGCTGCGGCGTGAGAACGAAGATCATGCGGTTTCCAAAATGACCACGGCCGCGGCGATGAGACTCGTGTGTGTAATACTCAACTGGATACGCTCGACCTTACGCATCGCCGGAAGCGCCTCTGCGCGGCCGAAGAGCTTGATTGCTGGCTTGCCCCCGCGTTCGTGCGTTACGCCAATTTGCCGCCATGGAATTGCGTGTCCGAATGCTTTGCGCGTGGCCTCTTTGGCAGCGAAGAATCCAGCGAAGCGCTCTGCGCGGTTTCGCTTGCGCATTACGTAGGCGACCTCTTCGTCGGTATAGATCTTGCGAGCAAACCACGCCAGCGTGCCCGCATCGAATTCATACCGTGAGACTTCGGCGAGATCGATGCCCAGGCCGATAATCATGTGCATAAGTATTTTCGCGCACGAACAGAAGTTTTCCGTCGGGTAGCCGCGAAAAAGACATTCCGACATGGACTTGGCTGCATGAGCCGCATTCGGATCGTTCCCATCAATGCAATCCCTAGCGATTTCCTGTCGCGTCTAGGACTCTGTCTGGAGGAACGCTTCCTTTTTCCCGCGCAGACGGCGCGTACTTTAAGCGTATCGCACAGCGTCGTCAACACCCAGCGAGGACAGATGTTCTTGAGCACCCTTGCGGCGAAGATTGTTCGGGCGTATTCAAGCGAAGCCGGACTGCTGTTGGCAATTACGGATTTTGACCTCTATAAGACGGGCCACCGCTTTCTTTTCGGCGATGCGGACCAGCAGCAACGCCTGGCCGTCGTGTCGCTGCACCGCCTGCGGCCGGAGTTCTACGGCGAAGATTCCGACGCCAATCTGCTCTTTCAGCGGTCGCTAAAGGAGTGCGTACACGAGCTGGGACATGCGATGGGGCTCAAGCATTGCTTCAATGCGCGGTGCGCGATGTACGATTCCAACTCGATCTTCGAGACCGACAACAAGGTCGCGCACTTCTGTGAGCTCTGCGAGAAAAGGAGCCGCGCCCGCCGCTAGCCGGGATTGCGTAAAATGCGGGCGTCGGCTAAGTTGATCGCCCGTTCGGTGCCGTTCTGTTCGACAACGAGTGAGCCGCCAGGGCCAATCCGGCGGCCGATTGCCGCGAACGGTTGCGCGTCACCGTCAATGTGAATGACGTATCGCGTCCCCGCGAGTTGTGCAACTTCTTCCCATTTGCGAACGATTCGATTGGGATTATCCAACAGCGCGCGGCGGCGATCTAGTTCTTGCAAGATGCTCGCGAGCAGCGCAGATCTGCTGACAGTACTCACGTCGCGAACGTATGCCGGCGGCGGAGCGATGTTTGCTGGCGCGGAGTCGTCGGTGCGTTCGACGTTGATGCCGATGCCGCACGCAGCCCAAGCGCGCGCACCGATTCCTCGCGAGATACACAGGATGCCCGCAATTTTGCCGCCGTTTAAAAGCGCATCGTTGGGCCACTGCAACTGAGCTGAGACGCCGTGTCTTTTCAGCGCCGCATGCACTACCAGGCCGGCAAGAAATGGGACGGACCATAAAGCGTCCGCCGGAAGTGGATCGGGAAGAATTGTTGTGAAGAGCAGCGCCGACCCCGGCGCAGCGATCCACCGGCGACCATGCCGCCCGCTGCCGGCGGTTTGAAAATCCGTTACGATCGTCATGCCCGCCGCTCCTGGGTCGCCCAGGAGCGTTTGCGCATCATCGTTGGTGCTCGTGGTTTCTGGCACAAAGCGTAGGTGGGCGAATGGCGTGCCAGACATTGCCGCACGCGTCGGCGCGAATGGATCCAAGATTCTGGCTCGCAAGGTGACCTTTCCGCCGGGCAGAACGCGGGCCACGTGTTCTTTCCCAAGCATGCGGTGCTTCTCTGTTTTGAAGGGCCCGACCCATACTCGCAAGTCGGCGGCTTGGCCGTGCGAGTCGCCGAATTGGCGCAAGCACTATGCGCGGACGGCATCGGCACGGAGTTGGTGTTTGTTGGCAATCCGAAGGCGAAGCCGGCCCAGCACACGCAGGGTGGCGTCCGCCTGCGGCGCGCCTTACAGGCCATGTCGGCCGATTACCCCGCGAGCGTCTACGAGGGCGAGTACAGTAAAGTGGACGCCTTCGCGCGCGAAGTCCCCGACTATATCATTCAGGAACATATCGAGCCCGCCGCAGCGCGCGGCGAGCAAGTGCTCGTACTGTCCGAGGAGTGGCAAACCGTGAAAGCCACCGTTGAATTAGACCGCCGCCTGCGAGAACGCGATCTTCGCAAGTCGGCGGTCATTCTGTGGAATGCCAATAACACGTACGGTTTCGAGAATATCGATTGGATCGATTTACAATCCGCCGCGACCATCACGACCATCAGCAAGTTCATGAAGTTTGAGATGCGCCAGCGAGGCGTAAACGCACTGGTCATCCCGAACGGGATTCCCAAACGGTTACTCGACGGTCCCCCGCCCGCGATCGTGAGACACTTTCGCGATGCGCTCATCGCCGATCCCTTGCTGGCCAAAGTCGGACGGTTCGACCCCGACAAACGTTGGTTTCAAGCCATCGATGCGACGGCGGAACTGCGCAAACGCGGCCTGCGCGCGCGCTTGGTTATTCGCGGAGGGCGTGAGTCGCACGGGCGCGAGGTCATCATGCGTGCCAAGTCGCTCGGTTTGCAGGTCGATGACTTCCACGGCAATTTCGCCGATGCAAGCTATTTCGAGCAGCTTGCGGCCACCAAAGCCGACGTGGTCGTGCTGCGCCGGCCGATTCCTCAAGACGCTCTCTATGCGTTGTATGCCGCCGCCGATGCCGTACTCGCCAATAGCGGCAAAGAGCCGTTCGGCTTAGTAGGGCTAGAAGTTATGGCGGCGGGCGGTCTGCCGGTCTGCGGTGCGACCGGAGAAGAGTATGCTGAGCCGTTCGTCAACGCGATCGTTTGCGATACCGACGACGGCCTCGAGCTTGCAACGTATATCGAATCCACCTTGCGTGATCCGCGGCAAGTCCATAGCATGCATGTGGCCGCGCAAGCCACAGCGCAACGCTACACGTGGCCGACCGTGCTGACGGTCTTGCGGCGCAAGCTGGAATTCATCGCCGCCCGCACCGCGGAGGCAAATGGAGCATAGCGGCTAACTATCTTGCCCGCTATGGCAATACAACGAACGCTTATCTTATGCAAACCCGACGCCGTCTCACGCGGGCTCGTCGGTGAAATCGTGCGCCGGATCGAAGTGCGCGGTTATCTGATCGTCGCGATGAAGATGATGCAGCTCGACGGCGAGCGGGCGCGCAAGCATTATGCGGAGCACGACGGCAAACCGTTCTTTGCGGGCCTGGTTGATTTCATTACGAGCGGCCCTCTGGTCGCCATGTGTATCGAGGGCGAAGATGCCATTGCGGGATGCCGTCAGTTGATGGGCGCCACCAATCCATTACAAGCCGCGCCGGGGAGCATTCGCGCCGATTACGCGCAGACCATCGGTTTGAATTTGGTGCACGGAAGCGATTCTTACGAGAGCGCAGAGCGCGAGCTGGCCATCTTCTTCGAATCCCGGGAGTTCGTGTCGCGCAAGCACGACCTCGAGCGCTGGCTGGTCGAGAAGAAGTAAGTGTCGCTGGAATCCTTGCGCGGCGCCGGACGGCCTCTGATCGAAGGCGTGCATGCGCGCGAAGTACTTGATTCGCGAGGGAACCCGACCGTAGCAGTTACGGTTGCTACGAGCTTCGGAGCGGTCGAAGAAGCGATGGTGCCTTCGGGCGCTTCCACCGGTGCCTTCGAAGCGGTCGAACTACGTGACGACGATGGGGCGCGCTACCAGGGCAAAGGCGTTCGAAAAGCTGTAGCCGCGGTGAACGACATTCTCGGGCCCGCGCTGGAAGGGCTGGACGTTACCAATCAGCGCGAGGTTGACGAGAAACTCATCGCGCTCGACGGCTCGCCCAACAAAGCCGCGCTGGGTGCCAACGCTTTGCTTGGCGTTTCGATTGCGACCGCGCGCGCGGCAGCCGCGAGCTTAAACGTTTCGCTTTTCCGATTTCTGGGCGGCCCGACAGCTTCCACACTGCCCGTCCCCATGATGAACGTGATCAACGGCGGCAAGCACGCCCAAGGCGGCCTGCAATTTCAAGAATGCATGATCG
Organism: Candidatus Meridianibacter frigidus; assembly: GCA_003243975.1. Taxonomy (GTDB): domain Bacteria; phylum Vulcanimicrobiota; class Vulcanimicrobiia; order Vulcanimicrobiales; family Vulcanimicrobiaceae; genus Meridianibacter; species Meridianibacter frigidus. The sequence continues at coordinate 5,544 of QHBJ01000028.1, read as the reverse complement.
TACCGCTGGGCGCGCCATCGGTGTCTGAAGCAGTCCGCTATGGCAGCGAAACGTTTCACGCCTTAGGTCGGCTGCTTCACGACGCCGGGCAGCCGACATTGGTCGGCGATGAGGGCGGTTACGCGCCGCGGTTAGACACCCTTGACCAAGCGTTGCAATTGTTATGCAAAGCGATTGAAGCCGCCGGTTACAAAGTCGGCACCGAAATCGCGATCGCCTTGGATCCGGCGGCGACGGAATTCTTTCAAGACGGCAAATACTACCCCGGGGCTAAGGATAAAGCGGTCACCGCAGATCAGATGGTTGCAGTGTATAAGGATGTGGTCGCCCGCTACCCGGTCGTTTCGATTGAAGATGGGTTGTCGGAAGACGACTGGGATGGCTGGAGCAAGCTCACTGCGGCGCTGGGCGATAAAACACAGATTGTCGGCGACGATCTCTTCGTTACGAATGCCAAGCGCCTGCAGCGCGGCATCGACGGCGGCATCGCCAATGCGATTCTCATTAAACCCAACCAAATCGGCACACTCACCGAAACGCTGGACGTTGTTGAGCTGGCGCACCAGGCCGGCTACCGTTGCGTGCTTTCACATCGATCCGGTGAAACCGGCGATACCACCATCGCCGATCTTGCCGTGGCAACGGGTGCGGGACAAATCAAAACCGGATCGCTTTCGCGCAGCGACCGCATCGAAAAATATAATCGTCTGATGGCAATCGAGGAAGAACTGGGAGAAGCCGCGCGCTATCCGGGCCGAGATGCATTCGCGGCGCTAAGCCGCGTTTGATTAAGTGCCCTGAAGAGCACGTGCCCATCGCGGGCACGCACCGGAACGTTTGGCCCGATAGTACCTTTGCCGCCGAGATGACGTCGGATGCGGACGTCTGGCTCACTGCATGGCTGCGCCCGAAGCGAGGCGGTGATTTGGATATAGCGCAAGCGCGACGGCTCGGCGCCACGCCACCGCTGCGACGGACGTATGTCAGCCGTGAAGAACTTGCGAAGCAAACGGCGGCGGATCCGGCGGACGTTGAACTTCTGCGGCGCTATTGCGCCCGCTTCAACATTGCGATCGTCCAATCGCATTGGAGATCCGTCGTTATGAGTGGTCCGATCGATAAGTTGGTACAAGCGTTCGGCGCAACGGTCGCGATTTTTGCCGATGCCAGTGGGCGGCATTTTCGACATCGGTCGAAGGCGCTGCACGTCCCTCCGGAGATTGCCGCAATTTTGCGAGGGGTTTTTGGCTTTCATCAATGGCCGCGGTCGAAAAAGCTCGGATCGCTTCAACGGCACATGACGCCGCTCTCGGCGCGCGAAATCGTGGCCCGCTACGGGTTTCCGGATGGCGATGGATCGAATCAAACCGTCGGCATCCTGCAGTTCCGGGGCGAGTTCAAAGCCGCGGATTTCCAACGATGCATGGAGTCGCAAGGCGTTGATGCGGCGCTGCCATTGGTGAAGCGGGTCGACAATGCGGCTGTTGCGCACGAGATCGAAACGACGAAGGATCTGGAGGCGGCGCTCGATGCGCAAATTATCGGCTCGCTTGCATCCGGCGCGCGTATCGTCGTGTACGAAGCCCCCGACGACGAGCGTGGCTTTCTGGACGCCATTCGCACGGCAACCTTCGATGAAGAGCTACGGCCCTCGGTACTCTCAATCAGCTACGGGTGGCCCGAGCATCTCTGGACGCCCGTGGCACTCGAGCTCCTCAACGAGCTCTTCACTGTTGCGGCGCTACTGGGGGTGACAGTCTTGTGTTCTTCTGGCGACCACGGGGCCGAGCTCGACTACGACGGCAACCCGCACGTTGTCGCGCCGGCATCGAGCCCATTCGCGCATTCTTGCGGAGGGACGGTCCTCAGCGGCGAGGACGAAGTGGCATGGGAACAGACCGGCGGCGGGTTCAGCAGTCATTTCGAACCTCCGCCTTGGCAAATGGCCGCAAAATCAATTGCCGCCGCGTGCAATGCCGCAGCCGGTCGCGGCGTGCCCGATGTCGCCGCTCAGGTGCAACCCGGGCACCGCGTCTTTCTGGATGGATGCGAACTTGCGATGGGCGGTACGAGTTCAGTTGCGCCGCTCTGGGCCGCCCTCACGGCGCGGATCAATCAACAGCTCGGCGCACCGGTCGGCTTCTTCGTGCCGTTCTTGTATCAAAATACGAGTGGCAAATTATTTCGCGGCGTCACCAGCGGTACCAATGGGAAATATCAAGCGTGCGCAGGGTGGAATCCATGCGGCGGACTCGGGGTTCCGGTCGGGACCGCGATTGAGGAAAGTTTGCGCGAGACATAATTTCTAGTTCATAAATCCTAGGGCATCGTCGCGGAACTGCTTGTGTGCGGCCTTATATTTGTCGGCGGCTTGTTGCAGACGCGCCTTGTCGACCCCAGGCGTAGCGGCGAGGTTGCGATGAAGATCGTCGATCGCGCGCTCGTGAGTATCGAGAATGCGCACGGCTTCATCCTTGTTACTGGCCATGTAATACTCCCTATTTGGCGGTTCTTGCAGCCGGCTTGTCCGGCGTAGGTTCACTTATTGCCGCCGCATATGCGAGCGCCTGCTCGCCAGTCAGCCGGGCACCAACGCTCATGCGGCGCGCGAGATCTTCTGGATCGTACGCTTGAGTGAGAAGTCGCATCAAACGCTCGTACCCATGCCGCTCCGTTGTTTGGCGCGCGTTTCCGCTAAGCGCATAATCAGCGTCCGTAAAACCGACGAGGATGGCGGCGGTTTCGTGCTCCCCATGCAGTCCGGCGAGGGTCGCGTGGTGCTCCAGGGCGGTTATCACCCAACGCGCGCCGGACCGCCCGAGCAGCTGAAGTGCTTCGCGCAACAAGATGCGCGCTTCCTCGAGATCGCCAGCCGCAAGCGCGTACGCAGCAAGGTTGCAAACGACCAAGGCCACTGGGGCGGCATTTAGGCGCGCAAATGTTTCCTTGGCTTGGGCCGCGGCCTGGCGCGCTGCCGCAATATTTCCAGCGGCGAACTCGAGCTCGCCGAGATTGAGCAGCGCACTCGCGTGTGCTTCACTGCCGGGCCTTTCGAGCTGAGCCACCGTCGTAAAACGATCGCGTGCGAGATCCATTTCGCCGCGCTGCACGTCCGTAACGGCCCAATTGCGCAAGACCGTGTTGAGCGTGATCGCGGAAAGCGCTTCGGGATTCTGATAGGCTTCCGCGTACAAGGGCTCCGCCTCGTCAAGTCTGCCGCCGTCGCGGTAGCAGGTGGCCAAGTTCGCCAGCGCCAGCGAGATCTCGTTTGGGTCACCCGAGGCGCGAGCGACATCCACGGACCCTGCAGCAGTCTTCTCGCGTTGTGCCGTCGGGCGGCCTACAAGCCACTCGAGGCGCACGTAGTGACGCAGAAAGCGCGCTTTTGTAAGATCGTCGGATAGCGTTTCTAAGTGCCTCGCGGCGGCATTAAACCAACGGATCGCTTCCTGAGGCGTCGTGACAAGTTCCGGCCACTCCAACTCGGCAAGCAACCTGATTCCCACATCGGGATCATGTCCTCGGAAAACCGTCCACTCAAGCGCGCCCCGAAGATTGTCAATCTCGGGGGCCACTGCCTGCTTCCACCGCACGTCCTCCATCGCTTCTACCGTCGGACGAAGCTCGCGTATGAACGCCGCATAAAAAAGCGCGAATTTTGAGGATGTTATCGTTTCTTCATCAGCCTGTGCCAAGCGCTCGCGGCAATACTCACGAATGGAGTTTAGCAGACGATAACGCTGCTCGTCGCCATCGAGTTCGGCAACTACGAGCGATTTGGAAACCAATGATGACAACAGCTCGAGCACCTGCCAAGCATCGATCTGCTGGTCCTCGCATACGTGTTGCGCGGCCGTCAGAACCCAGCCGCCCGCGAAAACAGCCAGGCGTCGAAAAACCGCCCGTTCCTGTTCGTCAAGAAGATCGAAGCTCCAATCGATGAGCGCGCGAAGCGTCTGTTGCCGCGGCGAACGCTCTGGGCTAGTTCCAGCGATCATACGAAAGAGTTCGTCCAGCTTGGCGGAGAGCTGACGTGGGCTTAGCACGACCATTTTTGGAGCGGCCAGTTCCAGCGCGAGCGGAATGCCGTCCAACCGGCGGCAGATGTGCGCGACTGCCGCGGCGTTCTCATCGGTCAATGCAAACCGGTTCGATGCCGCTTTCGAGCGTTCTACGAGCAACTGAACTGCGCTGTATGTGCGAACTTCGTCGGAAGAAGTGGCCTCCGCCGGCGGAGTGTCGAGCGTTCCGACGTCGTGAACGCTTTCCCCGGCAATACCGAGCGCTTGACGCGACGTGACCAGGACGCGCGCTTCTGGGCACGAGCGCAAGATCCAATTGACGAGCTCGGCCGTAGCATGCACGACCTGTTCGCAACCATCAAAGATCAAAAGCATGCTCTTGCCGCGGATCGCCGTAGCGATTGCATCGGTTGCCTTCTGGTTTGCGCTCGGGCGCACCGACAGGGTGGACGCCGTCTCAGATGCGACCGCGTCAGGGTCGGTGGTCAACGACAAATCTACGAGCCAGACGCCATCTGGGTAATGAGAAAGGGATTCGTTTGCCAGCTGCAGCGCCATCCGTGTCTTGCCCACGCCGCCCGTACCGACGAGGGACAGGAGCCGCTGTTTTTCGGCGGTTTCACGAAGTCGAGCAAGCTCGTTTTCTCGGCCGATGAAGCTTGTCAGCTGTAGTGGAAGATTGTTCGGAAATTCTTCAAGCGACCGTAGAGGTGGAAAATCTGCGCGCAATTCTGGGGCGCGCAACTGATAGACGTGCTCGAGCCCTTCCAAATCTTTGAGCCGGTGCCGGCCTAAGTAATCGAGTTGCAGCTCGTCTGACAACTCCCCGGAAACCAAGTCCGCGATGGCATTCGAAAGCAGCACCTGCCCGCCATGGCCGATTCCGAGCAGACGCGCAACCTTATTAAGAGCAGGACCGAAATAGTCGCCGTCGCGCGATTCGACCGAGCCGGCATGGATCGCCACACGAATATCTAGACCGCCCACATCGCTCCAATCATGTGCCGCCAAAGCGCGCTGGGCTTCTCGGGCTGCTACGACTGCATCGGACGCTGTGGAGAATGCGACGCAAAACGCATCGCCCATCGTTTTAAAGACGCGTCCGCGAGATGCGGTAAATACTGCATTCAGCAATTCATCGTGGCGGCGAACTGCTTCTGCCATCGCATTGCGGTCTTGCTCCCAGCGCGTCGTGCTGCCTTGAATGTCGGTGAACAAGAGGATGACGGTAACGGAATCCACGGCAACCCCATTCTAAGATCCGATGAACCGATTCTGCACGCAGTAAACGAGCTCCGTCCGCGGCGCAGTGGACGAAGGCCGCGCGCTATGCTGGGCGAAATGCGTTTTTGCAGCGCTGGGGCCTGTAGCTCAGCGGTAGAGCGGCCGGCTCATAACTGGTTGCGCGCAGGTTCGAATCCTGCCAGGCCCAAACTTGTCTGAACGCGGCGCCATCGTCTATCGGTTAGGACATCGCCCTTTCAAGGCGAAAAGACGGGTTCGATTCCCGTTGGCGCTACCA
>QHBJ01000002.1 GCA_003243975.1 Candidatus Meridianibacter frigidus | reverse complement strand
TCCCACGCCGCGGGACACGATCCTGGTTCGCAAAAACAGGATGAATTTGCCGCATAAATGTGCTGTCGCTTGGATACATTTGGTAGCACCGGTGTGCACCGTATACTCCCCTGAACAGCGGCCAGAATCGAGTACTCTAGAGCGTGCAGCATCTTTTATAAGGCCGGCCAAATAAGGACAGACTCCACCGATAGGCACGATAGACTCTTGAAAACCCGCATCCCGGAATGGTTTGCGGGTTTTCTATCCCGCATTTTCGTTGAAATTGATTTCATTTGACGGCCCAATTGGCGACCATTCCGCTCGGGCACCGATTCGTGCGGCTTCTGCCGAAGTTTTGAAAAGCGTTGAGGCTCCGATGAACGACAAAATGGAGTTTTCGTTTGAATCTATGGAAACTCGACCCCGGCCGAGGCCCGGCAGACCAAACATCGGCACGCTTTATGCCGGGACGGCATCCACCTTTTCGCGCTCCCAGAAACGATGGCGCGAAATTGCGTTTAGGAATACTTTCGGTAGCCCTTTTCGGCCGTTATCGCCCGTGACAACGCCGGCCGCTTCATCATTTGTCGACGGAACGTGCGAGCGTTCGAGTAATTGCATTCCCTCATCCGAAGCCGCGATCGGTTTGCAATGCTTGAATGTCTCTTGTACAAAGTGAATCGCATCTGCCGAAGCGCTAAGCGCCGCAATATTTTTCGCGCCGCCTGGAACGTACAGCCCATCAAAGAGGACTGATGGCATGGTGAGAATCGAATGGTCCACCGGCACCGCGCTGCCGTCTGTGCCTTTTAGCGAGCCGAGCTTTGCAGCCAGGACCTTGAGTTGCACGCCCTGCGCGCCCAAAGACGAACGCATCGCATTCAGCGCGACCACGTCCACGCCGTCCGCTGCAAGCACGGCAATCTTGCGCGTTGCGACCAGGCCCGGTTCTTGCTTGAGCATGCTAAGCGCTTTGGAAGTACTGATTTTGGAATTCAACTTCGGCGGCGCTTTAGCACGCCCCGCTTTCAGGCCCAAATTGTCTGCCACCCGCGCGGCTAGCGTCGCATCAACTTTCGCGAGCACATCCACCATCCGCTCGCGGATTTCGGGTCGCGAGACCTTTGAGAGCTCGAATGAAAACGCTTTGATGGTATGTTCTTGCTCGATCTCCGTTTGGCTGTTGAAGAACAGCGCGGCCTGCGCGAAGTGCTCTTTGAACGATTCGGCGCGTACGCGACGCTTGGGGCCCGCAACCGTCTCGAGATAGCTCTGAAAGCCGTTCTTTACCTCCACCGGCCAGTTACCGTTGATCGAATTCGGTTCGTACGAAACGGGCACAGCACCGATGGGTTGGCGGTGCATGCCGTCGCGCTGATTGTTATTGAACGCGCAGCGCGGCCGGTTGATCGGCAGTTCGTGAAAGTTCGGGCCGCCCAAACGCGAGAGTTGCGTATCGAGGTACGAAAAAATGCGGCCTTGCAAAAGCGGATCGTTCGTAAAATCGATCCCCGGTACCACGTGCGCTGCGCAAAACGCGACTTGCTCGGTTTCTGCAAAGAAATCGTCGGGATTGCGATCAAGCACCATGCGGCCGATGCGTTGCACCGGAACCAGCTCTTCGGGAATCAGTTTCGTCGGGTCTAGAATATCGAAGTCGAACGTGTCGGCTTGTTGTTCGGAAAAGAGCTGCACGGCGAGCTCCCATTCCGGAAAGCTGCCGCTCTCGATTGCTTCCCACAAATCGCGCCGGTGAAAATCGGCGTCCTTGCCTGCGATTTTCTGCGCTTCGTCCCACGCAAGCGAATGAATGCCGAGCAATGGCTTCCAATGGAATTTCACAAACGTGCCTTTGCCGGCAGCATTCACCAGGCGAAATGTATGGACGCCGAAGCCTTCCATCATTCGTAGCGAACGCGGTATGGCGCGATCGGACATGAGCCACATCACCATGTGGGTCGCCTCCGTCGTCAAAGAGACGAAATCCCAAAAAGTATCGTGCGCCGATGAAGCTTGCGGGATCTCGTTATGCGGTTCGGGTTTGACCGCATGCACGAAATCGGGAAATTTCATGGCGTCCTGAATAAAGAAGACCGGCATGTTGTTGCCGACCAAATCATAGTTGCCTTCAGTCGTGTAGAATTTAACGGCAAAGCCGCGCACGTCGCGCACCGTATCCGCCGAGCCGCGCGATCCGCCTACCGTCGAGAAACGCACAAAGACGGGCGTGCGCACCGCTGGATCTTGCAAGAATGCAGCGCGCGTATACTTCGACATGGGTTTGTAGACTTCAAAATAGCCGTGGGCGCCCTCGCCGCGCGCATGGACAACGCGTTCGGGAATACGCTCATGATCGAAATGCGTGATCTTTTCACGCACGATGAAGTCTTCAAGGAGGGACGGGCCACGTTCGCCCGCGCGGAGCGAGTTTTGATCATCGGCGATCGGGACGCCTTGATTGGTCGTCAGCTCCTGGCCGGTCGGATCGGAACGAAAAGGTTTAAGCGCATCGACCGTACGCGATTTCTTGGTAGCCATAAGGAAACCGTCCCTCTAGAAAATAGATATTCTGAATCGCTACATACCCAAAGATAGCACCAAACATGCGCAGCCTTGCGCTAGATTGCTCGCAGTTTCTTTGTGATCGCTTGCGCATAAGACCCACCTGCAACAGCATCTGTCATGCGCATGTTCGACTGTCCGCAGCGCCGGGTGGCGCGCAAAGTAGTCCTCGTGGCTGATCGCCAGCGTGCAGATTGCGAGGATTGCAAGCAACACTGTCCGTTACGCCGTCATGCTAACTGGGTAATCGGGCCGCCGCAGCGGGTATAAAGTAGGGCATTTAATGAACATTCTCGTGACTGGCGCCACCGGCTACATTGGCGGACGGCTTGTCCCGCGCTTGCTGGCGGACGGCCATCGGGTGCGATGCCTTGCGCGCGACCCGCGGCGTCTGATTGGCCGCTTCGAGAGCGTTGAAATAATCGAGGGAGACGTCTTCGACGTGCAGAGTTTGCGCGCCGCCTGCGCCGATATCCAGGCCGCGTACTACCTCGTGCACTCCATGACCGGCGCGCATGCATTTGCGGAACGCGACCGCCAAGCGGCCGCGCTCTTCGGCCGCGTCGCAAATCAATGCGGCGTGCAACGGGTTATTTATCTCGGCGGTCTCGGCGCGGACGATGAAAAACTTTCCCCTCATCTGAGCAGTCGCCACGAGGTAGGCGAGTTTTTGCGCGAAAACGGCCCGCCAGTTCTAGAATTTCGGGCAGCAATGATCATCGGCAGCGGCAGTATCTCGTTCGAAATGCTGCGCTACTTAGCCGAACGTTTGCCGGTAATGATCGCTCCGAAATGGGTAACGACACGGTCGCAGCCGATTGCGGTGCGTGATGTCATCAGCTATCTCGCGGCGGCACTGGATCGGCCGGCTGCGGTTTCGCAAGTGTACGAAATCGGCGGGGCGGATATTGTAACGTACTACGAGATGATGATGCGTTACGCGCATTTGCGATGCCTAAAGCGGAGGATCATCGTGGTGCCGTTCTTCACGCCGCGGCTTTCGTCGTACTGGGTGCATTTGGTCACACCGATTCCCGCACGCCTGGCGCAGCCGCTTATTCTCGGCCTTCACAATGAGGTCGTCGTGCGCAATAATGCCGCAAGGGTGGATTTTTCGCAAATCGTACCGGTCGGTTTCGATACGGCAGTCTCGCGCGCGCTCGATCGCTACCGTACGGTCGGTCCCGAAACGACCTGGTTCGATGCATTCGACGTTCGTACGCTTCCGCCGGAATTCTCGGGCGTGCGCGAAGGCATGTTGATCGACCGGCGCGAGCGCATCGTCAATGCTACGCCGCAAGCCGTTGCGACGGTCTTCACGCAACTCGGCGGAAAACGCGGCTGGCTCTACGGTAACGCGTTATGGCAACTGCGCGGGCTGCTCGATTGGGCTTTGGGCGGCATCGGCTTGCGGCGCGGACGGCGCAGCGCAACTGATATTCGCCTGGGCGATGCGGTGGATTTCTGGCGCGTCGATGCGTACGAACCCGGGCGCCTTTTGCGCCTCCGCGCGGAAATGAAGCTGCCCGGAAAAGCGTGGCTTGAATTCGATGCACAGCCGGTCGACGGAGGCAAAACCAATCTCACACAAACGGCTTTCTTTGAACCGCATGGCCTATTCGGGTTTCTGTATTGGTATGCTGTCTCGCCGTTTCATGCGCTGATTTTTGGGCGCATGGCGTCGCTAATCGCGAGTTTAGCGGAGGATGCTTCGGCCCCGCCGCCTACGCGACGAGTGCCTCAATGAACCCGATTTTGGTACCCTGCTTGGAGTTCGATCTGCCCGATTGGCGCGGCCCTCTGCGCGTGCGCACTCTTTCCTCAGCCGCCTCCTAGCATATTTCGAATGCTGCTCTACTGTTTGCCCGCCCGAAGATTGTCTTGGTTCCACAACGAAAGCGCTAGACAAACGACTAATAAAGCGCGGAGTGCGGGGTTCCGAAAGACGCGGCGGGGTTGGTATGGACAAGCGGCATGAGGTACTTTGCTAGCTTTCTGCTTACGCTTTCCAACATGAGCACGCCGAACATCAACGGAATCATCGCGCGATACCGAAACCAACGCCACGATACCGAGCAAGCAGATCATGGTCTGCGCTAACGCCCAGGTCGCGAAATCAGAAACTACCACTAAAGCACATGCAGGTGTGAATTTCGACTAGTGCCCCGTGTGAAGATCGCGTCCCAGGCCGTGG
>QHBJ01000043.1 GCA_003243975.1 Candidatus Meridianibacter frigidus | reverse complement strand
GAGCGCCACGAATCGCGCCGCATCGACAATCAGCTGCGCGGCCGTTCCGGGCGCCAGGGCGACCCCGGCTCGTCGCGTTTTTATGTCGGTCTCGACGACGAGCTGATGCGCATCTTCGGCGGCGAGCGCATCCTAGGCATCATGGAGCGGTTCAAGATCGACGACGACACGCCGATCGAAGCCGGCATCCTGACCGCGAGCATCGAGCGCGCGCAGAAGAAAGTCGAAGCGCATAACTACGAAGCGCGCAAGCACGTCCTCGAGTACGATGACGTGATGAACAAACAGCGCACGGTCGTGTACAGCGAGCGCCGGCGCGTGCTCGAAGGCCACGACCTTCGGCCGTCGATCACGGAGATCGTCAAGTGGAAAGCGCGCCAAGCCGTCGACAGCAACTGCCCCGAGAACGTGCATCCGCACGAGTGGGACCGGCGCCAAGTGCTCGACGACATGGAGACGGCGCTGCGCGGCATCTCGCACCGGGTCGATGTCTCGCAGCTCGAGCCGCTGGCCAAGGATGAGATGATCGATCTGCTCGCGCGCGAAGCCGATCAGATGTACACCGAAAAAGAAGAACGCATGGTCGCCCGCTATCCGCAGCTCGACGCGGCGGGCTTACACGAGGGTCTGCGGATGCTCGAACGGGGCACGATGCTGCAGATCGTCGACCGCCTTTGGATCGACCACCTCTACACGATGGACAGCCTCAAGCAGGGCATCGGCTTGCGCGGCTGGGGTCAAAAAGACCCGCGCGTCGAATACGAAAAGGAAGCGTACGAAATCTTCGAAGACCTGAAGAACAACATCGCGGACGAAGCGATCAAAGGCGTCTTCCGCGTCGTGATCGAGCACGGCCAACCGGGAAGCGACGGAACGAACGGCGTCGCGCCGATGCCGCCGTTCGAATCGATTCCAACCGGAGCGATCGCCGCGCAGCCCGCGCGCATCGACGAATATCAAGCCGAGCAGCTCTTAGGGCCGCTTCCCGGGAAAGCGCGCGGCCCCGTTTCGACCAACTTGGGAGACGGTGGCGAGCAACAAAAACCCGCGCAGCGTGCGGAAGAGAAGGTCGGGCGTAATGCCCCGTGCCCGTGCGGTTCCGGCAAGAAATATAAGAAGTGCCACGGCTCCGCCGTAGCGTGAAGAGCCCGGCGGAATGCCGGGCTCTTTGTATCTAGAAGCCGTGCAGCCATCCATTCGGCTGGGTCGGAAACTGCAGCGGTTCGGGGGTAGTGATAATTGGCGGCTGCGCGATCCCGTTGTTCAAGATGTCGCCGCCGATGTCCACTTGTGCGCGCTCGCGGAAACGTTCAAGCCTCCCTCGTGCGCAACCAAAGTTGTTCGAATTGTGCCGCCTTGACCGTCGATGTTGATGAGCGTGGCGGAAGCGTCGGCATTCTTTGAGATGGTCTGGCCGTTGCCGATGTCCAGAGTTTGCCCGTTGTTGATCGACACGGCGCACCCGTCTTCCAGTATCTTCAAGGCGCCGGTGTTGTCCATCGAAATCTGCGACCGGCCGAAGTTTGAGGAGAGCGTGGCGTATTGATTCAGCGTCACGCCTTTCGCTTTCGGCGCAGTGATGTTCGTCGAAATCTTGTACCCGCCGCAGAATAAATCGCTGTCCACCAAAGCCTGGTGCCCGACCATGCTCTCGAAGTCGGTGTTCTGCGTCGCGCCGTCGGCTCGCGTGCCATTGAAGGCCTGATGCGGGTCGCCGCTGGAGCTAGCGCCGGCGTCGCGGTAGAAGGCCTCGCTTGGCGAGGAAGGCGGCTGACCGAAGTACTGTACCCATTGCGCGATCATCGAATATAACTGCGAGATTAAGTTTGCGATCATTCCCATCGGCTGCTGCAGATTTCCACCGAAGCCGCCCGGGAGCCAATTCGCACCTGAGCTGCCTGCGGGTTGCATGAATAACGGCGAGGGATAGACGGAAATCTGATCCACGCGGCCGGACACGGGGGTGAAACCGTGGTTGTTGCCGCTTGTGGCGACGCCCGTTTCGCTGGATGCGGGACGGAAGCTGAGGTCCCTGCGGGCGCTCAATTGGGTAAAGACGTTGCTCATAGTTCCCTTTTTATGTCGCTTGCAGGCCGTTCACGACACGGCACGGCCTGGAAAGGGGTCCGCCCTCCCAGCTACAAAGGACGCCGCTGACATGAGCGACTCGCAGCAAACCTCCATCAGCCGGCTCTCCGAGCGTCTCGGTGCGCTCAAGGAGCGTCTTTGACTACGCCGGCAAGGCGCGGCAGCTAGCCGAGCTGGAGCGCAAATCGCGTAGCGAGGACTTCTGGAGCGATCCGCAAGCGGCTCAAGAAGTAATGAAATCGCTCGCCGGCGTGCGCGAAGACGTTGCCAAAATAGATTCGGCGCAGCGCGCGCTGAGCGATGCCGAAGAAATATCGCGGCTGCTCTCGGACGAGCCGGGTGCCGACGCGGAAATCGATGCCAACATCGCTCGCGCCACGTGCGAGATAGATCTGCTGGAAATTGCCGCCACCTTTGAAGGCGAGTTCGACGATCACAACGCGATCGTAAGCATTTTCGCAGGCGCGGGCGGAGTGGATGCGGCCGACTGGACGCAAATGCTTGCGCGCATGTATCTGCGCTGGGCGGAATCCAAGGGCTTTAGCACACAAATCGCCGACGAGTCGCCAGCGGAAGAAGCCGGACTGAAGTCGATCACCTTCTTCGTGCGTGGGAAGAATGCATATGGGCTTTTGGAAAGCGAGCGGGGCGTTCACCGGTTGGTACGGATCTCGCCGTTCGATGCGGCGCATCGCCGCCACACCTCGTTTGCCAGCGTTGATGTTATTCCGGAGGTGGAGGCCGGCGAGTCCGTTGACGTTGAGATCAACCCCGAAGATCTACGAATAGAGACGTTCAAATCGGGTGGCGCGGGCGGCCAGTACGTCAACAAAACGGAATCGGCTATTCGCATCATCCACCTGCCTACCAACATCATCGTGGCTTGTCAGCAAGAGCGATCGCAAATTCAGAATCGCGAGGTGGCCATGAATATTCTCCGCGCCAAACTGCTGCAACGTCAGATGCAAGAGCGCGAAAACAAACTCAGCGAACTCCGGGGCGACCGAAAAGCCAACGAGTGGGGTTCGCAGATCCGTTCGTATGTGCTCAACCCCTACAATCTGGTCAAGGATCATCGCACCAACGTTGAAACCGGCAACACGCAGGCCGTGCTGGATGGCGACCTGGACACATTCACTTGGCCGTATCTCCAGAGCCGCCGCTTGCCGAGCGTCAGCTAACGTGGCCACCGTTGATGTCATCATCGTCAATTGGAACGACCGAACGCGAACGCCGGCGGCAATCGATTCCCTCTTGGCTCTAGGTGAAGTTGCCCACGAGCTCGGCTTCGTTCACATCGTCGTCTCGGATAACGGCTCAACCGATGGCAGTCTCCCTTTATTGCGCGAACGTTTCGGCGAACGCATCACCATCGTCGAAAATGGCGCAAACTTGGGCTTCGGAGCTGGCGTGAACCGCGCGGTTCCAGCCGGCACGGCCCCGTTTATCTTCCTGCTGAATCCCGATGCGAGCGTTCGGGATGGTGCGTTGCAAGAGCTCGTGTCGTTCATGCAGCAACGCCCGCGTTGCGCCATCGCGGGTCCCAAAATCTATGAAGAGGATGGTTCGCTGGCGGGGTCGTGCGGAGAGTTCGATTCCTGGAGCGGCGCTTTCTTACGTTCCAGCGCGTGGGGCGAGTGGCCGCCTTTGCGGCGATACGCCAACGGTGCCTCTTTGCGCGAGTGGGATTATCATTCGCCGCGGCGCGTGGACCTGGTGATTGGAGCCGCGCTGATGATTCGGCGCAATGTTCTGGAGCGAGTCGGCCTCTTCGACGAGCGATTCTTCATGTATCACGAAGAGGTGGATCTTGCCAAACGCGTTGCCGAAGCCGGCTATGAGGTCTGGTACGTTCCTTCGGCAGAGGCAACCCACGCTGGGCAGGGCAGTTCGGGTGGCAAGAACGTGGAGCGGTACAAGCGCGAATCGCGCCGGAAATATTGGGTCAAGCATTACGGCTTGATGTGGTACTACAGCTTGAGCGCAGCTTTAGCGGCTCGTTACGTTCTATACGCGGGCGCCTTGGTCGGCTCTGCACTCTTGGCGCGCCGGCTCCTAGCCCGATGATTCCAATTGAATCGGTAGTGACGCTCGAGCACGTCGATGGTTATCGCATTGTAACAACCTTCGGCTACGCGCGCGGCCAGGCGACGCGCCCGCGCGACGCGCTTAAAGCGACCTTCCGAAGCATCGGGGCTTTCATCGGCTTAGCCCCGATCGAGTATCTGACCGAGGCGGAGAAAGCACGCGAGGAATCCCTTTTCGCGCTGCGGCGCCACGCAGCGTCGATGGGGGCAAATGGTGTGATCGGCCTTCAATTCCAAACCAGCGAAACTGAAGAGGGAACGCGCGTGCTCTGCTACGGCAAAGCCGTACTCCTGGAAGCCGTTTCATGAGTCTAAGCGAGCGCGCGGCCCGAACGCGCGCCCTAGAGCGAGCCGCTACGGTCGCGGCCGCCTGCCGCAAGTGCCGAATCGGTTACACACGCAGCAACAACGTGTATGGGGAGGGCGACCCGTGCGCTCGCCTGATGGTCGTGGGCGAAGGTCCGGGAGAGACAGAAGACCTTCTGGGGCGCCCCTTTGTCGGCCGCGCCGGACAATTGCTCGATCAAATGCTTGCCGCCATCAATCTTCCGCGCGAGGATGTGTACATTTGCAATACGGTCAAATGCCGCCCTACGCTCGTCGAAGGGGATAAGCTGCGCAACCGCGCGCCGGATCCCTCCGAGATGACTAACTGCCGTCCCTTTCTCGACGAGCAAATCGAGATTATCGCCCCGAAAGTGATCCTTGCGCTGGGTGCCCCCGCCGCCAAATCGTTCTTGGGGCCGCAGTTCACGATAACTAAACAGCGCGGAACATGGTTTGCCGGACCAAATGGAAGCGCCCTGATGGCTACATTTCATCCCGCCTACGTACTGCGGCAGACGGGAAATAGTATGATCGGTGTCAAGCGCGATGTGTGGACCGACTTGAAAGCCGTTCGCGAAAAACTTCGCCAGCCCACCGAACTCGCTGCGGAGGCGCAACAGACTTTCCTTTTCGGAGACGAGTAAGCTGCTACGCATATCGCTCTTGGGGCGCGCATCCGCGACATGGAAAGCAAAACCCTTGGGAACGCCGGATCGTGTCCCCGGGCGTGGTGTATGAAAAGGCCGCTTCTCTAGGATAGAAAGCGGCCACCGTGGCTTGGGACGCGATCAAATTGAAGCTTATGGAAACGAAAATTGACCACACGCTTAATCTGGCCTGCCCTTGATATGCTAAAGTGCACAAGTACTCCTTTACGAATCCTTACCGTTCCAAAACTGAAGTTAAATGTGCCGCCTACAGGACGAGTTTGCCCGCTGGACCCGAACAGGCGGGCTGCCCGGTTGACGGGAATGGATCGCGTCCCAGGCCGTGGT